>NZ_BATI01000011.1 GCF_000467105.1 Aquipseudomonas alcaligenes NBRC 14159
CCGTGAGCTGCCCCTGACCTCAGGTGGGACATCGACCCACGCCGACCGAAATACCACTCCGTGCCAAGGCAACATGATTTGGGGCACCGGCCGATACATCGCTCCGTGGGTAGGCCCTCGGCTAACCCGCCCTACGCCTCGCTCAGACCAACACGCGGCGCATGCTCGGCCATCAGCTCCGCCACCCAATCGATAAACACCCGCAGCTTGGCGCTGACATGCCGATTGGGTGGGTAGGCCAGGTAGAGCGGCATCGGCTCCAGTTGCCAGTCCTCGAACAGCGGTAGCAGCGCCCCGCTAGCCCGCTGGGGCTTGGCCATATATTCCGGGAGCCAGAGGATGCCGAGGCCGGCCAGGCCGGCGGCGAGGTAAGCGTTGCCGTCATCCACTGCCAGCGCCAGACGGCCTTGCAGGGCGATACGCTCCTCGCCGCGGCGCATGACACCGGAAACCGCCTGGCGGGTGCGTGCGCCGAGGAAGCTGATGATCTGGTGATCGCCCAGTTCGCGCGGGTGTGCCGGCACGCCGGCGCGGGCCAGGTAGCCGGGCGCCGCGTACACGCCGATGCACAGGTCGCCCACATGCCGGGCCACCAGCGACTGCTCGGCGATGGCGCCGCCGCGCACCACGCAGTCCACGTTGTCGCCGATCAGGTCGACATGACGGTCGCTGACGCCCAGGTCGAGCTGGATCTCCGGGTAGCGTTCGCGGAAGGCCGGCAGTGCCGGGATCAGAATCAGGCTGGCGAAGGGGCTGGGCACATCCACCCGCAGGCGGCCGCGCGGCGCGCTGGCGGCGGCGGACAGGCTGGTCTCGGCGTCGTCCATGTCGGCCAGCAGGCGGATCACCCGCTCGTAGTAGGCGGCACCGTCGGCGGTGACGTTGACCTTGCGCGTGGTGCGGTTGAGCAGGCGCACGCGCAGCCTTGCCTCCAGCTGCTGCACCAGCTGGGTGACGCTGGTCTTGCTCATGTGCAGGGTGTCGGCGGCCTTGGTGAAGCTGCCAGTTTCCACCACACGGGCAAAGGCCTGCATCGCATCGAAACGGTCCATCGCGACTCCGGATTGTTTGGATTCTACAAACAGTGATGGACAGTGTTGCGCGTTTATCAAGCCAGCGCACGCGCCTAGAGTCGCGCCATCGAAAACCACCGATGGAGAGAGACCGATGACAACCCGTGATGTGATTTTCCCGCCCGACCGCCATGCCCTGTACGAGCTGCACCGCTATTCACCAGCGATTCGCTCCAATGGCTTCCTGTTCGTCTCCGGCCAGGTCGGCAGCCGCAAGGATGGCTCGGCCGAACCGGACCTCGCGGCCCAGGTACGCCTGGCCTTTGCCAACCTCAATGCGATCCTGGCCGAGGCCGGCAGCAGCTTCGATGATGTGGTCGACACGACCATCTTCATGGTCGATCCCGACTCTAAATTCGAGACCATCTGGGAAGTAGCAGCCGAGTTCTGGGGCGAAGCCCCCTACCCGACGGTGACCGCTCTCGGCGTGACCTGGCTGTCCGGCTTCGACTTCGAGATCAAGGTGATCGCCAGGCTGCCGCAGTAGGCCTGCAGCAAAAAGCCCCCGGCCTGGCGACCGAGGGCTTCTGGCGATACGCGCGAAAGCGCGGAGCTATTCCGGCTGCAACCCGATGGGAAAGAATTCGCCGCCGCTCCAGACCCCGAGCCAGGTCTGCCCGTCGATCTGCCGCTCCACGGCCAAGTCGACCAGTTGGTAGAACACGTTGCGGTGCACCAGCGCTTCCAGGTTGCGCCGCACGTGCAGGTAGGGCGCGGGCTCCTGGGTGTCGGGGTCGATCTCCACGCGCAGGGGGTGTTCGGCGCCGGCCTCGATCTCCTCGTCGACATTGGTGGTGAAGCGCAGCAGCTGCCCTTCCCCCTCGCCTTCCACCTGCATTGTCACGGCCACGAAAGGCGCGTCATCGACGATGATGCCGACCTTCTCCACCGGGGTGATCAGGAAGTACTTGTCGTCATCGCGCCGGATGATGGTGGAGAACAGCTTGACCATCGGCTTGCGCCCGATCGGCGTGCCCAGGTAGTACCAGGTGCCGTCGCGGGCGATGCGCATGTCGATGTCGCCGCAGAAGTCCGGATTCCACAGGTGGACCGGCGGCAGGCCCTTGCCCTCGCCCTTGGGAATCTGCGCCAGCAGGTCGCCGGCCTTGCCCGGATCGGTCATGCGGATATCTCCTCGTACGGGTCGCCAGCAGTATGGCGGCTAGCGCTCGCTGACGCCCAGCAAGGTGCGCGCGTACTGTTCGAACGGTGCACGCAGCTGGTCAGCGGGCTGGTTATCGTAAAACGTCAGGATTCCGCCGCGAATATGGATGCGCGCGGTGTCCACCAGGTAGCGGGTGCCAGTCTCGATCAGCATCAGCTGGATCACCCCGGAGTCGACACCGAGACGGTCCAGCGCCTCCTCATCCTCCCACTCCACCACCGTGCCGATACGGTCGTCGGCACCGGCGAAGCGGGCGTACAGCAGGTAGTGGGCACCGGCCGAACGCGCGTCGATCATCGCCTGGTCCAGGCCCTCGGGCTGGCTGGCGCGACGCACCAGCGGGAAGTACTCGACGAAGGCCTTGAACGCCTCTTCCGCCACCACGTTGGGCCGCGGATGGGCGTCGCCCGGCGGCACGTAATGGCTTTGGGCGATGTAGACGAAGGAGTCGGCCTGCAGGCGCCAGGACGCGGAGCGACGAGTGTCGCTGTGGTCGAGCACACCAGCATCGCGCAGGTGGTATTCGGCGCCAGCGGCCAGGTCGCTGGCCTTCATGCAGCCGCCAAGCGCGCACAGCGCCAGCAGCAGGATCAAGCTACGCATTGGGGTTCCTCCCTGCCGGTGACGGAAAACCGGCGGATAGAGTGACATAGCAGCTTCCGCGCCAACCCTCACAATCCCCTCTGCCACTCCTGACGCAGCTGCGCACTGTGTGGTCGCTCGATGGCCTGGCGCACCTGGGCCAGCAGGCGGGCCTTGTCGGCGCCCAGGTTGCCCTTGAGCACCAGGTAGTTGGAGGCGTGGTCGCTGCGGAACACGGTGTTCTGCAGCTCCAGCCCCTGCAGCAGGCGCTCCACTTCGAGGAACAGCTGCTGCTGGCCGAGCGGCTGGAAATCAGCGAAGCCTTCGCGGAAACGCGCCTCGCCCATGGGGAAGCTGACCACCAGGGTGGAGAGGAATTCCGGCTGGGCGGCATTCATCAGGCGCGCTGAGTTATCGGCATGCTGCTCGCTGAGGGCGGTACCGCCAAGGCCGTTGAGGATCATCACCGAGCGGGTGATGCCGGCTTCGCCGAGTTTTTCCAGGGCGCTGAGGCTGGACTCATAGGTCTCGCCCTTGTTGACCCGCGCCAGCACCTCGTCGTCACCCGACTCGCAGCCGACATAGGCCATTTTCAGGCCGGCGTCGGCCAGCTCCTTGAGCTCGGCCACCGACTTCTTGCGCAGGTTGCGCGGCAGGCAGTAGCTGGAGACGCGGTCGACCTCGGGCATGTGCTCGCGAATGGCCTGCAGGATATTCAGCAGGCGCCGGGTCGGCAGCACCAGGGCGTCGCCGTCGGCGAGGAACACCCGCTGCACGATCAGCCGTTCGCCGGCGCGGCGGATTTCCTCCAGCACCTGGTCCTCGTCGCGGGCACGGAATTTCTTCTGCGGCGCCGTGTACATCTCGCAGAAGGTGCAGTGGTTCCACGAGCAGCCGTTGGTCACCGGCAGGATCAGGGAATGGGCTTCGCTCGGCGGACGGAACACCGGCTCGATATAGGCGATGGGGAATTCGGCGGACATGGTTTCTGGCTTGGTACGGGGCGGCCGATTAGCCGCCGATGATTTTCATGACGGTGACACCGCCGGCAAAAGCGACCTCCTGCTTGTCCGCCAGGGCGCGCACCAGCAGGCGTTGCAGGGCCGGCAAGGCCTGGTGGCGCGGCTTGTCGAGCAGATCGCCGACATAGTGGCGGTTGCTCGACGACAGGCAGCCATGCAACCAGCCAGTCGACGACAGGCGCAGGCGCGAGCAGGTACGACAGAACGGCACGCTCTCGTTGGCGATCACGCCGAAGAAGCCGCGGCCGGGAATCTCATAGCGCAGCGCGGTGGCATCCAGTGGTGCCGGCGCCTGGACGAACTCGTGATGCTCGGCGACCTTCTCCAGCAGCTCGGGCATGCCATAGAACTGCTGCTGGAAGCTGGCCCCCTCACGGGCCAGATGGCCCATGCGCATCAGCTCGATGAAGCGCAGCTCGAAGCCGTTCTCCAGGCAGTAGTCGAGCATCGGCAGCACCTGCTCGTGGTTCTGCCCGCGCAGCGGCACCATGTTGATCTTGATCTTCAGCCCCGCGGCCCGCGCCTCCGCCAAGCCCTGCTGCACAGTCGGCAGATCACCGCCACGGGCGATGCGCTTGAAGGCGACTGGGTCGAGGGTATCCAGGGACACGTTGATGCGCTTGAGCCCGCACTCCAGCAGCAACGGCAGCTTGCGCGAGAGCAGCTGGCCATTGCTGGTCAGGCCGATGTCCTGCAGACCCAGGCGGCTGACGCCGCGCAGGAAGTGTTCGAGCTTGGGGCTGACCAGCGGCTCGCCGCCGGTGATGCGCAGGCGTTCGATGCCGGCCGCCTCGATCAGGTAGGCCACGCCGCGCACCATGGCCTCGGCGGACAGCTCGTCCTGCGCCGCCACCAGACGCTTGCCGTCCGGCACACAGTAGGTGCAGGCGTAGTTGCAGGCGGCGGTCAGGCTGATGCGCAGGTTACGAAAGCGCCGACCCTGGCGATCAACGATCATGGGCAACTCCGACAGTGTTCGCTTCGGAGTATATGCCCGCCGCCGATGGCAAAAAACGCATCATTGGCGGGCTGAATGGCATCAGGCTGCCGGCGCTTCGCCGTCGCGCTTGCGCTTGTTGCCCATGCGCACGCCGATGTCCATGAGGAACTGGAAGAAGCCATCCTGGTCCTCCAGCACGCTGCTCCAGAACGGCGAGTGGTACAGCGCCACGGCGCCGTGCACCAGCGCCCAGGCGGCGCAGTAGTGGAAGTAAGGCGGCACGTCCTCCAGCTTGCCCTCCTCGATGCGGCCCTTGATCAGCTGGGTCAGACGCTCGAAGTTGGAGGTACGGATCTTGTGCAGCTGCTCGACCATCTCCGGCACCTGGTTGCCCTTGACCACCTTCTCTTCGAGGCGGTCGAACAGGCGATAGCGCTGCGGGTCGCGCATGCGGAACTCGAAGTAGGCGCGCGCCAGCGCTTCCTTGTCCTTGGCCACGTCCTCGGACAGCAGCAGGGCATTGAGGTCGCGCTCGTAGTCCAGCATCAGGCGCAGGTAGACCTCGGCCTTGGACTTGAAATGCTTGTAGATCGTGCCTTTGCCGATACCGACGGCGTCGGCGATCATCTCGACGGTGACGCTGTCTTCACCCTGTTCAAGGAAGAGCTTGAGCGCGGTATCGAGAATTTCCTGTTCGCGACGACGGAATTCACGGACTTTGCGAGGCTCTTTGTTCATAAAATGACTACAGGATGAAAAATCGAGGCGCAATATTATGCCTGTTCAGCACGAAAATGCACGGATCATCGGCCCCATGCCCAATCTAAGCGACGAATTTCCTCTAGCTGCAGGCCTTTGCTACCTCAATCACGCCGCCGTGGCGCCCTGGCCGAAGCGCGCCAGCGAGGCCGTGCAGCGCTTCGCCGAAGAGAACAGCCGCAGCGGTGCCCGTGATTATCCGGCCTGGCTGCAGGTGGAAAGGCGCCTACGTGAGCGCTTCCAGCGCCTGCTGAACGCAACGAGCACCGCGGATATTGCACTGGTCAAAAACACTTCGGAAGCCCTCTCCTTCGTCGCGTTCGGACTGGATTGGCGAGCTGGCGACCAGGTGGTGATCAGCGACGAGGAGTTTCCCTCCAACCGCATCGTCTGGGAGGCCCTGAAGCCACGCGGTGTCGAGGTGGTACAGGTCAACCTGAGTGGCAGTGACCCGGAGGCTGCCCTGCTCGCCGCCTGCGGGCCGCGCACGCGGCTGCTGTCGATCAGCGCCGTGCAGTACGCCAGCGGCCTGCGCCTGGACCTGCCACGCCTGGGCGCGGGCTGTCGCAGCAAGGGGGTGCTGCTGTGCGTGGACGCCATCCAGCAACTCGGCGCCCAGCCCTTCGACGTCCAGGCCAGCGACTGCGCCTTCGCCATGGCCGATGGGCACAAATGGCTGCTCGGCCCGGAAGGTCTCGGCGTGTTCTATTGCCGCAGCGACCTGCGCGAACAGCTGGCCCTGCATGAATACGGCTGGCACATGCTGGAGCATGCCGGCGACTATGACCGCCGCGAGTGGCAGCCGGCACGCAGCGCTCGACGCTTCGAGTGCGGCAGCCCGAACATGCTTGGCGCCATGGCACTGGAGGCCAGCCTGTCGCTGCTGGAGGACGTCGACATGACGCAGGTTGCGGCGCTGATCGAGGAGCGCGTGCTGCAGCTGCAGGAAGGATTGCAGCGCATCGCCGGGGTGCAGCTGCACAGCCCGCTGAACCCGGCCCGACGCGCCGGTATCCTGACGTTCAGCTGGGACGGTTGGGACAACCAGGCGCTATTCGCCCGTCTCAGGGAGCGACAGGTGATCTGCGCGCAACGGGGCAAAGGTATCCGTTTGTCGCCGCACTTCTACACCGAGCCGGCGGTGATCGAGCAGACGCTGGCCGTGCTGGACCAGTTGCGACAAGACTGAGTGCTCAGCAGAGGCGGCGGTATTCCAAATACGTTTAAGAAACCGCCCAAACCAATCTGGACGATCGGAATTCCTGGCCAATACTGGAACTACTGGTGTGCGGCATCTCCCCCCAAGTGCCCCGCCAGTCTGGGTACCGTGGATCGCGTACCTTGTTTTACTCCTAATGGTCTTGACCCGGATTCATCCCCCAGAACCCGGGTTTTTTTTGTCCGCGATTTTTACCCACCGAGCCGATCAGACGACTCTGGCCAGCGGAAACAGGCGCTTGAAGTTGGCCGTGGTCTGCGCGGCCAGGTCCTCGAAGCGCTCGCCGCGCACCATCGCCAGGAACTCCGCGACCTCGCGCACATACTGCGGCAGATTGGGTTTGCCGCGATGCGGGATGGGCGCGAGATAGGGCGCGTCGGTTTCCACCAACAGGCGGTCGGCCGGCACCTTGCGCGCCACTTCGCGCAGGGCATCGGCATTGCGGAAGGTGACGATGCCGGACAGCGAGATGTAGAAGCCGATGTCCAGCGCCGCCTTGGCCATCTCCCAGTCCTCGGTGAAGCAGTGCAGCACGCCGGCCTGCGGCAACGCCGCCTCGCGCAGCAGCGCGAGAGTATCGGCGCGCGCCTCGCGGGTGTGCACGATCACCGGTTTGCCGGTGATCTTCGCCGCCTCCAGATGCAGGCGGAACGACTGCTGCTGCAGCTCGGCCGCCTCCGGCTCGTAGTGGTAGTCCAGCCCGGTTTCGCCAATGGCCACCACATGCGGGTGGTTCAGCTCGCCCAGCAGCCAGTCCAGTGCCGGCGCCTCGCCCTGCTCCAGATCCAGCGGATGCACCCCCACCGAGCAGTCGACATCGGCAAAGCGTTCGGCCAGCGCCTTGACTGCCCCGGCGTTGTCGGCGCTGACGCCGATGCACAGGAAGTGCTGCACGCCACGGGCGCGGGCGGCAGCCAGCGCCGCATCGAGGGAACCATCATGGGCCGCCAGATCGAGGCGGTCGAGGTGGCAGTGGGAATCAACCAGCATGGAATTTCTCTGTCTCTGAAATGACGAAGCGCCCGATTCGGGCGCCTCTACCTTGAAGCTTGGTGTGCGTGGTTCAGAACCTGTTCTCGATCTCGCGAGCTAGCGATAAACGGTGGCGAAAATGGCCGAGGAGGCGGAGTTTACGAGTAGTAAATGAGCATTCCGAGGCTGTTTTCAACGCCGTTTAGCCGACGCGCAGCAGATTGTGGGCAGGTTCTTACATGGTGTGGGTCGGGCGATCCGACTTCAGCGCACCGGCCAGGTAAGTCTCGATCTTGTTGCGCGCGGTGTTGTCGCCATCGTTGAACTGAACACCGACACCAGCGGCACGGTTGCCCTGAGCGCCCTTGGGGGTGATCCACACTACTTTGCCAGCCACCGGGATCTTCTCCGGCTCGTCCATCAGGTTCAGCAGCATGAACACCTCGTCGCCCAGCTTGTAGCTTTTGGCGGTGGGGATGAACAGGCCGCCGTTGCGAACAAACGGCATATAGGCCGCGTAGAGAACGGATTTGTCCTTGATGGTGAGGGACAGGATGCCGTTACGCGGTCCCAGATTCGGTGGCAAACTCATGCGCTAATCCTGGCAACTTAATCCAATTTCTCGATTCTAGCCCGGTCCGGGCAGGCTTGCCCACTGCACCAGCAGGGCTTCGAGAAGCAGAGCACCGTTCAGGTTGGCCTTGCCCAGCACCTTCTGCCGTTGCTGTAGCAACCAGTCCTGCATGGCCAGCAGCTTGTGCTGCGGGGTTTTGTCGGCCAGGTACTGCACCACCTTGCGCATGTCGGCAGCCCCGAGGCCCTCCTCGTCGCGGCTCAGCTGGTAGCGCAGCATCAACTGCGCCCAGTCGCAGAACCAGTCGAACAGCATGGCCATCGGCAGGGTCTTCCAGGCCTCGGCCAACTGGCTGGGACTGGCCTGCTGCTTGAGCAGCTTCTTAACCCCCTCGACCACCAGCGCGCGCTGCTCCAGTACGCCCTGAGCGTGCAGGCGGCGCGCCATCAGCGGCGAGCCGGCAGCCAGCGCCAGCAGCTCGCCACGCTGCTCGTCGCTCACCTCGGGCAGCGCCTGGGCCAACCAGGCCAGGCTCTGCTGCGGGCTCGGCAACGGACAGGCCTGCTGCACGCAGCGGCTCTTGACGGTCGGCAGCAGGCGACTGGGCTGGTGACTGACTAGTAGCAGCACGGTATCGCCGGAAGGCTCCTCCAGGCTCTTGAGCAGGGCATTGGCGGAGTTGAGGTTCATCGCCTCCACCGGCTCCAGCAACACCACCTTGCGCCCGCCCAGCTGCGCGGTCTGCACCACGAAGCTGACCAGCTCGCGCACTTGGTCGACCTTGATCGCCTTGTCCGCCTCCTCTGGCTCCAGTACGAACACATCAGGATGGGTACCGGCCGCCAGCAGGTGACAGGCCTTGCACTGGCCGCAAGCCTCCAGGCTGTCGGGTTTCTGGCACAGCAGCCGGGCCATCAGACGCTCGGCCAGGTCGCGCTTGCCGATGCCGGCGGGCCCGTGCAGCAGGTAGGCGTGGGCATGCCGTGGGCGGCTCGCCAGTTGCTGCCAGAGTGGCTCCTGCCAGGGGTAGGCCTCAGCCACGGCAGCGCTCCAGGATTTCCGGCAGCAGCGCATCGATGGCCCGCTGCACTGCCTGCAGCGACTGCGCCGCATCCAGCACGCGATAGCGCGCCGGCGCGGCTTGGGCACGCTGCAGGTAGGTATGGCGCACGGCATCGAAGAAGGCGCGCCCCTCCTGCTCGAAGCGATCCAGGCGCCCGCGCGCGGCAGCACGCGACAGACCGATCTCCACCGGCAGGTCGAATACCAGGGTCAGGTGTGGACGCAGCTCGCCCTGGACGAAACGCTCCAGTTCGGCGATGCGCGCCTCGCTCAGGCCGCGACCGCCGCCCTGGTAGGCGTAGGTGGCATCGGTGAAGCGATCACAGAGCACCACGGCGCCGCGCGCCAGGGCCGGGCGAATCACCTGCGCCAAATGCTGCGCGCGCGCCGCGAAGACCAGCAGCAGCTCGGTATCGCTGTCCATGATCTCGTCACTGGGCGCCAGCAGCAGCTCGCGGATGCGCTCGGCCAGCGGCGTGCCGCCGGGCTCGCGACTCAGCACCACCTCGATGCCCTGCTCGCGCAGACGCTCGGCGAGGTACTCGCGGTTGGTGCTCTTGCCGGCCCCTTCCGGGCCCTCCAGGGTGATGAACAGACCGCTCACGGGTTTTCCTTATCTGGGCGCGGGGCTGGAGCGGTAATCGGCGCGGCGCTTGAGCTGATACTCGCGCACGGCACGGTTGTGCTGCTCCAGGGTTTCCGAGAATACATGGCTGCCATCGCCGCGGGCGACGAAGTACAGGCTCTTGCCGGCCACCGGATTGAGCGCGGCATGAATCGCTTCGCGGCCGGCCAGGGCGATCGGGGTTGGCGGCATGCCATCGATCACGTAGGTGTTGTAGGGCGTCGGCTGCTGCAGGTGGGCGCGGGTCAGGTTGCCGTTGTAGCGCTCACCGAGGCCGAAGATCACCGTCGGGTCGGTCTGCAGGCGCATGCCGCTGCGCAAGCGGCGGACGAACACGCCGGCGATCTGCCCGCGCTCTTCGGCCACGCCGGTCTCCTTCTCCACCATCGAGGCCATGATCAGGGCGTCGTAAGGCTTGCGATAGGGCAAGCCGTCAGCGCGCCTGGCCCACTCCTCGTCCAGCACCTGATCCAGACGTACACTGGCCTGCTTGAGCAGATCCAGATCGCTCATGCCACGCACGTAGCGGTAGGTATCGGGAAAGAAACGCCCTTCCGGGCTGACACCGGCCAGGCCGAGCCGGTCCATCAGCGCCTTGTCATCGAGATCGGCCAGGCGTTGCTCGAGCTTTTCCTGGCGCACCAGCGCCGCGCGCACCTGGCGGAAGCTCCAGCCCTCGACCAGCGTCAGGCTGTACTGCACCACCTCGCCGCGCCGCCACAGTTCGAGCAGGTCGCGCGCGCTCTGCTGGGGAGTCAGACGATATTCGCCGCTGTGCAGCGCCTGGCCAGGCAGATTGAAGCGCCAGTACAGACGCAGCCAGAAGGCGCCATCAAGCACCCCTTCCCCTTCCAGGCGGTTGAGCAGGCCACCGGGCGTATCGCCCGGCACGACCTCGATCAGGCGTTCACTCTCCAGCTTGAGCGGCTGGTCCAGGGCGCTGCGCAGGCTCCAACCAGCCAGAGCCAACGCCAGCATGAGTGCCACCAGGCCGGCGACCAGCAGCAACAGCAACTTGCGAATCACGAATCAGGAATCCAGAAGACTGCGGATAAGGGCCTGCAGTTTACGGGTGAGCGGCCCGGCCGGCCAGACGCTGGAGGCCAGTTCGCGCACCGGCCAGATGCCATAAAGGCTGTTGCAGAGGAAAACCTCGTCAGCCCCGAGCAGTTCGTCGTAGCCAATGTCACGCACCTCACAAGAGATGCCCAGGCGCCTCGCCTGCTCCAGCACCTCGGCGCGCATCACGCCGGCCACGCCGCAACGCGACAGGTCGGCGGTCGCCAGTGCGCCGTCATTGAGCAGAAACAGGTTGCTGTAGACGCCTTCGATCACCCGCCCGGATTGATCACGCATCAGTCCCTCAGCGAAGGCAGGGTCCTGCCACTCGCCACGGGCCAGCACCTGCTCCAGGCGATTGAGGTGCTTGAGGCCGGCCAGCAGCGGCTGCTCGGCCAGGCGCGTGACGCAGGGGTAAAGGCATACGCCCTGCTCGGCATTGGCGGCGGGATAGCTGGGCAGCGGATTGCCCAGCAGGATGCGGCGCGGCTGCGTAGGTTGCGGCGGTGCGTAACCGCGCAGACCCTCACCACGGGTGATGATCAGCTTGGCCACGCCCTCGCCCAGCTCGCTGAAAAAGGCATGCAGCTCGGCCTCCAGCGCAACCAGATCGAGATCGATGGCCAGCCGCCGCAGGCCCTCGGCCAGGCGCGTCAGATGACGCGACAGCAGAACGGCGCGGCCGCCGCGCACGGCGATGGTCTCGAATAGACCATCGCCATAGGCCAAGCCGCGGTCGCTCAGCAGTAGCTCCGTGGCCGGGCGGCCGTCGACCCAGCTCAGCATCAGCCGTTGAAACGGCGGAACACCAGCGATCCGTTGGTGCCGCCGAAGCCGAAGGAGTTGGACAGCACCGCGTCGATCGCCAGCGGCTTGGCCTGGTGGGCGACGAAGTCGAGATCGCAGCCCTCGTCCGGCTCGTCCAGGTTGATGGTCGGCGGCGCCACCTGATCGCGCAGGGCCAGCACGCTGAAGATCGCCTCGACCGCACCGGCGGCTCCCAGCAGGTGGCCGGTCATGGACTTGGTCGAGCTGACCGACAGCTTGTGCGCATGCGCGCCGAACACCGACTTCACGGCACAGGCCTCGGCCTTGTCGCCCGCCGAGGTCGAAGTGCCGTGGGCGTTGATGTACTGGATCTGCTCCGGGTTGAGGCCGGCATCACGCAGTGCATTGGTCATGCAGCGGGCAGCCCCGGCGCCATCTTCGGGCGGCGAGGTCATGTGGTAGGCATCGCCGCTCATGCCGAAGCCGACCAGCTCGGCGTAGATGGTCGCGCCACGCGCCTTGGCGTGTTCCAGCTCCTCCAGCACCAGAGCACCGGCGCCGTCGGACAGCACGAAGCCGTCACGGCCCTTGTCCCAGGGGCGGCTGGCCTTGGTCGGATCGTCGTTGCGCGTGGACAGTGCGCGAGCCGCGCCGAAGCCACCAATGCCCAGACCACAGGTGGCCATCTCGGCGCCACCGGCGACCATCACGTCCGCCTCGCCGTAGGCGATGTTGCGCGCGGCCATGCCGATGCAGTGAGTACCGGTGGTGCAGGCGGTGGCGATGGCGTAGTTCGGCCCCTGCAGACCCAGGTGAATCGACAGGAAACCGGAAATCATGTTGATGATCGAGCCGGGCACGAAGAACGGCGAAATGCGCCGCGGCCCCTGCTCGAACAGGGATTTGCAGTTGTTCTCGATGTTGGTCAGACCGCCAATCCCCGAGCCCATGGCCACGCCGATGCGCTCGCGGTTGGCATCGGTGACTTCCAGGCCGGAATCACGCATCGCCTGGAAGCTGGCCGCCAGGCCGTACTGGATGAACAGGTCGAGCTTGCGCGCCTCCTTGGCCGACAGATATTCCTCGACGTTGAAGCCCTTCACCGAACCGCCGAAGCGGGTGGAATAGGCCGACAGATCCATATGCTCGATCAGGCCGATACCACTGCGGCCGGCCAGAATGCCCTGCCAGCTGCTGGCTACATCGGTGCCCAGCGGCGACAGCATGCCCATACCGGTAATCACGACGCGTCTACGCGACACTGCACAATCCTCTTGTTCGTTGAAACTGGCCGCCCCGACAAAGAAAAACCGCACGCCTTTTGAGGGGCAGTGCGGCTTCTCGGGGCCGAAAACCGGCGATTACAGGCGCTTAGGCGTGCGCGGTGATGTAATCGATGGCTTCCTGAACGGTGGTGATCTTCTCAGCCTGCTCGTCCGGGATTTCGGTCTCGAATTCCTCTTCCAGAGCCATCACCAGCTCAACGGTGTCAAGGGAATCGGCGCCCAGGTCTTCGACGAAGGAAGCGCTGTTGGTCACTTCATCTTCTTTGACGCCCAGTTGCTCGGCGACGATTTTCTTGACGCGTTCTTCGATGGTGCTCATGTCTAGTTTTCACTCCTAGTGGAAAATTCCGTGCAGCTGGGCTGCAGTGTATAGAAAGGGTTTTCTAAGTTTCAAGCCGAATCCCCGGCCCCTTCCGAACTGCCGTCTACCGCCGGTTGCACTTTTGTAACGGACTTTAGACTGGTTTTATGACAGTTTCCTGAAGCGGCGAGTCACATTCAGCTCATGTACATGCCGCCATTCACCGGTACCGTGGCACCGGTAACGTAGGCCGCGCCATCGGAGGCGAGGAAGCCCACGACCTTGGCAATCTCTTCGGCCTGGCCGAGGCGACCCAGCGGAATCTGGGTCAGCAGCGCCTCGCGCTGGGCTTCCGGCAGCTCGCGGGTCATGTCGGTGTCGATAAAGCCCGGCGCTACCGAGTTCACGGTGATCGAGCGCGAACCGACTTCACGCGCCAGGGCGCGGCTGAAGCCTTCCAGGCCGGCCTTGGCCGCCGCGTAGTTGGCCTGCCCGGCGTTACCCATGGCACCCACCACCGAACCGATGCTGATGATGCGACCCCAGCGCGCCTTGGTCATGCCGCGCAGCACGGCCTTGGACAGGCGGAACAGGCTGTTGAGGTTGGTATTGATGACGTCGAACCACTCCTCGTCCTTCATCCGCAGCATCAGGTTGTCGCGGGTAATGCCGGCGTTGTTGACCAGGATGGCGACGGCACCGAAATCCTTCTGGATCTGTTCCAGAACAGCCTCCACCGACTCGCTGCTGGCCACATCCAGCATCAGGCCGGCACCCTGGATGCCCTGCTCCTTGAGTGCCTCGCCGATGCGCGCAGCACCAGCTTCACTGGTGGCGGTACCGATGACGATGGCGCCCTGACGGCCCAGCTCGAACGCGATGGCCTGGCCGATACCACGGCTGGCGCCGGTGACCAGAGCGACCTTGCCTTGCAGACTCATGCTTCTCTCCTTGTATCTCAGGCCAGCGCCGCACGCACGGCGGCGAAGGCTTCCCGGGTTTCCAGGCTGTGAGTGTTGATGCCTTTGACGCAACGCTTGTTGAGACCGGCCAGGACCTTGCCCGGGCCGCACTCGACCAGTTCGGTGACGCCCTGAGCGGCCAGGTAGGTCACGCTCTCCACCCAGCGCACCGGGCTGTACAGCTGAGCCAACAGGTCGCGCTTGAGGGTGTCCAGATCAGCCGGCACCGCCGCGCTGACGTTCTGCACCAGGGCGATCTGCGGGGCCTGCCAGGCCAGGCCGTTGACCGCATCGGCAAACTTCTCGGCCGCCGGGCGCATCAGCGCACAATGCGACGGCACGCTGACCGGCAGCGGCATGGCGCGCTTGGCGCCACGCGCCTTGCAGGCCTCGATGGCGCGCTCGACCGCGGCAGCGCTACCGGCGATCACCACCTGGCCGGGCGCATTGAAGTTGACCGCGCTGACCACCTCGCCCTGCGCCGCTTCGGCACAGGCGGCCAGCACATCGGCATCTTCCAGACCGAGAATGGCGGCCATGCCGCCCTGCCCGGCCGGCACGGCCTGCTGCATCAACTGGCCACGCAGCTCGACCAACTTGACCGCATCGCGGAATTCGATGGCTCCGGCGGCAACCAGCGCCGAGTACTCACCCAGGCTGTGGCCGGCGACGAAAGCCGGGCGGGCGCCGCCTTCGGCCAGCCACAGGCGCCAGAGGGCAACGGAGGCGGTCAGAATGGCCGGCTGGGTCTTGTCGGTTTCATTGAGGCGCTCCTCCGGCCCCTGCTGGGTCAGCGCCCAGAGGTCGTAGCCGAGCGCCTCGGAGGCCTCGCCGAAGGTGTCCCGGATCAGCGCCTGCTGGGCGCCAAGCTCGGCGAGCATGCCGAGCGACTGCGAACCTTGGCCGGGGAAGACAAATGCGAGGGAGGCAGACATCAAAACGTTCCCTTATCTAGTCGGAGGAAGCGGCGCGGCCAAGCCGAGCCGGAAACTGCAGATTGGATGAAACAACCACGAAGGGGGTCACAGGCTGCCAGGTTTGGAGATCGTCAAACAGCAGGAGTTCAGGAGACGGGGCGGCACGGCAACAGGACACATGACCCGAGCCATGCGTCAGAGCAACAGATCCTCGAGACGACCGTGCAGACGCTGCGGCAGGTTCTCGCGCACCTCGATCACAGCCCGACGAATGGCGCTCTGGAAACCCTCGCCGCTGGCCGCACCATGGCTCTTCACCACGATCCCCTGCAGCCCCAGGAAGCTGGCCCCGTTATGCCGCGCAGGCGCCAGCTCGCCGCGCAGGCGCTTGAGCAGCGGCAGTGCCACGGCCCCCGCTAGCCTGGAGACAAAACCTTCATTGAATAGCGCTTCGATCCGCTCGGAGATCATCGACACCAGGCCCTCGCTGGACTTGAGCAGGATGTTGCCGACGAAGCCGTCGCACACCACCACATCCGCCTCGCCGCGATACAGGCCATCCCCTTCGACGAAGCCTATGTAGTTCAGCCCCTGCGCCTGCTGCAGCAGACTGGCAGCCAGCTTGACCTGCTGGTTGCCCTTGATGTTCTCGGTACCGACATTCAGCAGCGCCACCCGCGGGCGCACCACGCCCTGAGCCTCGGCCGCAACCGAGCCCATGACGGCGAACTGGTAGAGCTGCTCGGCGCTGCAATCGACATTGGCGCCCAGATCGAGCAGATGACAGACGCCTCTGGCGGTCGGTACCGCGGTGACCATCGCCGGCCGGTCGATGCCGGGCAGCGGCTTGAGCACATAGAGGGAAAGCGCCATCAGCGCGCCGGTATTGCCGGCACTGACGCAGGCCTTGGCCCGACCGCTGCGCACCAGCTCCAGCATGACACGCATGGAGGCATCCGGCTTGCCACGCAGCGCATGAGTGGGGCGCTCGTCCATGCCGATCACCTCGCTGGCGTGCTCGACCTGCAGGCGCGCGCGATCGACACCCGGATGGAGGGCAATCAGTTCTTCGAGGACGGGGGCTTGGCCGACAAGGACCAGATGAAGCGAGGGGAATTCAACCAGACTGGCGATGCAGGCTGGAACAATGAGATGGGGACCGAAGTCCCCACCCATTGCATCGATAGCGATCAAAGCGGACAAGGATTACTCGTCGGCGCCCTTGTCGATCACTTTACGGCCGCGGTAGAAACCTTCCGGCGACACGTGGTGACGCAGGTGAACTTCACCGGTGCTCTTCTCGACGGACAGAGCGTTGGCCTCGAGAGCGTCGTGCGAACGGCGCATGTCGCGGGCAGAGCGGGATTTTTTGTTCTGCTGAACAGCCATAACTCATTAACTCCTAAACGTTTGGGTCACGCTTTAACTGCGCCAAAACACTGAACGGGTTGGACCGCGATACCTCGTCCTGGCTCGGCTCGGGCTCGTTAGCACCGGCCGGCTGCTGGCAATCCTCAGGGTCATGGGCCGGAACGATGGGCAGAGCGAGCAGAAGCTCATCTTCGACCAGCGTCATCAGATCCAACGGATCTTCACCCACTTCCAGCACGTCATAGCCCTTCGGCAGCGACTGGGTATCCGCACCTTCCTTCACCACCGCGTAATGACACTCGCTGCGGATCGGCAGGGCGACCAGTTCCAGACAACGCTGGCAAACCATCTTGACCTCAACCTCGAGCTCACTGTGAATACTCACAGCTCGACGCTCGCCACGTTCGAAGACCAGCTTCGCGCGCACCTTGCCGGAGTTATCTTCCAGCGAGTCGCACAGTCGCTCGAAACTGGCCAGCGGCATCTCCCCTTCGAGGGTAACACCGCGATCGGCGAGTTTGCGCGGATCAACGTGAGGTGGAATCGGTCCATTCGACATAGGCGCGGTATTCTAGGGATGCACCCTGCCCCTGTCAAAGGAATTTCCGCCCTGTCCGCTCACCGTCGCGGCAGCTAGAATCGCCGACCCACCAGGAGAACGATCATGCTGCCACTGGTACTCGCCTCTAGCTCGCCCTATCGCCGCGAACTGCTCGCCCGGTTGCGACAACCTTTCACCTGGGCAGCGCCGGCGATCGACGAAACACCACTCCCGAACGAAAGCGCCGAAGCCCTGGTGCGCCGCCTGGCCGAAGCCAAGGCCCGCGCCCTCAGCGAGCTGCACCCGGCGCACCTGATCATTGGCTCGGACCAGGTCGCCGTCCTCGGCAACCAGATACTCGGCAAACCTCACGATTTCAGCCGCGCCCGCAGCCAGCTAATGGCCGCCAGCGGCGCCAGCGTGACCTTCCTGACCGGCCTGGCCCTGCTCAATAGCGCCAGCGGCCACTGCCAGGTTGATCTGGTGCCTTTCACCGTGCACTTCCGCGCACTCGACGAAGAGCAGATCAGCCGCTACCTGCAGGCGGAACAACCTTATGACTGCGCCGGCAGCTTCAAGGCCGAGGGCCTGGGCGTCAGCCTGTTTCGCGCCACCGAGGGCGAGGACAACACCAGCCTGATCGGCCTGCCGCTGATTCGCCTGGTGCAGATGCTGGAGCGGGAAGGCATCGCCATTCCCTGAGCGCCTATATAAAAGGAAGAAGCCCGGCACGGGCCGGGCTTCTCACGGGAGCAATCAGCGCAACGCCGGCCCCTGGAAGCCCATCCACAGCGCCAGGCGCTCGGCCACGCTGGTGCCGAGCTTCTTGGTGAAGCGATCGAAAGGATTCTCTTCGCGAGTGAAGTCGACGATATCCTTGGCGCCGATTACCTCGCGGGCGACGTAACTGCTGCTACCCAGCGCATCGACCAGACCCAGCTGCAGAGCCTGCTCGCCGGACCAGATCAGGCCGGAGAACAGCTCCGGATGCTGGTCGACCTTGAGACGCTCGCCACGCCCCTTCTTCACGCTGTCGATGAACTGCTTGTGGGTGGTTTCCAGCACGCCCTGCCAGAAGCGGGTCTCCTCCTCCTTCTGCGGCTGGAAGGGATCCAGGAAGGCCTTGTGCTCACCCGAGGTGTAGACGCGACGATCGACACCGACCTTCTCCATCACCCCGACGAAGCCGAAGGTGGCCGCCGTGACACCGATGGAACCGACCAGGCTGGCCTTGTCGGCATAGATCTGGTCGGCGGCACTGGCGATGTAATAGGCACCGGAGGCGCCCAGGTCGCTGATCACCGCATAGACCTTGATATCCGGGTGCTCGCCACGCAGGCGCTTGATCTCGTCATAGATGTAGCCCGACTGCACCGGACTGCCGCCCGGGCTATTGATGCGCAGGACAATGCCCTTGGTCTTCTTGTCCTCGAACGCCGCGCGCAGACTGCTGACGATATTGTCGGCACTGGCCTCCTCGTCAGCCATGATCATGCCACGCACCTCGATCAGCGCCGTGTGGTGCTCCGCCGAGGACGCCGCCTTGTCCAGCTTCAGAGCCGGCGAGAACAATGCCAGGGCGCCGAACAAATAAACGAACGCCAACAATTTGAAGAAAATGCCCCAGCGCCGCGCGCGACGCTGCTCGATCACGCCGGCCTGGAGGGTTTGCTCCAGCAGCTTCCAGGCCTTTTCGTCACCCGATGCATTCCACTGATCAGACATACTCGCCAACCTCGACAGAGCCAAGAGGTGCGCGCCCTTCCAGCCAGGCACGCAATTCGGAAAACTCATTGATCGCCAACCGGGGCTCGTGAGCCCGCAGACTGTCCAACGGCTGCGCGCCGAAGCCTACCGCCACCGAATCCACGCCCGCATTGCGCGCCATCAGCAGGTCGAAGGCCGAATCACCGACCATCAGCGCCCGCTCCGGCGCAACAGCGCAATGCGCCATGATCTCGTGCAGCATGCGCGGATGCGGCTTGCTGGCCGTCTCGTCGGCGCAGCGGGTGATATCGAAATAATCCAGCCAGCCATGCCCTTCCAGCACCTTGTGCAGGCCGCGACGACTCTTGCCGGTAGCCACCGCCAGACGATAGCCCTGATCCCGAAAGGACTCGAGCGACTCGGCAACCCCCGGAAACAGCGCCGACGGCTCACTCTCCAGCGCCATGTAATGCTCGCCATAACCCACGCGGAAGCGCTCGACCTGCGCCGCCTCGCGCAGCTGGGGGTAAAGGGTCTGGATAGCCTCAGGCAGACCGAGACCGATAATGCCCTTGATCGCCTCGTCACTCAGCTGCGGCAGACCACAGACATCGGCAGCGCGGCGCATGGACTCGACGATACGACCGATCGAGTCGACCAGAGTGCCATCCCAGTCGAAGATCAGCAGCTGATAGTCAGGCACCGAGTCGCTCCAGGGTCTGCGCCCACATGTCGTCCACCTCGGCCTGCAACTCCAGAGGCTGACCATCCGGCAGCTCGATCTTCAGCTGATAGGCGTGCAGGAACAGGCGCTTGCCGCCCAGCTCGCGCACCTCGCGCGTGAACTCCTCGTCGCCGTACTTGGCATCGCCAGCAATGGAGTGCCCAGCGTGCTTGGCATGCACGCGAATCTGGTGCGTGCGCCCGGTGATCGGACTGGCCTCGACCAGAGTGGCGAACTCGCCGAAGCGGCGCAGCACGCGAAACTCGGTAAGCGCCTCCTTGCCTTCGGGATTGACCTCGACCATGCGCTCACCGGAGCGCAGGTTGTTCTTCAGCAGCGGCGCTGCCACTTTCTTCTTCGAAGTCGGCCAGCTGCCGCGCACCAGGGCCATGTAGCGCTTGTCCACGCCATCACCGCGCAGCGCCTCGTGCAGATGGCGCAGCATGCTGCGCTTCTTGGCGATCATCAGCAGGCCCGAGGTGTCGCGATCCAGACGATGCACCAGCTCGATATCCTTGGCATCCGGGCGCAACTGGCGGAACGCCTCGATCACCCCGTAGTTGAGGCCGCTGCCGCCATGCACGGCGATGCCGGCCGGCTTGTTCAGCACGATCAGCGCTTTGTCCTCATAGACGATGGCCGCTTCCAGGCGCTCCAGCAGGCTCTGCGCCAGCGGCGCCGGCTCGTCGCGCTCGGCCAGGCGCAGCGGTGGAACCCGCACGATATCTCCAGCCTGCAGTTTGTATTCGGGCTTGATCCGCCCCTTGTTCACCCGCACCTCGCCCTTGCGCAGAATGCGATAGATCAGGGTTTTCGGCACACCCTTGAGGCGGGCGAGAAGGAAATTATCGATACGCTGGCCGGCATGATCCGGCGCAACCTCAAGCAGCTGAACGCCGGAGGTTGGAGAGTTATCTGTAGTCATGCCGGAATCATAACAATTTTTTATGGAATTGAAGCACTTAATCATTACTGCTATAGTCGCGAACGCCGCCAAAAGCGGCCCGGTCAGCGGATGATCGACAACCTTGCCATCCCTGCCGAGCGCAACCCATTCAGGACGTGAGGCCGTCCGACGGGATTCTCGCCGCACAGAGCGCGATGAATTCCGGAAACAAAGCCTTGAGCCAAAGAGTCCTGAGCGCAGAAGTCGCAACCAGGCTCGACAGACGCGCAGGCCCTGCCTGCGGTAATGCAAACCCGCTACGGATTCAGCGAGCGGCACCCGATTTCAGCGATACGTGTAGGGTGGAGATGCACAACCGTCGGACAGCGTAGCTACAGGCATTACCCAGACGCTTCACATTCGTCCGCACCGACCGGTTGATTCCTCCCCTGACTGAGTGCTTCTGTCACCACAGCAAACAGGAGCGTTGTCGCGGCCCCAGGCCCCGTTGGCTTGGCCGCTGGACACCGGAGTGATTTACGACCACTCCGAAAGACGCGCCCTGACACCGACCGTGAGAGTCGTGTGTGCCAAACGCCGTTTCCGGTAGCCCGGAAACCATTGGTACAACATGAAAAGAATGCTGATCAACGCAACTCAGCCCGAAGAGTTGCGTGTCGCCCTGGTAGACGGCCAGAAACTCTACGACCTGGACATCGAGTCCGGCGCCCGCGAGCAGAAAAAGGCCAACATCTACAAGGGCCGCATCACCCGCGTCGAGCCCAGCCTCGAAGCCGCCTTCGTCGACTTCGGCGCCGAGCGCCACGGTTTCCTGCCCCTCAAGGAAATTTCCCGCGAATACTTCTCCAAGGCTCCCGAAGGCGGCCGCGTCAACATCAAGGAAGTATTGAAGGAAGGCCAGGAAGTCATCGTCCAGGTCGAGAAGGAAGAGCGCGGCAACAAGGGCGCCGCCCTGACCACCTTCATCAGCCTGGCCGGCCGCTACTTGGTGCTGATGCCGAACAACCCGCGTGCCGGTGGCATCTCCCGCCGCATCGAAGGTGAAGAACGCAACGAACTGCGTGAAGCACTGAACGGCCTCAACGCCCCGGGCGACATGGGCCTGATCGTGCGCACCGCCGGCCTCGGCCGCTCCAGCGAAGAACTGCAACTCGACCTGGACTACCTGATCCAGCTGTGGACCGCGATCAAGGAAGCCTCGCAAGGCCGCGCCGCGCCTTTCCTGATCTATCAGGAATCCAACGTCATCATCCGCGCTATCCGCGACTACCTGCGCCAGGACATCGGCGAAGTGCTGGTCGACAGCATCGAAGCCCAGGAAGAAGCCCTGGCCTTCATCCAGCAGGTCATGCCGCAGTACGCCAGCAAGATCAAGCTGTACGAAGACAGCGTGCCGCTGTTCAACCGCTTCCAGATCGAAAGCCAGATCGAAACCGCCTTCCAGCGTGAAGTGAAACTGCCGTCCGGCGGCTCCATCGTCATCGACCCGACCGAAGCCCTGGTGTCCATCGACATCAACTCGGCACGTGCGACCAAAGGCGGCGACATCGAAGA
This sequence comes from Aquipseudomonas alcaligenes NBRC 14159, assembly GCF_000467105.1. GTDB lineage: Bacteria > Pseudomonadota > Gammaproteobacteria > Pseudomonadales > Pseudomonadaceae > Aquipseudomonas > Aquipseudomonas alcaligenes. The sequence continues at coordinate 22,091 of NZ_BATI01000011.1, forward strand.
AACCGCCCTGCAGACCAACCTGGAAGCGGCCGAAGAGATCGCTCGCCAGCTGCGCCTGCGCGACATCGGCGGCCTGATCGTGATCGACTTCATCGACATGACCCCGGCCAAGAACCAGCGCGCCGTGGAAGAGAAAGTCCGCGAAGCCCTGGAAGCCGACCGCGCCCGCGTCCAGGTTGGCCGCATCTCGCGCTTCGGCCTGCTGGAAATGTCCCGTCAGCGCCTGCGTCCGTCCCTCGGCGAGACCAGCGGCATCGTCTGCCCGCGCTGCAACGGTCAGGGCATCATCCGCGACGTCGAATCGCTGTCGCTGGCCATCCTGCGCCTGATCGAAGAAGAAGCCCTGAAGGATCGCACCGCCGAGGTTCGCGCCCAGGTGCCGATCCCGGTTGCCGCCTTCCTGCTCAACGAGAAGCGCAACAGCATCACCAAGATCGAGCTGCGCACCCGTGCGCGCATCGTGATCCTGCCGAACGACCACCTGGAAACCCCGCACTTCGAAGTCCAGCGCCTGCGCGACGACAGCCCGGAAGTGCTGAGCGGCCAGTCCAGCTACGAAATGACCCCGGCCGAAGTCGAAGACGCCCAGCCGGTCAGCGCCACCCGCACCCTGGTGCGCCAGGAAGCCGCGCTGAAAACCACCCCGCCGCGCCCGGCCGCACCGACTCCGGCAGCCCCGCTGGCACCGGCCGCACCGACGCCGCAACCGAGCCTGTTCAAGGGCCTGGTCAAGTCGCTGGTGAGCCTGTTCGCCGGCAAGGAAGAAGAGCAGCAGCCGGTCGTCGAAGCCAAGCCCGCCGAACGCAAGCCGCGTGGCGACGAGCGCCGCAACGGTCGCCAGCAGAACCGTCGCGACGGCCGTGGCAACCGCGACCGCAGCGAGCGTGGTGAACGCAACGAGCGCAGTGAGCGTGGCGAGCGCGAAGAGCGCAAACCGCGTGAAGAACGCCAGCCGCGCGAAGCCCGCGAACCGCGTGAAGAGCGTCAGCCGCGCGAAGCCCGTGAAGAACGTCAGCCTCGCGAAGCCCGTGAGCCGCGCGAGCCGCGTGGTGAAGGCCAGGAAAATCGCCGCGAGCGCCAACCGCGCGAAGCCCGCGAGCCGCGCGAAGAGCGTCGCCGTGAACTGCGCGAGCCGCTGGACGCAGTAGCCGCCAGCAGCGAAGAGCAGCAGGCACAGCAGGAGCAGCGCGCCGAGCGCAAGCCACGTGAAGAGCGCCAGCCGCGCCCGCCGCGTGAAGAGCGTCAACCGCGCGCCGAACAGGCCGAAGCAGTCAGCGAAGAAGAAGTGCTGCTGAACGGCGAGCAGGTCGAAGACGACCAGGAAGGCGGTGAAGGCGGCGATCGTCCGCGTCGTCGCTCGCGTGGTCAGCGTCGCCGCAGCAACCGCCGTGAGCGCCTGCGCGATGCCGATGGCAACCCGATCGCCGATGAAGCCGAGGACAATGCAGACGCAGCCGAGGCTGGCACCGAAGGTGCGACCACCACAGCCGCCGAAAGCGCCGCCGTAGCAGTGGCCGCCACCCTGGCCGTGGCCACCGAGGAAGCCCTGGCTCAGCCGGAGCAAGCGCCGGTAGCTGAGCAGGCGCCAGCCGAGATCACCCGAGCAATCGAAGAGCCCACCCCTGCCGCGGCCATCGTGGCCGAACCGGTAGTGGAAGCTGCTCCGGTGGAACCGGCTCCCGTCGCGCCGGTTGCCGAGGCTCCGGTCGTTGTTGCCGAAGTGGCGCCTGCTCCCGTAGAGGCCGCTCCGGTAGCCGCTCCGCAGAGCACTGGCGGCCGCGCACCGAACGACCCGCGCGAAGTACGCCGCCGTCAGCGCGAGGCCGAGCGCCTGGCTGCCGAAGCCGCTGCCGCGCCGCAGGTGGTCGCTGCTCCGGTCGAGGCACCTGCCGAAGTCGAAGCGGCTCCGGCCGAGCTCGCTGCGGTGGTTGAACAGGCTACTCCGGCCGAAGAAGCCGCTCCCGCGGTAGAAGCGCCGAGCGAAGTCGCCCCGACTGAAGCAGTAGCCGAAACGCCGAGCGACGAGCCGGCCGCCGAGCCTGCCGCCGAACAGGCGGACAAGGAAGAAGAGGCGAAACCGCAGATCTAAGATCTGCGGCACAAAAAAGGGGATGCTTCGGCATCCCCTTTTTTATTTCTGTCTTGCACCTCGGCAAAGCCAGGTCACGGACCTAGAGCACGTTGGGCTCGATCTCCAGCAGCACACCGAAGCGCCGCTCGATATCCGCACGAATGCGCTGTGCCAGCGCCAGCAACTGCGCACCACTGGCCGTACCGTAGTTCACCAGCACCAACGCCTGCAGGCGATGCACGCCGGCGTCGCCTTCGCGAAAGCCTTTCCACCCAGCCCGCTCGATCAACCAGCCGGCAGCCAGCTTGGCCATCCCCTCGCCCGCCGGATAACTGACCAGGTCGGCGTGCTCGGCACGGATACGCTCAGCCAGCTCATTCGCCACCACCGGGTTCTTGAAGAAACTACCGGCATTGCCCAGCACGGCCGGGTCCGGCAGCTTCTCGCTGCGGATGGCGCAGATGGCGCGACTGACGTCGCTCGGTGTTGGCACCTCGATGCCTTCGGCCTGCAGGCGCTGGCGCACCGGGCCATAGTCCAGGTGCAGGCTGGCCTGGCGGCTGAGGGCAAAGCGCACCCGCAGGATCAGCCAGCGTCCCGGTTGCTGCTTGAACAAGCTGTCGCGGTAGGCGAAGGCGCATTCCTCAAGATCGAACTCGCGCAGCTCGCCACTCTGGCGATCCAGCGCGGTCAGCCCGGCGAAGACATCCTTGATCTCCACGCCATAGGCGCCGATGTTCTGCATCGGCGCGGCGCCGACCGTGCCGGGGATCAGGCTGAGGTTCTCCAGCCCGCTCAGGCCCTGCTCCAGGCTCCAGAGCACGAAGGGATGCCAAGGCTCCCCGGCCTCGGCCTCGACCAGCACCCGCTCGCCGTCGTCCTCGAGAATGCGCAGGCCACGGCTGGCCATGCGCAGCACCAGGGCTTCGACATCGCCGGTCAGCAGCAGGTTGCTGCCGCCGCCGATGGGCATCAGCGGCAGGCCGCGGCGCGCGGCCTCGGCCAGGGCTTCACGCACCTCGTGGTCATTGCGCGCCTCGGCGAACAGCCGGGCGTTGACATCGACGCCGAAGGTATTGAACGGTTTGAGGGAGACAGCCTCTTGCAATCGCAGGCTCACAGGCGCCCCCTGATCTCGGCGAGCAGCGCATCGCTGGCCTGCTCGATCAGGTCGAGTACCTGCTCGAAGCCGTCGACACCGCCGTAATAGGGATCGGGCACCTCGTCGAGCGCCAGGTCGTAGCGGCGCAGGAGCAGGTCCAGCTCGGCGCCACCGCTGGCGGGACGTAGGGCCTGCAGACGGGCCAGATTGTCGTGGTCCATGGCCAGGATCAGATCGAAGCGCTGGAAATCCTCGCGCTGTACCTGGCGTGCACGCAGGCTCGACAGATCATAGCCACGGGCCGCCGCAGCCTGGGCGGAACGCCCGTCCGGCGCTTTGCCGACATGCCAGTCGCCGGTACCGGCGGAGTCCACCGTAACCTTGCCGGCCAGGCCGGCAGCACTCAGGCGCTGGCGCAATACGCCCTCCGCGGTGGGCGAACGGCAGATATTGCCCATGCAGACGAACAGGACGCGCATCAGGCCCCCAGCAGGCGACGCACCCGCTCCAAGTCTTCCGGGGTATCCACGCCGGCCGGCGGCGCCTCGAGGGCATCGGCGACATGGATGCGCACGCCATGCCAGAGCGCACGCAGCTGCTCCAGACACTCGGTATCTTCCAGCCAGCACGGCCCCCAGGCCACGAAGTCATGCAGGAAGCCGGCGCGGTAGGCGTAGATGCCAATATGGCGGCGATAGGGCACGCCCTCCGGCAGCACGTCGCGGCTCTTGGCGAACGCGTCACGGGCCCAGGCCAGCGGCGCGCGACTAAAGGTCAGGGCCAGGCCGCTCTTGTCGCTGACCACCTTGACCACATTGGGGTTGAACAGTGCCTGCACGTCCTCGATCGGCTCAGCCAGGGTGGCGATGCCGGCCTGCGGGTTGGCCGCCAGGTTGGCCGCCACCTGATCGATGATGGCGGGCGGAATCAGCGGCTCGTCGCCCTGCACGTTGACCACGATGGCGTCGTTGGCCAGACCCAGCTGGGTGGCCACTTCGGCCAGGCGATCGGTGCCGGAGTTGTGGTCGACGCGGGTCATCAGCACTTCGGCGCCGAAGCCCTGGCAGACCTCGAGAATGCGTGCATCATCGGTAGCCACCACCACGCGGGCTGCGGAACTCTTCTTCGCCTGCTCCCAGACGTGCTGAACCATGGGCTTGCCGGCAATGTCCTGCAGCGGCTTGCCAGGCAGGCGGCTGGAGGCGTAACGGGCGGGAATGACAACGGTAAAGGCTTGGCTCATTTACTTGTCCAGACGCTCGTCGGTGGTCAGGGTGCGCGCCTCGCTCTCCAGCATCACCGGGATGCCGTCGCGAATCGGGTAGGCCAGGCCGGCGCCCTTGCTGATCAGCTCGGTCTTGTCTTCGGAAAGCTGCAGCGGGCCCTTGCAGACCGGGCAGGCCAGGATGTCGAGCAGTTTGGGGTCCATGAAGGAAATCCTCGGAGAGGTTGGAAAACGGCGCGAAGCTCAGCGCTTTGCGGCAAGCAGGCGATCCAGCTCGGTATCCAGCCAGGCGACGAAGGCCGGCGAAGGCGCGGCATCCACGGCCAGGTACCACCAGTCGGCGGCGGCGAAGGCCCGGCATTTCACCGCGTCCTTCTCGGTCATCAGCAGCGGCAGCGCCGGGCTGAATTGCAGGGCCTCGGGGCTGAAGCTGGCGTGGTCGGCGAAGGGATGCGCAATCGGCCGCCAGTTTAGCGCTTCGAGGGTATTGAAGAAACGCTGCGGATTGCCGATGCCGGCGACCGCATGCACCTGCTGGCCGGGCGGGAAATGCTCCAGCCCTACCCGCTCGCCACTGCGCAGATTGACCAGCGCGCTCGGCCGCAGCTGCAACGCATAACCCTGCTCGTCGTCTTCAGCAGCGCCATTGCGCAGCACGGCATCGACCTCGGCCAGACGCTGGGCCGGCTCGCGCAGGGGGCCGGCCGGCAGGCAGCGGCGATTACCCAGGCCTCGCGCCGCATCGATCAGCACCAGCTCCAGGTCACGCGCCAGGCGGTAATGCTGCAGGCCGTCGTCACAGAGGATCAGGTCGAGGGCTTCCTGCTCCAGCAGCGTCTGCACAGCACGGGCGCGCTGCGGGTCGATCACCAGCGGCACATCCGTGCGCTGCACGATCAGCAGCGGCTCGTCGCCGGCCTGCTCGGCAGCATGCTCGGCACGCACACGCCAGGGCAGTTGCGGCGGCGTGGCGCCATAGCCGCGACTGACCACGCCAACGCGCAGGCCGCGCGCGCGGCAATGCTCGATCAGCCAGAGAATCATGGGGGTCTTGCCGGTGCCGCCGACGGTGACGTTGCCGACCACGACAACCGGCACGGCTGCGCGGTAGATGTCGCCCTGCCCTGCCAGGAAGGCGCGGCGCTTGCTCAGCACCACGCGGCGGTACAACCACTCCAGCGGGCGCAGCAGAACCAGGGCCGGGTGGCCCTGGTACCAAGCAGCGGTGAGCCGGTCGGCCAGGCTCAAGGCTTGGCCTCGGCCTCGACCGTGGTGATACGCAGGTGGGAGAAGCCCAGCTTGCCGGCCGCATCCATCGCGGTGATCACCGCCTGGTGCGGGGTCTTGGCATCGGCGCTGATGGCCAGCGGCAGGCTGTTGTCGCCGCCGGACTCCTTGCTCAGCGCGGCCATCAGGCCTTCCAGATCACTCTTGAGCAGCGCCTGGCCATTCAGCGAGTAGCTGCCCTCGGGGCTGATCAGCACTTCCAGCTGCTTCAGCGCGGTTTCCTCGGGCGGCGTACCGCTGGCGGCTTCCGGCAGGTCGACCTTGAGCTGGGTCTCGCGGGTGAAGGTGGTGGTGACCACGAAGAACAGCAACAGGATGAACACCACGTCGATCAGCGACGCCAGGTTGATCTCGACGTTCTCCCGCGGTTTGCGCCGGAACTTCACGCCTTCTTGCCCTCTTTGCGGGTTTCCTTCGGCGCGGGTGCGCTGGCGTTGCCCAGGTCGACGTCACGGTCGCCCTGCACCACTTCCACCAGCTTGATCGCCTCCTGCTCCATGCCGACCACCAGCTCGTCGACACGACGCTGCAGGAAGCGGTGGAAGAACAGCGCGGGGATGGCCACGAACAGACCGGCCGCGGTGGTGATCAGGGCCTTGGAGATGCCGCCGGCGAGTTGCGCGGCGTTGGCCATGTTGGTGCCGATAAAGGCGCTGAAGATGTCGATCATGCCCAGCACGGTACCCAGCAGGCCGAGCAGCGGGGCCACGCCGGCAATGGTGCCGAGAGCATTGAGGTAGCGCTCCAGCTCATGGATCACGCGGGCGGCGGCTTCCTCGATGCACTCCTTCATGATCTCGCGACCATGCTTGGAATTGGCCAGGCCGGCGGCGAGGATCTGCCCCAGCGGCGAGTTGGCGCGCAGCTCCTTGAGCTTGTCGTTGGTAAGCTTCTTTTCCTTGATCCACATCCACACCTGCCCCAGCAGGTGCGGCGGCGTGATGCGGCTCGGCCGCAGGGTCCAGAGGCGTTCGGCGATGATGCCGGCAGCGGCGATGGAACACAGAATGATCGGCAGCATCATCCAGCCGCCAGATTTGACCAGCTCCCACACGGTATCGAATCCCCCTTCGAAAAGTGGCGCCACTCTAGCATAGGGTCGCGCCGACGCAGACCTCCCCGGTTCTCATTTTTCCCGCCAGAAGCGTGGGCGTTCGCGCCAGGCGGAAATACTCTGCACAGCCCCCAGCTGCAGCCGAATGGCGCCCAGCTCGGCGCTGTCATACAGGGCGATGCCGCGCGCGTGATAACGCGCAACGACACCGGGATGCGGATGGCCAAACGGGTTGTGCCAACCGCGCGAGAGCAGCGCGCCGTGCGGCGCCACCGCGTCGAGAAAGGCGGCGCTGGAGGAGCTGCGACTGCCGTGATGCGGCACCTGCAGCCAGCGCGCGCGCAGATCGCGACCGCTCGCCAGCAGGGCCTTCTCCGCTGCAGCATCCACATCGCCGGTGAGCAGCAGACTCTCGCCCTGCGCCTCTACCTTGAGCAGGCAGGACGCGGCATTACCCGGCGGCGCTTCACGCCAACGCCAGGTGGTGAAAACCACGCCATCCCACGCCCAGCGTGCACCGTCGACGCAGGGTTGCGCCTGCAGCGCCCGCGACAGCTCGGCAGCCTCGCCACTTGTCACCCGCGCTACGGTCATGCCCCGGACCACCGCCTCAGCACCACCGGCATGATCGCTATCGGCATGACTGAGCAGCAGCAGGTCGAGTCGGTCGGCACCCAGCTGGCGCAACGAGGGCAGCACCACCCGCTCGCCCAGGTCGAAGTCGCCGAAGCGCGGACCGGCGTCGTACAGCAACGCGTGCTCGCGAGTACGTACCAGCACGGCCAGACCCTGACCGACATCCAGTTGCCAGACCTGCGCCTGCCCCGCCGGAATGCGCTCGCGCGGCGGTAGCAACAGGGCGAGCAACAGCACCAGCCCAAGCGCACGCAGCGGCACGCCCGCTGGCAGCAGGCAAAGCAACACACCGAGACTGCCGAGCAGCCAGCACCAGAGTGGCACGGCGGTGGGCAACCAGGCCGGCAGCGCGCTGGCTATCCAGCCCAGCAGCTGGAACAGGATCGCCAGCAGGCCACCCGCCAGCCACAGCAGGCCCTCACCCAGCCAGGGCACGGGCAGCAACAGGGTTCCGAGCAGCGCCAGCGGCACCACCAGCAGACTGACCCAGGGTACGGCCAGCAGGTTGGCCAGCGGCCCGCTCAGGCTCAGCGGCAATCCCAACGCGAAGAACAGCGGCAACAGCCCCAGCGCCAGGGTCCACTGCGCACGCCACCACACGCGCCACCAGGACCAGGCCCCGAGCCGCCCGCCAAACACCCAGGCCAGCACCGCCACCGCGCCGAACGACAGCCAGAAGCCGGCCTGCAGGCTGGCCAGCGGCTCGACCAGCAGCACCAGCACGAACGCCAGCAGCAATGGCCACCACAAGCCCAGATGACGAAAGCGCAAACGCCACAGCAACACCAGGGCCACCATCACGCAGGCGCGCCGCACCGGCACCTCGAAGCCGGCCAGCAAGCCGTAGCCCAGCGCGCCGACGAAGGCCAGCGCGCAGGCCCAAGGCAACCAGGGTAGAAATCGAGGCCACAGGCCGAGCCGCGCCAGACCGGCGACCAGCGCATAGAGCAGCGCCGCCAGCAGCGCCACATGCTGCCCGGAGATAACCAGTAGATGCACCGTGCCGGTATCCTGCAGCACCCGCCAGTCGGCGCGACTGAGCCCGGAGTCGTCGCCCAGCACCAGCGCTGCCAGCGCCCCCGCGCGACCGAACGCCTCAACCGCGAGCAGCTCCTGGCGCAGCGCGTCGCGCCAGGCGGCCGCGCCCGCCGCCGCCTGCAGGCGCTCGCCGGCCTTGACCGTACCGGTGGCACCGATGCGCTGGGCCAGCAGCCAGGCTTCGTAGTCGAAGCCCTGCGGGTTGGCCAGACCACGCGGGCGCTTGAGCTTGACCGCCAGGCGCCAGCGCTCACCGGCCCGCACGGGCGGGCCGTCATACCAGGACAGGCGCAATCGCTGTGGCAACCGCTGCTCACGCGCGACTGCGTCTTCGAGCTGGAAACGCACCACGCCCTCGCCCACCTCCGGCAACCCGCTGACCCGCCCCTCCAGCCACAGGGTGCGGCCGTCGAGCGCCATGGCCAGGCGGTCATCCAGGGCCGCCTGCGCACTGAAGCAGGCCCAGACGAAGCCGAACAGCAACAAAGCCAGCGGATAACTGCGCCAGGGCAGCAGCATCAGCGCCAGCGGCAAGAGCGCCAGCAACAGCCAGGTCGGCGGCAACTGCGGCAGCAACGGCAAACAGGCCAGGCCTGCGGCCAGCGCGAACATCCCTGTGCGCATGGTTTTCCCATCCCGGGGTTGAGCTGTCATCACAGGGCCAAGCCGGCCTGCGAGCATCGGTGCATAATAGCCGCTGATTTTTGCCGAGACCGCTCATGCCTCGCCGTCTGTTCAAACGCTACATGCCCGATCCGCAGATGATCCGGGACCACAAGTCACTGCGCTTCCTCGGAACCCTGCTGCACGACCCCAACCTCTGGCACCTGAATCGGCACTCGGTCGCGCGCGCCATGGCCGCCGGGCTGTTCGCCGCCTTCATTCCGGCGCCGATGCAGATGCTGATCGCCGCCAGCCTGGCCATTCCGATCCGTGCCAACCTGCCGATTTCGGTAGGCCTGGTGTGGCTGACCAACCCGCTGACGATGCCGCCGATCTTCTACTGCACCTACAAGATGGGCAGTTGGTTGCTCGGCGTGCCGCCCATGGAACTGCCAGACGAGCTGACCTGGGAATGGATCAGCGGCGAGCTGGCGATTCTCTGGCAGCCCTTCCTGCTGGGCTCGGTGATAGTCGGGGTGATCTCCGCCGCCCTGGGCTACGGCCTGACCATGCTGTACTGGCGCTGGTGGGTGGCGCACAACTGGCGCAAGCGTGCCGAGAAGCGCCGCCAGTCCCAGCGCTAGATAGCAAAACGCCGCTTCTCAGCGGCGTTTTCGTTTACTCGTAGCGCAGCGCTTCGGCCGGCTGCGTGCGTGAGGCACGCCAGGACGGGTAGAGCGTGGCGAGGAAGCTCATGCTCAGCGCCGCACCGCAGATCAGCAGCACATCCAGGCCGCGCAGGTCGGACGGCAGGCTGCTGATGAAGTACACGTCGGAGCTGAAGATGTGCGCGCCACTGGCCTTTTCCAGCCAGGCCACCCAGCTGCTGATGTTCAGCGCGACCGTCACGCCCAGCACGCCACCGATAAGGGTGCCGATGCAGCCGATCACCGTGCCCTGCACCATGAAGATCGCCATCACCTGCCGCGGCGTGGCGCCGAGGGTACGCAGGATGGCGATGTCGGCGCGCTTGTCGGCGACCACCATGATCAGCGTGGCGATGATGTTGAAGGCAGCCACCGCGATGATCAGTAGCAACAGCAGGCCGATCATGGTCTTTTCCATCTGCATGGCACTGAACAGGCTGCCCTGGGTGCGGGTCCAGTCGATCGCCTTGAAGCCGGCGCCCAGTTGCGTGGCGATGGCGGCGGACACCTGCGGCGCCTGGTACAGGTCCTTCAGGGCGATGCGCACGCTCTGCACCTGGCCGTCGGCCAGGCGCTGGATGCCGGACGCATCGGCGATATGGATCAGCGCCAGGCTGCCATCCAGCTCGGCGCCGACCTTGAACACGCCGACCACCGACAGGCGCAGCATGCGCGGCGTGATGCCGCCGGCGGCCTTGCTCGCCTCAGGCACGATCAGGGTCAGCTTGTCGCCGACATTCAGGCGGAAACGACGCGCGCTGATCTCGCCGATCACCACGCCGAACTCACCGGCCTTGAGGTCCTCCAGGCGGCCCTGAACCATGTGCCGACCGATGATCGAGACCTTCTGCTCCTCGGCCGGATCGATGCCGTTGATCTGCACCGGCTGCATGTTGCCCTTGTAGGAAAACATGCCCTCCAGTTCGGCGAAGGGCGCAGCGCCAGTCACCTGTTTGTGCAGCATCGCGGTGGCGGCCACCGCCTGCCAGTCGTCCAGCGGCCGGTCGGCGCTGAGGGTGGCGTGCGGCACCATGCCGAGGATGCGCGAGCTCATTTCCTTCTGGAAACCGTTCATCACCGACAGCACCACGATCATCGCCAGCACGCCCAGGGCCAGGCCGATCATCGAGGTCAGCGAGATGAAGGAGATGTAGTGGTTGCGCCGTTTGGCCCGGGTGTAGCGGGCGCCGACGAAGATGCTCAGCGGGCGGAACATCAGGCGACCACCAGCTTGCCGTCTTCCAGGCGCAGCACGCGGTCCATCTGGCCGGCCAGCTGCGGGTCATGGGTCACCACCAGGAAGGCCGTGCGCGAGTCACGGCTGAGCTCGCGCATCAGCTCCTGGATGCCCTGCGCGGTGTGCTGGTCGAGGTTACCGGTGGGTTCATCGAGCAGCACCAGTGCCGGCTGGTTGACCAGAGCACGGGCGATGGCCACGCGCTGGCGCTCGCCGCCTGACAGCTCGGCCGGCTTGTGCGACAGGCGATGACCAAGGCCGACCCGCTCCAGCAGCGCAGTAGCACGCTGACGCGCTTCGGGGATCGGCGTCTTGCCGATCAGCAGCGGCATGCACACGTTCTCCAGCGCGGTGAATTCCGGCAGCAGGTGATGGAACTGGTAGACGAAGCCCAGCGCCCGGTTGCGCAGCAGGCCACGGGCCTTCTCGTTGAGCGCCGAGAGTTCCTCGCCGGCCAGCCAGACACTGCCCTGGCTCGGTGTATCGAGGCCGCCGAGCATGTTCAGCAGGGTACTCTTGCCCGAGCCGGAGGTGCCGACGATGGCCACGCGCTCGCCGGGCAGCAGCTCCAGCTCGACGTTGCTCAGCACCACGACCGTCTGCGGGCCTTCCTCGTAGCTCTTGCCCAGATTGCGGCAACTCAGCACGGACTTGTCACTCATAACGCAAAGCCTCCGCAGGCTGGGTGCGCGCCGCACGCCAGGCCGGGTAAAGGGTGGCAAGGAAACTCAGGACCAGGGCGGCACCGCAGACCAGCGCCACATCCGAGCCCTGTACCTGCGAGGGCAGGTAATCGATGAAATACACCTCGGCATTGAGGAACTGGATGCCCAGCAGGCTCTCCAGTCCCTTGATCGCCGCGCTGACATTCAGCGCCGCGAGCACGCCGAGCACACCGCCGACCAGGGTGCCGACAATGCCGATCACCGAACCCTGGACCATGAAGGTGGCCATGATCTGCCGCGGCGTGGCACCGAGGGTGCGCAGGATGGCGATATCGGATTTCTTGTCGGTCACCACCATCACCAGGGTGGAGATGATGTTGAAGGCAGCCACGGCGACGATCAGCAGGAGCAACAGGCCGATCATGGTCTTTTCCATGCGGATGGCCTGGTACAGGTTGCCGTGGGTGCGGGTCCAGTCGCGGGCGTAGAAGTCCTGCTCGCGTAGCAGGGTAGCCAGCTCCCAGGCCACCTGCGGCGCCTGGAACAGGTCATGCAATTTCAGGCGGATGCCCTGCACTTCGCCCGGCTTCAAGCGCAGCAGGCGGCCGGCGTCCTGCACGTGGGCCATCACCACATGGCCGTCGATCTCGCCGGCGCCGACATGGAAGATGCCGACCACGGTGAAACGCTTCATGCGCGGGAACATGCCGGCCGGGGTCACCGCCACTTCGGGGGCGACGAACGTGACCTTGTCGCCGATGGCCAGGCCCAGCTTCTTCGCCGCCAGGTCGCCAATGAGGATGCCGAAGCCACCCGCCTGGAGCGAATCCAGCGAGCCCTCACGGAAGTAGTCGCCGATGATCGAGACCTTGGCCTCTTCGACCGGATCGATGGCGTTGACCAGCACCTTCTGCACCTGGCCGTTGTTGGTCAACAGCCCCTGCATCTGGGTGAACGGTGCGATGGCCGCCACCTGCGGATGACGCAGCAGGCCTTCGCCGATGGTGCGCCAGTCCTTGATCGGCGTGGTGCTGTCGAGGGTAGCGTGGGGCACCATGCCCAGCACGCGGTCGCGCATCTCGCGATCGAAGCCGTTCATCACCGACAGCACGACGATCATCACCAGCACGCCCAGGGCCAGGCCGATGATGGAAGTCAGGGAAATGAAGGAAACGAACAGGCTGCGGCGTCGGGCTCGCGTGTAACGCACGCCGATGAAGAACGGCAGGGGTCTGAACATGAGTGAGGGGATTCGCTGCGAAAAGGGAGAAACGTCCTTGTGGCGGGGCCTGGCGCGCGGCTTTACACTCAGACCACCACTGCTGCCATGGGTTCGCCATGTCGAATCAAGACGTCGATGATCGCCGCGAATACTACCGTATCGAGGATACGATCGCACTGGATTTCAGCCTGCTCTCCGGGTCTGACGCGCACGCCAGTGATCCGCTTCACGACAACTCGCCGCTGTTCAATCTGCTCAGCGACCTGCACCTGATGGACTTCGAGTCGCAGCACCTGCTGCGCCACATCAGCGAGCGTGATCGCACCCTGGCCAACTACCTCAAGGTGATGAACAAGCGCATCGACCTGCTCGGCCAAGCTGTGGCGCAGAGCCTGCTGCGCGATATCGGCGCACCGCGCCGGGTATCGATTTCCGAGGGCGGCATCAGCTTCAACCATGGCCAGGCCGTCCCTGTCGGCAGTCACCTGGCGATCAAGATGGTGCTGATGCCGCAGGCCCTCGGCCTGTTGCTGCGGGCCAAGGTGGTCCACAGCCAGGCCCGCGGCAACGGCCAGTTCGAGATCGGTACCGAGTTCGAGGCACTGACCGATGCGCAGCGCCAGCTGCTGGCCCGGCACATCCTGCAGAAGCAGGCGCTGGAGCGGCGCATGGCCAAGGAGCAGCGATGAGGTCGTTAGCGCTCCTGCTCGGTGCCCTGCTGCTCTGCTCCCCCGCCCTCGCCCAGACCCTTGAGATCCCGCTCGGCCAGCAAGGCGACGCGGTCGCCGGCCTGCCCCAGCTGGGCGAGTCGAAGCGCTCCGTACTGGAGCGCTTCGGCCTGGCCGACGAGGAGCACCCAGCCGTGGGCCAGCCGCCCATCACCCGCTGGGACTACCGCAGCTTCAGCGTCTATTTCGAATACGACCATGTGATCAACAGCGTGCTGCACCATCAGCCGCACCACCCCCTCGACAAGGATCAACCGTGACCCTGATCTACGGCCACCGCGGCGCCAAGGGCGAAGCGCCGGAAAACACCCTCGCCAGCTTCCAGCGTTGCCTCGAACACGGCGTGACCCGCTGCGAACTCGACCTGCACCTGTCGCGTGACGGCGAGCTGATGGTGATTCACGACCCGACCCTCAAGCGCACCACCGGCCGCCGCGGCAAGGTGGTGGAGCACGATGCGGAGGAGCTGGTGAAGCTCGACGCCCGCCAGGGCGGCCCGGGCTGGAAAACGCCCTGCCCGATCCCGACGCTGGAAAGCCTGTTCGAGCAGTGCCCGTTCGAGCACTGGCAGCTGGAAGTCAAAAGCGCCTCGCGGGTACGGGCCGCGCGCACCGTGCTGGCCATCCAGGCGCTGGCCGAGCGTTTCGGCATCAAGGACCGCATCACCGTCACCAGCAGCTCGCGCGAAGTGTTGCGCGCCCTGCGTCGCCTGACGCCGGAGCTGTCGCGCGGCCTGGTGGCCGAATACAACTGGCTCGACCCGCTGAAGGTGGCCGCCCACCACGGCTGCTCGATGCTCGCGCTGAACTGGACGCTGTGCACGCCGGAACGCCTGCTCAAGGCGCAGAAGGCCGGCCTGCACGTGTCGGTCTGGACGGTCAACGAACCGGCGCTGATGCGCCGCCTGGCCGACTTCGGCGTGGACAGCATCATCACCGACTTCCCGGGGCTGGCGGTGGATACGCTCAAGCGCTAGCAGGTGGCCTCCTGTAGCCCGGATGCAATCCGGGAAACAGGCAACACCTCCCCCGGATTGCATCCGGGCTAAGGACTGCTCCCGAAGCCTATTAGCCCGCGTGTACATCCCCTCTCCCATTTATGGGAGAGGGTTAGGGAGAGGGTCG
>NZ_BATI01000010.1 GCF_000467105.1 Aquipseudomonas alcaligenes NBRC 14159
AGAAGGCATCGGCCACCCAGTGGCCTTCCTGCTTGAACTTGAAACGAACGGTTTGCCCCGCGTGCTCGAATTCGAGCGTGACCGTGCCGTCCACAGCGCCCATGGTGCGCGGGTTACCGGGAACGAACTCCCCTAGCGTGGCCTGCGCGAACTCGGCCAACACACCCACATAGTGCACCGCTTCGCCGATGCACTTGGCATCAAATTCACAGATGCGCTCAGGCACCATGTGATGGAAGATCGCTTCCAGATTGGCGTTATCCCAATCCTTGGGCAGAGACTGGAAGTTAACGCCTGCTTTCTTGAGGATGGCGGTGATGTCCTTAACCACACTGTTCATGGGCAGATCCTTGCTATTTTAGGGCGCAGATATTGTCACATCCCCCGACACATGCTCTACGCCCCAAACCCACTCTCAGCCTAGGGACATTACTCGATTAAAAAAGCCCCGCCAGGGCGATCCTGGCGGGGCTTTTTGTTCAGGCGTGGATCACTTGATCCAGTGCTTGCCCCAGTGGGTGATGTCGTAGGCCTTGGCGGCGCGCTGCAGGCTCGGGCCTGCCGCCTTGCCGGCTTCGATCTGGTCGTCGATCACCTTGGTCGAGTGCGACAGCCAGCTGGTGACGAAGGCCATGGCATCACCATTGATTTCCAGCGCGCGCGCATCGATGTTGCCCAGGTTGTCACAAGCGGCGTGATAGCAGGGATCGAGGGCGATGCCGGCGGTGCCGCCGTAGCGCGCTGCCTGCTCCTCGGTCTTCAGCTCCTCGGCCCCGGTGAACAGCCCGCCGAAGGCGATGCCGTCGGTGAAGAACTGCGCATAGTCGGAGCGGAAGGTGATCTCGTCACCTTCGGACGGCAGGCCGCGCAGCGCGAAGTACTCCTCGAACAGCTTCTCGATCGCCGCCGAGCCGGGCGGGCCTTCCAGACCGAAGTCCGAGCCGTCGCCGTCATACACGAAGTAGGCGAAGTTCGGCGAGGCGATCATATCGAAGTTCAGGTACGCCTTGATCTTCGCCTTCTCTTCCGGCGGCAGCTGCTCCACGTAGTAGGTCGAGCCCACCAGCCCCGACTCCTCGGCGCCCCACCAGGCGAAGCGCAGCTTGTTGTTGGGCCTGACCTTGCGCAGCTGCACGGCCAGTTCCAGCAACGCGGCGCTGCCCGAACCGTTGTCGTTGATGCCCGCGCCCTCGAACACCGAGTCCAGGTGCGCACCGGCCATCACCACGTTGTTCGGGTTGCCGTACTTCGACTCGGCCACCAGGTTGTGGGTCTGGGTGCGCTCGCGTACCACGTCGGTGAACATGCGCAGCTGCAGCTCGGCGGTCTGCGCCAGGCCCACGCCGAGGTCGTAGGTGGCGAACAGCACCGGAATGCCACCGGCATAGGCATCGCCCAGGGTCGCATTGATCAGGCCCTTGCGGTCCTCGGTGTCACCCTGGTTGAAGATCACCACGCCGGCGGCCCCCGCGCTGGCGGCGTTCTCCGCCTTGATCGCGAAGTTGCACGCGCCGCGCTGCAGCAGGGCGATGGAGCCCGCCGGGAAGCCGGCGAAGTCTTCGGCCTCGCAGCCGCTGCTGGAGGTGTTGCCCGCCCCCAGGGCGATGTCCACCGGGGCCACGGCGGCGGTCACGTCACCGGCATCGGTCTGCGACAGGTAGGTGAAATCCACCTCCCACTGGTAGTCGGCCGGCGTCGGCGCCACGGCCTGCAGCACGCCCGGCCCCTGCGGGTAGAAGGCGCTGAACGGGAAGGCCTGCAGCGTGACCTGATAACCGGCGCGCTCCAGGGTCTCCTTCACGTAGTTCAGCGAACCGTCATAACCGGGCAGGCCGGCGGCGCGGTTGCCGTCGTTGGCCAGGGCGATGTCGTGGAGCATCTGCAGGTGCTGCTGGGTGTTCTGTGCCTGCATGCAGCGCGGCAACAGCAGCGGCGAGCTGTTCAGCAGGCCGGCGCGGCACTCCAGCGGACCCAGGCGGGTCGGACTCCAGAGCTTGTCGAACAGTTGCGAGAGGTCTTGGCTTGCGCTCGCCAGTGCCGGCGCGGCGGCGCTGGCCAGGAGAGCGGCGAACAACAGCTTCTTCTTGTCATGCATGGGGTCTTCTCCAATCCGTATTTGGAGCAAATGGATGCGGCAGCACTTGTGGCACTGCCGCGGGCCGTCCCTTTACTGCGTCGTGTGGACGCCAGAAACACTAGACGCAGTTTTCCCGGCAAGCGAAACGGATACGCACTTTTGTCCGAATAATTGCGGCAGTTCACCGAAGATACCGGCATTAAGCCATCACGCCTCCTGGCGACAGACGCGCCCGGCGCCGTTGTCGGGTAGACTTCTCGGCCTGTTTCCCGCGAATGACCGAAGACCGACACTCATGCCGATCCGCCACTGCATCGTCCACCTGATCGACAAGAAGCCCGATGGCTCGCCCGCCGTGCTGCACGCCCGCGACTCGGAGCTGGCCGCCTCGCAAGCCATGGAGAACCTGCTGGCCGACCTCAACGAGAGCTACAACGCCAAGCAGGGCAAGGCCTGGGGCCTGTTCCACGAGGAATCCGGCGCCTACCCCTTCAGCGGCTGGCTGAAGGCCTACCTGGATGGCGAGCAGGATTTCACCGCCTTCAGCCGCCAGGCCGTGGCGCACCTGCAGAAGCTGATGGAGGAGTCCAACCTGTCCACCGGCGGCCACGTGCTGTTCGCCCATTACCAGCAGGGCATGACCGACTACCTGGCCATCGCCCTGCTGCACCACAGCGAAGGCGTGGCGGTGACCGACGCGCTGGACGTGGCCCCGGCCAAGCACCTGGACCTCGGCCAGCTGCACCTGGCGGCGCGCATCAACATCTCCGAGTGGCGCAACAACGCCCACTCCAAGCAGTACATCTCGTTCATCAGGGGCAAGAACGGCAAGAAGGTCTCGGACTACTTCCGCGACTTCATCGGCTGCCAGGAAGGCGTCGATGCGCCAAGCGAGACGCGCACCCTGCTCAAGGCCTTCAGCGACTTCGTCGAGAGCGAGGACCTGGCCGAGGAAAAGGCCCGCGAGAAGACCGAGGCGCTGGTCGACTACGCCACCAGCCAGGCCAAGCTGGGCGAGCCGATCACCCTGGAAGAGCTGTCCGGGCTGATCGACGAGGAGCGCCCGCGCGCCTTCTTCGAGCACATCCGCAACAAGGACTACGGCATGGCCCCGGAATTTCCGGCGGACAAGCGCACCCTCAACCAGTTCCGCCGCTTCACCGGCCGTGCCGAGGGCCTGTCGATCAGTTTCGAGTCGCACCTGCTGGGCTCGGCCATCGAGTATGACGAAGCGCGCGACATGCTGATCATCCGTCAGCTGCCGACCCAGCTGAAGGACCAGCTCAAGCGCCGCAAGGACTGAGCCATGCGCCTGGCCGACGCCATGCTCGACGCCTGCCGCTGCGACGTGCGCGCGCCGCTGGCCGGCGACCCCGCGCGCGACTTCGGCCTCAGCAAGGAGCAGGCCAGGCAGGCCATGGCGGCGCTGCGGCCCTGGCTCAACGAGCGCCAGCGCATGCTCTGGGCGCAGCGCCGCGACGCCCTGCTGCTGATGCTGCAGGGGCCGGACTGCTCCGGCAAGGACGGCGTGATCCGCAAGGTGATCAATGCCTTCGACCCACAGGGCCTGAGCATCCACAGCTTCCAGATGCCCAACGCCGAGGAGCGCGGCGAGCACTTCCTGCAACGCTACCGCCGGCGTCTGCCGGCACCCGGCCTGCTCGGCGTGTTCAACCGCAGCCACTACGAGGCGCTGATCAGCGACCCGCTGGACGGGCTTTGCGCCGACGCGGACTTCCCCCGGCGCCTGGCCGAGGTGCAGGCCTTCGAGGCGCAGTGGCCGCCGCGCCACCTGCACGCACTCAAGTGCTACCTGCACATCTCCCGCGCGGAGCAGAAGGAGCGCCTGCTGAGCCGCCTGCAGCGCCCGGAGAAGCGCTGGAAACTGCATGCCAGGGACCTGCAGGCCTACCGCGAACACGACCTGCGCCAGGCGCGCTGGAGCGCCCTGCTGGCGGCCAGCCATACGACGGATGCGCCCTGGTACGTGATCCCGTCCGATCAGCGCTGGCTGCGCGACTGGCTGGTGGCCAGCCTGCTGGCCCGCGAACTGGAACGCCTCGACCTGGACTGGCCGGATACTCCGGCGCCCTTCTGCGCCGCCGATCTGGAGCAGCCATGAGGCGGTGCCTGGCGCTGCTCCTGCTGCTGGTCGCGCCGGCCTGGGCCGCGACGCCCGAGCCCTCGCCCGACGAACTGCGTTTCATCACCGCCAACGCCGAGTTCACCCTGCTGCACGAAATGGGACACCTGCTGATCAGCGAGCTGCAGCTGCCGGTACTCGGCCGCGAGGAAGACGCCGCCGACCAGCTCGGCTTCATGGGCCTGTTCCTGCTGTATGGCCAGCAGGCCGATGCCGACTTCTACGCCAGGCTGCTGGACGTGGCCGACTACTGGCGCCTGGAAGCCGAGCGCACCCGTGGCTCGGCCGAGCAGATTCCGCTGTGGGACAGCCATTCGCTGGACGAGCAGCGCTTCTTCAACATCGCCTGCCTGGCCTATGGCAGTGATCCACAGCGGCTGGAATGGATAGTCGCCAGCACCGGGCTGCCGGAGGAGCGCGCACTGTACTGCGATCAGGAATATGCCCAGGTCCACCATGCGGTGAACTGGCTGCTGGAGCGTTTCCACCGCCCGGTCGATCGCCCGGCGCGCGGGCGTATCGAGGTGGTGTATGACGAGCCGCCGGCCAACCTGGCCAACGGTCGCGCGATGCAGGCAGCCATCCGCGCCTCGGGCGAGCTGGAGCGGGTCGCCTCCAGGGCCAGCAGCAGCTTCGAGCTACCGCGCAATCTGACCCTGCGCGTCAGCGCCTGCGGTACGCCGGACGCCTGGTTCAACAGCGTCAGCGGGGAGCTGACGCTGTGCTACGAGTTGCTGGGGCACTTCCACGAACTGGCCAGAAGCCTGCCCGATCTGCAGCGCCGCCGCGCCGTCACACCGCGCTGAGGGCGAAGCCCAGGCGCGGGAAGTGCACATGCAGGGTACCGGCGCGCTCGTCCTGGCGCCGCAGGATGATGGCCTCGGCGGAGACGCAGAGCAGCTCGCCCTGCACCGGATCGACACCATAGTCGGTGGCCGCCACGCTGACCTGCTGGCCAACCTGGAAGCCCAACGCCTGGCTGAAGTCCTCGTCCGGCAGCGGCGCCGGTTGCGCTTCGCGGGCGATGGCGATGGCCTCCTCGCTGCTCAGCGGGCTGTGCGCGCCATGCCCGAAACCGAGCACGCGACCGAGCCAGGCCGCCACTTCCGGGTAGTCGTCGACCAGCGGCGCGGTGACGTGGGTGCCTTTGAGGAACCACAGCGGATGGGCCATGGCGAAGTCGGCGATCGACGGCTCGCCGCACAGGAAGTCGCCCTCCTCGCGCGCCAGCTGCTGTTGCAGGCGCGCCATCAGCACCGGCCACTGCAGTTTGGCCTGCGCAGCCGGCAGGCGGCTGGCGCTGCCACCGGCGAACAGTGCTGCGCGGTCGGCAACGAAGGCCTGCTGCGCCGCTGGCGGCAGCTTGCCCATGCGCACGGCAATGGATTCCGGCTGGAACACCAGGGTCACCGCGTGCTGGAACACCACGGCATCGGCCCACTGGGCGAAGCTGGCGGCGACGAACTCCTGGCCCTCGGGGAACAGGCTCGGCGTGGCCTTCTCGACCTCCAGGCGGCGGGCGATCAGAGCGGTGTCGCAGTAGATGTCGGCGCCGACCTGCAGCACCGGGGTCTTGCGATAGCCGCCGGTGAGCGCGGTCAGATCCGGCTTGGGCATGATCCGCGGGATTTCCACCGAGCGCCACGACAGCTGCTTGAAGCCCAGCATCAGGCGGGCCTTCTCGGCGAAGGGCGAGGCGTCGTAGTGGTGCAGGATCAATTCGGACATGGCGGGGCTCCGCTGCTGGTTGGAATTCGAGGCCGCAGCTTAGCCGCAGGCGGCGCCGCGGCCTACCCCTTCAATCTAATGACGGACCATCCAGCGCGCCTATCAGGGCCTCCTTGGCCGCCTTCTTCAGGCGCTTGATGGCGATCTCGCGGCGCAGCGCGGCGCCCTTGTCGGTGCAGGCCTCGACATACACCAGCGCCCGCGCCGGGCTGGCGTGGAAGAAGCGCGCGCCCCTGCCGCTGCGGTGCTGCTCGAAGCGCCGCTGCGGATCGTCGCTGATGCCACAGTAGAGCGCGCCGCTTTCGGCACGGACCAGGTAGACGAACCAGGGTTTGGCGGGTGGGGTGTCGGTCATGGCTCGGCAGCGCAGCGAAAGGCTGCCGAGCTTACGCCAGTCAGCGCCCGGCCTGCCAGGCACGCAGCCCGGCCATGGCCTGCTTGCCCACCGCCGCCTGCACCGGCGCCAGCCAGCCCAGCAGCAGGCCCTTGGCCCCCAGCGCCTGGCGCATCCAGCGCCACAGGTCGAAATGGTCGCGGTGCTCGACGATCTTGCCGTCGGCGAAGCGGAAGTGCGCCTCGATATGGTTCTCCACCATGCGCCCGGTGGCGCTGAACAGGTAGGTCGCCACCCAGCGCGCGCGGCCCTGCTGGTCGTCCGCTTCGAGCACTTGGTAGGTCAGCGAGAAATCCTTGGCCCGCGCGCAGAGCATGCGCCACATGTCGCCGGCATCGCGGCCGCGCAGGTCACGGAAGGCCGGATCGGAAAACTGCACCTGCTCGGCGTAGCAGGCCGCCATGGCCTCGGCATCGAGCTTCTGGAAGGCCTGGTAGAAACGGTCGATCAGTTCGGCATTGGGATGGACCATGGATGCTGCTCCGGATGAGGATGGACAGAGTATGGCTGCGCAGCCGATGGGCGGCGATTGGCGATAAAGACAACTTTGTGGCAATAATCGCCAATGATCCGTATCGCCCTCTACCTCTGCCCGCAGACCGTGCTGTCCAGCCTGAGCATGGCCGACGACGCCTTCCGCCTGGCCAACCAGCTGGCCGGCGAGGCGCTGTTCGCGCTGCAGCGGGTCAGCGTCGACGGCCAGCCGGTGCAGCTCGGCTATGCGCGACTGCAGGTGGACGGCGACCTGCTGCTGGCGGAAAGCGCCGACCTGCTGCTGATCCCCGCCACCGGCAGCGCGCTGGAGCGCACCTTGCAGCACAACGCCGCCCTGCTCGCCTGGCTAGCGCAGCGGCCCCTGCAGCAGCAACTGGCCAGCCTGTGCAGCAGCGCCTGCCTGCTGGCTGCCGCCGGCCAGCTGGATGGGCGCCGCGCGACCACCCACTGGGCGCTGGCGGAGCAGTTCCGCCAGCGCTTCCCCGGGGTGCGCCTGCAGATCGATGAACTGTTCACCGAGGACGCCAACCGCTTCTGCTCGGGCGGCGCCCAGGCCGGCCTGGACCTGTGCCTGCAGCTGATCGCCCGGCACGCCGGAGACTGGCTGGCGCAGCGCGTGGCCGGCGCCCTGGTGGTGGAACGCGAACGCGGCGGCCAGCGCCGCTTCGCCCCGCTGCTGCCACTGGCCGGCCACGACGACCCGCTGATCGGCCCGCTGCTGCACTGGCTGCAACTCAACCATGCCCAGGCCATCGACCTGGCGCGGCTGGCCGAGCGCGCCCACTGCTCCACCCGCACCCTGCTGCGCCGCTTCAAGGCGGCCACCGGGCTGACTCCCAACGACTATCTGCAGCGTCTGCGCATCAGCGCCGCGCAGAGCGCCCTGCGCAACCCGGCGCGCTCACTGGAACAGGTCGCCGCACAGGTTGGCTATGCCGACCGCGCCACCTTCGCCAAGCTGTTCAAGCAGCTCTGCGGCGAGACACCGGGCGCCTTCCGCAAACGCCTGCGCCAGCCGCTCAGCGAATAGCGGACAAAGAAAAAGGAGCCCGAGGGCTCCTTTCTCATGCTGCGCTCGACCTCAATGGAGGATCTGCCCGAGGAACAGCTTGGTCCGCTCGTTCTGCGGGTTGTCGAAGAAGGTGTTGGGTTCGTTCTGTTCGACGATCTCGCCACGATCCATGAAGATCACCCGGTTCGCCACGGTGCGGGCGAAGCCCATCTCGTGGGTCACGCAGAGCATGGTCATGCCGTCCTCGGCCAGGCCGATCATGGTATCCAGCACTTCCTTGACCATTTCCGGGTCGAGGGCCGAGGTCGGCTCGTCGAACAGCATGATCTTCGGCTTCATGCACAGCGCACGGGCGATGGCCACACGCTGCTGCTGACCACCGGAGAGCTGGCCCGGGTACTTGTGCGCCTGCTCGGGGATGCGCACGCGCTCGAGAAAGTGCATGGCGATCTCCTCGGCCTTGCGCTTGGGCAGCTTGCGCACCCACATCGGCGCCAGGGTGCAGTTCTGCAGCACGGTGAGGTGCGGGAACAGGTTGAAGTGCTGGAACACCATGCCCACTTCGCTGCGGATCGCCTCGATGTGCTTGAGGTCGCTGGTCAGCTCGGTGCCGTCGACCACGATGCGCCCCTGCTGGTGCTCCTCCAGGCGGTTGATGCAGCGGATGGTGGTGGACTTGCCCGAACCCGAAGGGCCGCAGAGGACGATGCGCTCGCCCTGCTGCACATCGAGGTTGATGTCCTTGAGCACGTGGAACTGGCCGTACCACTTGTTCACGCCCTGCAGCTGAATGATCGGCTCGGCGCTGGTCTGCTTGTTTGCTTCAGTCATGAATGGCTCCTAACGCTTGTGGCCGGTGTCCAGCTTGCGCTCCAGGCGCATGGAATAGCGGGACATGCCGAAACAGAAAATCCAGAACACCAGGGCGGCGAACACGTAGCCCTCGGTCGCCATGCCCAGCCAGGCCGGGTCGGTGGTGGCCTGCTTGATGCTGTTGAGCAGGTCGAACAGGCCGATGATGATCACCAGGCTGGTGTCCTTGAACAGGGCGATGAAGGTGTTGACGATGCCCGGGATCACCAGCTTGAGCGCCTGCGGCAGGATCACCAGGCCCATCATCCGCCAGTAGCCCAGGCCCATGGCCGCGGCCGCCTCGTACTGCCCCTTGGGAATGGCCTGCAGCCCGCCGCGCACCACTTCGGCGATGTAGGCGGACTGGAACAGGATCACCCCGATCAGCGCGCGCAGCAGCTTGTCGAAGGACAGACCTTCCGGCAGGAACAGAGGCAGCATCACCGAGGACATGAACAGCACGGTGATCAGCGGTACGCCGCGCCAGAACTCGATGAAGGTCACGCAGATCACGCGGATCGCCGGCATCTTCGAGCGCCGCCCAAGGGCCAGCAGGATGCCCAGCGGCAGCGCGCCGGCGATACCGACCGCGGCGATCACCAGGGTCAGCATCAGGCCGCCCCACTGGCTGGTTTCCACCTCGGACAGGCCGAGGAAGCCGCCGTGCAGTAGCCAGAAGGCCAGCAGAGGGTAGGCCACCAGGAACACCAGGCCGTACAGGGCCTTGCGCGGCATCATCGGCACGAACAGCGGCGCCGCGCCGATCACCACCAGCCACACGGTGAGGTCCACGCGCCAGCGCAGCTCTTCCGGGTAGAAGCCGTACATGAACTGGTCGAAACGCTGCTTGATGAACACCCAGCAGGCGCCTTCACTGGTGCAGTCGGCGCGGGTGGTGCCGGTCCAGTCGGCCTGGAACACCGCCCACTGCAGCAGCGGCGGCACGATCAGCCAGACCAGGTAGATGGCCAGCAGGGTCAACAGGGTGTTGAACCAGTTGGAGAACAGGTTGGACCGCAGCCAGCCGATGACGCCGACGCTCAGGCGTGGCGGCGGCAGGCTGGGACGGAATTGATGGACTTCCATGCGCTTCTCCTTACCGCTCGATCAGCGCGATGCGCTTGTTGTACCAGTTCATCAGGATCGAGATGCTGATGCTGATGGCCAGGTACACGCTCATGGTGATGGCGATGACCTCGATGGCCTGGCCGGTCTGGTTCAGGGTGGTACCGGCGAACAGCGAGACCATGTCCGGGTAGCCGATACCGGCCGCCAGCGACGAGTTCTTCACGATGTTCAGGTACTGGCTGGTCAGCGGCGGAATGATCACCCGCAGGGCCTGCGGCACGATGACCAGGCGCAGGGTCTTGCCGGCCGGCAGGCCGAGGGAGCGCGCCGCCTCGGTCTGGCCGTGGCTGACCGCCTTGATCCCGGAACGCACGATCTCGGCGATGAACGCCGCGGTGTACACGGTCAGCGCCAGGGTCAGCGCCATCAGCTCGGGAATCAGCACCCAGCCACCGCGGAAGTTGAAGCCCTTGAGCTCCGGCACCGTCCAGTGGAAGGGATCGCCGAATACCAGCGCGGCCAGGCTTGGCAGGCCGATGATCAGCACCAGGCTGGCAATCAGGGTCGGGAAACCCCGGCCGGTGGCCTCGAAGCGCTGCCGCGCCCAGCGCGCCAGGAGCCACACCGCCACCAGCGCCAGCAGCAGCGCGATGAAGCAGGCCCAGAAGCCCTCGGCCGCCGTCGGCGCCGGCATGTTCAGGCCGCGGTTGCTGAGGAAGAAGGTGTCGCTGATGTTCAGGCTCTGCCGCGGACCGGGCAACGGCAGGAACACGGCGAAGTACCAGAAGAAGATCTGCAGCAACGGCGGGATGTTGCGGAAGATCTCGATATAAATGGTGGCCAGCTTGCTGATCAGCCAGTTGGGCGACAGCCGCGCCACGCCGAGGATGAAGCCGAGCACGGTGGCCAGCACGATGCCGATCCCCGCCACCAGCAGGGTGTTGAGCAGGCCGATGACGAAGACGCGGCCGTAGCTGTCGCTCTCCGTGTAATCGATCAGGTGCTGGGAGATGCCGAAGCCGGCACTCTGCTCGAGGAAGCCGAAGCCCGACAGGATGCCGCGCTGGGCCAGGTTGTGCTGGGTGTTGTGGAACAGGTACCAGCCGATCGCCACGACGGCGACCACGGCTATGAGCTGGAATAGCCAGCCGCGCACCTGCGGATCGGTCCAGACCGATGTGCGGGGGCGCGGGGAAATGGGGGGATTCTGCATAACGGCCCTCATGGAAACTCCGCGCCCGTGGCTTGCGGCGCGGAGTTCACGAAATCAGGAACACCAGCGTCCCTCGCACGAGGGGCGCTGGCATGGCGGTCAGCGCACCGGCGGTGCGTACTGCAGACCACCCTTGTTCCACAGGGCATTGAGACCACGCTCGATCTTCAGCTCGCTGCCGGCACCGACGTTGCGATCGAAGATTTCACCGTAGTTACCGACTTGCTTGACGATCTGCACGGCCCAGTCCTTCGGCAGTTTCAGATCCTTGCCGAAGTCACCCTCGGCGCCCAGCAGGCGGGCGATGTCCGGGTTCTTGGTGGACTTGGCCATTTCTTCCACGTTGGCGGAAGTCACGCCCAGTTCCTCGGCATTGAGCTGGGCGTACAGGCTCCAGCGCACGATGTCGAACCACTCCTCGTCACCCTGGCGCACGGACGGGCCGAGCGGTTCCTTGGAAATCACTTCCGGCAGCACCACGTAGTCATCCGGCGCGGCCAGCTTGATGCGCTGGGCGTACAGCTGCGACTGGTCGGAGGTCAGCACGTCGCAACGGCCGGACTCCAGCGACTTGGCGCTTTCGTCGGAGGTGTCGTAGGTGATGGGGGTGTACTTCAGGCCATTGGCACGGAAGTAGTCGGCCAGGTTCAGCTCGGTGGTGGTACCGGCCTGGATGCACACGGTGGCGCCGTCCAGTTCCTTGGCGCTGGAAACGCCGAGCTTCTTGTTCACCAGGAAGCCCTGACCGTCGTAGTAGGTCACGCCGGTGAAGTTCAGGCCCATGGCCGCATCACGCGAGCTGGTCCAGGTGGTGTTGCGCGACAGCATGTCGACCTCGCCGGATTGCAGCGCGGTGAAGCGCTCCTTGGCGGTCAGCGGGCTGTACTTGACCTTGGAGGCGTCGCCGAACACGGCAGCGGCCACGGCACGGCAGACATCCACGTCGATGCCCAGGTAGTTGCCCTTGGCGTCGGCGTAGGAGAAACCGGGCAAGCCGTCGCTGATACCGCACTGCACGAAGCCTTTCTTCTTCACCGCATCCAGGGTGGCTCCCGCATGAGCGAAACCGCTCACACCGAGCACCGCAGCCGTGGTCAGTACTGCCAGGGTGGATTTCACCATCTTCATCAAAACCTCCAAGTGTTCTTGTTTGGTCGAGTCTCGGTCCTGCCGCCGTACCCTTGTGAGGCACGTTCGATCCCGCCACCATGGCAGGATCAACCGGGGTGCGAACCTGAAGGGAGTCTAGATGCCGATCCGCAGACCGGCGAATGACCCGCTCACTCCCCGTAGGTCTTACGGGAAAGAGACGCAGCAGAGTGTCCGGCTATTCCGCAGCATGCGGCCCCCACCGGACCCATTCGCTACAGCAAGGCGCGTACCAGCTTCGTGACCGAGCGGTATCCAAGGAAGGTCAATAGGTAAAGTTCTAGCGGTGCGACATCTTCTTAACGAAATCGACAGCACGCTGCGCACGCCCCGTACCAAAACCGATCATGCGCACCAAAGTGGAGCAAACATGCAAGAAGCCCTGATACTGGAGCCCTCCCGCGACGCCGATTCCTGCGTCATCTGGTTACACGGCCTGGGCGCCGACCGTTACGACTTCGAGCCGGTGGCCAAGATGCTGCAGCAGCAGCTGCCGAGCACGCGCTTCGTGCTGCCCCAGGCACCGACGCGGCCGGTGACCATCAATGGCGGCTGGTCCATGCCCAGCTGGTACGACATCCTGGCCATGAGCCCGGCACGGGCCATCGACAAGGAACAAATGGAAGCCTCGGCCCAGACGGTGATCGGCCTGATCGAAGCACAGCGCGACAGCGGCATCGATCCGGCACGCATCATCCTCGCCGGCTTCTCCCAGGGCGGCGCGGTGGTCTATCACAGCGCCTTCCTGCGCTGGCAGGGGCCGCTGGGCGGGCTGCTGGCACTGTCCACCTATGCCCCGACCTTCAGCGAGGACCTGCAACTGGATGCGCCGCGGCGCAACCTGCCGGTGCTCTGCCTGCACGGCAGTCAGGACGAAGTGGTGCCGCCCTTTATGGGCCGCGCCGCCTACGACGCACTCATCGCTCAAGGCGTCGCGACGCAATGGCGTGAGTACCCCATGGGCCACGAGGTGGTGCTGGAGGAGATCCAGGACATCGCCGCCTGGCTGCAGCAACGCCTGCCACGCTGAGCACGTCAAGCTTACGTCGACACCCCGACAGAGCTCGCTAACTGAACGAAATTCAGTCAAGTGAATGTCACTGTCCAGGCCCCCGTCCAGCCGCCTCGACCGCTGGTCGGGCAGCTCTAGCGCGGGGATTGCATAGGTAATAATGCTGGGAATAAGGTCAGGGGAAGTCAGGTTTTCGCCCTAAACAGGGAGTGTTTCGCGATGCCCGCCGCTCTATGCAGCCAGACAGGTTATTCATTCTTGCGATGAAAAACGCCCACTGGCAGGAGGATCTCCAGCAGATCCGCCAACTGCGACTCTTTCAGAACGTCACGGCCAGCAGCCTGCAGCAACTGCTGCGCGAGTTCCGTGCCTGCGAGCTAGAGGCCAGCGAGATCCTGCTCTCGCCCTTCAACCGCAACCAGCATCTGTATCTGCTGCTGGAGGGTGAGCGGAAGGTCTACCTCGGTTCACTCGACAACCAGCCGGTCAGCACCCTGCACCCAGGCGACTGCGCCGGGGAAATCAGCTTCATCGACAATGACCGCCCCTCTGCCTATGTCGTGGCGACGCAGCCCTCACTGGTGCTGCGCTTGCACCGCGAATCGCTGGTCAAGCTGTTCAACCAGTCGCCGGAACTGATGCAGAACCTGCTGGAACTGCTATGCGAGCGCGTGCGCCAGGGCAACCGGATCATCCTCGACAGCGAACAGAACGCCAATGTCGACATTCTCACCGGCTGCTTCAACCGGCGCTGGCTGGAGCACGTCTACGAGCGCGAGAGCACCCGCTGCGCCTTCAATGGCCAGCCGCTGAGCATGCTGATGCTCGATGTCGACCACTTCAAGGCCTACAACGACCAGCACGGCCACCTGGCCGGCGACTATGCCCTGTGCCTGGTGGCGCACACCCTGCGCAACCAGCTGCGGCCCAAGGACAGCATGGTGCGCTATGGCGGCGAGGAGTTCGTCATCCTTCTGCCGGAGCTGGACGCGGTGGAAGCGCGCACCATCGGCGAGCGCCTGCGCCAGAGCCTGGCGCAGATCGAATCGTTCTATTCGCCGGTCGGCATACTGCCGGGCGTCACCGTGTCCATCGGCATGGCGCAGATGCAGGACAAGGACGGCCTGGAAAGCCTGATCGCCCGTGCCGACTGCGCGCTGTACAAAGCCAAGCAACAGGGCCGCAACTGCCTGTACGGCTGAGGCCGCCCCGCCAAACTCCCCGGCGAATCCGCCACATCATCGCCAGCCGCTGACGCGCCTTGCTAGAGTCCGGCGAACAACAACAATGATCGGACATGCACCATGCCCAAGCTGCTGCTCGCCCTGCTGATCCTCGTGCCCGTGGGCGCGGGCACCTTCTTCACCTTGCCCAACCTGCTCGACCGGCAGATGAACAGCGTGGCGGCGCCGCCGCCCTACCCGGCCAGCGAACAGGCCACGCAGCTGCACCAGCGCCTGTTCGTCGCCGACCTGCACGACGATGCTCTGCTCTGGCAGCGCGACCTGCTCGAGCGCCACGACTACGGCCACTCCGATCTGCCGCGCCTGCTCGAGGGCCGTGTCGGCCTGCAGGTGTTTTCCACCGTCACCAAGACCCCGCGCGGCATCAACTACGAGAGCAACGGCGCCGACAGCGACAACATCACCCTGCTGGCCATGGCCCAGCGCTGGCCGCGGGAAACCTGGAGCAGCCTGCTGGCCCGTGCCCTGTACCAGGCCGACAAGCTGAAGCAGGCCGCTGCCGCCAGCGACGGTAAACTGGTGCTGATCCGCAGCCGCGGCGAGCTGGCCCGCTACCTGGAAGACTGGCAGCGCGACCCGCAGCGCCTGGCCACCGTGCTGGCCACCGAAGGGCTGCAGCCCATCGAGGGTAAGCTGGAGAACCTCGACCGCCTGTATGACGCCGGCTTTCGCATCGCCGGCCTGACTCACTTCTTCGACAACGAGGTCGGTGGCTCGGCCCATGGTCTGGTCAAGGGCGGGCTGACCCCGCTGGGCCGCCAGGTAATCGCCCACCTGGAGGAGAAGCGCATGCTGGTCGACCTGGCCCATGCCTCCAAGCCGCTGATCGACGACGTACTGGCCATGGCCAAACGCCCGGTCCTGGTCTCGCACACCGGCGTCGCCGGCACCTGCCCGGGACCGCGCAACCTCACCGACGACCACCTGAAACGCATCGCCGCCACCGGCGGGGTGGTCGGCATCGGCTAC
This sequence comes from Aquipseudomonas alcaligenes NBRC 14159, assembly GCF_000467105.1. Lineage (GTDB taxonomy): Bacteria > Pseudomonadota > Gammaproteobacteria > Pseudomonadales > Pseudomonadaceae > Aquipseudomonas > Aquipseudomonas alcaligenes. The sequence continues at coordinate 15,357 of NZ_BATI01000010.1, forward strand.
TGGGATGCAGCCGTCTGCGAAACCTCGGTCGGCGCCATCGTCCGCGCCATCCGCTATGCCGCGGACAAGGTCGGGGTGCAACACGTGGCCCTGGGCTCGGACTTCAACGGCACCGTGCACACGCCCTTCGACACCACCGGCCTGGCGCAGATCACCGAGGGCCTGCAGGGCGCCGGCTTCAGCGACGCCGACATCGCCGCGATCATGGGCGGCAACGTGCGCGACCTGCTCCTCGCCAGCCTCCCCGACTGACCGGGAGCAACCCGCGCGGCACTTCGCCGCGCGGGCATCTTGCTTTACACTGGCCTCCGTTCATTCCTTGACCAATACGAGACGGCCGTGCTCAAAGCACTCAAGAAAATTTTCCGTAAGGGCGAAGCCGAACAGCCCGCCAGCATCACTCCCACCCCCAGCGCTCCCAGCCAGCCGAGCGCCCCGCGTCACTCGCAGCCGAAGGCGGAGACGCCGCGCGAAACCAAGAAGCCGCGCACCGAGAAACCGCGCCGCGAGCGTCCGGCCAAGCCGGTGGATACCTGGAAGCTGGAAGACTTCGTGGTCGAACCGCAGGAAGGCAAGACCCGCTTCCATGACTTCCGCCTGGCCCCGGAACTGATGCACGCCATTCATGACCTCGGCTTCCCCTATTGCACCCCGATTCAGGCCCAGGTTCTCGGCCACACCCTCAAGGGCAAGGACGCCATCGGCCGCGCCCAGACCGGTACCGGCAAGACCGCCGCCTTCCTGATCTCGACCATCACCCAGCTGCTGCAGACCCAGCCGCCGAAAGAGCGCTACATGGGTGAGCCGCGCGCGCTGATCATCGCGCCGACCCGCGAGCTGGTAGTACAGATCGCCAAGGACGCCGAGGACCTGACCAAGTACACCGGCCTCAATGTCATGCAGTTCGTCGGCGGCATGGACTTCGACAAGCAGCTCAAGCAGCTGGAATCGCGCTACTGCGACATCCTGGTGGCCACCCCCGGCCGCCTGCTGGACTTCAACCAGCGCGGCGAAGTGCACCTGGACATGGTCGAGGTGATGGTGCTGGACGAGGCCGACCGCATGCTCGACATGGGCTTTATCCCGCAGGTCCGCCAGATCATCCGCCAGACCCCGATGAAGGGCGACCGCCAGACCCTGCTGTTCTCCGCCACCTTCACCGAGGACGTGATGAACCTGGCGCGGCAGTGGACGGTCAACCCGGCCATCGTCGAGATCGAACCGGAGAACGTCGCCAGCGACACCGTCGAGCAGCACGTCTATGCCGTGTCCAGCCAGGACAAGTACAAGCTGCTGTACAACCTGGTGACGCAGAACGACTGGCAGCGGGTGATGGTGTTCGCCAACCGCCGCGACGAGGTCCGCCGCATCGAGGAGAAACTGGTACGTGACGGCGTCAGCGCCGCGCAGATGTCCGGCGACGTGCCGCAGCACAAGCGGATCAAGACCCTGGAAGGCTTCCGCGAAGGCAAGATCCGCGTTCTGGTGGCCACCGACGTCGCCGGCCGTGGCATCCACGTCGACGGCATCAGCCACGTGATCAACTTCACCCTGCCGGAAGTGCCGGACGACTACGTGCACCGCATCGGCCGTACCGGCCGTGCGGGCAGCAGCGGCACCTCGATCAGCTTCGCCGGCGAGGACGATGCCTTCGCCCTGCCACCGATCGAAGAGTTGCTCGGCCGCAAGATCAACTGCGAAATGCCGCCGGAAGAGCTGCTCAAGCCGGTACCGCGCAAGCACTGATCGAACGCCCATAAAAAAGCCCGCTCAACGCGGGCTTTTTTATGGGCACTGACCTAGCGCGACTGCACCAGGCTGAGTACCTCCGCACTCTGCTGCGGGCGCTGCGCCAGGAAGCGGGTGCAGCTGACGCGCAGGAAGGAGGCGAAGTTGACCACCTCTCCACGGTAGTCCATGACCTCCTCGTACAGCTTGGTGATCAGCTGGTTGGTGGTCATGCCGTCGACTTCGGCGATCTCGCGCAGGATGTCCCAGAACTGGTTCTCCAGGCGCAGGGTGGTGACCACCCCGCGGATGCGCAGGGAGCGCGAGCGCGACTCGTAGAGGATTGGATCGGCCTTCACATAAAGCTCACACATCGCCTGCTCCCGAATCTGCTGCGCGTCGGCCATGCTGCGTTGAGAAGTGGCTCGGGCTGCTCATTTACCGTTCTTAAACTCCGCGCCCTCGCCTCTTCTCGCCTTGCCTGGCTCTAGCTCGCGAGATTCTCTTTTGTTTATTTAGCCCAGCACTTTCAGGAACGCCGCCAGCCAGGCCGGGTGCGCCGGCCAAGCCGGAGCGGTGACCAGGTTGCCGTCGACATGCACGCCATCCATCGGCACTTCCACGTACTCGCCACCGGCCAGGCGCACTTCCGGCGCGCAGGCCGGGTAGGCGCTGCAGCCGCGGCCCTTGAGCACGTCGGCGGCGGCCAGCAGCTGGGCACCGTGGCACACCGCGGCGATCGGCTTGGCGGCCTTGGCGAAGGCCTGCACCAGGGCGATCACCTCGGCATTCAGGCGCAGGTACTCGGGGGCGCGGCCGCCGGGGATCAGCAGGCCGTCATAGTCCTCGGCACGCACCTTGGCGAAGTCGAAGTTCAGCGCGAAGTTGTGCCCCGGCTTCTCGCTGTAGGTCTGGTCGCCCTCGAAATCGTGGATCGCGGTGCGCACGGTCTGCCCGGCGCTCTTGCCGGGACACACCGCATGTACGCTGTGGCCGACCATCTGCAGGGCCTGGAACGGCACCATGGTTTCGTAGTCTTCGGCGTAGTCGCCGACCAGCATCAGGATCTTCTTCGCCATCATGGCGGTGGCCTCCTCGGAGTGAATGTGGAGCCAGTCTGCTCCACTGCGCCTGCTTCAGGGTAACAGCTGGCTACTACAGGGCCAGACGCCACCCATAAAAAAGCCCCGCAGCAGGCGGGGCTTTTCGTCGCAGGGCCGCCTTACAGCGGCTTGCCGCGATTGCCGTGAGCGGCGACGAACTGCTGCACGGTCTGCAGATCGTTGGCCAGCACGGTGCAGCGCTCGTCGCGCTGGAACAGGTCGGCCAGGTGCGGCGGCAGCGCCGGCACCGCGTCGATGCCGGCCTTCTCCACCGCTTCCGGGAACTTGACCGGATGTGCGGTGCCCAGGGTCACCATGGGGATGGCCAGGCTGCGGCGGCATTCGCGCGCGGCGCGCACGCCGATGGCGGTGTGCGGGTCGAGCAGCTCGCCGCACTCGGCATACACTTCGGCGATGGTCTCGCAGGTCTGCTCGTCATTGACGGCCAGCGAGTCGAACAGCTTGCGCGCCTCGGTCCAGCGATCTTCCTCGACGCTGAAGCCGCCACCCTGCTTGAAGGTGTCCATCAGGCCCGCGATGGCGGCACCGTTGCGGCCGTGCAGGTCGAACAGCAGGCGCTCGAAGTTGGACGAGACCATGATGTCCATCGATGGCGACAGGGTCGGGTGCAGGGTGTCCTTGACGTACTGATTGCCGCTCATGAAGCGGTGCAGGATGTCGTTGCGATTGGTGGCGACGATCAGCTGGCTGATCGGCAGGCCCATGTTGCGCGCCAGGTAACCGGCGAAGATGTCGCCGAAGTTGCCGGTCGGCACCGAGAACGCCACGGAGCGCGCCGGGCCGCCGAGCTGCAGGGCCGCGTGGAAGTAGTAGACGATCTGGGCCATGATCCGCGCCCAGTTGATCGAGTTGACCGCGACCAGACGGGTGCCCTTGAGGAAGCCCTGGTCGGCGAAGCTGGCCTTGACCATCTCCTGGCAGTCGTCGAAGTTGCCTTCGATGGCGATGTTGTGGATGTTCTCGCCGAGGATGGTGGTCATCTGCCGGCGCTGCACCTCGGACACACGATTGTGCGGGTGCATGATGAAGATGTCGACATGCTCGCAGGCCTTGCAGCCCTCGATGGCGGCCGAGCCGGTGTCACCGGAGGTGGCGCCCATGATCACCACACGCTCGCCGCGCTTGCTCAGCACGTGGTCGAGCAAGCGACCGAGCAGCTGCAGGGCGAAGTCCTTGAAGGCCAGGGTCGGGCCGTGGAACAACTCCAGCACCCACTCATTGCCGTTGAGCTGGCGCAGCGGCGCCACGGCACTGTGGGCGAACACCCCGTAGGTTTCTTCGAGGATCTTCTTGAAGTCGGCGTCGGCGATGCTGCCGGCGACGAACGGGCGCATCACGCGGAAGGCCAGCTCGTGATACGGCAGGCCGGCCCAGGAGGCGATCTCCTCCTGGGTGAAACGCGGCAGGTTTTCCGGCACGTAGAGGCCGCCGTCGCTGGCCAGGCCGGCGAGCAGGACGTCTTCGAAATTGAGGGCCGGGGCCTGGCCGCGGGTACTGATATAACGCATGACTCTTCTACCTCAGACCAGTTGCTCGACGCGGATGCGCACCACTTTGCCGACCACATCGGCCAGCCCTTCGAGGGCGGCGATGGCGTCGTCGATGCGGGCTTCGACGACCCGGTGGGTGACCAGGATCATCGGCACCAGGCCGTCGTGTTCTTCGGCCTCTTTCTGCATGATCGATTCGATGTTGATGCCGCGCTCGGAGAGGATGCTCGCCACCTGGGCCAGCACGCCCGGGTGATCCTTAGCCTGGATGCGCAGGTAATAGGCGCTTTCGCACTCGCCGATCGGCAGGATCGGATGGTCGGACAGCGCGTCCGGCTGGAAGGCCAGGTGCGGCACGCGATTGGTCGGATCAGCGGTCATCGCGCGGACCACATCGACCAGGTCGGCGACCACGGAGGAAGCGGTCGGCTCCATGCCGGCACCGGCGCCGTAGAACAGGGTGCTGCCGGCGGCATCGCCATTGACCATCACCGCGTTCATCACGCCGTTGACGTTGGCAATCAGGCGGTCGGCCGGGATCAGGGTCGGGTGCACGCGCAGCTCGATGCCGGCCTCGGTGCGGCGGGCCACGCCGAGGTGCTTGATGCGGTAGCCCAGAGCCTCGGCGTAGTTGACGTCGGCGCTGGTCAGCTGGCTGATGCCTTCGGTGTAGGCCTTGTCGAACTGCAGCGGGATGCCGAAGGCGATGGAAGCCAGGATGGTCAGCTTGTGCGCGGCGTCGATGCCCTCGACGTCGAAGGTCGGGTCGGCCTCGGCATAGCCCAGGGCCTGGGCTTCCTTGAGTACGTCGGCAAAGGCACGACCTTTCTCGCGCATCTCGGTGAGGATGAAGTTGCCGGTGCCGTTGATGATGCCGGCCAGCCAGTTGATGCGGTTGCCGGCCAGGCCCTCGCGGATCGCCTTGATCACCGGGATGCCGCCGGCCACGGCGGCTTCGAAGGCGACGATGACGCCCTTCTCGCGCGCCTTGGCGAAGATCTCGTTGCCGTGCACGGCGATCAGCGCCTTGTTGGCGGTGACCACGTGCTTGCCGTTCTCGATGGCCTTGAGCACCAGTTCGTGGGCCAGGGTGTAGCCGCCGATCAGCTCGATGACCACGTCGATTTCCGGGTTGTTGGCCACGTCGAAGATGTCGGCGGTGATGGGGGTAGCGCCGGTTTCACACTTCGGGTTGGGGCGACGGGCGGCAATCTGCGCGACTTCGATTCCACGCCCGGCACGGCGGGCAATCTCCTCGGCGTTGCGTTTGAGTACGTTGAAGGTACCGCCACCGACGGTGCCCAGCCCACAGATGCCCACTTTCACCGGTTTCACGTTGTTTTCCCCATCTGCTACACGAAACGGCCGGGGCGAACCCCGGCCGCACAAAAGAGCCGCACTTTACGAAGCGCCAGCCCCCCAGGTCAATCGGCGCGACGGCCGGATCACTTGGCCTGCAGGGCAATCTCGGCCAGCTGCGGCGCCGGCTGGTAGCCCGGAATCAGCTCGCCATTACCGAGTACGATGGCCGGGGTGCCATTGACGCCGATCATCTGGCCCAGCTCGTACTGCTTGGTCACCGGGTTGTCGCAGGTGGCTGCCGGCACGTCATCGCGGGCTTTGGCCTTGTTCATCGCGGCCTGACGATCCTTGGCGCACCAGACGCTGACCAGGGTGTTGTAGCCGTGGCTGCCGACACCCTGGCGCGGGAAGGCCACATAGCGCACCTCGATACCACGGCGGTTAAGCTCCGGCACCTCGCTGTGCAGCTTCTGGCAGTAGCCACAGTCGGTGTCGGTGAATACGGTGATATGTGCCTTGGCCGGCTCCTTGGGCGAGAACACCACCATCTCGCTCAGCGGAATGGCATTGACCTCCTTGGCCACGCCCTTGCTCTCGGCCTGGCGAGTCAGGTTGACCGCGTCGTTGCCCTTCATCTGGTACAGGTTGCCCTGCATCAGGAACTGGCCGTCGGCACTGGCGTAGAGCATACGACCACCTTTGAGGTGCACCTGGTACAGGCCATTCATCGGGCTCTCGGCGATGGCCTCGATGGGCATGTCGGGTTGCAGCTTGATCAGCGTGGCACGAATGGCCTGGTCGGGATCAGCGGCCAGGGCCACGGAAGCGGCGAGGCCGAGAGCGGCTCCGCTGAGAACGCGAATTACGGACATGGAACACTCCTGTGACAGTGGCGCCAGACTACCACAGCCGGCCCGCAGCGCCGACCGCAGACGCCGGGCGGGCGCGCCGGACGGATGAATTGCGATGTGCTGCGCGGGCACGCACGCGGCGTGACTGACATCCCTGGTGCCCGGAGCGGTCGCTCGCCCTGTGCAACGCAATGCGTCGCCAGCGGGCTCACCCCCGGGGATGGTGCTGGGCGTGCAGCTCCTGCAGCCGCGCGCGGGCGATATGGGTGTAGATCTGCGTGGTCGACAGGTCGCTGTGGCCCAGAAGCATCTGCACCACGCGCAGGTCGGCGCCGTGATTGAGCAGGTGGGTGGCGAAAGCATGGCGCAGGGTGTGCGGCGACAGCGGCTTGAGAATGCCCGCCACCTTCGCCTGGTGCTTGATCCGGTGCCAGAAGGTCTGCCGGGTCATCTGCTCGCCGCGCAGGCTGGGAAACAGCACGTCGCTGGGCTTGCCATCGAGCAGAAAAGGCCGCGCCTCGCGGGTATAGCGCTCGACCCAGGCGATGGCCTCCTCACCCAGCGGCACCAGGCGCTCCTTGCTGCCCTTGCCGAACACCCGCAACACCCCCTGGCGCAGGTTGACCTGCTCCAGGGTCAGCGATACCAGTTCGGTGACGCGCAGGCCGCAGGCATACAGCACCTCGAGCATGGCGCGGTCGCGCAGGCCGATCGGATCGTCCAGCTCCGGCGCCGCCAGCAGCGCTTCGACATCCGCCTCGGACAGCGACTTGGGCAGCGGCCGGCCAAGCTGCGGCAGCTCGACCTGCAGGGTCGGGTCCTCGCTGATCAGGCCGTCGCGCAGCAGGTAGCGGTAGAAGCCGCGCAATCCGGAAAGCAGGCGCGCCGTCGAGCGCGCCTTGTAGCCCTGCTCCAGGCGCCAGCCGAGGTGATCGAGAATGCTGTCGCGCCCGGCCTGCTCGAGGGCAACGCCGCGCGCCTGCAACCAGGTATGGAAATGCCCGAGATCACTGCGATAGGCCGCCCGCGTGTGCGGCGAGAGGCCTTTTTCCAGCCACAGGGCATCGAGAAAGCGGTCGATCAGGGGATGGTCGAGAACGGGCATCGTGCGGCTGTTTTTCCTGGGCTCAGGCGCGCTAGTCTTCCACAGCCCCTCCCGCCCCACCAGCGACAAGGAGTCCTGATGAGCGAGTCGCATATCCTGCTCAGCCTCGGTGGCATCGGCGCCGCCGCACTGGCCAGCCAATGGCTGGCCTGGCGCCTGCGCCTGCCGGCGATTCTCTTCCTGCTGCTCTGCGGCATCCTCGCAGGGCCCCTGCTCGGCTGGCTGCACCCCGACGCACTGTTTGGCCCATTGCTGTTCCCGCTGGTGTCACTGGCCGTCGCCCTGATCCTGTTCGAGGGCAGCCTGACCCTGCACCTCTCGGAATGGCGCGAGATCGGCCAGGTGGTGCGGCGCATGGTGACCATCGGCGCACTGGCGACCTGGTCGGTGATCACGGTGGCTACCCACTACCTGCTGGATTTCCCCTGGGACCTGGCGCTGCTGTTCGGCACCCTGACCCTGGTCACCGGCCCCACGGTGATAGCACCCATGCTGCGGGTGATGCGGCCACGCGCCTCGGTAGGCAACATCCTGCGTTGGGAAGGTATTGTCATCGACCCCATCGGCGCCCTGCTCGCCGTGGTGGTGTTCAGCTTCATCATCAGCCGCAGCGGCAGTGCGCCACTGGGCACCTTCGCCGCCGTCATCGCTTGCGGCGCCTCGTTCGGCGCCGCAGGCGGCTTCCTCTTCGGCCTGGCACTGCGCCGCCACTGGCTGCCGGAATACCTGCACAACCTCGGCGCCCTGGCCTGCGTGCTGGGGATCTTCATCGGCAGCAACCAGCTGGTACACGAATCCGGGCTGCTGGCGGTCACCGTGATGGGCATGTGGCTGGCAAACATGCGCGGGGTGGAGGTGAAGCACATCCTGCACTTCAAGGAGAACCTCAGCGTATTGCTGATCTCAGGCCTGTTCATCCTGCTCGCTGCGCGCCTGGATCTGCAGGCGCTGCTGGCCCTGGGACCGGCCACCCTGGTGCTGCTGGCGGTGATCCAACTGGTGGCACGTCCGCTCAACGTCGCGCTCAGCACCTTCGGCTCCGGCCTGAACTGGCGCGAGCGCGGCCTGCTGGCCTGGATCGCCCCGCGCGGCATCGTCGCCGCCGCGGTCTCGGCGATCTTCGCCGAGCGCCTGCAGCAGCAGGGCTATGCCCAGGCCCAGCTGCTGGTGCCACTGACCTTCCTGGTGATCATCGGCACCGTGGTGCTGCAAAGCGCTACCGCCAGACCACTGGCGCGCCTGCTGGGCATCGCCGAGCCGGCCGCACGCGGCTTTCTGATCGTCGGCGCCAACCCGGTTGCCCGCGCCATCGGCAAGGCGCTGCACGCCCAAGGCAGCCGCGTGCTGCTGACCGACTCCAACTGGGACCACATTGCCGCCGCACGCATGGACGGCCTGCCCACCTACTTCGGCAATCCCGCCTCGCAGCACGCCGATGCCCATCTGGACCTGACCGGTATCGGTCAGTTGCTAGCCCTGTCACCCTCTGGCGAGCAGAACAACCTGGCCTGCACCCGCTTCCGTCCGGATTTCGGCAAGGCCAATCTGTACAGCCTGGCCAACGCCCGCGAGCTGCGCCTGAGCGAGAAACACCGCAGCAGCGCCGAGCACCGCGGCCGCGCCCTAGGCCTGCCGGCGCTGAGCTATGGACAACTGGCGGGGATGCTCGCCCGCGGCGCCGAGGTACGCAGCACTACCCTGACGGAGGCCTTTGGCTGGGCGGACTACCAGGCCCTGCACGGCGAGCGCGCGGTGTTGTTGCTGGCGATCGAGCCACGCGGCTGGATGCACGTGGCCAGTGAACCGCTGTCGTTCAGCCCGGCTGCCGGCTGGACCCTGCTGGCCCTGATCGAACCGGCAGCCCAATGAACAAGGCGCCCGCGGGCGCCTTGAATTCAGCTCAGATCCGGCAGCACCGGCACCGGTTTCTGGTCCTCGCCGATGGCGACGAAGCTGAACACCCCGGTGATGGCCTTCTCGCGACCACCGCAGTACATGCCCTCGACATACACCTCCACCTCGACCTTGAGGCTGGTGTTGCCGACCTTGATCACCCGGCCGATCAGCTCGACCAGAGAGCCGGCGGGAATCGCGTGCTTGAAGTCGATACGGTCGCTGGACACCGTCACCAGTGGCAGGCGGCAGAAACGCGTGGCGGCGATGAAGGACACCTCGTCCATCCAGGCCAGCGCGGTGCCGCCGAACAGGGTGTTGTGGTGATTGGTGGTGGGCGGGAACACCGCCTTGACGACGCGGGTTTCCGACAACTCGATACGCCGCTGGATCTCTTGCTCTCTGGGAGTCATGCCACTACTGCTCTCGATGGAAAATGGCCTGTTCGCCTGCGGCCCGACGGCCAGCAGGCCCCATAAACGAAAAAAGCAGCCCGGAGGCTGCTTCTTTAAGGTCGGAAGACCGTCCGATCAGGACAGTTTTTCCTTGATGCGAGCTGCCTTGCCGGACAGGTCGCGGAGGTAGTACAGCTTGGCCTTGCGCACGTCGCCGCGACGCTTCAGGGTGACGCTGTCGATCAGCGGGGAGTAGGTCTGGAAGGTACGCTCCACGCCCACGCCGTTGGAGATCTTGCGCACGGTGAAGGCGCTGTTCAGGCCACGGTTACGCTTGCCGATCACCACGCCTTCGAAGGCCTGCAGACGGGAACGGTCACCTTCCTTCACCTTCACCTGAACGATGATGGTGTCGCCCGGGGCGAAAGCCGGGATTTCTTTGTTCATCTGCTCGGCTTCGAGCATCTGGATAATCTTGTTGGTCATGCTGTGCTCCTAAGACAGACGCGGTCTGCCATCGATACCTTAACTATCGTCCCGCTGGCGGATGTATTCCTCCAGCAGCTTCTTCTCTTCTCCAGAAAGCGAGCGGCTATCCAGAAGATCGGCACGACGTTCCCAGGTTCGCCCAAGGGCTTGCTGGAGGCGCCAACGCCGGATGTGTTCGTGGTTGCCACTGAGCAACACATCAGGAACACGTTTGCCTTCGTACACCTCAGGTCGGGTGTAGTGCGGGCAATCGAGGAGGCCATCGCTGAACGAGTCCTCCTCGGCGGAATCTGCATGCCCAAGCGCACCCGGGAGCAGCCGCGTAACAGCATCGATCAGCACCATCGCCGGAAGCTCACCGCCGGAGAGGACGTAATCGCCAATCGACCATTCCTCATCGACATGCGCCTCGATGAAGCGCTCGTCGATGCCTTCGTAGCGGCCGGCGATAAGAATCAGCGCCTGCTCGCTAGCCAGTTCACGAACCCCCTGCTGAGTCAGCTGGCGGCCCTGCGGCGACAGGTAAATGACCTTCGCCGCGCCCCCGACATCCGCCTTGGCCGCAGCCAGAGCATCTTCCAGGGGTTGAATCTTCATCACCATGCCGGGGCCGCCGCCGAAAGGGCGATCGTCCACCGTCTGATGACGGTCGTGGGTGTAATCACGCAGCTGCCTGCAGTTCAACTGCAGCAAGCCCTGCTTCACCGCACGACTGGTAATGCCGTACTGACTGATGGCGGCGAACATCTCCGGAAAGATGCTGATGACTTCGACACGCATGGGGCGGGCTTCAGAAGTCCGCGTCCCAGTCCACCCGCATCTCGCCGGCGGCCAGGTCAACCTGTTGCACGCACTGCTCGGTGTAGGGCAGCAGGCGCTCACGGTCATCCAGGCTGCCCGGACAGGGCTTGACCACCATCACATCGTTGGAGCCGGTTTCCAGCAGGTGGTCGATGCGCCCGAGCAGCTGCCCTTGCAGGTCGATCACCTTCAGTCCTTCCAGCTGATGCCAGTAGTACTCGCCGTCATCCAGATCAGGTAGCAGCGCGCGGGGCACACAAATGTCGAAACCCGCGAAAGTGCGTGCCACTTCGCGGTCATCGAGCCCCTTGAGCTTGGCCACCAGGACTTTGCCCTGGAGGCGGCCACTGACCAGCTCCACCTGCTTGACCTCGCCGTCACGCTTGAGCGTCCAGGCGGTGTAGTCGAGCAGGTTGTCAATCGGGTCGGTGAAGGAATAGATCTTCACTTCCCCACGCACGCCGTGCACCGAAGTGATCTTGCCGAGGACTATCAGGTCCTCGACGGACGGCGTCGCGCTCATAGTGCTTAGGCTGCAGCCTTGGCCGCTTCCTTCAGCAGCTGAGCAACGCGCTCAGACGGCTGGGCGCCCTGGCTCAGCCAGTAGGTAGCGCGCTCTTGATTCACGGACAGCTTCACTTCGGCACCAGTGGCGACCGGGTTGAAGAAACCGATGCGCTCAACGAAGCGACCATCGCGCGCATTGCGGCTGTTGGTCACGGTCAGGTGGTAGAAGGGGCGCTTCTTGGAGCCGCCACGAGCAAGACGGATGGTTACCATTGAACTTCGTTCCTGTAATCGGTGCTAACTTAAAGGCACACACTTTTAATGGGCCTAGGCCCGAAAGGCCGCATATTCTAAGGATTATCCGGCCGTTTGCAAATCTCTTTTTCCGCCACCCATCGGCAGCCCCGGATCACAGCTTCGGCAGGCCACCCGGCATCATGCCGCCCAGGCCGCGCATCATCTTCATCATGCCGCCCTTGCTGGTGAACTTCTTCATCATCTTCTGCATCTGCTTGTGCTGCTTGATCAGCCGCCCGACGTCCTGCACCTGAGTGCCAGAACCCAGCGCAATACGGCGCTTGCGCGAGCCACTGATCAGCTCCGGATCGCGGCGTTCGGCCGGCGTCATGGAGTTGATGATCGCCTCCATCTGCTTGAACTGCTTCTCCGCCGTGCTCTGAGCACCCGCCACCTGGGACAGGTTGACGCCGCCGATGGACGGCAGCTTGTCCATCAGGCCGCCGAGGCCGCCCATGTTCTTCATCTGCTGCAGCTGGTCACGGAAGTCTTCGAGGTCGAAGCCCTTGCCCTTCTTCAGCTTCTTGGTGAGCTTCTCGGCCTTCTCGCGGTCGAGGGTCTGCTCGGCCTGCTCGATCAGGCTGAGCACGTCGCCCATGCCGAGGATGCGCGAGGCGATGCGGTCCGGGTGGAAAGGCTCCAGCGCCTCGCTCTTCTCGCCCATACCGATGAACTTGATCGGCTTGCCGGTGATCTGACGCACCGACAGCGCGGCACCACCACGGGCGTCACCGTCGACCTTGGTCAGCACCACGCCGGTCAACGGCAGCGCCTCGCCGAAGGCCTTGGCGGTGTTGGCAGCATCCTGACCGGTCATGGCATCGACCACGAACAGGGTCTCGGCCGGCTTGATCGCCGCGTGCACGGCCTGGATCTCGGCCATCATCTCTTCGTCGATGGCCAGGCGACCGGCGGTGTCGACGATTACCACGTCGATGAACTTCAGCTTGGCTTCGGCGATCGCCGCCTGGGCGATGGCCACCGGCTTCTGGCTGATGTCGGAAGGGAAGAAAGTCACGCCGATGTCACTAGCCAGGGTTTCCAGCTGCTTGATCGCCGCCGGGCGGTAGACGTCGGCGGACACCACCATCACCGACTTCTTCTTGCGCTCCTTGAGGAAGCGCGCCAGCTTGCCGGCAGTGGTGGTCTTACCGGCACCCTGCAGGCCGGCCATCAGCACCACGGCAGGCGGCGCGACGTTCAGGGCGAGGTCTTCGTTGGCCGCGCCCATCAGTTCTTCCAGCTCGGCGCGGACGATCTTCACGAAAGCCTGGCCCGGCGTCAGGCTCTTCGACACCTCGGTGCCGACCGCACGCTCCTTGACCTTGCCCACGAAGTCCTTGACCACCGGCAGGGCGACGTCGGCCTCGAGCAGGGCCATGCGCACCTCGCGCAGGGTGTCCTTGATATTGTCCTCGGTCAGCTTGGCCTTGCCGGTGACATGGCGCAGCGTCTGTGACAGGCGGTCGGTTAGGTTCTCGAACATGCGCGATCCTTTGAGCGGGTGCTTGCAGCAGGCCGCGGAGTATATCGAACTGGCCGGGCTGCCGACACCGCCGATGGTCTTTCGTGAAATGCGCCTTGTATGCCACACTCACGGCCTTTCGGGCCTAGCCATACACGGATTTATGCACCCTCTGCTGCCCAGTCTCGCCGCCGCCGGCCTGTATGCCGGCGCCACCCTCTACCAGGGATCGCGTTTCGCCCGCCACCAAGCGTCGGACAAGCGTCTGCTCGGCCTGCTCGGCGCGCTCGCCCTGCTCGCCCATGCACTCAGCCTGAGCCTGCAGCTGCTGCCGGGCAGCGGCCTCAATCTGGATTTCTTCAACGCCTCCAGCCTGATCGCCTGCGCCGTCATCGCCCTGATCCTGATCGGCACGACCCGCATCCCGGTGGAGAACCTGCTGCTGCCGCTGTTCCCGCTCGGTGCGCTGACCGTGCTGCTGGCCCAGTTTGCCCCGGCCGGCACCAGCCAGCCGATCCAGGAGGCGCCCGGCATCCTCGCGCACATCCTGCTGTCGATCCTGGCCTACGGCCTGCTGACCATAGCCATGTTCCAGGCCCTGCTGCTGTCGCTGCAGGATCACCAGCTCAAGCACAAGCACCCATCCGGGCTGATCCGCAACTTCCCGCCACTGCAGACCATGGAGAGCCTGCTGTTCGGCTTCCTCTGGGCCGGCTGGGTGGCACTTTCGCTGTCGCTGCTGTCCGGCTGGCTGTTCTTCGAGGACCTGTTCGCCCAGCACCTGGTGCACAAGACCGTGCTGTCATGCATCGCCTGGGTCGTGTTCGCCGTGCTGCTGTGGGGCCGCCACCAGCTGGGCTGGCGTGGGCACAAGGCGATTCGCTGGACCCTGGCCGGCTTCTGCCTGCTGATGCTCGCCTACTTCGGCAGCAAGCTGGTCCGCGAATTCATCCTGCATATCTGACGCGCCATGAACCTCGCCCCCTATGAGTGGTGGCTCGGCGCGGCAATCCTGCTGTTCGGCGGACTGCTCCTACTGCGCGAGCGCAACCTGCTGCCCTTCTCCCTGCGCCGCCCCAGCCGCCAGGACCGCACCCATGGTGCACCACGCCATGAGCGGCGCCGCACTCCACGAAGCGGCACGCTGCAGGAGGAACGCCAGCAGCGCCAGCACGCCCTGCTGCAACTGCTGGAGCTGGAGAAGGTCACGGTCGACGACATCATGATCCCGCGCAGCGAGATCGTCGGCATCGACCTGAACGACGAGCTGCCGCAACTGGTCGAGCAACTGCGTAGCGTCGGCCATACCCGCCTGCCGGTATATCGCGGCGATATCAACCAGATCGAGGGCATCGTGCACATGCGCCGCCTGGCGGCCCTGCTGACGCAGAACCGCCTGAGCCATGCAACACTGCTGGAAAGCTGCGTGCCCGCCTACTTCGTGCCCGAGGGCACACCACTGGCGACGCAACTGGTGAACTTTCAGGCCGAGAAGCGCCGCCTGGGGCTGGTGGTTGACGAGTATGGCGACGTACAGGGCATCGTCACCCTGGAAGACCTGCTGGACGAGATCATCGGTGACTTCAGCCACGCCGAAGGCGAGGAAAACCCGGACATCCACCCCCAGGCCGACGGCACACGGATCATCGATGGCTCGGCCAGCATCCGCGAGATCAACAAGACCCTCGGCTGGCACCTGCCCAGCGAAGGCCCGAAGACTCTAAACGGCCTGGTCACCGAAGCCCTGGAGACCATTCCGGACAGCCCGGTGTGCCTGAAGATCGGCCCCTACCGCCTGGAAATCCTCGACTCCGGCGACAACCGGGTAAAGAGCGTGCGCATCTGGCAGGGCCGGGTCAATCGCTCAGCGGAATAAGCTGCTCGGCCAGCCCCTCACCCCATACCCGGTAACCCAGCGCCGACGGGTGATAGCCATCGCGCGCCAGATACTCCTCGGCGAACTCCAGCTCTAGCCGCGCATACTGCGCGCACTCCTGCGCACTGAGGCGACGCAACTCGGCATCCAGCAGGGCCGCACGCAGCCCCAGCAGACGCCGCAGCAGCCAGGGTAAGGCGCTGAAGTGCTGGATCGGCGGCACGCCGGTGAACACAACCCGCTCCCCCCGTGCGCTCAACGCCCGACTGAGCGCACGCAGCGAGTCCTCCCAGCGCGCCAGCGAACTCAGGTGCGTGGTGTCATTGACGCCGAACACCAGCAGCACCAGGTCCGCCGGCTCGCTAAGCGCCAGGGGCAGCAGGCGCTCGCAGGCCTCGCCCGCCGTGATGCCGTTCTCGCCGCAGGCGCGCCAGGCCACCGGGCGCTGCAGGCGCGCCGCCAGGGCCTGCGCCAGCTGGCCCGCCAGCGCCGCCTCCTGGGCCTCGACACCGACGCCGGCGACCGTGGATTCGCCGATCAGCAGCAGGCGTAGCGGCGCACCGCCAAGCCCCGTGCCCGCCAGGCCGCTCTGCGCCCCGGCAGCCGGTGGCAGGCGCAGCGCGGTGCGCCGGGTATGCAGCGCCAGCGGCAAGGCCAGCGGCAATGAGGCGAGCGCCAGGCCCCACCACAGCCCGGCGCGCAGGCGGCTCACAGCTCGACCTTGACCGCCTCGGACGCCCGCATCGCCTTGGCCCGCGCCGCCTCGATGCTTTCGTCGCGGGCCAGGGCCACGCCCATGCGCCGCTGGCCGTCCACCTCCGGCTTGCCGAACAGGCGCAGCGCGGTGTCCGCCTCGGCCAGGGCCGCGCCGAGGTTGGCGAAGGCCACCTGCTGCGAGGTGCCCTCGACCAGGATCACCGAGGAGGCCGAGGGGCCGAACTGGCGAATCGTCGGGATCGGCAGGCCGAGAATCGCCCGTGCGTGCAGGGCGAACTCGGACAGGTCCTGGGAGATCAGCGTTACCAGGCCGGTGTCGTGCGGGCGCGGCGAGACTTCGCTGAACCACACCTGGTCGCCCTTGATGAACAGCTCCACGCCGAACAGACCACGTCCACCGAGGCCCTCGGTGACGGCCAGGGCCACCCGCTCGGACTCGGCCAGGGCCTTGGCGCTCATCGCCTGCGGCTGCCAGGACTCGTGGTAGTCGCCCTTGACCTGGCGATGGCCGACCGGCGCACAGAACGAAGTGCCACCGACATGACGCACGGTGAGCAGGGTGATCTCGTAGTCGAAGTCGATGAAGCCTTCCACGATCACCCGTCCCTTGCCGGCGCGGCCGCCTTCCTGAGCGTAGTCCCAGGAAGCCTGCAGGTCGGCGTAACTCTTCAGCACGCTCTGGCCCTTGCCGGAGGAGCTCATGATCGGCTTGACCACACAGGGGTAGCCGACCGCTTTCACCGCCTCGACATAGTCCTCGAAGGTGTCGGCGAAGTGGTAGGGCGAAGTCGGCAGGCCCAGCTCCTCCGCGGCCAGGCGGCGGATGCCCTCGCGGTTCATGGTCAGCTTGGCGGCGCGGGCGGTGGGCACCACGGTGAAGCCCTCGGCTTCCAGCTCGACCAGGGTGTCGGTGGCGATGGCCTCGATCTCCGGGACGATGTAGTGCGGCTGCTCCGCCTCGATCACCGCGCGCAGGGCCGCACCGTCGAGCATGCTGAGCACATGGCTGCGGTGCGCCACCTGCATGGCCGGGGCATTGGCGTAGCGGTCGACGGCGATCACTTCGCAGCCCAGGCGCTGCAGCTCGATCACCACTTCCTTGCCCAGCTCGCCGGAGCCACAGAGCAGGACGCGGGTCGCGGTGGGCGACAAGGGGGTGCCGATACGGGGCATGCGGATGTCCTCGGAAAAGGGAGAAAGGGAATTCAGGGGCGCGCGGGCTGTTGCAGAAACTGCCCGGCGGCGCGGGTGCGCTCGACGCAGCGTTGCAGCACGTCGCGGCGCTCGTCGTTGCTCATGCGCCCCCACAGGGTGATCTCGGCCGCCGTGCGCTGGCAGCCGATGCAGATGTCGTGGTCGTCCAACGCGCAGACACTCACGCAGGGCGACTTGACCGGTCGTTCGTCGCTCACGCTTCGTCCTCGACCAGGTCGCGGGCGTAACGCTGGGCGTTGTGTACGTAGTGGGCGGCACTGCCTTCGAGCATCTTCTTCTGCTGCTCGCTGAGCTCGCGAACCACCTTGCCCGGGCTGCCCATCACCAGGCTGCCGTCGGGGATCACCTTGCCTTCGGGGATCAGGCTGTTGGCGCCGATGATGCAGTACTTGCCGATCTTGGCGCCGTTGAGGATCACCGCGTTGATGCCGATCAGGCTGTAATCGTCCACCGTGCAGCCGTGCATCATCACGTTGTGGCCGACGGTGACGCCCTTGCCGAGGGTCAGCGGAAAACCCATGTCGGTGTGCATCACCGTGCCGTCCTGCACGTTGCTGTTCTCGCCGATATGGATCAGCTCGTTGTCGCCGCGCAGCACGGCGCCGAACCAGACGCTGGCGCCCTTGTCCAGGCGCACCTTGCCGATCACCGCCGCAGTCGGCGCGATCCAGCTCTCGGGATGGGCCTCGACGCGTGCGTCACCCAGGCGGTACTTCATGGTGAATCCTCTCAGACCTTGATGACCCGGACCGACGGTTGCGGCGGCTGCGCCAGGTCGATGCCGGCGCCGAAGGCGACATTGACCAGTTCGACGATCATCACCGCCGTCAGACCCCAGATCTTGTAGTTGTCGTAGTGATAACAGGGCACGTACCAGCTGCGCCCCTCGTAGTCGATGCGATGGGTGACCTCGCGCGGGGTCTCCAGGAAAAAGCGCAGCGGCACCGAGAACACCGAGGCGATCTCGTCGTCGTTGGCGCGGTACTCGACGTAGTCCGGCACCACGCCGACATAGGGCGTGACATGAATGCCGAAGCGCGACACCAGCGGGCTGAGCGGACCGACGATTTCCACCAGGCCGGGCGGCAGGCCCACCTCCTCCTCCGCCTCGCGCAGGGCGGTGAAGGCCAGGTCGGGGTCGGTGGCATCACGGCGGCCGCCGGGGAAGGCCACTTCACCACCGTGGGTGGACAGGCCGCTGGCGCGCAGGGTCAGCACCAGTTCCGGGTCGTCGCTGCGGGTCAGCGGCACCAGCACGGCCGCCTGCGGGTGCTGCCGGTCGGTCTCCAGGATGCGTGGACTGTGGCCGCGCACGCGCTGCAGGAGCTCGTCGAGCATGATGATTCTCGGTTCTTCAGGGTTCTGTTCTTCTGCCCGGCATCATGGCACGAAGGCGCGGCCCGCCCAATACCCCAGACGCGCCGGGCGGCTTGCCGAGCTCGCCCGGCGGCGCCAACATGGGCAACGAATCAGGAGAACGCGGCATGAAATTCTGCAGCCAGTGCGGCGGTCCGGTGGAGCAGCGCATTCCCCAGGGCGACAATCGCCTGCGCTACGTCTGCCCGCAGTGCCAGACCATCCATTACCAGAACCCGCGCATCGTCGCCGGCTGCCTGCCGGTATGGGGCGAGCAGGTGCTGCTGTGCCGTCGCGCCATCGAACCGCGCCGCGGCTTCTGGACCCTGCCGGCCGGCTTCATGGAGAACGGCGAGACCATGGCCGAGGCGGCCATGCGCGAGACCGACGAGGAAGCCTGCGCGCGGGTGCGTGACCTGCACCTCTACACCCTGTTCGACCTGCCGCACATCAGCCAGCTGTACGTATTCTTCCGCGCCGAACTGATCGACCTGGAATTCCGCGCCGGCGAGGAGAGCCTGGAGGTGCAGCTGTTCCACGAACACGAGGTGCCGTGGCAGGAACTGGCCTTCCCCACCGTCGGCCGCACCCTCAAGTGCTTCTTCGCCGACCGCCGCGAGCAGCACTACCCGATCCGCAACGAGGGCATGGCGCCGCTGCGCCCGCGCGACTGAGGGCGTCTATAGTCCTTGCTGGACCCGTGACCGGCCAGCACAAGGAGGCACCATGGACACCAGCGAACACAACCTGAGCGGCCTGTTCAAGCAGCTCGGCCTGGCCAACGGCAAGGCCGAGATCGAAGCCTTCCTGCGCGAGCACCGCCTGGCCGAGGGCCAGGCCCTGCCCAAGGCGCCATTCTGGAACAAGGCCCAGGCGCAGTTCCTCAGCGAGGCGCTGGCCGATGACTCGGACTGGGCCGAGCTGGCCGACGAACTGGCCGTGCTGTTGTCGCCCTGAATCAGAGCGCCAGCGGCAGCCGCAACAGGCTGGCCGCCACCAGCGGGTCGTCGGCGTCGGTCACCAGCAGCAGGTTGCCGTCTGCGGCCAGGGCGATACCCTCGACCTTCCACCGCCCCGCCAGCTGCGCCAGACGACGCACCCGCCCGTCGGCCTCCACCAGACCGATCACCGCCCCCAGACAGGCCCCGTCGTTGTAGCTGTCCGCAGTGTTCTCGGCCACCGCGCTGAACAGCCAGCGGCCATCGGCCAGTGCGGCACCATCGGTAAAGCCCAGGGCCACGCCCTGCAGTTCGCCCAGCTCCAGCCGCTGGATGGCGCGCGGCGCCGGCGCCTCGCCTGTACCCAGCAGCCAGTCACGCAGCGCGGGCCAGGCATAACGGACGGCGGCGTTGCTCGCTTGCCCCTGGTTGCCACGCTGCAGCAGGAGAAATTCGTCGCCGAGCAGGAAGCCGCCCTCGATATTCAGATCGGCAAACTGCGCGTGCAGCGGCCGGTACAGCGGCGCCAGGTCGATCAGCCTCGGCGCGGCCTGCTCGGTCAACCCCAGCAGCACCCCGCGCTGGCGGCCTGGGGTCGAACCGGAGCCCAGTGCCAGCAGCGCACCCTGGGCAAAATCGGCCATGGCCGGCAACAGCGCCAGCGCCTCCAGATCGGGTTTGGCCGCCTTGCGGGCCTTCTTCTCGGCCGGCAGGCTGCCTTCGAACAACCGCACCAGGCGTCCCGGCGCGGGGTCGCCAAGGTCGAACAGGCCAAGATGCAGCTCGTCGTCGGCCACCACGAACAGGCGCTCGGCCACCCGTACCAGGGCGCTGGCCGCACTCAGGTGCGCCTGCGGCAATTGCAGCTCACGTAACAGTTCGGGCTGGGACATCTTCATCTCCTGGGTCGGCGCCCGATGCTAACCAGGCTTCCGTCCGACTGGCGAGCATTGAACATCGTTCTCGGCATAGGCAGACTCTCGCGCTATAACAAACTCGATACTCTGCCCGGAACATCGCAATGCGCTGGTTGATCGCCCTACTCTGTATTTCTGTCGTCAGCCTGAGCCACGCTTCCACGGCCCCCACCCTGCGCGGCAAGCCGGTGGACAAGGTGCTGGTGGTCAAATCGGAGCGCAAGCTGCACCTGATGGGGCGCGGCGAAGTGCTCAAGTCCTATCGCATTTCGCTGGGCAAGGAGCCCACCGGCGCCAAGGTGCGCGAGGGCGACCTGCGCACCCCGGAAGGCTTCTACTGGATCGACTGGCGCAAGACCAGCGACAAGTACAACCTGTCGATGCACATCTCCTACCCCAACGCCCGCGATGCCGCGAATGCGCGCAAGAAAGGCGTTTCAGCCGGTGGCATGATCATGATCCATGGCACCCCGCTGGATGACGAATACCCCGAGTGGTTCTTCAGTACCCTGGACTGGACCGAAGGCTGCATCGCCATGCGCAACGCCGACATGCGCGAGGTGTGGAGCCTGGTGCAGGACGGCACGCTGATCGAAATCCGCCCCTGAGGATTGACTGCATGCCGGCCGTGCGTCGCGGGAAGACGCCCAGGCCCCAGCGCGCAGGTTCCTGGATCAGCCCCTGACCCCAGCTCCGAGTCGGGCGCCTTGTGCATGCGCCCGAACACCATTTGCCCCGCTTTAATTGGCGCGATAAATTGTTGCGCAGATATCGAGCAGGCATTCCACCATGAAACAAGCGCAATCCTGTGCCGCCCTGCAGCTGGACAACCAGCTGTGCTTCGCGCTGCACTCCACCTCCCTGCTGATGACCAAGGCCTACAAGCCCCTGCTGCAGAGCATCGGCCTGACCTACCCGCAATACCTGGCCATGCTGGTGCTGTGGGAAGGCGACGGCATCACGGTCGGCGACATTAGCGCGCGCCTGCTCACCGACCCCGGCTCGCTGACCCCGCTGCTCAAGCGCCTGGAGGCCGAGGGCCTGCTCACCCGCACCCGCAGCAGCGCCGACGAGCGCGTGGTGGAGCTGCGCCTGACCGAAAAAGGCCGCAGCCTGCAACAGCAAGCCGAACGCTTCCCTGCCTGCATCCTCGAAGCCAGCGGGCAGACACTGGAACAGATCAACGCCCTGCGTGACCAGATCGTTGCCCTGCGCGACCAGCTGCAGAAGTCTCTCTGACCCCCGCCGCCGCCCATTCCAGGGCGGCATCGGCGCACTCGCCCCCCCCCATCCTGCCGACGCATCGAATCCTTCGCATCGATTCATCTAAAAATTAACTTGCGCGCAAAATTAAATCGCACTAGATTTCGCACCAAGCACTTACTTAGTGCGCAAAATTTTAGCCAGCAAGTCAAATCGGAGATACCGCCATGCACAGCATCAAAGCCCTCTACACTGCTACCGCCACTGCCACCGGAGGCCGCGACGGCCGTGCTGTCTCCTCCGACGGCTTCCTCGACGTCAAGCTCACCACCCCGCGCGAACTGGGCGGCGCCGGCGGCGAAGCCACCAACCCCGAGCAGCTGTTCGCCGCCGGCTACTCCGCCTGCTTCATCGGCGCCCTGAAGTTCGTTGCCAGCCAGAAGAAGCAGGCCCTCCCGGCCGACGCCTCGATCACCGGCAAGGTCGGCATCGGTCAGATTCCCGGGGGCTTCGGCCTGGAAGTGGAGCTGAATATCAGCCTGCCGGGCCTGGACCAGGACAGCGCCCAGGCACTGGTCGACGCCGCCCACCAGGTCTGCCCCTACTCCAACGCCACCCGCGGCAACATCGACGTACGCCTGAACGTCAGCGTCTGACACCCACCGGGCGGGCCTGCCCCGCAGCGCCCGCCGCCATAGCCCGCGCCACGAGGACCCGAATCATGAAGAACGTCAGCACACTGCTTTCCGGCGCTGTTCTCGCAGTCGCCATCGGTAACGCCTTCGCCGCCGGCAGCCCCGGCGTGGAACACAATACCCAGGCCTTCCTCCAGGCTCTGGAAGCCGGCGGCGGCAAGCCGCTGGAAACCCTCAGCCCGCAGGACGCCCGCTCCGTGCTGGTCGGCGCCCAGGCCTCGGTCAAGGTCGATCTGTCCGGCGTTAGCGTGTCGGAGAAGACCATCCAGGCTGGCGGCCAATCGATTCCGCTGACCATCGTCCGCCCCGAGGGCGTGAAGGGCGAGCTGCCGGTATTCATGTTCTTCCACGGCGGCGGCTGGGTGCTCGGCGACTACGCGACCCACGCCCGCCTGATCCGCGACCTGGTGGTGAACTCCGGCGCCGTGGCCGTCTATGTCGGCTACACGCCGTCACCGGAAGCCCAGTATCCGACCGCCATCGACCAGGCTTATGCGGCCACCCGCTGGGTCGGCGAACACGGCAAGGAAATCCAGGTCGACAGCTCGCGCCTGGCCGTGGCCGGCAACAGCGTCGGCGGCAACATGGCCGCCGTCGTGGCGCTGAAAGCCAAGGAAGCGGGCACACCCAAGCTGAGTTTCCAGCTGCTGCTGTGGCCGGTGACCGATGCCAACCTGGAAACCGCTTCCTACAACCAGTTCGCCCAGGGCCACTTCCTGACCAAGCCGCTGATGAAATGGTTCTGGGACAACTACACCACCGACCCGAAGCAGCGCGCCGAGCGCTTTGCCTCGCCGCTGCAGGCCACCACCGAGCAGCTCAAGGGCCTGCCGCCGGCCCTGGTGCAGACCGCCGAGTTCGACGTGCTGCGTGACGAGGGCGAGGCCTATGCACGCAAACTGGACGCCGCCGGCGTCACCGTCACCGCGGTGCGCTACAACGGCATGATCCACGACTACGGCCTGCTCAACCCGCTGGCGCATATCCCGGCCGTGCAGGCCGCCCTGCGCCAAGCCGGTGCCGAGCTGAAGCAGCACCTGCAATAACCCGGCAGGCGGAAACGAAGAAGCCCCGGCATACCGGGGCTTCTTTTATTGGGGATGATCAGAATTGCAGGTCGGACAGCCGCCACACATCGAACGCCGGCGTCTCGTAGGGATGGGCCTTCTTCATGGCCTTGACCGTGTCGTGGATCAGCTCATCGGCCACCACCAGTTCCACCTTCCACTCGGCGACTTCCTCGACCTGGCCCGGCTGACCGATGAACGGCTCACTGCCGGCCAGCGGGCGGAACTGGCCCTGGCCCAGGGTCTGCCAGCAACAGCTGTCGTAATGCCCGACGCGTCCGGCACCCGCCGCGAAGATGGCGGCCTTCACTTCGTCCAGGTGGCTCTCCGGCACATAGAAACAGAATTTGTACATCCAGCCCCTCCGAGCTTCGACGAATACAGCGGCCTGAGCCGCACTGCCAAGGCGATAATGGCATTCTGCCTTATCAGCCTCGTGCGGCCTAGTTCGCAACTCTGCATTGGAGTCCCTGGAGGGCTAATCGTCCATTTACCGGATAGAGCCTTTAGCCATAAGACAGAGGGTCTTAATCACCCTTTGCGAAACGGCGCCAGCGTGCTCTCAGACCCTCGGCAGGCGGACTGTGGCTGCCATCGCAATAGGGCAGGCGCCGCGACAGGCCGCAACGACAGAGCAGCACGAACTGCTGGCGCACGGGCGCAAGACGCAGCCCTTCGGCGCATCCTGGAGAACAGTCGGGAAGCACGGGCGAGCGCCCGCAGCGGCACAGCAGATGGGTCTCGCCGGGGTTGACCTGGCGGACTTCGGGAAGCTTGGGATCTTGCGGGTCTGACACTAAAGCCCTCTCCCGCCCTCCGGGCACCCTCTCCCATCGCTGGGAGAGGGGTGACGGCCGGTGTTAGTCGACCCAGACGCGCGCGTTGCGGAACATGCGCATCCAGCCGGCGTCTTCCTGCCACTCGTCCGGGCGCCAGGAGTTCTGCACGGCGCGGAACACCCGCTCCGGGTGCGGCATCATGATGGTCACGCGGCCGTCGCGGCTGCACAGACCGGTGATACCGCGCGGCGAGCCGTTCGGGTTGGCCGGGTAGCTCTCGGTGACCTTGCCGTGGTTGTCGATAAAGCGCATCGCCACGGTGCCGGACAGATCAGCTTCCAGCAGCGCCTCCTCGCTCTCGAACTCGGCATGGCCTTCGCCGTGGGCGATGGCGATCGGCATGCGCGAACCGGCCATGCCACGCAGGAAGATCGACGCCGACTCCTGCACCTGGACCATGGCCACACGGGCCTCGAACTGCTCCGAGCGGTTGCGCACGAAGTGCGGCCAGAACTCGGTGCCGGGGATCAGCTCGTGCAGGTTGCTCATCATCTGGCAGCCGTTGCACACGCCGAGGGCGAAGCTGTCCTTGCGCTCGAAGAACGCCTGGAAACCATCGCGGGCACGAGCGTTGAACAGGATCGACTTGGCCCAGCCCTCACCGGCGCCGAGCACGTCACCGTAGGAGAAGCCACCGCAGGCCACCAGGCCCTTGAACTCATCCAGGCTGACGCGACCGGCGAGAATATCGCTCATGTGCACGTCGATGGCGCTGAAGCCGGCGCGATCGAAGGCCGCAGCCATTTCCACCTGGCCGTTGACGCCCTGCTCGCGGAGGATCGCCACCTGCGGACGCACGCCCTTCTTGATGTAGGGCGCGGCGATATCCTGGTTGACGTCGAAGCTCAGCTTGGTCGACAGGCCCGGGTTGTCCTCATCGAGGATCAGGTCGAATTCCTGGTCGGCGCAGTCGGCGTTGTCGCGCAGGCGCTGGATCTGGTAGCTGGTCTCGGCCCACTGGCGCTGCAGCAGGCGGCGCTGGCCGCCGAACACAGGCTCGCCATTGAAGCTGATGGCCACGTCGCTGCCATTGACCGGCTGACCGATCACCGCCACGCAGTCGTCGAGGCCGGCGGCGCTGAACTGGGCGAGGACTTCCGGGGTGGCATCCTGGCGCACCTGGATCACCGCCCCCAGCTCCTCGTTGAACAGCACGGCGGCCAGTTCGGCAGCCTCGTCGGCCAGGCCGTCGAGGAACAGGTTGAGGCCGCAGTGGCCGGCGAAGGCCATTTCCAGCACGGTGGTCAGCAGACCGCCGTCGGAGCGGTCGTGGTAGGCCAAGAGGTGGCCGTCAGCATTCAGGCCCTGGATCACCGCGAAGAAGGCCTTGAGGTCTTCGGCGTCGTCCACGTCCGGCACGGCCTGGCCGAGCTGGGCATGGGTCTGCGCCAGGATCGAGCCGCCCATGCGGTTCTGCCCGCGGCCGAGGTCGATCAGGATCAGGTCGGTCTCGCCCTTGTCCAGGCGCAGCTGCGGGGTCAGGGTCTGACGCACGTCCTGCACCGGGGCGAAGCCGGAGATCACCAGCGACAGCGGCGAAGTCACGCTCTTGTCCTGGCCCTCGTCCTGCCAGCGGGTCTTCATGGACATGGAGTCCTTGCCCACCGGAATGGTGATACCCAGCGCCGGGCACAGCTCCATGCCCACCGCTTTCACGGTGTCGTACAGGCGCGCGTCCTCGCCCGGGTGGCCGGCGGCGGCCATCCAGTTGGCGGACAGCTTGATGTCGGACAGCTTGTCGATGCGCGCCGCCGCCAGGTTGGTGATGGTCTCGCCAACGGCCATGCGGCCGGAAGCCGGCGCATCCAGCAGGGCCAGCGGCGTGCGCTCGCCCATGGCCATGGCTTCACCGGTGTAGACGTCGAAGCTGGTGGCGGTCACGGCGCAGTCGGCCACCGGCACCTGCCACGGACCGACCATCTGGTCGCGAGCCACCAGGCCGGTGATGGTGCGGTCGCCGATGGTGATCAGGAAGCTTTTGCTGGCCACGGCCGGGTGACGCAGCACGCGCTCGACCGCGTCGTCGAGATCGACTCGGGCAGCGTCGAAGTCATCGCCCTGCTCCGCTTCGCGGGTCACGCTGCGGTGCATGCGTGGCGGCTTGCCCAGCAGCACTTCCAGCGGCATGTCCACCGGCTTGTTGCCGAAGTGGCTGTCGGAGACGGTCAGGTGCGGCTCGGCAATGGCCTCGCCGACCACGGCGAACGGGCAGCGCTCGCGCTCGCAGATGGCCTTGAAGCGCTCGAAGTCGGCGGCGTCCACGCTCATCACGTAGCGTTCCTGCGACTCGTTGCACCAGATTTCCAGCGGGGCCATGCCCGGCTCGTCATTCGGCACGGCGCGCAGCTCGAAGCGACCGCCACGACCGCCGTCGTTGATCAGTTCCGGCAGGGCGTTGGAGATACCGCCGGCACCGACGTCGTGGATGAACTTGATCGGGTTGTCGGCGCCCAGCTGCCAGCAGCGGTCGATCACTTCCTGGCAACGACGCTCCATTTCCGGGTTGTCGCGCTGCACCGAGGCGAAGTCCAGGTCGGCGGAGCTGGCGCCGGTAGCCATGGAGGAGGCAGCACCGCCGCCCAGGCCGATCAGCATGGCCGGGCCACCGAGCACGATCAGCTTGGCGCCGACGGAGATCTCGCCCTTCTGCACATGCTCTTCACGGATGTTGCCGAGGCCGCCGGCCAGCATGATCGGTTTGTGGTAGCCGCGTACTTCCTCACCGCGCGGGCTTTGTACGGCCTGCTCGAAGGTGCGGAAGTAGCCGTTCAGCGCCGGACGGCCGAATTCGTTGTTGAACGCGGCGCCGCCCAGCGGGCCCTCGATCATGATGTCCAGCGCGGTGACGATGCGCTCGGGCTTGCCGTAGGGCTTCTCCCAGGGCTGCACGAAACCGGGGATGTTCAGGTTGGACACG
Organism: Aquipseudomonas alcaligenes NBRC 14159; assembly: GCF_000467105.1. Lineage (GTDB taxonomy): Bacteria > Pseudomonadota > Gammaproteobacteria > Pseudomonadales > Pseudomonadaceae > Aquipseudomonas > Aquipseudomonas alcaligenes. The sequence goes on from NZ_BATI01000010.1 coordinate 42,544, forward strand.
GTGAAGCCGGTCAGGCCGGCCTTCGGCTTGGCGCCGCGGCCGGTGGCGCCTTCGTCGCGAATCTCGCCGCCGGAGCCGGTGGAGGCGCCAGGGAACGGGGCGATGGCGGTCGGGTGGTTGTGGGTTTCCACCTTCATCAGGATGTGCACCGGCTCCTGGGTCGCGCCGTACTCGCGGGTGGCCGGGTTGGGGAAGAAACGCCCGGCCTGATGGCCGACGATCACCGAAGCGTTGTCCTTGTAGGCGGAAAGCACGCCGTCGCGGTGCATTTCGTAGGTGTTCTTGATCATGCCGAACAGCGACTTGTCCTGGCTCTCGCCGTCGATGTCCCAGCTGGCATTGAAGATCTTGTGGCGGCAGTGCTCGGAGTTGGCCTGGGCGAACATCATCAGCTCGACGTCGTGCGGGTTGCGCCCCAGCTCGACGAAGCTTTTCACCAGGTAATCGATCTCGTCCTCGGCCAGGGCCAGGCCCAGCTCGACGTTGGCTTTCGCCAGTGCGGCGCGACCACCACCGAGCACGTCCACGGCGGTGAGCGGTTTGGGCTCGGCATGGCTGAACAGGCCGGCGGCCTCTTCCAGCGCGCCCAGCACCAGCTGGGTCATGCGGTCGTGCAGCACGGCGGCGACGGCCTGCTGGTCAGCGGCGCTGAGTTCGCCGGAGACGTAGTAGGCGATGCCGCGCTCCAGCCGCTCGATCTTGGCCAGGCCGCAGTTGCGGGCGATGTCGCTGGCCTTGCTCGACCAGGGCGAGATGGTGCCGAAACGGGGAATCACCAGGAACAGCTGGCCGCTGGGCTCCTGCACCGGCACGCTCGGGCCGTACTTCAGCAACCGGGCCAGTACCTGCTCTTCGGAGGCGTCAAGTACACCGGTCACTTCGGCGAAGTGCGCAAACTCGGCATACAGCCCGGTCACGGCAGGGACCTTGGCGGTCAGTTGCGAAAGCAGTTTGCCGTGGCGGAAGGCGGAAAGAGCGGGCGTGCCGCGCAGGATCAACATCGTGAACAGCCTCAGGGGGTGCTTAGAGGCCGTGCATTCTAGCCTAAAGCACCGCGCCGCGGCACCCTCGGCAGCGCTAGCAGAGCGCCGTAATACTGTCGAGATATGGCGCCTATCAGGCTTTGCGTATACTGCGCCGATGTTTGCACACACCGCGTTGCGCATCCGTTCGGCCGCCGGCCTGCTGGCGACTGCTTTCTTCCTGCTGCTCGCGGGCTGCGATGACTCCCCGGAGGCCCGCCAGCCCAGCACTCTCGAGCGCGTTCAGGAGGAAGGCGTGCTGCGCGTGGTCACCCGCAACAGCCCCACCACCTACTTTCAGGACCGCGCCGGCGAGACCGGGTTCGAGTACGAACTGACCAAGCGCTTCGCCGAGCAGCTCGGCGTCGAACTGAAAGTGGAGACCGCGGACAGCCTCGACGACCTGTTCACCCGCCTCAATCAGCCAGGCGGCCCGGTCCTGGCCGCGGCCGGCCTGGTCGCCAGTGAAGGGCGCAAGAGCCAGGCCAACTTCTCCCGCGCCTACCTGGATGTCACCCCCCAGGTGGTCTACCGCGATGGCCAGCGCCGCCCCAGCCGCCCCGAGGACCTGATCGGCCGACGCATCCTGGTGCTCAAGGGCAGCAGCCATGCCGAGCAGCTGGCCGAGCTGAAGCAGACCCTGCCGGAGCTGCAGTACGAGGAATCCACGGATGTCGAGGTGGTCGACCTGCTGCGCATGGTCGACGAAGGCCAGGTCGATCTGACCCTGGTCGACTCCAACGAGCTGGCCATGAACCAGGTGTACTTCCCCAACGTGCGCGTGGCCTTCGATCTGGGCGGCGCGCGCAGCCTGGGCTGGGCCGTGGCCGCCGGCAGCGATCAGAGCCTGCTGCAGGAGGTCGATCGCTTTCTCGCCCAGGTCGAGGAGAACGGCACCCTGCAGCGCCTCAAGGAGCGCTACTACGGCCATGTCGATGTACTCGGCTACGTCGGCGCCTACACCTTCGCCAAGCACCTGCAGCAACGCCTGCCGCGCTACGAGCAGAGCTTCCGCCAGGCTGCCGAAAAGCACCGGGTCGACTGGCGCCTGCTCGCCGCCATCGGCTACCAGGAATCGCTGTGGACCCCGGACGCCACCTCCAAGACCGGCGTGCGCGGCCTGATGATGCTGACCCAAGACACAGCCCAGGCCATGGGCGTGGTCAACCGCCTGGACCCACGGCAGAGCATCGCCGGCGGCGCCAAGTATTTCGCCCTGGTACACAGCGGCCTGACCGAGGACATGAGCGAGCCGGACCGCACCTGGTTCGCCCTGGCCGCCTACAACATCGGCATCGCCCACCTGGCCGACGCGCGCAAGCTGGCCCAGGCCGAAGGCCTGAACCCGAACAAATGGCTGGATGTGCAGAAGATGCTGCCACGCCTGGCGCAGAAACGCTGGTACAGCAAGACCCGTTACGGCTACGCGCGCGGCGGCGAAACCGTGCACTTCGTACGCAACGTGCGACGCTACTACGACATCCTCAACTGGGTAACCCAGCCGCAACTGGAAGGCAGCCGCGTCGCCGAGAGTGGCCTGCATGTGCCTGGGGTGAACAAGACCATCCCCAAGGAAGAGCCCACTCAGCTGTAGCTCGGATGCAATCCGGGCTACCGATCGCCGTTACGCCGCGCCTTGAAGAAGGCGCTGAGCATTTCGCTGCACTCCTGCGCCAGCACCCCGCCCTCGATCAACACCCGGTGGTTGAGGAAGTCCTGACTGAAGAACTGCCCGCGGCTGACCGCCACCCCGGCCTTGGGCTCGGTGGTGCCGTAGACCACCCGAGCGATGCGCGAATGCACGATCAACCCCGCGCACATGCTGCAGGGCTCCAGGGTAACGTACAGGGTGCTGCCGGGCAGCCGGTAGTTCTGCACGGCGGCAGCGGCGGCGCGGATCGCCACCATCTCGGCATGGGCACTGGGGTCACTGGTGGAGATCGGGCAGTTGAAGCCACGCCCGATCACCTCGCCGTCCTGCACCAGCACGGCGCCCACCGGTACTTCGCCGCGTTCGGCACCTTGGCGGGCCAGCTCCATGGCCTCGCGCATAAAGCGCTCATCCTGGCTGCGGTCGATGATCTTCGGTTGGCGCATCAGACCACCTCGATAGCGGCCATCAGGCCGGTTTCCATATGGTCGATCACGTGGCAGTGGAACATCCACACCCCCGGATTATCGGCGACGAAGGCGATGCGCGCCGTCTCGTTCTTGCCCAGCAGGTAGGTGTCGGTGAAGTACGGCACGATGTCCTTGCGGTCCGAATCCAGCACCTTGAAGCTCATGCCGTGCAGATGAATCGGGTGCTGGTACTGCGCCATGTTGCGCAGCACGAAGATGTAATGCCCACCCTGCCTGAGGCTGGCAATGGGCCGCTCGGCACAGCGTTTGTCGTTGATGTCCCAGGCCTGGCCGTTGATCTGCCAGTACTTGTAGCTGCCGCCCTGACTCACGTCGCCGGACAGCGCGGCGGCCCACTCGAAGTTGAAACGCAAGGTCTCGGCGCGCGCCAGATCCGGCTCGGCCAGCGGGTTGGCCGGCAGCGCCGGCGGCCAGTCGCCAGCGCCCTCGGCACTGGCCACGCTCCGGATCGTGGCGAGGCGCAGCGGGCCGTTGCGCAGCGGCAGCTCGGCACCGGCAGCCGGCACCTTAAGCGCCAAATCCAGGCGCATGCCCGGGCCCAGCCAGTAATCCTTGCCCAGCGGCCGCGGCGCCACGGGATTGCCATCCAGCGCATAGATGCGCGCCTCGCCACCCGGCAGGTTGAGGCGGTAGGTGATGGTGTTGTCGACGTTGATCAGGCGCAAGCGCACCACCTGACCGGCTGGCAGCTCCAGGGTCGGGTTGGGCACGCCGTTGATGCTCGACAGACGCCCGCGCGTACCTTCGCGCGCGGCCTGGCGCGGCACCAGAAACTCGGTGAAGGCACCCTGCTCGTCCACATGCCAGGTCTTCAGGCACAACGTGCGCTCATGAACGAAGCCGCTCGGCTCACGCTCCTCGACGATCAGCGGACCGACCAGACCACGCCCCAGTTGCTCGTGGCTGGCGGTGTGCGGGTGATACCAGTAGCTGCCAGCGTCCGGGCAGATGAAGTCGTAATCGAAGAACTCGCCAGGCTTGACCGGCAGCTGCGACACATAGGGCACGCCGTCCATCTCCAGCGGCAGGCGGATACCGTGCCAGTGGATGGTGGTTTCCACCTCCAGCCGGTTGATGAAACGCACGCGCAGGCGCTCACCCTGCCGGCAGCGCAGCTCCAGGCCTGGCGCCTGGCCACCATAGGCCCAGGCCGGGGTAACCCGGCCCGGCACCAGCTCCAGGTCCAGCGGCGCGGCGATCAGTTCGTAGTCGTGGGTCGCCACATTCTCCGGACGGCCCAGCCAGTAGCGCACGCCACCGGCGCCAAGGCCGGCCACACCCAGCCCGGCGATGCCGGCAAGTATCTGTCTGCGGGTAAAGGCCATCATCATCCCCATCGGCCAGGTATTTGCGACATCTTCTCATTACCAGCGCAGTGCGGCGAGTCGCAGATTGCCGCAGGCAGAAACGACAAGGGCAGCTCGCGCTGCCCCTGTTCACGCCTTCAGGCGCTTATTCCCACTCGATGGTCGCCGGCGGCTTGCTCGACACGTCGTAGGTGACGCGGGAGATGCCCTCGATCTCGTTGATGATGCGGTTGGAGACCTTCTCCAGCAGCTCGTAGGGCAGGTGCGCCCAGCGTGCGGTCATGAAGTCGATGGTTTCCACGGCGCGCAGGGCGACGACCCAGGCGTAGCGACGGCCGTCGCCGACCACGCCAACCGATTTCACCGGCTGGAACACCACGAAGGCCTGGCTGGTCTTGTGGTACCAGTCGAAGTTGCGCAGCTCTTCGATGAAGATGTGGTCGGCCAGACGCAGCAGGTCGGCGTACTCCTTCTTCACCTCGCCGAGGATACGCACGCCCAGGCCCGGGCCCGGGAACGGGTGGCGGTAGACCATGTCGTAGGGCAGGCCCAGCTCCAGGCCGATCTTGCGCACCTCGTCCTTGAACAGCTCGCGCAGCGGCTCGACCAGCTTGAACTGCATGTCCTCCGGCAGGCCGCCGACGTTATGGTGCGACTTGATCACGTGGGCCTTGCCGGTCTTGGCGCCGGCCGACTCGATCACGTCCGGGTAGATGGTGCCCTGGGCGAGGAACTTCACGTCCTGCAGCTTGGTGGCTTCCTGGTCGAACACTTCGATGAAGGTGCGACCGATGATCTTGCGCTTCTCTTCCGGGTCGGACACGCCGGCCAGGCGACCGAGGAACAGGTCTTCGGCGTTGGCGCGGATCACCTTGACGCCCATGTTCTCGGCGAACATGGCCATCACCTGGTCGCCTTCCTGATGACGCAGCAGGCCGTTGTCGACGAACACGCAGGTCAGCTGGTCGCCGATGGCCTTGTGCAGCAGGGCTGCGACCACCGAGGAGTCGACGCCGCCGGACAGGCCCAGCAGCACCTTGGAGGAGCCCACCTGGGCACGCACGGTGGCGATGGCGTCGTCGACGATGTTGGCCGGGGTCCACAGCGCTGCGCAGCCGCAGATATCGAGGATGAAGCGCGAGAGGATGCGCCCGCCCTGCTTGGTGTGGGTCACTTCCGGGTGGAACTGCACGCCGTAGTAGGCGCGGCTGTCGTCAGCCATGGCGGCGATCGGGCAGCTCGGGGTACTGGCCAGGATGTGGAAGCCGGCGGGCATGGCGGTGACCTTGTCGCCGTGGCTCATCCACACGTCCAGACCGAGCACGCCGTCGGTATCCACATGGTCTTCGATGCCGTCGAGCAGGCGCGCCTTGCCGACGATATCGACGCGGGCATAGCCGAACTCGCGCAGGTCGGAACCTTCCACCTTGCCGCCGAGCTGCTCGGCCATGGTCTGCATGCCATAGCAAATACCGAAGATCGGCACGTTCAGGTCAAACACCGCCTGCGGCGCGCGCGGGCTGCCCGCCTCGTGCACCGACTCCGGACCACCGGCGAGGATGATGCCGCGCGGGGCGAAGGCGCGAATGGCGGCGTCTTCCATGTCGAACGGATGGATCTCGCAGTACACGCCGATTTCGCGCACACGGCGGGCGATCAGCTGGGTGTACTGGGAACCGAAGTCCAGAATGAGGATGCGGTGGGCGTGAATGTCGTGGGCCATGGCCGTCTCTCGTAGCGGAATTCACAAATGACACGGGGCTGATCAGTCAGCCCCGTGTCGAGTCAATGCAATGGACCTTAGCCCACGCGGTAGTTCGGGGCTTCTTTGGTGATCTGTACATCGTGCACATGCGACTCGGCCATGCCGGCGCCGGTGATACGCACGAACTGCGGCTTGGTGCGCATCTCCTCGATGGAGGCGCTGCCGGTGTAGCCCATGGAGGCGCGCAGGCCGCCCATCAGCTGATGCACGATGGCACCCATCGCACCCTTGTACGGCACGCGGCCTTCGATACCTTCCGGCACCAGCTTCTCGGCACCAGCCGCAGAGTCCTGGAAGTAGCGATCCGAGGAGCCCTGGGCCTGGGCCATGGCGCCGAGCGAGCCCATGCCACGGTAGGCTTTGTAGGAGCGGCCCTGGAACAGCTCGACTTCGCCCGGCGCCTCTTCGGTACCGGCCAGCATGGAACCGATCATCACGGCGGAGGCCCCGGCGGCGATGGCCTTGGCCAGGTCGCCGGAGAAGCGGATACCACCGTCGGCGATCAGCGGTACGCCGGTACCGGCCAGGGCGGCGGCGACGTTGGCCACGGCACTGATCTGCGGTACGCCGACGCCGGCGACGATACGGGTGGTGCAGATGGAACCCGGGCCGATGCCGACCTTGACGCCGTCAGCGCCGGCTTCGGCGAGGGCCTTGGCGGCTTCGCCAGTGGCGATGTTGCCGCCGATCACCTGGACGTCCGGGAAGTTCTGCTTGACCCAGCGCACGCGGTCGATCACGCCTTTGGAGTGGCCGTGGGCAGTGTCGACGATAATCACATCGACGCCAGCGGCAACCAGCGCTGCCACGCGATCGCCGGTATCCGCGCCGGTACCAACGGCTGCGCCGACGCGCAGGCGGCCCTGATCGTCCTTGCTGGCCAGCGGGTAGGCCTTGGCCTTCTCGATGTCGTTGACGGTCATCATGCCTTTCAGGCGGTACTGGTCATCGACGATCAGCACGCGTTCGATACGGTGCTTGTGCAGCAGCTTGCGCACGGCGTCCTTGTCTTCACCTTCCTTGACGGTGACCAGGCGCTCTTTCGGCGTCATCACCTCACGCACCTTAGCGTCCAGACGGCTCTCGAAGCGCACGTCGCGGGAGGTGACGATGCCGACCAGATCACCGTGGTGCAGCACCGGCACGCCGGAGATGTTGTGCTGGCGGGTCAGATCGAACAGGTCGCCCACGGAAGCGTCGGCTTCGATGGTGATCGGATCCTTCACCACGCCGGACTCGTAGCGCTTGACCTTGCGCACTTCGGCAGCCTGCTGCTCGATGGTCATGTTCTTGTGGATGATGCCGATGCCGCCTTCCTGGGCCATGGCGATGGCCAGGCGCGCCTCGGTGACGGTGTCCATGGCTGCGGACAGCAGCGGAATGTTCAGCTCGATGCCACGGGTCAGGCGGGTCTTGAGGCTGACGTCCTTGGGCAGGACTTCCGAGTAACCGGGGATGAGCAGGACGTCGTCGAAGGTGAGTGCTTCTTGGCTGATACGCAGCATGGCGGGGCTCCCGGGAGGGAAAAATAAGAAGCGCGGCATTATACCCAGGCGAGTGCCTTCGCTCAATGCGCGCTCAGCGCTTTACCTGCACTTGTGCCAATGGGTAGCCCAGGCGCTCGGCAAACTCATCGAGGAAGGCCTGGCGAAAGCCGGCCTGTCCCCAGCCATTGAAGACGAAGCCCAGGTTGGAAAAGGCGCAGGGCTGCAGAAACAGGAAGCCGTTGACGTCATCCTCATGGCCGCACTGCGGACAGCTGAAGTTGTCGGTGTCACCGGGCATCCACTCATCCAGACTGTCGAACAGCGCCTCGCCGATCTCCTGGCGGCATTCGGGGCAGCCGGCCTCTTCGAGGAAGCCCTCGGTCGGCGTATAGATGCAGCGCTTGCTGACGATCTGCAGGCCGTTGAGCGCCTGGCCGAACGGCAGCAGTTCCGGCCGCTCGACGATCCGCCGCGCGCCCGCGCCGATGGAATGGGCCATGCCGTTGCCGAGGGCGCCGCAGGTGCTCGGCAGCTCCGCGACGATCTCGCGCTTGACCAGCCAGCGCAGCAGCAGGCGCGCCCGCGCCTCGTGCTCGGGCAGAGTGGAGATACGGGGGACGAGAATGATCTGCTCGCTCATGGACCAAGCCTGACATGGAAAGGCCGCGCAGCTTAATCGCGCCGACGCAGCGGTCAAGTGCGCCTATGGCCGACCGGACAAAGCCTTTATCATGCCGCCATGCTCAATGATCCCTTCCAGCGCCTCGGTCTCGACCGCGAAGCGCTCAGCGTCAGCCAACTGAACAACCGCGCCCGCCTGCTGCTGGAGGACGTGTTCGCCCAGGTCTGGGTCGAAGGCGAAATCTCCAACCTGGCCAAGCCGGCTTCAGGCCACCTGTATTTCACCCTCAAGGACAGCCAGGCCCAGGTGCGCTGCGCGCTGTTCCGGCAGAACGCCGCCCGCGTGCGCCAGGCCCTGCGCGACGGCCTGGCGGTCAGGGTGCGCGGCAAGGTCTCGCTGTTCGAGGGGCGCGGCGACTACCAGCTGATCCTCGACACGGTCGAGCCGGCCGGCGATGGCGCCCTGCGCCTGGCCTTCGAGGCGCTCAAGGAAAAGCTCTCCGCCGAAGGTCTGTTTGCCAGCGAGCGCAAGCGCGCCCTGCCCGCCCACCCGCAGCGCATCGGTATCGTCAGCTCGCCCACCGGTGCGGTGATCCGCGACATCATCAGCGTATTCCGCCGCCGTGCGCCGCAGGTGGCGCTGACCCTGATCCCTACCGCCGTGCAAGGCCGCGAGGCCACCGCGCAGATTGTCCGTGCCCTGCAGCTGGCCGACCGCGCCGGCTTCGACGCGATCATCCTGGCGCGCGGCGGCGGCTCACTGGAGGACCTCTGGTGCTTCAACGAGGAAGCCGTGGCCCGCGCCGTGGCGGACTGCGTCACGCCCATCGTCAGCGCCGTCGGCCATGAGACCGATGTGTCGATCAGCGACTTCGTCGCCGATGTGCGCGCGCCGACGCCATCGGCCGCCGCCGAGCTGCTGGCCCCGGACAGCTCCGATCTGCAGCGCCGCCTGGACAGCCTCAACCGTCGTCTGGCGCTCAGCCTGCGTAGCCGACTGAGCCGTGAACAACTGCGCCTGGACGGCCTGGCCCGGCGCCTGCGCCACCCCGGCGAGCGCCTGCGCCAGCAGGCCCAGCGCCTGGACGACTTGGACATGCGCCTGCGCCGCGCCTTCGCCCAGCAGTCCACCAGTCGCCATGAGCGCCTCGCCCGCCTGGACGGCCGCCTGCACGCCCAGCACCCGGGCCGCGCCCTGGCCCTGCTGCGTCAGCGCCTGGACAGCCTGGGCGAACGCCTGCCACGCGCCATCGAACTGCAGCTACGCCAACAGCGCCAGCAGCTGGAAAATCTCGTGCAAACGCTGCATATCGTCAGCCCGCTGGCCACCCTTGGACGCGGTTACAGCATCCTCCTCGACGAGCGCGGCCAGGCCGTGCGCAGCGCCGCCCAGACCCGCCCCGGCCAGCGCCTCAAGGCGCGCCTAAGCGAGGGCGAGCTGGACGTGCGCGTCGAAGACAACCACCTGACTCCGGTCACCCTCTCGCTTCTGGACTGAAACGTGCGCCCGCTTATCGCCCTGCTGCTCTGCCTCGCCCTGCCTGCACATGCGGAAGGCTTTATCACCCGCCTGCTGAACAAGCCGGTGCCCGGCGGCGTGGCGGTAGTCGACCTGGGCGAAGGCTCAAGCGCACCCCAGGCGCGCTACCAGGGCAAGCCGGTGCTGGTGGTCAAGGAAGAAGGCAGGCGCTGGATCGCCATCGTCGGCATCCCGCTGACGGTCAAGCCGGGCACGCAGCAGATCGAGGCGAACGGCCAGGCGCTGAGTTTCACAGTCGGCACCAAGTACTACCGCGAGCAGCGCATCACCCTGAAGAATCAGGAGCAGGTCAACCCGAGCCCGGCCAACCTCAAGCGCATCGAGCGCGAGCTGGCCGAACAGACCCGCGCCTACCAGCAGTTCAGCCCGCGCCAGCCAAGCAACCTGCTGTTCGACAAGCCGGTCGACGGCCCGCTGTCCTCGCCCTTCGGCCTGCGCCGCTTCTTCAATGGCGAGGAACGCAATCCGCACTCCGGCCTGGACTTCGCCGTGGGCGCCGGCACGCCGATCAAGGCGCCGGCAGCCGGCAAGGTGACACTGATTGGCGACTACTTCTTCAATGGCAAGACGGTGTTCGTCGACCATGGCCAGGGCCTGATCAGCATGTTCTGTCACCTGTCCAAGGTCGATGTGCAGCTGGGCCAGGAGCTGCCGCGCGGCGGCGTGCTCGGCCGCGTCGGCGCTACCGGCCGCGCAACCGGGCCGCACATGCACTGGAACGTCAGCCTGAACGACGCACGGGTCGATCCGGCGATCTTTATCGGCGCATTCAAGCCCTGAACACGACGCAGGATGTTCGCGTATAACTGGCGGCTACCCGCTGATCGCCCTGTGTGACCCGCTGTAATGGCCATCGGCATCGTCCCCGACCAGGAGCCACAATGATCATCGTCCACCACCTGAACAACTCGCGCTCGCAGCGCATCCTCTGGCTGCTCGAAGAACTGGGCGTGGAGTACCGCATCCAGCGCTATGAGCGCGACCCCAAAACCATGCTCGCCCCGCCAGAGCTGCGCGCGGTGCACCCGTTGGGCAAGTCACCGGTGATCAGCGACGGCGAGCTGACCCTAGCCGAATCCGGCGCCATCATCGACTACCTGGCCAACCGCTACGGCCAGGAGCTGCTGCCGCCGGCCGGCAGCCCCGAGCGCCTGCGCTGCAACTACTGGCTGCACTATGCGGAAGGCTCGGCCATGCCGCCCCTGTTGCTCAAGCTGGTGTTCGACAAGGTGGAAAGCAGCCCGATGCCCTTCTTCATCAAGCCGATCGCCCGTGGCATTGCACAGAAGGTCAAGCGCGCACTGATCAACCCGCAGCTGCAGCTGCACCTGGACTACCTGGAAGGCGAACTGGGCAAGAGCACTTGGTTCGCCGGCGAGGCCTTCAGCGCCGCCGACATCCAGATGAGCTTCCCGCTGGAGGCCGCAACCTCGCGCGGCGGCCTGGATGGCAGCCGGCCACGACTCAAGGCCTTCCTCGAGCGCATCCATGCCCGTCCGGCCTACCGCCGCGCCCTGGAAAAGGGTGGCGATTACGCCTACGCCAACTGAGACCGCCATCTGCCACTGATGCCGGCCAGCCGCCGGCGTCGGGGCAATAGCCGGCGACAGGGCCGCCCCGGACAGAAACGCCTCGCAATTCAGTCGCAGAAAAATCTGAAAGACTGGCAGTTATTCCTGCAAATCCGACAAAAGAGCAATAAATCACCGTTTTCCCAGCAAGGCTTGCCAGCTTTAACCTATAGCTTTAGGGTTGGCAGTATGAATATCGCCCATACCCTCATTCTTCTGCGTCAGCACGCCTGCCAGCGCCTGGTCAGCCCGCGACTGCGTGGCTAAACCGCTCGCCCCGCCGTTTCGCCCCTTTTCGTTTTGCCCGGCCTGCCTGTCACCCCAAGGATTTCCGCCATGACCATGCTCAAAGACCCGTCGAAGAAATACCGTCCCTTTACCCCGATCCAGTTGCCGGATCGCACCTGGCCGGACCAGATCATCGACAAGGCACCGATCTGGCTGTCCACCGACCTGCGCGACGGCAACCAGTCGCTGATCGAGCCGATGGACGCCGAGAAGAAGATGCGCTTCTTCAAGTGCCTGGTCGCCGTGGGCCTGAAGGAAATCGAAGTGGGCTTCCCGTCCGCCTCGCAGACCGACTTCGACTTCGTCCGCGAGCTGATCGAGGGCGGCCACATCCCCGATGACGTGACCATCCAGGTGCTGACCCAGGCCCGCGAGGACCTGATCACCCGTACCTTCGAGTCGCTCAAGGGCGCCAAGAAGGCCATCGTCCACTACTACAACGCCACCGCGCCGAGCTTCCGCCGCATCGTCTTCAACCAGGACAAGGCCGGCGTGGTCGAGATCGCCACCAGCGCCGCGCGCATCATCAAGCGCCTGGCCGCCGCGCAACCGGAAACCCAGTGGGGCTTCGAGTACTCGCCGGAAGTATTCAGCTCCACTGAGACCGACTTCGCCGTCGAAGTGTGCAACGCGGTGATCGGCGTGTTCGAGCCGACCCCGGCACAGAAGCTGATCCTCAACCTGCCGGCGACCATCGAGTGCGCCACGCCGAACAACTACGCCGACCAGATCGAGTGGTTCGGCCGCCGCATCGACCGCCGCGACAGCGTGTTAATCAGCGTGCACACCCACAATGACCGCGGCACCGGCGTAGCGGCCTCGGAACTGGCCGTGATGGCCGGTGCCGACCGCGTGGGAGGCTGCCTGTTCGGCAACGGCGAGCGCACCGGCAACGTCTGCCTGGTGACCCTGGCGCTGAACCTCTATACCCAGGGTGTCGACCCCGAGTTGGACTTCTCCGACATCGATGCCGTGCGCAAGGTGGTGGAAGAGTGCAACCAGCTGCCGGTGCACCCGCGCCACCCCTATGTCGGCGACCTGGTCCACACCGCGTTCTCCGGCTCGCACCAGGATGCCATTCGCAAGGGCTTCGCCCAGCAGGACCCGGAAGGCATCTGGGAAGTGCCGTACCTGCCGATCGACCCGGCCGACATCGGCCGCGACTATGAGGCGGTGATCCGCGTCAACAGCCAGTCCGGCAAAGGCGGCATCACCTTCCTGCTCGAGCAGGAGTACGGCATCAGCCTGCCGCGCCGCATGCAGATCGAGTTCAGCCAGGTGGTGCAGCGCGAGACGGACCGCCTCGGCCTGGAGATGACCGCCGCGCAGATTTACAGCCTGCTGGAAAGCGAGTACCTGCAAGCCGACAGCCCTACGTGCTCAAGGGCCACCGCCTGCAGGAAGAGAACGGCATCTGCACCGTCGACGTGGAAGTTGCCTACGACGGCGAAACCCGGCGCAAGCACGGCACCGGCAAAGGTCCGCTGGAGGCGCTGGTCGCCGCGCTGCCGCAGAACATCGAGATCATGGACTACCACGAGCACGCCATCAGCGCCGGCACCAACGCCCAGGCCGTGGCCTATATCGAGGTACGCCTGAACGGTGGCCGACCGCTGCACGGCATCGGCATCGACGAGAACCTCACCACCGCGACCTTCCGTGCCCTGTTCAGCGCCCTCAACCGCGCCCTGGAGCAGGCCGAGGCCCAGGCCGCCTGAGCGCACAGCGAGTGATCGAGGGGGCTTCGGCCCCCTTTTTCATCCCCGCATCTCTGGGCATGGAATCGGCAGGATCAGGCAAGCCCGCTTGGCGCCCTTGCACTAGCCTCTCCCAAGTCCACGATCGACCCAGGAGATTTCCATGAGCAAGACCCTCGCCTATGCCGCCCAGGCTCCGCACACCCCGCTGGCGCCCGTCGAGATCGAGCGCCGCGCCGTCGGCCCGGATGACGTCGCCATCGATATCCTTTACTGCGGCGTCTGCCACTCGGACCTGCACACCGCGCGCAACGAATGGCACAACACCCTGTACCCGTCGGTGCCAGGCCACGAGATCGTCGGCAAGGTCACGGCCGTCGGCAGCAATGTGTCGAAGTTCAAGGTCGGCGACGTCGCCGGCGTCGGCTGCATGGTCGACAGCTGCCGGCACTGTGCCTCCTGCAACGAGAGCCTGGAGCAGTATTGCGAGAGCGGCTTCACCGGCACCTACAACGGCCCGGTGTTCGGCGGCGAGAACACCTTCGGCGGCTACTCCCAGCACATCGTGGTCGACCAGCGCTTCGTCCTGCGCATCAGCCATACCGACCCCGCCCAGTTGGCTGCCGTAGCGCCACTGCTGTGCGCCGGCATCACCACCTACTCGCCGTTGCGCCAGTGGAAGGTCGGCCCGGGGCAAAAGGTCGGCATCGTCGGGCTGGGTGGCCTCGGCCACATGGGTGTAAAGATCGCCGCCGCCATGGGCGCCCATGTCGTACTGTTCACCACCTCGCCGAACAAGCGTGAGGACGCTCTGCGCCTGGGCGCCAGCGATGTGGTGGTGTCGAAGAACGCCGAGGAGATGGCCGCGCATGCCGGCAGCTTCGATTTCATCCTCAACACCGTGGCCGCGCCGCACGACCTCAACCCCTTCCTCAACCTGCTCAAACGCGACGCCACCCTGTGCCTGGTCGGCGCGCCGGATTCGCCGCACCCGCCGGCGGACGTGTTCGGCCTGATCTTCAAGCGCCGCCGCATCGCCGGCTCGCTGATCGGCGGCATCGCCGAGACCCAGGAGATGCTCGACTTCTGCGCCGAACACAGCATCGTCTCGGACATCGAGATGATCCCCATGCAGGCGATCAACGAGGCCTACGAGCGTATGCTGAAAAGCGATGTGAAGTACCGCTTCGTCATCGATATGGCATCGCTCTGAGTGAACGCACGATCGCCCTGCCGGGCGGTCGTGCGGCCGCGGCGAGACGCTCTAGACTGGACAATAACCCGTCAAGGAGCGATGCCATGACCTCGCCGCTGCGCAGCCTGCTGCTCATCCTGGCCCTGGCCTGGACGGGCGCTGCGCTGGCCGACGACGTGGTCATGGCCTTCGGCGAAAAGATTCCCCCCTACTGTTTTCCGGAAAGCGACAGCGGCATCGAGCTGGACGTGATCGGTGAGGCCCTGGCCTACCGCGGCCATCGCCTGGTTCCGCGCTACTTCCCACTGACCCGTGTCCCCCTGGCCTTTCGCCAGGGCGAAGTACAGGCGGCGATGACCGACCTCGGCCAGGATCTCAGCACCCAGGGCGCCCACTACGGCGAGCCGGCCGTGCTCTATCGCAATGTGCTGGTCAGCCTGCAGGGGCGCCGCCTGAAGATCGAGAAGCCCGAGGACCTGCAGGGGCTGAGCATCGTCGCCTTCCAGGGCGCCGCCAAGCGCTACCCGGAGTGGCTGGCCGCCAGCGAGGCCGCCGGACTGTACTTCGAACAGAACAACCAGGAACTGCAGGTGCTGGGCCTGAACAAGGGCCGCTACGACGTGGTGCTGAGCGACCAGCGCATCTACCAGTACTTCGAGCAACTGCTCGAGCGCACCAGCCTGTTCAAGGCCAAGGCCGTGGTGTTCCACCCCTTCGTCGAAGAAGACCCGCAGAACTACCGGCCGCTGTTTCGCTCGCAGCAGATCCGCGACGATTTCAACGCCGGCCTGCGCCACCTCAAGGCCAGCGGGCGCTACCAGGCCATCTACGACAGCTACCTGAAACAGCCCTGACTCAGTTCAGCGCAAAGGCATCCGCATCCAGGTGGGCCGGGAAGCGCTCACGGTAAGCCGCCAGCTCCTTGGCCGAAAGACTCACGCGGAACACCCCGGCGGCAGCCCCCGGAGCCAGCAGGGACTCGCCCTGGAAATCCAGCACCTGGGAGTCGCCCGTGTAGGCATGGCCCTTGCCATCCGTACCGATGCGATTGACCGCTGCGACGTAGCACAGGTTCTCGATGGCCCGCGCCGGCAGCAGGCGGTTCCAGTGGTGGCGCCGTGCGCCCGGCCAGTTGGCGGTATAGAGCAGCAGGTCGGTGTTATGCGGGTCGCGGCTCCATACCGGGAAGCGCAGGTCGTAGCAGATCAGCGGGCGCACCTGCCAACCCTTCACGTCCAGCAGCACCTGCTCGTCACCGGCGGCGTAATGCTTGTGCTCGCCGGCCATGCGGAACAGGTGGCGCTTGTCGTAGTGCGCCAGGGTGCCGTCCGGGCGCACCCACAGCAGGCGGTTGCGATAGCTGCCATCAGCGGCCTGGATGATCAGGCTGCCGGTCACCACCGCGCCGAGAGCCATGGCCTGCTCGCGCAGCCAGGCCGTGGTCGGCCCCTCTTCTGGCTCGGCCAGCTCCGCCGAGTGCATGGAAAAGCCGGTGCTGAACATCTCCGGCAGGATCACCAGGTCGGCGCCACGGGCCTGCTCTAGCAGAGGTTCGAAGCGTGAGCGGTTGGCGGCAGCGTCGTGCCAGTCCAGTTCGCTCTGGATCAGCGCCAGTTCGAGATCAGGCAACAGGTTCAGATCGCGCATAGTTTTTCCGCTGCCAGGCGCAGCGTCTCCTCGCGTTTGGCGAAACAGAAGCGCACCAGGCGCATCCCGGCCGGTGCCTGCTGGTAGAACACCGAGACCGGAATCGCCGCCACGCCGTGCTCGCGGGTCAGCCATTCGGCCATGGCCACATCGTCCAGGTCCGGGCGGATCGCCGAATAGTCGGCCAGCTGGAAGTAGGTGCCGGGGGCGCGAGTGAAGCGGAAACGCGAGCCGGCCAGTAGGTCGCAGAACAGGTCGCGCTTGGCCTGGTAGAAGGCCGGGAGCTCCTCGACGTGCTCGGGATTCGACGCCATGAAATCGGCCAGGGCGTGCTGCAGCGGCGTCACGCCGCAGAAGTTGACGTACTGGTGGATCTTGCGCAGCTCGGCGGTCAGCGCCGGTGGTGCCACCACGTAGCCGGTCTTCCAGCCGGTGACGTGATAGGTCTTGCCGAACGAGCTGACCACGAAGGCGCGCGCGTACAGCTCCTCGTGGGCCAGCACGCTGGCATGGCGGGCGCCGTCGAAGATCAGGTGCTCGTAGACCTCGTCGCTGATCACATGAATATCGCGGCCGCGGATCAGTGCGGCCAGTTGGTCCAGGTCGTCACGGCTGAGCAGCGCGCCACTGGGGTTGTGCGGCGAGTTGATGAAGATCAGGCGGGTACGCGGAGTGATGGCATCGGCCAGGCGCTGCCAGTCCACGGCGAAGTCCGGCGACGCCAGCGGTACGTGCACGCAGCGGCCACCGGCCAGTTCCACCGAGGGCTCGTAGCTGTCGTAGCAGGGATCGAGGACGATGGCCTCGTCGCCCGGATGGATCAGCGCCTGCACGGCACAGAAAATCGCCTCGGTGGCGCCGGGGGTGATGGTGATCTCGCTGTCGGCATCGCGCTGCACGCCGTAGCTGCGGGCAATCTTGGCCGCCACCTGCTGGCGCAGGCCCGGCAGGCCGGTCATCGGGCAGTACTGGTTACGCCCCTCCAGCACATGGCGGGCAACGGCCTCGCGCAGCGCCTGCGGGCCGTCGAAATCGGGAAAGCCCTGGGACAGGTTGATGGCGCCGACTTCAGCGGCGAGCTGGGACATGCGGGTGAAGATGGTGGTGCCGACATTGGGCAGCTTGCTGACGAGCATCGGGACTTCCTGCTGGCGTGAGGCGAGCCGCGAGGATAGCCGATGGCCGACAGCGGCAGAAATGAAAAAGGCGCAGGAGCTTATGCTCTTGCGCCTTTCGGATGGCCTGCCGGGAGAATCAGCGCTTTTTGTCCTTGCGCTTCTTCTCGGCCTTCTTGTGGTGGCTCATCAGGCGCTTCTTGCGGTTGACCTGGCGCTCGGTGAGCTTGTTCTTCTTGCCCTCGTAGGGGTTGTCACCGCCCTTGTATTCGATGCGGATCGGCGTGCCGACCAGCTTGAGCACACGGCGGTAGGTGTTCTCCAGGTAACGGGTGTAGGTCTTGGGGACCGCGTCGACTTGGTTGCCGTGGATCACGATCAGCGGCGGGTTGGCGCCACCCAGGTGGGCATAACGCAGCTTGATGCGGCGGCCGTTGACGGTCGGCGGCTGGTGCTCCTGCACGCAATCCTCGAGGATCTGCGTCAGGCGGTTGGTCGGCCAGCGGGTGACGGCAGCCTTGAAGGCGGTCTGCACCGACTTGTACAGGTGGCCGACGCCGGTGCCGTGCTTGGCGGAGATGAAGTGGATGTCCGCCCAGTCGACGAACATAAGCCGGCGCTCCAGCTCGGTCTTCACGTAGTCCTTCTCGCCCTGCTCCATGCCGTCCCATTTGTTCAGGGCGATGACCAGCGCGCGGCCGGTCTCCAGCACGAAGCCGAGCAGGTTGAGGTCGTGCTCGACCACGCCCTCGCGGGCGTCCATCACGAAGATCACCACGTTGGCGTCCTGGATGGCCTGCAGGGTCTTGACCACCGAGAACTTCTCGACGGCCTCGAAGATCTTGCCGCGGCGACGCACGCCGGCGGTGTCGATCAGGGTGTACTTCTCTTCATCGCGCTCGAAGGGGATGTAGATGCTGTCGCGGGTGGTGCCGGCCTGGTCATAGACGATCACCCGCTCTTCACCGAGCATGAGGTTGACCAGGGTCGACTTGCCGACGTTGGGGCGGCCGATGATGGCGATCTTGATGCCATCCTTCTCGCTTGGACCGGGGATGCGCTTGGCCTCCTGGCCCTCGGCGACCACCTCTTCGGCCTTGGGCTCCGCGCCCTCCTCGCCTTCCACCGGCTCGGGCTCGCCATCATCACGCGGGAAGATGCCCAGCGCCGCTTCCAGCATCTGGCTGACGCCACGGCCATGGGCAGCGGCGATCGGCAGCGCATCACCCAGACCCAGCGGGCTGAATTCGGCGCGGGCAATGTCCGGATCGACGGTGTCGACCTTGTTGGCGATCAGGAAGCTGCGCTTGTTCCGCTTGCGCAGGTGCTCGGCGATCATCTGATCGGAAGCGGTCATGCCCGCCCGCGAGTCGACCATGAACAGCACGGCATCGGCTTCCTCGATGGCCTGCAGCGACTGCTCGGCCATCTTCGCATCGATGCCTTCCTCGTCGCCGGAGATGCCGCCGGTATCGATGACGATGTAGGTGCGCCCCTGCCACTTGGCCTCGCCGTACTGGCGATCACGGGTCAGGCCCGCGTATTCGGCGACGATGGCGTCGCGGGTCTTGGTCAAGCGATTGAATAGCGTCGACTTGCCGACGTTGGGGCGGCCCACCAGGGCGATTACCGGAACCATTGGCTCCTCCTCAAAAACACAAAGGCCGCTGCCGGAAAACGGCAGCGGCCGGACATTGCAGAACAGCTTAGCGGATGGTCAGGCCAACCAGCTTGCCGCTGTTGCCGTAGGCGTAGATCCAGTCGCCAACCACCAGCGGACGGGCCCGCAGGCCATCGCCATCGATCTTCTTGCGGCCGACGAAATGGCCATCCACCTGGCTCAGCAGGTGCAGGTAGCCTTCGAAGTCGCCCACGGCCACGTAGCTGGAGAACACTTCCGGCGCGGACAGCTGGCGACGCAGCAGTGCATCGTTGCTCCACAGCGACGTAGTGGAACGCTCATCGACGCTTTCGACGGCACCATTGGCCAGGCTAACGTAGACGTTGCCGAAGCCCTGGGCCAGGCCGACATAGCTGGAAGCATCACGATTCCACAGCTGGCGACCGCTCTCGGCATCAAAGGCAGCGACTTTGCCCTGGTAGGTCACGACATACAGGTTGCCGCCGGAGAGCAGCAGATTGCCGTCGATGTCGACCACGCGCTCCAGTTCGGAGCGGCCCTGCGGGATGGCCACGCGCTGCTCCCAAACCGGGATGCCACGGCTGGCGTCCAGCGCCAGCAGCTTGCCGGTGGACAGGCCGGCGATCACCATGCGGTTGGTCATCACTGGGCTGCTGGTGCCGCGCAGAGTCAGTACGGCCGGGCTGTTCTCGTAGATCCAGCGCTGTTCGCCAGTGCTGGCATCGAAAGCGATCAGACGGTCGTCCTGGGTCTGCACCACAACGACGTCGCCGTTGGTGGCCGGCGCAGAGAGCACTTCGCTGGTGACGCGGGCGCGCCACTTCTCTTCGCCGTTGCTGGCATCCAGGGCGATCACTTCGCCCTTGAGGGTGCCAACCAGCACCAGGCCGTAGCCGGCGCCGACGCCACCGGAAACCGGCAGATCCAGCTCGACTTCCCAGAACTTGTCACCGGTCAGGCGATCGAGGGCGACCACTTCACCGTTAACGGCCGCGGCATACAGCCGCTCGCCATCCACGGCCGGGGTCAGCAGGTTGTACAGTTCGCCCTGACCATCGCCGATGGAGCGGCTCCACTGGGCATCCAGGCGCACTTCCTCCTGGATATCGGGCAACTCGTTCGGCGGCAGTTCCTTCTTGCTGTTGCTGCTGCACCCAACGGCCATCACGGCCAGGGCCAGCACGGCGGCATTCTTCCAACGCATCACGTCAGGCATCCCCTTTCGCCAGGTCATCGAGTTTCATCTGCAGGCCACCGACGGCAGCATCTTCGTGCAGAGCGTCCTTGGCCTTCTGATAGGCCTTGTGTGCTTCGTCGCCACGACCCAGCTGCACCAGCAGGTCGCCACGCAGTTCTTCGCGCGCAGCCAGCCAGGCCTTCTCGGCCTCGCCGTCGAGCAGCTTGAGACCTTCCTCGGCCTTGCCCTGGGCGGCGAGTACACGAGCCAGGCGCTGGCGCGCCAGCTCGCCGATGGCGGCATCGCGGGGCTTGTCCAGCAGCGGCTTGAGCTCGGCAGCGGCATCATCCAGCTTGCCGTTCTCCACGGCTACCTTGGCGACGAACAGACTCGCGTACTGGGCATAGTGAGTGCCGGCGAAGTCACTCTTGAGCTTGCCCGCCAGCTCGGTGACCTTGCCGATATCCGGCTGGCCACTGGGCGTCAGGGTGGTTTCCAGCAGTTGCTGATAGAGGGCGCCAGCGCCCTGGGCCTGGTTGGTCTGATACTGCTGCCAGGCCTGCCAGCCGAACACCAGGGCCAGAGCCAGGGCGCCGCCGGTCAGCAGGGGTTTGCCGTTGCGCTGCCACCAGTCCTTCATCTGCGCAATCTGTTCTTCTTCGGTCATGCTCACCCCAATAACTCCTTATTCGTCTCGTTCTCAGGCCTGCAGGCAGGCAGCCAGGTGCGCCGGCAGCGCATCCCAGCCAATGTTCTGTTGCTGTGCGTCGTCGCGCAGGGGCTTGCAACCTACCACGCGGGCAGCCAGTTCGTCCTCACCCAGGATCAGGGCGAAGCGCGCGCCGCTCTTGTCGGCCTTCTTGAACTGGCTCTTGAAGCTGCCGCCACCGCTGTTGACCAGCAGACGCAGGCCCGGGATGGCGTCGCGCAGGCGCTCGGCCAGGGCCAGGCCAGCGAGCTCGGCTGCCTCGCCGAAGGCGCAGAGATAGAGGTCCGCCGGGGCATTCAGCTCTTCCGGCAGCAGCTGCAGGGCTTCCAGCAGCAGGATCAGGCGCTCGACACCCATGGCAAAACCCACGCCCGGCGTCGGCTTGCCGCCCAGCTGGGTCACCAGGCCGTCGTAACGACCACCGGCGCACACGGTGCCCTGGGCGCCGAGTTTGTCGGTAACCCACTCAAACACGCTGCGGTTGTAGTAATCGAGACCACGCACCAGCTTGTGGTTGATCTCGTAGCGGATGCCCACCGCGTCCAGGCGCGCCTTGACGCCCTCGAAGTGCAGACGCGACTCCTCATCGAGGTAGTCAGCCAGGGTCGGCGCACCGACCAGCAGGGCCTGGGTCTGGGCATTCTTGCTGTCGAGGATACGCAGCGGGTTGGTGGTCAGGCGGCGCTGACTGTCCTCGTCGAGCTGCGCGAAACGCTCCTGCAGGTAGGCCACCAGGGCGTCGCGATAGGCGGCGCGCGCCTCGCTGGAACCCAGGCTGTTGAGCTGCAGGGTCACCGAATCGGCCAGACCGAGCCTCTGCCACAGGCGCCAGGTGAGCACGATGAGCTCGGCGTCGACATCCGGCCCCGCCAGGTTGAAGGCTTCCACACCGATCTGGTGGAACTGGCGGTAGCGGCCTTTCTGCGGCTTCTCGTAGCGGAACATCGGCCCGGTGTACCAGAGCTTCTGCACCTGACCACCGCCGGACAGGCCATGTTCGAGCACGGCGCGCACGCAGCCGGCAGTACCTTCCGGACGCAGGGTCAGCGACTCCTCGTTGCGGTCGAGGAAGGTGTACATCTCCTTGTCGACAACATCGGTGCCTTCACCGATGCCACGGGCGAACAACTCGGTGAACTCGAGGATGGGCAGGCGGATTTCACTGTAGCCATAGCCGTCCAGCAGCTCGGCGACCGTGCGCTCCAGGTAGCGCCAGGCAGGCGTCTGCTCCGGCAGGATGTCGTTCATGCCACGGATGGCTTGTAGGGACTTGCTCACGAATCTTCCTTATCAGCCGCGGGCGATCACAGCCGCGTCGGCCTCGGCCTTCTCGGCCGCCTTGCGGCGGATCAGCTTCTCCAGCTCATCCACCAGGTTGTCGTTGGTCAGCTTCGAGGCCGGAGCGCCGTCGATGTAGACCAGATTGTTCGGCGTGCCACCGGTGAGGCCGATGTGCGCCTCCTTGGCCTCGCCAGGGCCATTGACCACGCAGCCGATCACGGCAACGTCGAGCGGTACCAGCAGGTCTTCGACCCGCTGCTCCAGCTCGTTCATGGTCTTGACCACGTCGAAGTTCTGCCGCGAGCAGCTCGGGCAGGCAATGAAGTTGATGCCGCGCGAGCGCAGACGCAGGGACTTGAGGATGTCGTAACCGACCTTGATCTCCTCCACCGGATCGGCGGCCAGGGAGATACGGATGGTGTCGCCGATGCCCTCGGCCAGCAGCATGCCCAGGCCCACCGCCGATTTCACGGTACCGGAACGCAGGCCACCGGCCTCGGTAATGCCCAGGTGCAGCGGCTGCTCGATCTGCTTGGCCAGCAGGCGGTAAGCCTCGACGGCCATGAACACGTCGGACGCCTTCACGCTGACCTTGAAGTCAGGGAAGTTCAGGCGATCGAGATGCTCGACATGGCGCAGCGCCGACTCGACCAGCGCCTCGGGCGTCGGCTCGCCGTATTTCTTCTGCAGGTCCTTCTCCAGCGAACCGGCATTGACGCCGATGCGGATCGGAATGCCTTTGTCACGCGCAGCCTCGACCACCGCCTTGACGCGGTCTTCCCGGCCGATATTGCCCGGATTGATACGCAGGCAGTCGACCCCCAGCTCGGCAACGCGCAGGGCGATCTGGTAGTCGAAATGGATGTCGGCAACCAGCGGTACGCGCACCTGCTGCTTGATCCGGCCGAACGCCTCGGCCGCCTCCATGGACGGCACCGAGACGCGCACGATATCGGCCCCGGCGTCTTCCAGACGGCGAATCTGGCCGACGGTGGCCTCGACGTCACAGGTTTCGGTATTGGTCATGCTCTGCACGGCGATCGGCGCATCGCCGCCGACCGGTACCGAGCCGACCCAGATCTTGCGGGACGGGCGACGCTTGATGGGGGATTCGCAATGCATGTTCTGGCTCACTGCCCCAGTTTGAGGCGGGCGGTCTCACCGTGGGTGGAGGAAGCGACATCGACCGCCTGGCCGTTGACCAGTACCACGGCGCCGCGGGCGTATCCGAGGCGCAGCTCCAATGGGGCCTTGCCGACCAGTTCGACACTGTCGCCACGGCGCTTCAGGGCACTGACCAGCACCTTGCCATCGGCATCGGTGAGCTGGGTCCAGCAGTCGGCGGTAAATTGCAGATTGACCAGCGCCTCACCGGCAGCCGGAGCGACCGGAGCCGCGGGGGCCGGGGTTTCAACGACGACCGGGGCTGCAGACTGAGCCGGCGGGGTGACCACGGGCGCAGCGACCTGCGCGGCAGGCGCGGTCTCACCGGCTTCAGCCGGCACCACAGCACTCGGAGCCGCGGGCGCTTGCGGGTCAGACGGTGCGCTCTGCGCGATCGCCGCGGGTGGTGCTACTTCGGGCGCCGCCGGATCAGCGGTAACGGGCGCCGGCTCCAGCGGAGCTTCGACCTGCGCCTCGGCAACGGCCTGGTCTTCCGGCTCATCCAGGGGATGAATCTCGGTGGTGCCGTCGGCGGTCTCCACTTCGACGTGTTCCATTCCGGCGCCCGCTGCCGAGCCGGCCAAGCGCTGGCTCTCGCCCTGCCACCAGAAGAAACCGGCACCGCCGAGGGCGACCAGCGCCACGACGCTGAACACCTTGAGCAGGCTCTGCGATACCCGGGCCGGCTCCTCGATGCGTGCCAGGCTCGATACGCTACTGCCGCTGGCATCGGTGCCGGTGAACTGGTCGAACTCCAGGACCAGCCGATCGCCGTCCATGCCCATCAACTTGGCATAGGCACGCACGTAACCACGAGCAAAGGTGTGTCCCGGCAGCTGCTCGAAGGCCCCCGCCTCCAGATTGCGCAGGGCCTGGGCCGTCAGATTGAGCTGCACGGCGACATCGTTCAGGGCCAGGTTCTTGCTTTCGCGTACCTTGCGCAGCGTCTCCCCGGGATTGACCCGATGCGCGGCGGCAACTTCAGGGTGCGAGGCTTTCATCACTGCTCCGACAGGTATTGCTGATATTCGGGCGTACCCGGGTAGAGGCGCTTGAGCTGCAGCCCCAGACTGGCGGCCTGGTCCCGGTCCTCGAAGACACGCGCCAGGCGTATACCGAGCAGCAGGCTCTGCGGCGTCTGCCGCGCCTGCTGGCTGAAGCCGGCATAGTAACTACGCGCAGCCACATAGTTCTTGTCTTCGAGGGAGAGCTGCGCCATCTGCAACAGCGAGGTGGGTCGCTGGCTATTGAGACGCAGCGCCTTTTCGAAATGCTGCTTGGCCTCTTCGCGCTTGCCTAGTTGCAGCGCCGTCAGGCCAAGGTTCTCGAAGACCCGGGAGCGCTCGGAGTAGAGCGTGTCCTCGGAGGCCTTCAGGTACTGGGCATAGGCTTCCTTGTAGCGCTTCTGCTCGAAGAGGAAGCCACCATAGTTGTTGAGTACACGCGTCTCACCATCACTCAGCGAAATGGCCTTGCGGTAGCTATCATCGGCCAGCTTGGGCTCCAGTTCATACTGATAGACCACGGCCAGAGCGGAGTAAGCTTCTGCGCTGGAAGAATCGAGCTCAAGCGCCATGCGCAGGGGCTCCTTGGCCTTCTCCGTCGACCCCTGCTGCAGATGGCCGATACCGAGCTGGATATAGGCGTCGCGCGCCTGGGCGCGGCCTTCCTTGGTGCTCATGGGGTCGACCGTGCCGCCGGTCCTGACGCAGCCCGCCAGCAGAATGGCAAAAGACAGATAGAGCGCAGGGCGCAAGGTCATGGAGTTCCTCCCCTTCAATTTCGGTTGGCGGTGCGCGGCTCTTCGGCCTCGCTACCCAGCTGACGTACGGCGATATAGCGTTCGCTGCGACGGGTGCGGTCCTGTACCTGACCGACCAGCTGCCCACAGGCGGCGTCGATGTCATCACCGCGCGTGGTACGCACGGTGACGTTGAAGCCGGCCTTGTGCAACAGGTCCTGGAAGCGACGGATAGCGTTGTTGCTCGGCCGTTCGTAACCGGAGAAGGGGAAGGGATTAAACGGAATCAGATTGATCTTGCAAGGAAAATCCTTGAGAAGTGCGATCATCTGCGCAGCGTGTTCGGGCTGGTCGTTGACGTCCTTGAGCAGGGTGTACTCGACGGTCAGGAAGCGCTTCTCGCCCAGGCCCTCGATGTAGCGGCGGCAGGAAGCCAGCAGCACATCCAGCGGGTACTTCTTGTTGAGCGGCACCAGCTGGTTGCGCAACTCGTCGTTCGGTGCGTGCAGCGACAGGGCCAGGGACACGTCGGTGACGGTTGCCAGCTTGTCGATCATCGGCACCACGCCGGAGGTGGACAGGGTCACCTTGCGCTTGGAAATGCCGTAGCCGAGATCGTCCATCATGATCTGCATGGCCGGCACGACATTGTCGAAATTCAGCAGGGGCTCGCCCATGCCCATCATCACCACGTTGGTGATGGCACGGTCGATCTTGGCCGGTACGGTGCCGAAGGATTTGTTGGCGATCCACACCTGACCAATGATTTCCGCGGCAGTCAGATCGCTGTTGAAGCCCTGCTTGCCGGTGGAACAGAAACTGCAATCCAGCGCACAGCCGGCCTGCGACGACACACAGAGGGTGCCACGGCCGCCTTGCGGGATGTATACGGTCTCGACGCAGCTGCCGGACGCCACGCGCACCACCCATTTGCGGGTACCGTCGGCGGAGATGTCCTGGCTGACCACTTCGGGGCCGCGAATCTCGGCGCAGGCACTGAGCTTTTCGCGCAGGGCCTTGCCGAGATTGCTCATGGCGTCGAAGTCCTCGACGCCAAAATGGTGAATCCACTTCATGACCTGACCGGCACGGAAGCGCTTTTCCCCGATGCTCTCGAAGAAGCTTTCCATTTCGGGCTGGGTCAGCCCCAGCAGGTTGGTCTTGGCTACATCAGTCATGGATTCACCCTCGCCGGTTCGCGCTTAGCGAATGCGAGCGCACACCTCGGTGGCGGAGAAGAAGTACGCGATCTCGCGAGCGGCGGAAGCCTCGGAGTCGGAACCGTGTACGGCGTTCTCGTCGATGGAAACGGCGAAGTCGGCGCGGATGGTGCCGGCAGCAGCTTCTTTCGGGTTGGTGGCGCCCATCAGCTCACGGTTCTTCAGAACGGCGTTCTCGCCTTCCAGAACCTGAACGATGACCGGACCGGAAGTCATGAAGGCAACCAGATCCTTGAAGAAACCGCGCTCGCTGTGCTCGGCGTAGAAACCGGCAGCTTCGCGCTCGGACAGCTGAACCATCTTGGAGGCAACGACGCGCAGGCCGGCCTTTTCGAAACGGCTGGTGATTTCACCGATGACGTTCTTGGCAACGGCATCCGGCTTGATGATGGAGAAAGTACGTTGAACAGACATGTGAAGCTCCAGAGGGTTAAAGCGAAAAATTAAACCCGCGAATTATACGCGGGTTAGGGGGAAATGCGTAGGGCAGCGCCCGGAGGCGGGACCGCTCAGTCGAGCTCTTCGATCCAGGCCGCCTGAATGGCCTCCAGCACCTTCTCGCCGCCGCGCTGCGGGTCATCGGCAAAATCCGGCAACTCCAGCACCCAGCGATGCAGGTCGACGAAGTTGACGTAGCGCGGATCGACTTCAGGCTTGCTCTCGGCCAGCTCGATGGCGACATCCAGCACATCGGTCCATTTCAGGCTCATGACGGCTCCTCGAATCAGTGCGGCGCTTCGGCGGCGTGGTTGAGCGAGTACTTGGGAATCTCGACCGTCAGGTCTGCGTTACCGACCTTGGCCTGGCACGCCAGGCGCGACTGCGCCTCCAGCCCCCAGGCGCGATCGAGGAAGTCCTCCTCCAGCTCGTCCGCCTCTTCCAGCGAATCGAAGCCTTCGCGAATGATGCAGTGGCAGGTGGTGCAGGCACAGACCCCGCCACAGGCACTTTCCATCTCGATATGGTGCGCATGCGCCAGCTCGAGGATGGAAGTGCCGGGCTCGGCCTCTACGACCATGCCTTCAGGGCAGAACTTCTCGTGCGGCAGAAAAATGACCTGTGGCATCAGTTGTCCTCGATTTCGTTGAGTCGGCGCCCGGACAGGGCCGCCTTGACGGTAGCGTCCATTCGACGGGCGGCAAAGGCATCGGTGATCTGCGACAGACGCTTGGTCTGCTGCTCGATGGCATGCGCATCATCACCACCGGCCAGGACACGCAGTTCGTCCATGGTCGCGACAATAGCCAGGCGCTCGTCCTCGTCGAGCAGGCGCTCGCCATCGACATCCAGCGCCGCCTGTACGGCCTCAAGCAGACGCTCGGCCTCGACCTGCTGCTCGCGCAGCACTCGGGCAGCCTTGTCGTCGCCGGCATTCTTGAAGGAATCCTGCAGCATGCGCGCGATCTCGCCATCGGTCAGGCCATAGGATGGCTTGACCTGGATGCTCGCCTCCACACCGGAGCCCAGCTCGCGTGCAGCGACGCTGAGCAGGCCGTCCGCGTCAACCTGGAAGGTCACGCGGATCTTCGCTGCCCCGGCCACCATCGGCGGAATGCCGCGCAGCTCGAAGCGCGCCAGCGAGCGGCAATCCTTGACCAGTTCACGCTCGCCCTGCAGCACCTGGATGGCCATGGCCGTCTGGCCGTCCTTGTAGGTGGTGAAGTCCTGGGCCCGCGCCACCGGAATCGTGGTGTTGCGCGGAATCACCTTCTCCATCAGGCCGCCCATGGTTTCCAGCCCCAGGGACAGCGGAATCACATCAAGCAGCAGCAACTCTTCACCATTGCCGCGCTGGTTGCCGGCCAAGGTGTCGGCCTGGATCGCGGCGCCAATGGCCACCACCTGATCCGGATCGATGTCGGTCAGCGGCGCACGCCCGAACAGCTCACCCACCGCCTCGCGCACGCGCGGCACGCGGGTCGAGCCACCGACCATGACCACCGCCTCGACCTCCTCGACCTCGATGCCGGCGTCGCGCACGGCGCGGCGGCAGGCCTTGAGGCTGCGGGCGATCATCGGCTCGATCAGCGCCTCGAACTGGTCACGACTGAGCGAGCCCGCCCAGGCGCCGTACTGGACCACGACACTCGCGCTGTCGGTCAGTGCTTCCTTGGCCGCACAGGCAGCCTGCAGCAGGCGGCGCTGGGCCGCCGGATCGAGGTCCTGGGACAGCCCGGCCTGCTCGATGATCCAGCCGGCGATGGCGTGATCGAAATCATCGCCACCCAGGGCGCTGTCGCCACCGGTGGCCAGCACCTCGAACACACCGCGGGTCAGGCGCAATACGGAAATATCGAAGGTGCCGCCGCCCAGGTCATAGATGGCGACCACGCCCTCGGTGCCTTTATCCAGGCCATAGGCCACGGCGGCGGCGGTCGGCTCGTTGAGCAGGCGCAGCACATTGAGACCGGCGAGACGCGCGGCATCCTTGGTGGCCTGGCGCTGCGCATCGTCGAAATAGGCGGGCACGGTGATCACCGCACCGACCAGCTCGCCACCCAGGCTGGCCTCGGCGCGCTGGCGCAGGGCCTTGAGAATCTCGGCCGAGACTTCCACCGGACTCTTGGCGCCCTGCACCGTCTCGATGAACGGCATGTGCGACTCGCCCTCGGCGAAACGATAGGGCAGCTGGTCGCCGAGCTGTTTGATGTCCTCGACGCCGCGCCCCATCAGACGCTTGACCGACAGCACGGTATTCAGCGGATCGACCGCGGCGGCGGCCTTGGCCTCGTGCCCCACCTCAACGCGATCGGCGTGATAGCGCACCGCGGACGGCAGGATCACCCGCCCGGCCGCATCGGCTAGCGGCGCGGACAGGCCGCTGCGCACGGCAGCGACCAGCGAATTGGTGGTACCCAGGTCGATGCCCACGGCCAGGCGGCGTTGATGGGGTTGCGGGCTTTGCCCGGGCTCGGCGATCTGCAGTAGGGCCATGGTGTTCCGATCATCAGGCGCGCAGCGTGAGCTGCGCCATGGTTAGTCGTCGAGGCGCTCTTCGAGATCGCGCACTTCGTGGGCCAGCTTGTCGAGGAACTGCATGCGACGCACCAGGCGCTCGGCCTCTTCGCGTCGCGCGACATCGTCCCAGCAGGCGGCAAAATCTTGATCCAGCTCGTCCTGAGCCACCTTCAGGCGTTTCTTGAAGGTCGCCACGCCAGCCAGATCGGCACTGTCCTGCAGATCCTCCAGCTCCTCACGCCAGCGCATCTGCTGCAGGAGAAACTCGGGGTCCTGCACCGTCACTTCGAGCGGCAGCTCGCGACCACGCAGGGCCAGCAGGTAGAGGGCACGGCGCGGTGCGCTCTTGAGGGTCTGGTAGGCCTCGTTGAGGCGAGCCGACTGCTCCAGCGCCAGGCGCTGCTCGCGATCGCCGGCGTCGGCGAAGCGATCGGGGTGCACGGCCTTGGCCAGCTCGCGATAGCGCGCCGACAGCTGCGCCTGATCCACCAGAAAGGCCGGCTGCAGCTCGAACAGCGCAAAATGACAGGGACTACCCACAACAACCGCCTTAGACGTTGAAGCTCTCGCCGCAACCGCACTCGCCGCGCACGTTGGGGTTGTTGAACTTGAAGCCCTCGTTGAGACCTTCGCGCACGAAGTCCAGCTCGGTGCCGTCGAGGTAGGTCAGGCTCTTCGGGTCGATGATCACCTTGACCCCGAAGCTCTCGAACACCTCATCCTCACCCGCCACTTCGTCGACGAACTCCAGCACGTAGGCCAGGCCCGAGCAGCCGGTGGTACGCACGCCGAGGCGGATACCCTCGCCCTTGCCGCGCCCCTCCAGGGAACGCTGCACGTGGCGGGCGGCGGCTTCAGTCATGGTGATGGCCATAGCGACTCCTCGAGATCAGAGCAGACCTTTCTTCTGCTTGTAGTCGCGCACGGCCGCCTTGATGGCGTCCTCGGCGAGCACGGAGCAGTGGATCTTCACCGGCGGCAGGGCCAGTTCCTCGGCCAGCTGGGTGTTCTTGATGGTCTCGGCCTCATCCAGGGTCTTGCCCTTCATCCACTCGGTGGCGAGGGAGCTGGAGGCGATGGCCGAACCGCAACCGTAGGTCTTGAACTTGGCGTCTTCGATCACGCCCTGCTCGTTGACCTTGATCTGCAGGCGCATGACGTCGCCGCAGGCCGGTGCACCGACCATGCCGGTGCCGACATTGGGATCCTCGGCGTCGAGCTTGCCGACGTTACGCGGATTTTCGTAGTGGTCGATGACCTTCTCACTGTATGCCATGTTGCCAATCCTCTCTCATCAGGTGCCGCTCTACAGGCGACTCGAAAATCAGTGTGCCTGCCACTCGACCTTGGAGATGTCGACACCTTCTTTGAACATGTCCCACAGCGGCGACAGCTCACGCAGCTTGCTCACCGCCTCCAGCACCTTGGTGGCCGCGTAATCCACTTCTTCCTCGGTGGTGAAGCGACCGAAGGTGAAACGGATCGAGCTGTGCGCCAGCTCGTCGTTGCGCCCCAGGGCACGCAGCACGTAGGAAGGCTCCAGCGAGGCGGAGGTACAGGCCGAACCGGAGGAAACCGCCAGGTCCTTGAGCGCCATGATCAGCGACTCGCCTTCGACGTAGTTGAAGCTCAGGTTGAGGTTGTGCGGTACGCGCTGGGTCAGACTGCCGTTGACGTACAGCTCTTCCATGCCCTCGAGCTGCTTGTAGAAGCGATCACGCAGCGCCAGCACGCGCTGGCTCTCCTGCGCCATCTCTTCCTTGGCGATGCGGAAGGCCTCGCCCATGCCGACGCACTGGTGCGTGGCCAGGGTGCCGGAGCGCATGCCGCGCTCATGGCCGCCACCGTGGGTCTGCGCTTCCAGGCGCACGCGCGGCTTGCGGCGCACGTACAGGGCGCCGACACCTTTCGGGCCGTAAGTCTTGTGCGCGGAGAAGGACATCAGGTCGACCTTCATCTTCTCCAGGTCGATCTCGACCTTGCCGGTGGACTGCGCCGCATCGACATGCAGCAGCACGCCGCGGGAACGGGTCAGCTCACCGATGGCGGCGATGTCGTTGATGGTGCCGATCTCGTTGTTGACGTGCATGACCGACACCAGCACGGTGTCCTCGCGCAGCGCCGCCTCGACCATCGCCGGCGTGATCAGGCCGTCTTCGCCCGGCTCGATGTAGGTCACTTCGAAGCCTTCGCGCTCGAGCTGACGGCAGGTATCCAGCACCGCCTTGTGCTCGATCTTCGAGGTGATGATGTGTTTGCCCTTGGTGCTGTAGAAGTGCGCAACACCTTTGATCGCCAGGTTGTTGGACTCGGTGGCACCGGAGGTCCAGACGATCTCGCGCGGGTCGGCATTGACCAGCTCGGCGACCTGGCGACGGGCGTTCTCGACCGCTTCCTCGGCCTTCCAGCCGAAAACATGGGAGCGCGACGCCGGGTTGCCAAAGTTGCCATCCACCAGCAGGCACTCGCTCATCTTTTGCGCCACGCGCGGGTCGACCGGGGTGGTGGCGGAATAGTCGAGGTAAATCGGCAATCTCATCAGATATCTCCTATTCAGGCAGGCGCCCTGCTCACTCGATGGCGGACGCTTCGATCTTGTCCAGCTGTGGCATCCTGCCATTGCAGCGACGCTGATCCTGACGCTGGGCGACTTCCTGCACTTCGCGCCGGGTCACCAGATCAGCCAGGCTGATGCCGCTGAGGAATTCGTGAATCTGCTGACTGAGGTCGCACCACAGGTGGTGGGTCAGACAGGTATCGCCGGAGTGGCAATCGCCCATGCCCTGGCAGCGGGTGGCATCGACCGACTCGTTGACCGCGTCGATCACCTGCGCGACCTGGATCACCCGCATGTCGCGCGACAACTGGTAGCCGCCACCGGGGCCGCGCACACTGCTGACCAGGTTGCCACGGCGCAACTTGGCGAACAGCTGCTCCAGATAGGACAGGGAAATTCCCTGCCGCTCGGAGATGTCGGCCAGCGACACAGGCCCGTTCTGGGCATGCAGCGCCAGATCGAGCATGGCTGTGACGGCGTAGCGACCTTTGGTGGTCAGGCGCATGGCGTTTGCACCGCGTATGAACTTGAGTTGCCGCTAGTATCCCCTTTTCCGACTATTTAGGTCAACTATAAGACCGATTGAAATAGTCAGGTATAGCGGCGACTCGGGGCGCAAATGATAGCAGACTATGCGTCTTCAGGCAGCCGGCTTGTCGCCAGGCTCCTTGCAGACGTCAGCGAAGTCCTCGTCGCGCAGGACCGGCAGGTCCTTGGCGCAGTAGTCGCTGCCCAGCGCCTTGAGCGCCGAGCACATCCCCTCCAGACGACCATCCACCGCATGCAGGTGATCGAGCAGCTGACCGATGGCGCGCGCCACCGGATCCGGCATGTCCGGACCGACACCGTAGGCATCGAAACCCAGCTTCTCGGCCATGGCCTGGCGCTTGGCCTCCTGCTCATCATCACTCTTGACGATGATTCGCCCGGGGATGCCGACCACGGTGGCGCCCGCCGGCACCGCCTTGGTGACCACGGCATTGGAGCCGACCTTGGCCCCCGCCCCCACCGTGAAGGGGCCGAGCACCTTGGCCCCGGCGCCGACCACCACGCCATTCTCCAGCGTCGGATGGCGCTTGCCCTTGTTCCAGCTGGTGCCACCCAGCGTCACACCCTGGTAGAGAGTGACGTCGTCACCGATCTCAGCGGTCTCGCCAATGACGATGCCCATGCCATGATCAATGAAGAAGCGCCGCCCGATCTTCGCCCCCGGATGAATCTCGATACCGGTCATCCAGCGCCCGAAGTTGGACACCACACGCGCCAGCCACTTCCAGCCACGCACCCACAGCGCATGCGCCACTCGATGCAGCCACACGGCGTGCAGCCCCGGGTAGCAGGTCACCACCTCAAAGGCATTACGCGCCGCCGGATCGCGATGAAACACGCTCTGAATATCTTCGCGCACACGCTCAAACATCGTCTTTGCTCCGCTTGTGGGACTCGCCGCGCACTGCCTTCTGGGTCTCGGTCAGGATGCCGCGCAGGATATTCATTTCCAGCTTGCTGATGGCCGAGCGCCCGTACAGGCGGCGCAGACGGGACATCAGGTGGCGCGGCTTGGCCGGATCGAGGAAGCCGATCTCCACCAGCGTACTCTCCAGATGACCGTAGAACAGCTCCAGCTCATCCGTGGTCACCGGCTGGGTATTGAGCATCGCCGTGGTTTCCAGCTTGCTCATCTTGGTCGGCTGCCCCTGGGCAGCCAGCCAGGCCATGCGCACCTCGTAGGCCAGCACCTGCACCGCCGCGGCCAGATTCAGCGAGCTGAACTCGGGATTGGACGGAATGTGCACATGGAACTGGCAGCGCTGCAGCTCGTCATTAGTCAGGCCGGCATACTCGCGACCGAACACCAGCGCCACCTCGCCACCCAGCTCGACCTGCTGCAACGCAGTGGTCGCGCACTCGCGCGGATCCAGCAGCGGCCAGGGGATGCGCCGATCGCGCGCACTGGTGCCCAGCGCCACGCTGCAACCGACCAGCGCCTCTTCGAGGGTGGCCACGACCACGGCATTGTCGAGGATGTCGGTAGCGCCGGAGGCACGCGCCACCGCCTCGCCACTGGGGAAGTCTTCAGGATCGACCAGCACCAGACGCGACAGGCCCATGTTCTTCATGGCCCGTGCGGCACCACCGATATTGCCGGGATGGCTGGTATTGACCAGCACCACGCGAATGTTCTGCAGCAACGCCAGCTCCGCTCAAGAATGCGAAAGGGCCATGAATGTTACAGAAGGCCCCAGCTCAATACCATGCACAGCGACGAGCCGGCTGCACATAAAAAGCTAGTCTGCTAGAATGGCCGGCTTTCTTCTTTAACGATCCAGGTGAACCTTCCATGCAGCCCATGCTGAATATCGCGCTGCGCGCTGCGCGCAGTGCCGGCGAACTGATCATCCGCTCCATCGAACGCCTGGACGTCATCTCGGTCAACGAGAAGGATGCCCACGACTACGTGAGCGAAGTCGATCGCGCCGCCGAGCAGACCATCATCCAGGCGCTGCAGAAGGCCTATCCGACCCACGGCTTCCTTGGCGAGGAAGGCGGCAGCATCGTCGGCAGCGGCGACGGCGCCGATTACCAGTGGATCATCGACCCGCTGGACGGCACCACCAACTTCCTGCGTGGCGTGCCGCACTTCGCCGTCAGCATCGCCTGCAAATATCGCGGCCGCCTCGAACACGCCGTGGTGCTCGACCCGGTGCGCCAGGAAGAGTTCACCGCCAGCCGTGGCCGTGGCGCCGCCGTCAACGGCCGCCGCATCCGCGTCAGCAACCGCAAGAGCCTGGACGGCGCCCTGCTGGGCACCGGCTTCCCGTTCCGCGCCGAGCAGGTGGACAACCTGGACAACTACCTGGGCATGTTCCGCAGCCTGGTCGGCCAGACCGCCGGCATCCGCCGCGCCGGCGCCGCCAGCCTGGACCTGGCCTATGTCGCCTCCGGCCGCTACGACGCCTTCTGGGAGTTCGGCCTGTCCGAGTGGGACATGGCCGCAGGTGCCCTGCTGATCCAGGAAGCAGGCGGCCTGGTCAGCGACTTCAACGGTGGCCATGACTTCCTCGAAAAGGGCCAGATCGTCGCCGGCAACACCAAGTGCTTCAAGGCCGTGCTGACCGCCATCCAGCCGCACCTCGCGCCGTCGATGAAGCGCTGATAGACGGCTCCAATAAAAAACCGCCCCTCGGGGCGGTTTTTTTATGCAAGGCGGTTACTGAGCGACCGGCTGCTGCACCAGCACCAGCTGCCCCTGATCATTGACCGGGATCTGCATGCCGGGATCGCGATCCATGCGCACCTGGCCGATCTTGCCGTCCAGCTGGTACTTCACGTCATAGCCGACCAGCTTCTCGCTGGTATCGGTCACGGTGTGGCAACGGGTTTCGGTCGTGGTGTAGGTGTCACGCTCCTGCATGCCCTCCTGCACCTTGTTGCCTGCATAGCCACCACCCACGGCGCCCGCCACGGTGGCGATCTTCTTGCCGTTGCCACCACCGACCTGGTTACCCAGCAGACCACCGACCACCGCACCGATGGCGGTCCCGGCGATCTGGTGCTGATCCTTGACCGGCGCCTGACGGGTTACCGCCACGTCCTTGCACACCTCACGCGGCGTCTTGATGGTCTCCTTGATCGGCTGCACGGCCAGCACTTCGGCATACTGCGGACCACTGACCAGACTGTAGGTGGCCACCGCGCCTCCGGCCGTCACGCCCACGGCGCCCAGCACCGCGCCCACTATCATCGACTTGTTCATTCGACCCTCCTCAAGGCATCTGTCCGGGCGTATTTTCGCCCCTATTCCCAGCCTTGGATGGAGCGCCGCCGGCTGAGTTCCTCAATCGAGCAGGCAACACCGACAAATGGGAGCGCGATCACAGCCCGAAAACGACGAGGCCCGGCATCAGCCGGGCCTCGTAGAGCGGGAGAGCAACGGTGATCAGGGGCGATCATCCACCTCTTCCGCCTCAACCGGCGGAATCAGATCCTCGCGGGTCAGCTTCAGCCAGATCAGCAGGATGCTGGCGATGTACACCGAGGAATAGGTACCCGCAGTCACGCCAATGAACAGCGCCAGCGAGAAGCCCCACAGATTCTCACCACCAAATACCATCAGCGCGACGACCGCCAGCAGCGTGGAAATCGAGGTCGCCAGAGTACGCAGCAGGGTCTGCGTGGTCGAGATGTTGATGTTCTCGATCAGATCAGCCTTGCGCAGCACGCGGAAGTTCTCGCGGATACGGTCGAACACCACGATGGTGTCGTTCAGCGAGTAACCGATCAGCGCCAGCACGGCAGCCAGCACGGTCAGGTCGAAGGGGATCTGGAAGAAGGAAAACACACCGAGGGTGACGATCACGTCGTGGATCAGCGAGACGATGGCACCGAAGCCGAACTTCCATTGGAAGCGGAAGGCCACGTAGATCAGGATGCCACCGAGAGCCAGCAGCATGCCCAGCCCGCCCTGGTCACGCAGCTCCTCACCCACCGCCGGACCGACGAACTCGACCCGCTTGACGCTGAATTGCTCGGCACTCACCTTGTCCAGATCCGCCGCCAGCCTGTTGCCCAGCTGCGGATCATCGCCCTGCAGGCGCACCACCACATCAGTGGTGGCACCGAAGTGCTGCACCAACGCATCGCCATAACCGGCCTCCGCCAGCTGCCCACGAACCTTGGCCAGATCGGCCGGCTGCTCGTAGTTGAGTTCGATCAGGGCACCACCGGTGAAGTCCAGACCGAAGTTAAGCCCTTTGACCGCCAGGCTGCCGAGCGACACCAGGGTCAGCAGCACCGTCACCGCGAAAGCGGCATGACGGATGCCCATGAAGTTGATTACACGTTTCATCGCAGGCAGCCCCTTAGATCCACAGCTTCTTGAAATCACGGCCACCGAAGATCAGGTTGACCATGGCACGGGTCACGAAGATGGCCGTGAACATCGAGGTAATGATGCCGAGCGACATGGTCACGGCGAAGCCCTTGACCGGACCGGTGCCCATGGCGAACAGGATGCCACCGACCAGCAGGGTGGTCAGGTTGCCGTCGATGATCGCCGAGAAGGCACGATCGAAGCCTTCATGGATGGCACGCTGCACAGAGAGGCCATTGGCGATTTCCTCGCGGATACGCGAGAAGATCAGCACGTTGGCGTCCACCGCCATACC
This sequence comes from Aquipseudomonas alcaligenes NBRC 14159, assembly GCF_000467105.1. Classification (GTDB taxonomy): domain Bacteria; phylum Pseudomonadota; class Gammaproteobacteria; order Pseudomonadales; family Pseudomonadaceae; genus Aquipseudomonas; species Aquipseudomonas alcaligenes. The sequence goes on from NZ_BATI01000010.1 coordinate 79,558, forward strand.
CATGGTCAACACGATACCGGCGATACCCGGCAGGGTCAGGGTCGCGCCCAGCACCGACATCAATGCCAGCAGCAGGACCATGTTGAAACCCAGGGCCACGGTCGCCAGCCCGCCGAAGAAGCGGTAGATGGCGATAATGAACAGGGATACGAAGACCATACCCCAGATCGACGCATCGATACCCTTGGCGATGTTGTCAGCACCCAGGCTCGGACCGATGGTGCGCTCCTCGGCGAAGTACATCGGCGCAGCCAGGCCACCGGCACGCAGCAGCAACGCCAGTTCGGACGACTCACCCTGACCGTTGAGGCCGGTGATGCGGAACTGGCTACCCAGTGCGGACTGGATGGTGGCTAGACTGATGATCTTCTTCTCTTCCTTGAAGGAGGGCACCGCCACCTCCTTCTCGACGCCGTCGACCACCTGCTTGACGTAGCGGGTCAGCGGCTTTTGCTCGATGAAGATCACCGCCATGCTGCGCCCGACGTTGTTGCGGGTGGCACGGTTCATCAGCTCGCCGCCATGGCCGTCGAGGCGGATGTTCACCTGCGGACGACCATTCTCGTCATAGCTGGCCTGGGCATCGGTGACCTGGTCACCGGTGATGATCAGGCTGCGCTCCAGCGCCACGGCCGGACGTCCGGCCTCACGGAACTCGAAGGACTCGGTGGAGGCGCGCGCCGCATCCGGCTCGGCCTGCAGGCGGAACTCCAGGTTGGCGGTCTTGCCGAGGATACGCTTGGCCTCGGCAGTGTCCTGTACACCCGGCAGTTCGACCACAATACGGTTGGCACCCTGACGCTGCACCAGCGGCTCGGCCACACCCAGCTCGTTGACCCGGTTGCGTACGGTGGTCAGGTTCTGCTTGATCGAGTACTCGCGGATCTCCGCGCGCTTGGCCTCGGTCAGCGCGATGCGCAGCACCTGCTGCTCGTTACGCGAAGAGGAGGTCAGCTCGAAATCGTTGAAATTCTTGCGAATGATCGCCTGCGCCTGCTCCAGCGACTCGCCATCGGCGAAGCCCAATTGCACGGCACCATCCTGCTGCGGCAGGCTGCGATAGCGCACACGCTCCTTGCGCAGCAGACTCTTGATCTCGCTCTCGTAGACCTTCATGCGCGCGTCCATGGCCTTGTCCATGTCCACTTCCAGCAGGAAGTGCACACCACCGGACAGGTCCAGGCCCAGCTTCATCGGCCCGGCGCCCAGACTACGCAGCCACTGCGGCGTGGTCGGCGCCAGGTTGAGGGCTACCACATAATCGTCGCCAAGCAGTTTGCGTACCAGCTCCTTGGCCGGCAACTGGTCGTCCTGCTTGCCCAGCCGCACCAGTGCGCCCTTGCCCTGCTTGCTCAGATCAGCCGACTTGACGGCGATACCAGCCTGTTTCAGGGCCTGGCTTATACGTTCGAGATCGGCCTGACCGACTTCCAGCGCGGTACTGGCTCCGCTGATCTGAATGGCCGGATCGTCCGGGTAGAGGTTGGGTGCGGAATAAATGAAGCCAACCGCCAGCACTGCCAGGATCAGCAAGTACTTCCACAGGGGGAATTTATTGAGCATGACGCCGCCCGTTATGACACGGGGCGCCTTAGGCGCCCCGTAGTGGTGAACGAAGAATCGTTAGATGGATTTCAGCGTGCCTTTCGGCAGGGTCGCCGCAATGGCCTGCTTCTGGAACTTCAGCTCGACATTGTCGGAGATTTCGACCACCACGAAGTCGTCGGTGACCTTGGTGACCTTGCCGATGATGCCACCGCTGGTCACCACTTCGTCGCCCTTCTGCAGGCCGCCGAGCAGGTTCTTGTGCTCCTTGGCGCGCTTGGCCTGGGGACGCCAGATCATCAGATAGAAGATGACCAGGAAGCCGATCAGGAACACCCACTCGAAACCACTGCCGGCGGGACCGGCGGCAGCGGCCGGTGCAGCGGCGTCGGCATAGGCGGCGGGAATCAGAAAGCTCATGGAAAACTCCTATTGCAAGGTCTTGAAGCTGGATGTGGCCGACCGCGAACGGCGGCGGGAGCGGGAACACCTCTTAATGGGGCGCTGCCCGGTCGATTTCAATCCCGTCAGGGTTCCAGCGGCGGCGTCGGCAGGCCGCGCCGGGCGTAGAAGGTATCGACAAAGGCGGCCAATGTACCCTGTTGAATTGCCTCGCGCAAACCAGCCATCAGGCGCTGATAATGGCGCAAGTTGTGGATGGTATTGAGCATGCTTCCCAGCATTTCGCCACACTTGTCCAGATGATGCAGGTAGGCACGGGAGAAGTGCTTGCAGGTGTAGCAGTCGCAGGCCGGGTCCAGCGGCGAATCGTCATGCTTGTGCACCGCATTGCGGATCTTGATCACCCCGGTATCGATGAACAGGTGGCCATTGCGCGCGTTGCGGGTCGGCATCACGCAGTCAAACATGTCCACGCCACGGCGCACGCCCTCGACCAGGTCCTCCGGCTTGCCCACCCCCATCAGGTAGCGCGGCTTGTCCGTCGGCAGGTGCGGCGGCAGGAAGTCCAGCACGCGGATCATCTCTTCCTTGGGCTCGCCCACCGACAGGCCGCCGATGGCCAGGCCGTCGAAGCCGATTTCCATCAGCCCCTCCAGCGAGCGCAGGCGCAGCTCTTCGTGCATGCCGCCCTGGACGATACCGAAGAGTGCCGACGGATTACCCTCGTGGGCATTCTTCGAGCGCTTGGCCCAGCGCAGCGACAGCTCCATGGAGCGCTTGGCGGTATCGAAGTCGGCCGGGTACGGGGTGCACTCGTCGAAAATCATCACGATGTCCGAGCCCAGGTCGCGCTGCACCTGCATGGACTCTTCGGGCCCCATGAACACCTTGGCGCCATCGACCGGCGAGGAGAAATACACGCCCTCCTCCTTGATCTTGCGCATGGCGCCCAGGCTGAACACCTGGAAACCACCGGAGTCGGTGAGGATCGGCCCCTGCCACTGCATGAAGTCGTGCAAGTCGCCATGGCGCTTGATCACTTCGGTGCCCGGACGCAGCCACAGATGGAAGGTGTTGCCGAGGATGATCTGCGCACCAATGCCCTCGATGTCGCGCGGCAGCATGCCCTTGACCGTGCCGTAGGTGCCGACCGGCATGAAGGCTGGGGTTTCCACCACGCCACGCGGGAAGGTCAGGCGGCCACGGCGGGCACGGCCGTCGGTGGCCAGCAGCTCGAAGGACATATGGCTCATGGGGTCTCCTCGGGACCGCGCGGGTCGGGGTTGCGGGTGATGAACATGGCATCACCGTAGCTGAAGAAGCGGTACTGCTGTTCCACGGCGGCTGCATAGGCGGCCATGGTCTCGGGATACCCGGCAAAGGCCGAGACCAGCATCAGCAGGGTCGACTCCGGCAGGTGGAAGTTGGTGACCAGGGCATCGACCACATGGAAGCGCTTGCCCGGGTAAAGAAAGATGTCGGTGTCGCCACTGAAGGCCTTCAGCTCGCCATCGCGCGCGGCGCTCTCCAGCGAGCGCACGCTGGTGGTGCCGACGGCGATCACCCGGCCGCCGCGGGCACGGCAGGCAGCCACAGCATCGACCACATCCTGACCGACCTGCAGCCACTCGCGGTGCATGTGGTGGTCCTCGATGCGCTCCACGCGCACCGGCTGGAAGGTACCGGCACCGACGTGCAGGGTGACGAAGACGGTATCGATACCCTTGTCGCGAATGGCCGTCAGCAACGCCTCGTCAAAGTGCAGACCGGCCGTCGGTGCAGCCACGGCACCGGCCTTGGACCTGTCCGAGTAGACGGTCTGGTAGCGCTCGCGGTCAGCAGCTTCGTCGGGGCGATCAATATAGGGCGGCAGCGGCATGTGGCCGACGCGATCCAGCAGCGGCAGCACCGGCTCGCTGAAGCGCAGTTCGAACAGCGCATCGTGACGAGCCAGCATCTCGGCCTCGCCACCACCTTCTATATGGATCAGCGAACCCGGCTTGGGCGACTTGCTCGAACGCACATGCGCCAGCACCCGGTACTCGTCGAGCACACGCTCGACCAGGACTTCCAGCTTGCCGCCGGAGGCTTTCTGGCCGAACAGGCGCGCCGGAATCACCCGGGTATCGTTGAACACCATCAGGTCGCCGGGGCGCAGGTACTCCAGCAGATCGGCGAACTGCCGGTGAGCGAGCGCGCCCGTCGGGCCGTCGAGCACCAGCAGACGGCTGGCACGCCGCTCGGCCAGGGGGTGACGGGCAATCAGGGAATCGGGAAGGTCGAATTGGAAATCAGCAACACGCATGACAGGCACATCTCCGCGGGGCGCCAAGCTTACCGGAAAGCCCCCCGCACGACCACGCGCCAGCTGTCACCACTACTGCGACGGCGGTGCGTAGCGGCTCATGATGCGCTGCAAGCTGCCATCCCGGCGCAGCTGCGCGATTGCGGCGTTGAGCGCCGGCAACAGCTCGGCACGCGAACGGTGTAGGCGGATGCGCAACTCGGAGCTGTTGATCACCGGTCCTTCCTCCACGCGCGCAGCGCCCGACTGCAGCTGCGGATGCCCATGGCGCAGATAGGCCAGCTCCAGTCGGTCGATGATGCCGGCCTGGCTGCGCCCATGCGCCACCTTGTACAGCAGGGCAATGGCATCGGGACTGTCATGCCGGCGAAAGTACTCGCTACCGACATAGCCGTAGCCGCGCACGGTGGCGATGGTCTTGCCGCGCAGGTCGGCCAGCTGCGTGAAGGCAAAGGCATGCCCCGGCGCAAACACCAGCACCTCGTGCGCCTCGAGCACCCGTTCGGTCCACAGGGTCACCTCGACCTGCTCGGGCGCCGTACGCCATTGCTGGCTGACGCAGCACTCGAGCTGCACCTGACCGTCGCGGAACATCTTCTGCGCCCGCAGCGGCGGCGCCGGGCGCGCGGCCTGCAGGTCGACGGCCAGCCGCTCATCCAGCGCATGCATGACATCGCTGAACACGCCACTGACCTGGCCGTCGTCGACCATCCAGTAAGGCACCCAGCTTTCATCGGTCACGGCATAGGTCAGGGTATCGGCTGCCGCCATCATTGGCAGCGTGAAGACCAGGCCGACAAGCCCACTGCGAACAACTTCGAGCACCCGCCTCTCCCCCACCGGATCTCATCGGCGCGAGGATAGCCGACAATCTTGACGATCGTCGCCAGCTTTACCGCCTGCCGCAGCTCTTGAAACCATGCCCGTGGCGCGATTGACCACCCCCGGTCGCCTCCCTATACTGCGCGCCCATCGTGCCTCGGTGGCGGAATCGGTAGACGCGGCGGATTCAAAATCCGTTTTCGAAAGGAGTGAGAGTTCGAGTCTCTCCCGGGGCACCACGATTTCTTCCCTCAAAACTGCCTGCAAAGCCTCTGGAATCAGCTGTTTCAGGGGGGTTGGCAAATCCGTTTGAGTTAGCGTAGAGTGGGTCAACTGTGTTTGCATGGGTCGCCTTGAATCGTGACCTGGTGCAGTAGATCCTAGATCCGCTACATCCCGCTCGACTTCTCTTACTCTCTGCAACCAGTTCCAGCCCTCGTGCGCCAAAAATCCGCGAGGCTGTCATCAACTCTAGTTTCAAGGAAATAAGACAATGTCGAATCGTCAAACCGGCACCGTCAAGTGGTTCAACGACGAGAAGGGCTTCGGCTTCATCACCCCCGAGAGCGGTCCGGATCTGTTCGTGCACTTCCGCGCTATCGAAGGTTCGGGCTTCCGTAGCCTGAAAGAAGGCCAGAAGGTCACCTTCGAAGCCGTGCAAGGCCAGAAAGGCATGCAAGCTGATAAGGTCCAGGTTCTGGGCTAATCGCTGCTGCTACGAAAGAGCCCCTGATGGCGACATCAGGGGCTTTTTTTCGCCTGCCGTTTTTTGTTCCAGCTCCCGACACCCCGTACAATCCCGCGCAATTCTCTGCACCCGAGCCAACCATGCCCAAGCACATGCTGCGCCCCCAGGGCGAATTCCCCAGCGCCGGACTGATCCGCCGCTGCGCCGCGATCTTCTACGACTTCCTGCTGAGCATCGCCCTGCTGATGGTGGTTACCCTGCTCTACAAGATGGCGCAGATGGCCATCGTCGGTGAGCAGCAGCTGCGTCAGATGTCCGATGCCGGCGCCCTGGACGGCGACCCGCTGCTATCGACCCTGCTGGTCATGAGCCTGTTCGGCTTCTTCGCCAAATTCTGGACCCACAACGGCCAGACCCTGGGCATGCAGGTCTGGGGCCTGCGCATCCAGAACGCCGACGGCTCGGCCATCACCCTGTGGCAGGCGCTGCTGCGCTTCGTGGTGGCCATCGGTTCCTGGCTGTTCTGCGGCCTGGGCTTTCTCTGGGTGCTGTGGGACAAGGACAAGCGCAGCTGGCACGACATCTACTCGGAAAGCCGCGTCGTCCAGCTGCCAAAGAACATCCACAAGAAGTAACCGGCTTCAGCCGGCGGCCAGCCCCGGCAGCAGCACATTGCCGACCAGCCAGGCGCTGGCCAGTGCGCCCAGTAAGCAGAGCAGCGCCCCGCCGGCAGCCTGCCAATAGAAGCCGCGAGCCAGCTCATCCTCGCCATAATTGGAGAGAATGAAGGGGTAGGCCTCGCCCGGCTTGCGCAGCTGGTGATGCACCGGCACCTCGCCACGCCCGACTTGCCGGCGCTGCGCCTCGACTCTTGCCGATTCGCGCATGCGCTCCCATTCGGCCGGGTCCAGCTGGCCATCGCCATTGCTGTCGAAGCGCTGCAGCATGCCGGCGAAATCACTCTTCCACTCGCGCACCACCGCCCCTTGCGCCAGGGTCAGGTCGAACGCCTCGGTGCCACCCTGGGTGCGGAAGTCGCCGATGGCGTAGAGCGGCTGCCCGACATGCAGGCGCTCCTCGGTGTAACGGTACTGGCTGCCCGCGGAGAACAGCATGCCGAGCAACCCGACGCCCTCACTGAGACCGCGCGGATGACGTTCGCTACCGCTCCAGACCTGGCGCGTGCTCGGCCGCACTTCGGCGCCCTTGGGGTTGATCAGGCACTCGCCAGTGGCGTCCTTGAGGCGCACCAGGGCCTCGCTGACGCCGCTCTCGATCACTCGCCAGCGTTTGCGCTTGCCATCGTCGTCGTACTCTTCGATCTTGAAGCGCCACCACAGGCACGGCGTGCCGGTCAGCGGCGCCCGCAGCTGGCCGTCGGGCAGCTCGTCCAGCACGCCATACAGCTCGACGTAACCCTGCGCCGCCGAGCGGATCTTCGACGTGGGCGTGTTGAGCAGGAAGCGCGCCTCGGACAGGCGCTTGATGCACCACCAGCCACCACCGACGCAGGCGCCGACACTGAAGGCCATGCTGATGGCCAGCCCACCAACATCCATCTCAGTTGAACAGCGACTTGAGGTCGACGTCGGCCTTCTCTTCCTCGCTGAACTGCAGCAGTTCAGCCGCCTTGAAGGCGAACATGCGCGCCAGGATCACGTCGGGGAACTGCTCGATACGCACGTTGTTGAGGTTGACCGCCTCGTTGTACAGCTCGCGGCGATCGGCGATGGCATTCTCCAGACCGGAGATGCGCTGCTGCAGGTGCTGGAAACTGTCGTTGGCCTTGAGATCCGGGTAGTTCTCGGCCAGCGCGAACAGCTGACCGAGGCCGGCCCGCAGACTGCTCTCGGCCTTGCCCAGGGCGCCCACGTCATGCTGCTCGCGGGCGCTGGCCACGGCGCTGCGGGCGGCGATCACGCGCTCCAGCGTCGTGCGCTCATGCTGCATGTACTGCTTGCAGGTCTCTACCAGCTTGGGCAGCTCATCGTGGCGCTGCTTGAGCAGCACGTCGATGTTCGACCAGGCCTTGCTCACCCCGTGCTTGAGGCGCACCAGGCCGTTGTAGAGCACCACCGCCCAGGCGGCGAGAAGAAACAGCACGACGAAAACGACAACAGTGGTCAGCATGGCAACACTCCTTGTGAACTGCCGGCATTCTAGCGAGGGCGGGCAACGCGTCCACTGCCTGATGCGCGAGGCGAGATCAAATCGCCTTTGCATGAAATGCAAATCTTTCGCATTATTGAGCGGTTTTCCGGTGCATTTGCACGGCTTTCCCAATACCTACACAAGGACTTCGCCATGACTCGCATGCCCCTGGCCACCGCCAGCCTGCTGGCTCTCGCCATTTCCCTCGCCGGCTGCGGCGATGACAAGCAAGAGGCCGCCGCACCGCAGACCTCCGCACCGGCCACAGCCACGGCCAGCAGCGCAGCCGCCGGCAAGGTCGACGAAGCCGCCGCCAAGGCCGTGGTCAGCCACTATGCCGACCTCGCCCTCGCCGTATTCAGCGATGCCGCCAGCACCGGCAAACAACTGCAGAGCGCCATCGATGCCCTGCTGGCCAACCCCAGCGAAGACAACCTGAAAGCCGCCAAGCAGGCCTGGCTGGCTGCCCGCGTGCCTTACATGCAGACCGAAGTCTTCCGCTTCGGCAACGCCGTGGTCGACGACTGGGAAGGCCAGCTCAACGCCTGGCCGCTGGACGAGGGCCTGATCGACTACGTGGCCAAGGACTACCAGCACGCCCTGGGCAACCCCGGCGCCAGTGCCAACATCATTGCCAACACTACCCTCCAGGTCGGCGAAGACAAGATCGACGTCAGCGAAATCACCGGCGAGAAGCTGGCCGAGCTGAACGAGCTGGGCGGTTCCGAAGCCAACGTCGCCACCGGCTACCACGCCATCGAGTTCCTCCTCTGGGGCCAGGACCTGAACGGTACCAACCCGGGTGCCGGTGCCCGTCCGGCCAGCGACTTCCTGGTCGGCGCCGGCGCTACCGGCGAGCACAACGAACGCCGTCGCGCCTACCTGAAAGCCGCCACCGACCTGCTGGTCGCCGACCTGGACAGCATGGTCGTGCAGTGGCAGGCCGGCAGCGCCGACAACTACCGCGCCAAGCTGGAGGCCGAGCCGGCCGAGAGCGGCCTGCGCAAGATGCTGTTCGGCATGGGCAGCCTGTCCCTTGGCGAGCTGGCCGGCGAGCGCATGAAGGTCGCTCTGGAAGCCAACTCCACCGAAGACGAGCACGACTGCTTCAGCGACAACACCCACAACTCGCACTTCTACAACGGCAAGGGTATTCGCAACGTCTACCTGGGCGAATACAAGAAGGCCGACGGCACCACCCTGAGCGGCCCGAGCCTGTCTGCCCTGGTCGCCAAGCTGGACGCCCAGGCCGATGCCACCCTGAAGGCCGACCTGGAAGCCACTGAAGCCAAGCTGCAGGTGCTGGTCGACAGCGCCGAGAAGGACAACGTGCACTTCGACCAACTGATCGCCGCCGAGAACAACGAAGGCCAGCAGAAGGTCCGCGATGCCATCGCCGCCCTGGTCAAGCAGACCGCTGCGATCGAGAAGGCCTCCGCCACCCTGGGTATCAGCGACCTGAACCCGGACACCGCCGATCACCAGTTCTGATACCCGCAGAACTGTCCGGAACGGATGCGCCCACAAGGCGCATCCGTTTTTTTATGCGCGCAAGCAACGCCCCGCACCCGACACAGCAGCGGCCCGCGACAATCTGGCCGAGGCACAAACGCTAATCCCTCTTATTTGACTTCCATTAGCCTGCTAAGATTGCCCGCCTGATTATCCGCTCAGGTTGTTCCCGATGCCCTCCGCGCTGCGCCTCTGCCTCCTGCCGCTGGCCCTGCTTCTCTCGGCCTGCGAACGCACACCGGCACCGGCAGAACCTGGCGAAGCCCTGTCCGGCGGCGCCACCACGGTGCGCCAGAGCGACCGCAATGCGTTCTCCCTGCCCTCCGCCAACCTGTCACCGTCGCGCCGCCTGGATTTCGCGGTGGGCAACAGCTTCTTCCGCAACCCCTGGGTGATCGCCCCATCCACCACCACGGCGCGCGACGGCCTCGGCCCACTGTTCAACACCAACGCCTGCCAGAACTGCCATATCAAGGACGGCCGCGGCCATCCGCCGGCGGCGAACGCCGCCAGCGCCGCCTCGATGCTGGTACGCCTGTCCATTCCCGCGAATGACTCGGCCGCGCACGCCGAACTGCTGCGCCGCCAGGGCGTGGTGCCCGAGCCGGTCTACGGCGGCCAGCTGCAGGACATGAGCAACCCCGGCGTGGCGCCCGAGGGCAAGGTCCGCGTGGAGTACGACCTGCTCACGGTGACCCTCGGCGACGGCACCCAGGTCGAGCTGCGCAAGCCGCGCCTGCGGATCAGCCAGCTCGGCTACGGCGAGATGCACGCCGACACCCTGTTCTCCGCCCGGGTAGCCCCGCCGATGATCGGCCTGGGCCTGCTGGAAGCGATTCCGGAGAGCGCGATCCTGGCCGGCGAAGACCCGCAGGATCGCGACGGCGACGGCATCCGCGGGGTGGCCAACCGGGTCTGGGACGATGCCCGTGGCGCAACCGTGCTCGGCCGCTTCGGCTGGAAGGCCGGCCAGCCCAACCTCAACCAGCAGAACGTGCACGCCTTCTCCAGCGACATGGGCCTGACCACCCGCCTGCTGCCCCACGACGAATGCACGGCGGCGCAGACCGACTGCCGCGCCATGCCGCACGGCGGCGAGCCCGAAGTCAGCGACAACATCCTCGCCAGCGTGCTGTTCTACACGCGCAACCTGGCGGTGCCGGCGCGCCGGGACGTGGACGCCCTGGAGGTGCGCCGCGGCAAGCAGCTGTTCGTCGACGCCGGCTGCGCCAAGTGCCACACGCCCAGCTTCGTGACTGCGGCGGATGCCGCCGAGCCGGAACTGGCCCGGCAGACCATCCGTCCCTACAGCGACCTGCTGCTGCACGACATGGGCGACGGCCTGGCCGATGACCGCCCGGAGTTCCAGGCCAGTGGCCGGCAGTGGCGCACCGCGCCGCTCTGGGGCATCGGCCTGACCGAGACGGTCAATGGCCACACCCAGTTCCTGCATGATGGCCGTGCGCGCAACCTGCTGGAGGCCATCCTCTGGCATGGCGGCGAAGCCGAACAGGCGCGTCAGGCCATCAGCGATTTCGATGCCAGCGAGCGCGGCGCGCTGCTGGCCTTCCTCAACTCCCTGTAAGGAGTTCGACATGCACCGCTCCCCCCTCGCCATCGCCCTGCTCGCCCTCGGCCTCGCCGCCTGCAGCCCGCAGGACCCGCAGCAGCGCGTCAGCGCGGCGCTCACCGACAGCGTGCTGCTGCCGGCCTATGGCGCCTGGCACCAGTCCAACCAGAAGCTGGCCGAGAGCGCCCAGGCCTTCTGCGCCGGCCAGCAGGACCTCGGCGCCGCGCAACAGGTGTTCCTCACCGACGCGGCCAGCTGGGCAGCCCTGCAGCCGCTGCTGGTCGGCCCGCTGGCCGAAGGCAACCGCGCCTGGCAGGTACAGTTCTGGCCGGACAAGAAGAACCTGGTACAACGCCAGGTCGAGGCCCTGCTGAAGAACAAGCCGCAGCTCAGCCAGGCTGACGTGGAACAGGCCAGCGTGGTGCTGCAGGGGTTGACCGCCTATGAATACGTGCTGTTCGACGCCGCCATCGACCTCTCCGACGCCGACCAGAAGGCCCGCTACTGTCCGCTGCTGATCGGCATCGGCGCACACCAGCAGAAGCTCTCCGGCGACGTGCTCGAGCAGTGGCAGGCCAAGGACGGCATGGCCGCGCAACTGCGCGCATTCCCCAACGCCCGCTACGCCGAAGCCCCCGAGGCAGTGGCCGAACTGCTGCGCGCCCAGGTCAACGCCCTCGACGGCATGAAGAAGAAGCTCGGCGCCGCCCTTGGCCGCCAGAGCAAGGGCGTACCGCAGCCCTACCAGGCCGAGTTCTGGCGCAGCAATGCCAGCCTGGCCAGCCTCGCCGCGGCCCTGGCCAGTGCCGAACGCCTGTGGCTGGGCGCCAACCAGGACGGCCTGCGCAGCCTGCTCGGTGACGACCAGCAGGCGCTGGCCACGCGCATCGACCAGCAGTACGCCAGCACCCGTCAGCAGCTGGCCGCGCTGCAGCGTCCGCTTGGCGAGATGCTCGCCGACGAGGCTGGTCGCGCCGAACTGAATGCCTTCTACGACAACCTCAACCAGATCCATCGCCTGCAGGGCGGCGAGCTGGCCAAGGTGCTCGGCGTGCAACTGGGCTTCAACGCCCACGACGGTGACTGAATGAAGCGCAGAGCCTTTCTCGGCCTCGGCAGCCTGGCCCTGGCGGCCGGCGCACTGGGCGGCTGGAAGTTGCTCGGCCATGGGCCACAGCCGCTGCTGCTATCGGCCCGTGACGACGCCGACGGCCACCACTATGCCGTCGGCTACCGGCTGGACGGCAGCAAGGCCTTCGCCACCCGCGTCACCGAGCGCTGCCACGACGTGGTGCCGCACCCCAGCCTGCCGTTGGCGGTGTTCGTCGGTCGCCGGCCAAGCCGCGAGAGCTACCTGATCGATACCCGCGACGGCCGCCTGCTGCAGACGCTGGCCTCGGCACAGGACCGACACTTCTATGGCCACGGCCTGTTCCACCGCGACGGCGAGTGGTTCTACAGCACCGAGAACGACACCCGCAAGCCCGGGCGTGGCGTACTCGGCGTCTATCGCCTGCAGGACAACCAGCTGCAGCGGGTGGGCGAGCACGCGACCCATGGCGTCGGCCCGCACCAGCTGCTGTGGCTGCCCGGCGGCGAGGAGCTGGTGGTGGCCAACGGCGGCATCCGCACCGAGGCCGACAGCCGGGTGATGATGAACCTCGATGCCATGGAGCCGAGCCTGGTGCTGATGCGCCGCGATGGCAGCCTGATCAGTAAGGAGCAGTTGCCGCAGCGGATGAACAGCGTGCGTCACCTGGCCGTGGCCGCCGACGGCACCATCGTCTCCGGCCAGCAGTACGAGGGTGATCCGCAGGACAGCGTGCCGCTGCTGGCGATCAAGCGCCCTGGCCAGGCCTTCCAGCCCTTCCCCCTGGGCGAGGCACAGCGCGCGGCGATGAACCAGTACACCGCCAGCCTGGCGATCCACGACGAGCTGCGCCTGCTGGCGCTGACTGCGCCACGCGGCAATCGCTTCTTCATCTGGAACCTGGACAGCACCGAGCTGCTGCTCGACGCCCCGCTGCCGGACTGCGCCGGGGTCGGCGCGGTGGCCGACGGCTTCGTGGTCACTTCCGGCCAGGGTCGCTGCCGCCTCTACGACTGCCGCGGCGAGCAGATCGCCGTGCGCCCGCTGGAGCTGCCTGCCGGGCTCTGGGACAACCACCTGCGCCTGGCCTGACGCGGAGAAAGTCCCCGCCGAAGGCTCAAGGCCAGCCACACAGTGCCGACCTATACTGAAGTCGACAGCGCCAGGCGCTGTCACCGGCCTGTCATCGCCGACGGATAGGGATATCCGCAATGCCGCCACCCACTCGGGTGGCGGAGGGTTACTACCCGCCACGAGGTCCCCCCCCATGTTTTTGCAAAAATCCCTGCGCGCACAGATTCTCGCGCTGCTCGGCGGCAGTCTGGCGCTGATCCTGATCACCGCCCTGGCCTGCTTCAGCTTCCTTTCCGGCGGCATGCAGGCCTATCGCGGCCTGCTCGAGGGGCCGCTGGAAGCTTCCCGGCTGATCGACTCGGCCAACGTCGAATTCAAGATCCAGGTGCAGGAGTGGAAGAACGTCCTGCTGCGCGGTCAGGACAGCGACAGCCTGAACAAGTACTGGAGCCAGTTCGAGGCCCAGGAGCGCAAGGTGCAGGACATCCTCGGCGAGCTGGCCGTACTGGCCAGCGATGATGCCGCGCTGAAGAATCAGGTCGAGCGCCTGCGCAGCGAGCACCAGACCCTCGGCGCCAACTACCGTAAGGGCCGCGATGCCTTCGTCGCCGCCGGTGGCGACAGCAAGGCCGGCGATGCCGCGGTCAAGGGTATCGACCGTGCCGCCAGCGAGCAGATGAGCGCGCTGGTCAGCCAGCTGCACGAGCAGGGCCTGGCGCAGGCAAAGCAGATCAATGCCGGTGCCGAACGCACCATCCTGCTGGGTAGCCTGGTGATGCTGGCCGCCAGCGTGGTGATCGCCCTGTTCAGCCTGTGGCTGGTCAACCGCCACCTGATCATCCCGATTCGCCACCTGATCAGCCATGTCGACCAGCTCAGCCACGGCCGCTTCGGCCAGCGGGTCGACTCCTCGCGTCAGGACGAGCTGGGCATGCTGGCCCGCGCCGCCAACACCCTGCGCGACTTTCTCGCCAGCACCACCGAGAGCCTGCGCCTGAGCAGCGGCAACCTGAACAACGCCAGCGGCGAGCTGAACCAGATCGCCTCGCGCATGACCCTGGGCATCAACGAGCAGTTCGAGCGCACCGACCAGGTCGCCACCGCCATGCACGAGATGTCCGCCACCGCCCAGGAAGTGGCGCGTCATGCCGTCGAGGCCGCGCATGCGGCTGATGATGCGGACAGCTCGGCCCGCCAGGGCGGCAAGGTGATGGAATCGACCATCCAGACCATCACCGGCATGCGCAGCGAGATCGCCAACACCGCCGAGGTGATCCGCCGTCTGGAGGCCGATAGCGGGCGCATCGGCAAGGTCCTCGAAGTGATCCGCGGCATCGCCGAGCAGACCAACCTGCTGGCGCTCAACGCCGCCATCGAGGCGGCCCGGGCTGGCGAGCAGGGCCGCGGCTTTGCCGTGGTGGCCGACGAGGTCCGCCACCTGGCCCAGCGCACCGCCGAGTCCACCGCCGAGATCAACCAGATCATCGATACCGTGCAGACCGGCGCGCTCAACGCCGTGCGTGCCATCGAGAGCGGGCAGAGCCGCAGCGAGGAAGGCGTGACCCAGGTCACCGAAGCCGGCGCCATGCTGCAGCGCATCACCGGCGCGGTGGAGGCGATCCGCGACATGAACCGGCAGATCGCCACCGCCGCCGAGGAACAGACCTCGGTGGCCGAGGACATCTCGCGCAATCTCACCGAGATCACCGCCATCGCCAGCGCCAACCAGGAAAACGTCGAACGCACCCAGGCCGCCAGCCATGCCCTGCACGATCTGTCCGGCGAGCTGAGCGAGGTCACCCAGCGCCTGACCGCCTGAGCGGCAGGCGAGTTGCGCCGAAACGATACAGGGATGTAGCGTTTCTACGGCTATCTGTGTGGTTCTTGCAACGATCTGTTGCGTCATAATGGCCTGGCAAACTTTTGCAAACGCCAGGCTTTTGACTTGCCGGTCAAGTGGCACTATGGTGCCCGTCTTGCCTATTCCCAGGCCCCTTCTGCCCAGCCAAGGAACCGGAATATGTTGCTCCGCCGCATGCTGATCATGCTGGGCGTCGTACTCGCCGTGGTGCTCGCCCTCGCCGCCTACAAAGGCTTCTCCATCTACCAGCAGATCCAGATGTTCTCGGCGCCACAGCCGGCCATCAGCGTGTCTGCCGCCGTCGCCCGCGAGCAGCCCTGGCAGAGCCGTCTGCCGGCCATCGGCACGCTCAAGGCGTATCAGGGCGTGGACTTGACGGCCGAGGTGCAGGGCACGGTCAAGGAAGTGCTGTTCCAGTCCGGCGAGAAGGTCACCCTCGGCCAGCCGCTGCTGCAGCTGGACAGCGAGGTCGAGCGCGCCATCCTCGCCACCGCCGAGGCGGTGCGCGCCCTGGCCCGCGTCGAATATCAGCGCGGCCAGGACCTGATCAAGCGCCAGGCCATCTCCAAGAGCGAGTTCGACCGTCTCAACGCCGAACTGCTCAAAGCCGAGGCCAGCGTCACCCAGCTCAAGGCCGAACTGGACAAGAAGCGCATCCTCGCGCCCTTCGCCGGCACCATCGGCATTCGCCAGGTGGACACCGGTGACTACCTGAGCCCCGGCACCTCCTTCGCCACCCTGCAGGACCTGTCCAGGCTGTACGTCGACTTCTTCCTGCCGGAGCAGGACTACCCGCAACTGGCCATCGGCCAGAGCGTGCGCCTGTCGCTGGCCGCCTACCCGGGCGAGGTCTTCAGCGGCGAGATCAGCGCACTCAACCCCAAGGTCGAGGAAACCACGCGCAACGTGCAGGTCCGCGCCATGCTGCCCAACCCGGACAACAAGCTGCTGCCGGGCATGTTCGCCAACCTCGAGGTTCTGCTGCCGGGCGAGAAGCCGCAGGTACTGGTACCGGAAACCGCCATCACCTACACCCTCTACGGCAACTCGGTGTACGTGATCGGCGAGCAGAAGGACGACCAGGGCGCCGTGGTCAAGGACGAAAAGGGCCAGCCCCGCCTGGTGGTCGAACGCCGCTTCGTCGAGACCGGCGAGCGCCGCGACGGCCAGGTCCTGGTACTCAAGGGCCTGAAGGCCGGCGAGCAGGTGGTCACGGCCGGCCAGCTCAAGCTCGACAACGGCGCCCACGTGGCCATCGTCGAAGACCAGGCCCAGGTCCTCAAGTAGACCCAAGCCAGCACTGATCACAGGGGCGGGCCTGCACCAGCAGCCCGCACCGACTCAGACTCCAGGAGCCAAGCATGGCTTTCACAGATCCCTTTATCCGGCGCCCGGTCCTGGCGACCGTGGTCAGCCTGCTGATCATCCTGCTGGGCTTCCAGGCCTTCAGCAAACTGGTGATCCGCCAGTACCCGCAGATGGAAAACGCCCTGATCACGGTGACCACCGCCTACCCCGGGGCCAATGCCGAGACCATCCAGGGCTACATCACCCAGCCGCTGCAGCAGAGCCTGGCCAGCGCCGAAGGCATCGACTACATGACGTCGTCGAGCCAGCAGAACTTCTCCACCATCTCCATCTATGCGCGCATCGGTGCCGATACCGACCGCCTGTTCACCGAGCTGCTGGCCAAGGCCAACGAGGTGAAGAACCAGCTGCCGCAGGATGCCGAGGACCCGGTGTTGTCCAAGGAAGCGGCCGATGCCTCGGCGCTGATGTACGTCAGCTTCTACAGCGACCAGCTGTCCAACCCCCAGATCACCGACTACCTGTCGCGCGTGATCCAGCCCAAGCTGGCCACCCTGCCCGGCATGGCCGAAGCCGAGATCCTCGGCAACCAGGTATTCGCCATGCGCCTGTGGCTGGACCCGGTGAAGATGGCCGCCTACGGCATCGCCGCCACTGACGTGACCAGCGCCGTGCAGCGCTACAACTTCCTCGCCGCCGCCGGCGAAGTGAAGGGCCAGTACGTGGTCACCAGCATCAACGCCACCACCGACCTCAAGTCGCCCGAGGCCTTCGGCGCCATTCCGGTGAAGACCGATGGCGACAGCCGCGTGCTGGTGCGTGACATCGCCCGGGTGGAGATGGGTGCGGCCAACTACGACTCGATCAGCTCGTTCGACGGCATCCCGTCCGTCTACATCGCCATCAAGGGCACACCCAGCGCCAACCCGCTGGACGTCATCAAGCACGTGCGCGCCGCCCTGCCGGAGCTGGAAGCGCAGCTGCCGCCGAACCTCAAGGTGTCCATCGCCTACGACGCCACCGAGTTCATCCGCGCTTCCATCGACGAGGTGGTGAAGACCCTGGCCGAGGCCGTGCTGATCGTCATCGTCGTGGTCTTCCTGTTCCTCGGCGCATTCCGCTCGGTGCTGATCCCGGTGATCACCATCCCGCTGTCGATGATCGGCGTGCTGTTCTTCATGCAGCTGATGGGCTACTCGATCAACCTGCTGACCTTGCTGGCCATGGTCCTGGCCATCGGCCTGGTGGTGGACGACGCCATCGTGGTAGTGGAGAACATCCACCGCCACATCGAGGAGGGCAAGACGCCCTTCGATGCGGCCATCGAGGGCGCCCGCGAGATTGCCGTGCCGGTGATCTCGATGACCATCACTCTGGCCGCGGTGTACGCGCCCATCGGCTTCCTCGAGGGCCTGACCGGCGCCCTGTTCAAGGAGTTCGCCCTGACCCTGGCGGGCGCGGTGATCATCTCCGGCGTGGTGGCGCTGACCCTGTCGCCGATGATGTGCTCCAAGCTGCTGCGCCACGAGGAGAACCCCTCGGGCCTGGCGCACAAGCTGGACCAGATCTTCGACCGCCTCAAGCGCCGCTACCAGAAGGCCCTGCACGGCACCCTGAATACCCGCCCGGTGGTGGTGGTGTTCGCCGTCATCGTGCTGTGCCTGATCCCGGTGCTGCTGATGTTCAGCAAGAGCGAGCTGGCGCCGGAGGAAGACCAGGGCATCGTGTTCCTGTTCGCCAACGCGCCGCAGCCGACCAACCTCGACTACATGAACGCCTACACCGACCAGTTCGTGAAGATCTTCAAGGAGTTCCCCGAGTACTACTCGTCCTTCCAGATCAACGGCTTCGACGGCGTGCAGGCGGGCATCGGCGGTTTCCTGCTCAAGCCCTGGGACGAGCGCGAGCGCACCCAGATGGAGCTGCTGCCGATCGTCCAGGGGCGCCTCAACGACATCCCCGGCCTGCAGATCTTCGGCTTCAACCTGCCGTCGCTGCCCGGCACCGGCGAGGGCCTGCCGTTCCAGTTCGTGATCAACACGCCGAACGACTACGAGTCGCTGCTGCAGGTGGCCGAACGGGTCAAGCAGAAGGCCATGGAGTCCGGCCAGTTCGCCTTCCTCAACGTCGACCTAGCGTTCGACAAACCCGAGGTGGTGGTCGATATCGACCGCGAGAAGGCCGCGCAGATGGGCGTATCCATGCAGGATCTGGGCGCCACCCTGGCCATCCTGCTCGGCGAGGGCGAGGTCAACCGCTTCACCATCGACGGCCGCAGCTACAAGGTGATCGCCCAGGTCGAACGCGCCTACCGCGACAATCCGGGCTGGCTGAGCAACTACTACGTCAAGAGCGAGAGCGGCCAGATGGTACCCCTGGGCACCCTGATCAAGGTCAGCGACCGCGCCCGGCCGACCAAGCTCAAGCAGTTCCAGCAGCTCAACGCGGCGATCATCGAAGGCGTGCCGATCGTCAGCATGGGCGAAGCCGTGGATACGGTGGCGCAGATTGCCCGCGAGGAAGCGCCGCGCGGTTACACCTTCGACTACGCCGGCGCCTCGCGCCAGTACATCCAGGAAGGCAGTGCGCTGTATGCCACCTTCGGCCTGGCCCTGGCGATCATCTTCCTGGTGCTGGCCGCGCAGTTCGAGAGCTTCCGCGACCCGCTGGTGATCCTGGTCACCGTGCCGCTGTCGATCTGCGGCGCGCTGATCCCGATCTTCCTCGGCCTCTCGAGCATGAACATCTACACCCAGGTAGGCCTGGTGACGTTGATTGGCCTGATCAGCAAGCACGGCATCCTGATCGTCGAGTTCGCCAACCAGCTGCGCCGCGAGAAAGGGCTGAGCATCCGCGAGGCCATCGAGGAAGCCGCCTCGATCCGCCTGCGCCCGGTACTGATGACCACGGCGGCGATGGTGTTCGGCATGGTACCGCTGATCCTCGCTACCGGTGCCGGCGCGGTGAGCCGCTTCGACATCGGCCTGGTGATCGCCACCGGCATGTCGATCGGCACCCTGTTCACCCTATTCGTGCTGCCCTGCGTCTACACCCTGCTGGCCAGCCCGGACAAAGCCCCCAAGCCCGCCGGCGTAGCGGCTCACTGAGCCTTAAGCCGCCACAAAAAAGCCCCGCCTAGGCGGGGCTTTTTTCATACACCGAGCTCGATTACTGCTCGGCCTTCATGGCATGGGACAGGCCGTATACCAGCAGCAGCAGATTGTCGCTGTCGGCTTCGATCTTGCTGATATCCACATGGCGGCTGGACACCACCGGGCATGGCTGTGCGCCACAGCTGGCGGCATCCAGCACCCGCGGCGCCGGCTCCTGCCAGGCGGCGGTAGCCAGGGCCGTGACACTGAGGGCACCGACGAGGAACAATCCTCTAGCGATTTCTAATTTCATTTCGATAACCCCTTGATAGCGCTGCCAAACGCCTAACAACAAAACTAGTTCAGACCATTCCTTGGCAACGCCCCGACCGACGAGTGGTGTGTCGGCCTGGGGATCGGCGCTCATCTGAGCGCCGCGCGAGCGCGAAGTTCCTCAGCCCAGCGGCGGCAATTCCCTGCCCCACTGCTGGCGGTAACCCTGCAACAGCAACTGCCAGTCGCCGTCGTTCCAGGGCGAGTGGCGCCGCAACTGCCGCAGGTCATGCCGCGCCGCACGCTGGCGGCTGAGACGCCGGCGGCTCTTCTCCAGGTCGAGCAGGGCCACCTCCACACCGTCGCTCGCCACTTTCACGAACACGTGCTTGGCGTACAGGCAGCCATGCTGCCAGCGCCCCTGATGCATGCGCGCCAGGGTCGCACCTATTTGTTGCAGTAATGCGTCGTGCTGCTGCCCCGCACGTTCACGACCACCAGCGGCATACCAGCTCTCGATATCGCTGAAGCCGTCCAGCGCCTCGCTGACCAGCAGTCCCCGCCAGCCCTGCCCGGCCTGGCGACTGGCGCCGCAATAGACCAGGCGCGGCACGCGGATACCCAGGCGACTCAGCCCCAGCAGGGCATCGCGCTCGCGCAGCACGGTGGGCCGGCCGAACGGGTGACTGAGGCTGCGGCAAAGATGTCCGACCTGGCGCTTGGCATAGAGCAGCTGCCCCTGGTCAACCTGCAGGCGCTGCACGCCGCTTTCCCCGCCCCTGCGCTGGTTGGGCTCTTCGACCCATTCCCCCTGCAGTTGCCACCATTGCTCGAACTGGCTCAAGCCACCTGAAAACGCGAACACGGACAATCTCGACTCCCCGGAATATCTACCCAAACCGCCTCTACAGGGGTAACAACAGGTAACAGAATGAAGGCAAATGCCTGGATATGAAGCGCAAATCCAGGGCTTTTGCCGAAAACTGCGTCGACTTTGCAAGTGGCGTACCGACCTGACCCATGCGCCAGGATGGGCTCATGCCAGGTTGACCAGAAAGCGACACCCGCTCGGCTCCGCGTCAGACAACTCGACGCTCCAGCCCTGGCTCTCGCAGATCCGCTGCACCAGCGACAACCCCAGGCCGAGGCCCTCGCCGCGCGCCGAGCCGCCGCGTACGAAGGGCTGGAACATCGCCTCGCGCTCGGCGGCGGGAATGCCCACGCCGCTGTCCTCGACCAGGAAGCCATGCTCGCCCAGGCACAGCACGATGCGTCCCTGTTCGGTGTAGTGCCAGGCGTTGCGCAGCAGGTTGCCCATCACCGAACGCAGCAGCGGGCCGTTGTACTGGCCGTTGCCGGCGTGCTGCGGCCGGTACTCGAAGCGCAGCCCCTTGGCCTCGATGGCGGGGCGCCACTGCTCGACCAGCGCATCGGCCACCTCGCGCACACTGGACTGAGTGACGCCGCCGTCGTCCTGGCGCGAGCGCGCCAGCAGCAGGAAGGTCTGCACCAGACCGCGCATTTCCTCGGTGGCGGCGGCCATGCGCCGCACCCGGTCACGCCCGCGCTCGTCCAGGCCCGGGCTTTCCAGCAGCAGCTCACAGGAACTGGCCAGCACCATCAGCGGCGTGCGCAGCTCATGGCTGACATCGCTGGTGAACAGCCGCTCGCGCATCAAGGCGCGACGCAGCAGGCCCAGCGTGGTGTCGAAGGAAGCGGCCAGCTGGCCCACCTCGTCGCCGGCATAGTCACGCGCCAATTGTGGCGCCTCGTCGAGCAGCTGATCCGGCTGACGCACCTGGCGCGACAGGCGCACCACCGGCTCGATCACCTTGCGCGCCAGCAGCCAGCCGAGCAGGCCGGACAGCGCCAGGCTGATCAGGAAGCCCACCAGGACCACGGCGAACAGCAGCTGCTCGCGATCCTCGAATTCGCTCTGGTCCTGCAACAGCACATAGCGCCGGCCATCGACCAGCTGGACGAAACCGTGAAACGACTTGTCCTCGCGAAAGACTTCATGGAAGCCCGGTGACAGCTCCTGCAGATCCGCCGGCAGGGCGAAATCACCAAGGCCTCCGCTGAAATAGAACAGTTGCCCGGGCTCCGGCTCATGGCGCCAGTCGGACAGGCTTTCCATCTGCAGGAAGCGCCCGAGGTCGCCACCCAGCTCGCTGGAAATCAGCCGTTCCTCGACCTGATGCACTGTCTCGACGATGCCAACAGAGAACGTACCGCCAACCAGCAGGGTCATCAGTACGAAGGCGATGACGATGCGCCGCGACAGGCTTTGCCTGGACAGACCGTGGTTAAACGCCATCGACCCGCTCCGCCAGCCGGTAGCCGACGCCATGCACCGTGTGCAGCAGCGGCTGGCCGAAGGGTTTGTCGATCACCTGACGCAACTGGTGCACATGGCTGCGCAGGCTGTCACTGTCCGGGCAGTCGTCGCCCCACAGCGCTTCCTCCAGGACCTCGCGCCGCACCACGTGCGGGCTCTTCTGCATCAGCAGGGCGAGCAGCTTGAGCCCCACCGGGTTGAGCTTGAGCGGCTTGCCGCCACGGACGATCTCCAGGGTGTCGAGGTCGTAGCTCAGGTCGCCCACCTGCAGCAGGCGCTTGCCGCCGCCCAGGCTGCGGCGCAGCACCGCCTCGATGCGCGCGGCCAGTTCGGAGAGGGCGAACGGCTTGACCAGATAATCGTCGGCGCCGGCCTGGAATCCCTGCAGGCGGTCATCCAGCTGATCGCGGGCGGTGAGCATGATCACCGGCGTATCGCGGCGCGCGTCCTCGCGCAGGCGCCGACACAGGGTGTAGCCGTCGATACCCGGCAGCATGATGTCCAGCACCAGCAGGTCGTAGTGCTCGCTGCTGGCCAGGCGCAGGCCGGCCAGCCCGTCCTGGGCGCAATCCACCGTGTAGCCCTTGATCTGCAGGTAGTCGGCCATGTTGGCCAGGATGTCGCGATTGTCCTCGACCAGGAGGATGCGCATGAAAAACTCCTGTTCGGCCCTTGGCCGCTGAAAGTGGCGCAACGATATCCCAGCCTGGCGCCAGGTTCCGTGAATTGACGGCTTTTTCACATGGTTTTCACCGTCCTGCGACGCACCGCCGCGGAAACTGCCGCGCATCTCCGCTGCCATGGAAACTAGCATGCACCTGCTTCGCACCGCGCCCCTGCGCTACCTGTCCCTGTTGCTGGCCTGCTGGCTGGCGATTTTCCTCGCCACTCGCGGCCTGCTGCTGGTCAGCCACTGGCAGGAGGCCGGCGGTTTCGCGCCATCCGTGTTCATCGTCGGCCTGCTCTACGACCTCGGCTTTCTCGCCTACGCGGCACTGCCACTGGGCCTCTACCTGCTGCTGTGCCCGCCGTCCCTGTGGCAACGCCGTGGGCACCGGCTGATGCTCGGCCTGCTGCTGCTCACGAGTCTCTTCGCCATGCTGTTCGTGGCCACGGCCGAATGGCTGTTCTGGGACGAGTTCGGCGTGCGCTTCAACTTCATCGCCGTGGATTACCTGGTGTACTCCGACGAGGTGCTGAACAACTTGCTCGAATCCTATCCCCTGGGCCTGCTGCTGAGCGGCCTCGGGGTGCTTGCCGCGCTCCTGGCGCTGGCCCTGCGCGCGCCGCTGAGCAAGGCGCTGCTGGCGCCGCTGCCCAGTGGGCGCGACCGCGGCCTGGGCATCGCCGGCCTGCTGCTGATGGCGGGGCTGAGCCTGTTCCTGCTCGACCAGGACAGCCCGCGCGGCCTCGGCGGCAATGCCTACCGCCACGAGCTGGCGAGCAACGGTCCGTATCAGTTCTTCGCCGCGTTTCGTAACAACGAGCTGGATTACCGCCAGTTCTACTCCACCCTGCCGGACAGCCAGATCGCGCCGATCCTGCGCCAGGAGCTGAACGAGCCGACCGCAACCTTCACCGGCAGCGACCCGCTGGACATACGCCGCCAGATCGACAACCCCGGCATGCCGCGCAAACTGAATGTGGTGCTGGTGACCATCGAGAGCCTGTCGGCCAAGTACCTGGGCAGTTTCGGCGACCCGCGCGGCCTGACACCGAACCTCGATGCCCTGCGCCAGCAGAGCCTGTTCTTCAACAACTTCTATGCCACCGGCACCCGCACCGACCGCGGCCTGGAGGCCATCACCCTGGCGATTCCGCCAACGCCCGGACGCTCCGTGGTGAAGCGCATCGGCCGTGAGAGCGGCTATGCCAGCCTCGGCCAGCAACTCAGCGCGCAGGGCTATGACAGCGTGTTCGTCTATGGCGGCCGCGGCTATTTCGACAACATGAACGCCTTCTTCAGCGGCAACGGCTACCGTGTGGTGGACCAGAGCAGCGTCGACGAGGCGGACATCCACTTCAAGAATGCCTGGGGTATGGCCGACGAGGACCTGTATGCCCAGGCCATGAAGGTCGCCGATAGCGACCACGCCGCCGGCAAGCCCTTCTTCCTGCAGCTGATGACCACTTCCAACCACCGCCCCTACAGCTATCCGGACGGTCGTATCGATATCCCCTCGGGCGACGGCCGCGAGGGCGCGGTCAAATACACCGACTGGGCCATCGGCCGCTTCCTCGAACAGGCCAGGAACAAACCCTGGTTCGCCGACACCCTGTTCGTCTTCGTGGCCGACCACTGCGCCGGTAGCGCCGGGACGGAGGACCTACCGGTCGCCAACTACCACATTCCGCTGTTCATCCACGCGCCGAAGTGGCTGCCGCCGCGCCAGGACGGCCAGCTGGCCAGTCAGATCGACCTGGCACCGACCCTGCTGGGGCTGCTCAACCTGGACTACGAGTCCACCTTTTTCGGCCGCGATCTGCTCAAGCCCAGCAGCAACCCGCCGCGCGTGGTGCTCGGCAACTACCAGCACCTCGGCCTGTTCGACGGGCATGATCTGGCCATTCTCAGCCCGCGCCAGCACATGCGCCGTCACGATGATGCGCTGGGCGCCAGCCAGGAATATCGGGTGGATAGCCACGACCCGCTACTGCAGCGCGATATCGCCTACTACCAGGCCGCCAGCCATGGCTTCCAGCACGGGCTGCTGGCCTGGAAAGGCACACAACGTACGGAACTGCAGGTGGGCCAGCAATGAACACCTCGCCACACTTCGACCGCCGCTGGTGGTACGGCCTGCCGCTGGCCCTGCTCGCACTGATGCTGGCGTTCGAGCCCAGCGCCCTGGACTTCGCCTTCTCCGATCTGTTCTTTGTTCAGGGCCAGGGCTTCATCGGGCGCCGCAACGACTTTCTCGAGGACGTGCTGCATGACCGCGCCAAGCAGCTGGTGATCGTCATCGGCGTGCTGGCCATCGCCGGCTTCCTGCTCAGCCTGCTGCCGACGCGCCTGCGCCCACTGCGCCGCACCCTGGGTTATCTGGTGCTGGCCATGGCTCTGTCCACCAGCTTCGTCACGCCACTGAAGAAGGTCAGCCAGATGCACTGCCCGTGGAGCCTGCAGCAGTACGGCGGCGTGGAGCATTTCTCACCGCTGCTCGGCCCGCGTGCCGAGCCGGTGGAGAAACCGGGTAACTGCTGGCCTGGCGGCCATGCCGCCGCCGGCTTTGCCCTGTTCGCCCTGTTCTTCGCCCTGCGCAACAGCCACCCGCGCAGCGCCAGGGCCGCACTGATCGCAGCCCTGACGCTTGGCTCGCTGTTCTCCCTGGTGCGCATCGCCCAGGGCGCGCACTTTCTCTCGCACAACCTGTGGACCGCCCTGCTCTGCTGGCTGATCTGCCTGGGCCTGTACGACGCCATGCTGTATCGCCCGCAACGCGCGGCACTGCCCCTGCCGGCAGCGGCCAGGGCCTGAATCGCAGGCAAGAAAAAGCCCCGCACCAGGCGGGGCTTTTTCATGACAGCTCAGGGAGCAGGTCGGCTTACATCATGCCGCCCATGCCACCCATGCCGCCCATGTCCGGCATGGCCGGAGCGGCTTTGTCTTCGACGATGTCGGCGACCATGGCTTCGGTAGTGATCATCAGACCGCCGATGGAGGCCGCAGCCTGCAGGGCGGAACGGGTGACCTTGGCCGGGTCCAGGATGCCCATCTCGATCATGTCGCCGTAGGTGTCGGTGGCGGCGTTGAAGCCGAAGTTGCCGGAACCGTTCTTCACCTTGTCGACCACTACGCTCGGCTCGCCGCCGGCGTTGGAGACGATCTGGCGCAGCGGCGCTTCAACAGCGCGACGCAGCAGGGCGATACCGACGTTCTGGTCTTCGTTGTCGCCTTTCAGACCTTCGATGGCCTGCAGGGCACGTACCAGAGCCACGCCGCCGCCAGGTACCACGCCTTCTTCGACGGCAGCACGGGTAGCGTGCAGGGCGTCTTCGACACGGGCCTTCTTCTCTTTCATCTCGACTTCGGTGGCAGCGCCGACCTTGATCACGGCAACACCGCCGGCCAGCTTGGCCAGACGCTCTTGCAGCTTCTCTTTGTCGTAGTCGGAAGAGGTTTCTTCAACCTGCTTGCGGATCTGCGCCACGCGGGCTTCGATGTCGGCCTGAGCGCCGGCACCGTCGATGATGGTGGTGTTTTCCTTGTTCAGCACAACGCGCTTGGCGTTACCCAGGTGCTCCAGAGTGGCGCCTTCCAGCGACAGGCCGACTTCCTCGGAAATCACGGTACCGCCGGTCAGGATGGCGATGTCCTGCAGCATGGCCTTGCGGCGGTCGCCGAAGCCCGGAGCCTTGACGGCAGCCACTTTGACGATGCCGCGCATGTTGTTGACCACCAGGGTGGCCAGGGCTTCGCCTTCGACGTCCTCGGCTACGATCAGCAGCGGACGGCCGGACTTGGCCACGGCTTCCAGCACCGGCAGCAGTTCGCGGATGTTGGAGATCTTCTTGTCGACCAGCAGCAGCAGCGGGCCTTCCAGCTCGGCCACCATGGTGTCCGGCTTGTTGATGAAGTACGGCGACAGGTAGCCACGGTCGAACTGCATGCCTTCCACGACGGACAGTTCGTTTTCTAGGCCGGAGCCTTCTTCAACGGTGATCACGCCTTCCTTGCCAACTTTCTCCATGGCTTCGGCGATGATGTCGCCGATGGAGTTGTCGGAGTTGGCGGAGATGGTGCCGACCTGGGCGATGGCCTTGGTGTCGGTGCACGGCTTGGCCAGGTCTTTCAGCTGGGCAACGATGGCCGCGGTGGCCTTGTCGATGCCGCGCTTCAGGTCCATCGGGTTCATGCCGGCAGCAACCGACTTCAGGCCTTCGTTGACGATGGCCTGGGCCAGTACGGTGGCGGTGGTGGTGCCGTCACCGGCAGCGTCGTTGGCCTTGGACGCAACGTCCTTGACCAGCTGGGCGCCCATGTTCTCGAACTTGTCTTTCAGCTCGATTTCCTTGGCCACGGACACACCGTCCTTGGTGATCAGCGGAGCACCGAAGCTGCGATCCAAGACCACATTGCGGCCTTTCGGGCCGAGGGTGGCTTTGACGGCGTCGGCCAGGACGTTGACGCCAACCAGCATTTTCTTGCGAGCGGAATCGCCGAATTTGACTTCTTTAGCAGCCATTTTGCTTGTTCCTCAATTCTGTACGTTAAGACGGAGATGCGTCGGATCAGGCTTCGATGACGGCGAGGATTTCGTGCTCGCCCATCACCAGCAGGTCTTCGCCGTCGACCTTGACGGTGTTGCTGCCGCTGTACGGGCCGAACACCACCTTGTCACCGACCTTGACGGCCAGCGGGCGAACTTCGCCGTTGTCCAGGACTTTGCCGGTACCGACGGCGACGACTTCACCCTGGTTCGGCTTCTCGGCGGCCGAACCCGGCAGCACGATGCCGCCAGCGGTTTTGGTCTCTTCTTCGCTGCGACGGATGACGACGCGGTCATGCAGAGGACGAAGCTTCATTGTCGATCTCTCCTGATAGTGGTTTCACTGGCCGGCGAATGCGCCGGCGGGTTAGGCAAAACCGGCTTGGGGCCGGGCGCGGCACGCCGGTGGCGAGCCGCGGAAGTCTGTTCCACCAGCGGTGGAAACCTTGCGGTGAAAGCTAGATAGGGGCGCTCAAGGGCATTTCAAGGGCGGCGGGTGAAAATTTTTCTGCCTCAGCACCGCCCCGGCGTGCAGCGGCGCTCAATCGCGGCGCTGGTACTCGCCTTCGATGACCTGCGGCTGGGTCTGGCCGCTGCGCGCGGCCGGGTCATCGAAGAACGCACGCTGACGCAGCGCCTGCTCCTGGGCACGGCGCTGCAGCCGGCCGATCATCAGGCGGCGGGTGAAGGGAATCAGGCAGAGCAGGCCGAACACATCACTGATGAAGCCCGGCAACAGCAGCAGGCCGCCACCGACGGCAATCAGCAGGCCCTCGAACATCTCCTGCTCGGGCATCTCGCCACGCGCCAGCTTCTCGCGGGCACGCCAGGCCGTGGCCACACCGGCCACGCGCAGCAGCACGCTGCCGAGGATGGCGGTACCGATCACCAGCAACAGGGTGGGCAGCACGCCGATGGCGCTGCCGACCTGGATCAGCACGGCCAGTTCGAGGATGGGGAACAGCAGGAACAGAAACAGAAAAGCGCGCATCGCGAGGGTCCTTGGCGGAAGAACGGCTTCCGATGGGAATGAAGTATGGGGCCGGCGGCTTAATTCAAGCTGAGACCTGCCCGGCGGTCGGCCAGGCCTCGGCCCGAGCCAGCAAAACCAGGGCCTGGCGCACCGCGCCAGGGTTGTTACAGGATGTTGGAAAGGCCAGCCAGTGCAGACCCTTGCCGATGCGCAGGTGGAAACCTTCGCTGTCGATGCCGACCAGTTGGGCCGGCGTATGCGTGGGCAGCCCGGCCAGTTGTACGTAGTGGGCGATCGCGGCGGCGTGATCGGCGTTCATGTGCTCGAGCATGCCGCGCTCGGCGTCGCCGGCGTGCGGATTGGCCAGCTCGACGTCCTGCAGCCAGTGGATCGCGCCAAAGCCACCGATGAAGCGCCAGCGCACCGGCTGCAGCACCCAGAAATCGAAGTCATGGGCGCTGTGGTAGTCGCGCGAGTCGGGAAAATAGCGGTAGTAGCGCTCGGCAGCCGCCTCGATGGCGGAGGGTTCGACCAGCTGGCGCGCCTCGGCCAGCAGGGTCAGGCGTCCGGCGGCCTGCACATCCTCGGCGCCACGCTCGCCGACCAGCAGCGAACATTTGCCATCGCGCTGCAGATTGTGGGTGTGCTGGGCGATGCGGCTGATCAGGATCAGCGGCCGCCCCTGCGCATCCAGGCAGTAGGGCACCACTGATCCGAAAGGAAAGCCCGGCATGCTCTTGGAGTGGGTGGAAAGCACCCCGCGGTATTCCTTGAGCAGCAATTCTCGGGCATTCTTGGCGGCGTTTTCGCTCAATTTATGACTCCTCGCAGAGAATTCGTCGAAAACAAGACGAACAGGCGTTCGTAATCACCGAAACGCTGGCGAGGCCACCTGCTAGACCATTTGAGGGGTAGTGTTATGGAACTCAAAGACAAAGTCATCATCATCACCGGCGGCTGTCAGGGCCTGGGCCGGGCCATGGGCGAATACCTCGCCGCCAAGGGCGCCAAGCTGGCCCTGGTCGACCTCAACCAGGAGAAACTCGACGACGCCGTTGCCGCCTGCAAGGCCGCCGGTGGCGACGCCCGCGCCTACCTGTGCAACGTGGCCAACGAAGAGCAGGTGACCCACATGGTCGCCCAGGTGGCCGAGGACTTCGGCGCCATCAACGGCCTGGTCAACAACGCCGGCATCCTGCGCGATGGTCTGACCATCAAGATCAAGGATGGCGAGATGACCAAGATGAGCCTGGCCCAGTGGCAGTCGGTGATCGACGTCAACCTGACCGGCGTGTTCCTCTGCACCCGCGAAGTGGCCGCCAAGATGATCGAGCTGAAGAACACTGGCGCCATCGTCAACATCTCCTCGATCTCCCGCGCCGGCAACATGGGCCAGGCCAACTACTCCGCGGCCAAGGCCGGCGTTGCTGCCGACACCGTGGTGTGGGCCAAGGAGCTGGCGCGCTACGGCATCCGCGTAGCGGGCGTGGCACCGGGCTTCATCGAAACCGAGATGACCGGCAGCATGAAGCCGGAAGCTCTGGAGAAGATGACCTCCGGCATCCCGCTGCGCCGCATGGGCAAGCCGGCCGAGATCGCTCACTCGGTGGCCTACATCATGGAGAACGACTACTACACCGGTCGGATCCTGGAGCTCGACGGCGGCCTGCGCCTTTAACTTGGGTTTCGATCTGCTGCGCGTCGGCCAGGCGTTGTTGGAGAAGGCCCTGGGTCGCCAGCCCGGTCGGGCTGCTCATTTACACTCAGTAAACTCCGCGCCCTCGGCCCTTCTCCGCCTAGCCTGGCTCTAGCTCGCGAGATCGATCCGCCAGTCCGTAAAAAGCCCCGCATTGCGGGGCTTTTTGCATTCCAAGGAGCGCTACTTCTTACGCAACTTGGCGCAGTGATCCTCCGGCGCATTGGCGGCGGTGTACCAGACGTAATCGGCGCTGTCGGCAGCCGGTTGCTTGCCGACTTCGGCGAGGATCAGCACCAGGTTGCCTTCGCCGGCACCGAGGTCGGCCAGGTGCAGCGGCACGCCGAGGTCCTTGCGCACATGGAAGGCACCGGCCAGCAGCATGGCCGGTTGCGGCGCGGCAAGCAGGCGCTCGGCCATGCGTCGGTCGCGCTGCTGCTGCACGGCAAGCATGGCCGGGATCTGGCTGTCCGGCAGCAGGCCGCAATGCGACTCGCGAATGTCTGCCTGCAGCTTTTCCTGCACCGCCGGCGCGGCGGAGGCCGTGCCCTGCAAGGTCGGACGCGCCCGATAGATCTGCATGATCTCGGCCCGGTCCAGGTTGGCCGCCAGCAGCGGATAGGGCTGGCGCAGCTGGTACTG
Source organism: Aquipseudomonas alcaligenes NBRC 14159 (assembly GCF_000467105.1). Taxonomy (GTDB): domain Bacteria; phylum Pseudomonadota; class Gammaproteobacteria; order Pseudomonadales; family Pseudomonadaceae; genus Aquipseudomonas; species Aquipseudomonas alcaligenes. The sequence goes on from NZ_BATI01000010.1 coordinate 110,110, forward strand.
CACCAGCGCGCCATACAGCGACCAGTCCCAGCCTGGCTGCCAGGCCAGCGCGGCGATGGTATCCCGCGGCGCACGGCCGGCGCGCACCTCGGCCTGTACCTGCTCGACCCTGGCCTGCTGGTCGGGGTTGAGCATCTCCAGCAGCAGGCTGCCTTGCGCGCGCTGCGCCGCCAGTTCGCGCGACAGCCACAGCTGCAGGGCGTGATGATCGGGGTTGTCGTGCTGTTCGCCGACCAGCACCCGCGGCGCCTTGGCCAGGCGCTCGACCAGTTGCTGCGGGGTGATGACCTGGCCGCTTGCCAGCTCGACGATCTGCCCCAGCTGGGCATGGTCTCGCCCCTCGGGCGCGATGGGCGCCGGCGGCGGCAGCACACCACGCGATTGGCAGGCAGCCATCAGGGGTATGAGGCAGAGCAGCAGGATGCGCATGGTGAGTCCTCGTTGGTTCGATTACTGATATCAGCCGTAGCCCGGATGCAATCCGGGGCAGCCCATCCCGGATTGCATCCGGGCTACCTCAGCGCGCAATGATCAGCGGATGGCCACGCTCCGGGTGGCGCTGGATCAGCACGTCGAGGCCGAACACCTGGCGCAGCGGCTCGGCCTGCAGCACCTCGTCCGGCGTGCCGTAACCGTGTGGCCGCCCGCGCTGCAGCAGGAGGATACGGTCACAGTAGCGCGCCGCCAGATTAAGGTCGTGCAGGATCACCAGCACCGCCGCACCCTGGCTGGCGAAATCGCGCACGGCCTGCAGGGTGGTGTGCTGGTGCAGTGGGTCGAGGGCCGAAGTCGGCTCGTCGAGCAGCAGCACCTGCCCTGCCCCGCCCGGCCACAGCTGTGCCAGCACCCGCGCCAGGTGCACACGCTGGCGCTCGCCGCCGGACAGCGCCAGGTAGCTGCGCCCGCGCAGGTGCTCGGCGTCTGCGGCACGCAGCGCCGCCTCGACGATTTCGCCATCGCGTACGCGGCCGCTGGCATGCGGAAGGCGCCCCATGCCGACCACGTCGAGCACCGGGAAGGCGAAATTCAGGGTCGAACTCTGTGGCAGCACCGCCAGGCGCCGCGCCCGCTCCTGGCCGGACCAGGCACCCAGCGCGCGCCCGTCCAGGGTCACGCTGCCGGCGGCGGCCTCCAGCTCGCCACTCAGGGCACCGAGCAGCGTGCTCTTGCCGGCCCCGTTGGGGCCGAGCACGCCGAGCACCTGGCCCGGCTGCAGGTGCAGGTCGATATCGGCCAGCACGGTGCAGGGCCCGCGCCGGACACTGAGATTATCGGCACGCAGCATCAGGCTCGCCCCCGCACCAGCAGATAAAGGAAGAAGGGCCCGCCGAGCAGCGCCGTGATGATGCCGATCGGCAGCTCGGCCGGCGCCAGCACCAGGCGTGCGGCGAGGTCAGCCAGCAGCAGCAGGCTGGCTCCGGCTAGCAGGGAAGCCGGCAGCAGCACCCGATGATCCGGCCCGACCAGCAGGCGCATCAGGTGCGGTACCACCAGGCCGATGAAACCGATCAGGCCGGCAGCCGCCACGGCAGCACCGACGCCGAGGGCAGTGCACAGCACCAGCTCCAGCTTGATCCGTTCGACGTTGAAGCCCAGGTGGCGGGCCTCCGATTCCCCCAGCAGCAGGGCATTGAGCGCGTCGGCGCGGCGTGGCAGCCACAACGCCACGCCGAGGGTCACCAGCAGCAGCGGCCACAGCCTTGGGTAGCTGGCACCGTTGAGGCTGCCGAGGTTCCAGAACGTCAGGCTGCGCAGGGTGGCATCGTCAGCCAGGTAGGTGAACAGACCGACGCCGGCACCAGACATGGCGGTCAGCGCCACGCCGGCCAGCAGCATGGTGGCGACATGGGTCTGCCCGTCGCGGCGGCCGAAGCGGTAGACCACCGCAGTCACGATCAGGCCTCCAGTGAAAGCACAGATCGATAGCAGGTAGGGCGCCAGTGCCGGCGGCAGGCCGCCGATCATGCTGCCGCCGACGATGGCGATGGCCGCCCCCAGCGCCGCACCGCCGGCCACGCCGACCAGGCCGGGGTCGGCCAGCGGGTTGCGGAACAGGCCCTGCATGGCCACGCCGGACAGGGCCAGCACCGCGCCCACGCAAAGCCCGAGCAGGCTGCGCGGCAGGCGGATCTGACCAAGGATCAGCTCGGCCTGCTGCAGCTCGACGCCGCCGACCGGCACGCCGAGCAGGCGCAGCGCGGCCAGCAGGGTATCGCCCAGCGGCAGGCTCACCGGCCCCAGGGCCAGCGACAGCCAGAACGCGAGTAGAAGCAGCGCGCCCAGCGCCAGCAGCAAGGGGCGGGGTCGGAAAACAGGGTTCATCGGTCGAGTTCGGCCGTCAGTGCTTGCGCGGAAGGATAAAAGGCCGCCGACAGCTCGGCCAGCCCCTCGGGCAGACGCGGTCCCAGGCCACCAACCAGCAGGGTCGGGTCGAGGGCCAGCAGGCGGCCGTCGCGCACCGCACGGGTCTGCTGCAGCAGCGGATTATGCTTGAGCAGCGCCTGGCGCGCCTCCTCGCCGTGCAGGCTGCGGTCGGCGACGATCAGCACCTGCGGGTCCAGCGCCAGCAGCGCCTCGTTGGAGAGCGCCTTGTAGCCCTGATGCGCCACCGGGCTCTCGCCGCCGGCCTGCTCGATCAGCCACACCGCCAGGCTGCCCTGGCCGGCCGCCATGAGGTTGCTGCCGGCATGCCCGAGCAGCATCAACACCCGCGGTGGCGCCTGCCTGCGCTGTGCCTCTGTTACCCATTGCGCCTGGTCTTGCAGCTGTTGGCGGTAGGCGGCCATCTGTTCGCGCGCCTGCGCGGGCACGCCCAGCAGCTCGCCCAGGCGCAGGACATTGTGTTCCAGGGTCGCAAGGTCAGGCTTGGCCGACAGGCTCTCCACCCGCACCCCGGCCGCCGCGATCTGCGCCACCACCGGCGGCGGGCCCATTTCCTCGCTGCCGATCAGGATATCCGGGCGCAGCGACAGCACGCCTTCCGCGGACAGCGCACGCTGATAGCCGACACTCGGCAACTGGCGCAGCGACTGCGGGTGCAGGCTGGTGGTGTCGACGCCGACCAGCTTGCTCTCACCCCCGAGGCGCACCACCCACTCGCTGAGGGAGCCACCCGAGCTGACCCAGCGCTGCGGCAACTCGGCGGCCGCAGCGGCATGGCTGAACAGCAGGCTGCTGCACAGCAGAACGCAGTTGGCGAGGCGCATATCAGGCCTCCAGAGCAACGGCGGTTTCGGCCAGATCACGCCATTCGGCCAGCTCCGGGATGCCCGGCTTGCGCGCGCCAAACAGCTGCACCACCAGCTCGCCGGCGGCATCGAACGCCTCGTAGCTGGTGATCACGCCGTCGCTGCTGGGCTTGCGCACACGCCACAGCTCGACCACGCCCGGCGTCTTCAGGTGCAGGTTGAACTCGGGGTCGAGCACATTGAACCAGTCGCCCATCCAGCGCAGGTTGCTCACGGTGCCGGAGTGGATCTGGATGCAGTGCGGGTTGCCAACGAACACCATGATCGGCACTTCACGCGCCCCCGCTTCTTCCAGCAGCTTGGGCAGCTCGGCGGTGGCCAGCGGCTCGGCCCAGTCGCGACCTGCAAGGCGCAGGGCCTGGGTGCGCGCCACGTCATGGCGCTTGAGCATGGCGAAGAAATGATGGGTGTCCTGCAGCTGCGCCCAGTCGGCGCGCAAGGCGGCGGCATCCACTTCGGCATCGGCACGCAGGGCCTTGGCCTCCGGCAGCGGCTGCAGGTCCAGCTCGGCGCTCTGCACCTCGGCACGGAAACGCTCGACCAGCGGCGCCCAGGCCGCCTCTTCGCTTCGCTCGGTCAGGTAGACCTTGTGCACGGCCGTGCCCTGCCGGTCGAACACCTGGATGCTGCGCTGCAGGCCGCGTTCGGTCTGCTCGGCGATGGCGAACACGCTGGCCCACTGGGTCATGAACAGGCGCAGGTCGATATCGGCGGACACCACCAGGCCCATGGCGCCGTTGGCGCTGACCGAGACCTCGCGGTAATGGCCCTTGCGCTCGTGCACGCAATGCTCGTTACGCGTCAGCGCCATGATGTAGCCCAGCTCGCCCAGGGCCGGCAGCAACTTGGCCCAGTCGGTGCGCAGGCGCACGGCATCCACGCCGAGGCGGCTGGCGGTCAGCTCGGCCTCGCTGACGCCGAGCCGGGCGGCAGCCTCGCGGGCACGCAGGCCGGGTTGTGCGGCACGCAGGCGCTGCCAGTCCTGGTAAAGATGGCTGGCATTGGAAAGGGTGATCGGCATGGTCATGGTGCTACCTCTTGGCGCTGTTTGGCGAGCACGCCCCCACCCCCATGGATACGGCGGCTCGTTCGAGTCGACGCAGGCTACACCAACAACAATCATTTTCCAATGCTTTTGAGAATTGTTTGCATTTGAAGAAAGCAATCCAGTAACGTGCTGCCCGCCAAATCCACCGGCCACCAAGAGCCATTTGCGGGAGTCATGTCATGTCCACCCCACCCTTCGCCATGCGCCCCTGGCTGGCGCTGTTGCTGCTCAGCCCATCGCTGGCGTTCGCACAGACCAGCACCGACAGCGCCACGCTCGACACCACCCTGGTCACCGGCAATGCCGTGCAGGAAGAGCTGCCCACCACCACCCGCACCGACGCCAAGACTCTGGACGAGCGCCAGATCCGCAGCTTCGACGACCTCGGCAAGCGCGCAGAGCCCGGCGTGAACTACAGCCGCACCAGCGAGAGCATCAACATCCGCGGCCTGGACCGCGACCGCGTGCTGACCACTCTCGACGGTATCCGCGTGCCGTGGCTGACCGACGGCGCGCGCAGCCAGGGCCCGACCGGCGGTGCCCAGGGCGGCCTGGACTCGATCGACTTCAACGGCCTGTCCGCGGTGGATATCGTGCGCGGCGCCAACTCCAGCCTGGTGGGCTCCGGCGCCCTGGGCGGCGCCGTGCAGCTGTTCACCCTCAACCCGGAAGACCTGCTGTCCGAGGGCAAGGACTTCGGCAGCCTGGTCAAGAGCGACTACGACAGCGCCGACCACAGCTGGGGCCTCAACGGCGCCCTGGCCGGCCGCTACCAGGACACCGCGTGGCTGCTGCAGGCCGGCCAGCGCCAGGGCCATGAGCTGGAAAGCGGCGGCGATGCCAACAGCTACGGCACCAGTCGTAGCAAAGCCAACCCGGCCGATACCGAACAGCAGAGCCTGCTGGTCAAACTGCAGCAGCGCTTCGACGGCGGCCACAAGGTCGGCTTCACCGCCGAGCTGTTCGAGCGGCAAAACGACATCGACAGCCGCACCAACCAGGGCAGCACCTACCTGATCGGCGAAAACAGCACCGAGGAACACAACAAGCGCCAGCGCCTGTCCGTCGACTACGCCTTCCAGGCCGAGGACGACCTGGGCCTGATCGACAGCGCCAACGCCATCGTCTACTGGCAGAAGCTGCGCCGCCACGACGAGCAGAACGGCGTGCGCGCCGCCGACAGCCGCGCCGCCGTGCCGGACTTCCTGTTCTTCGGCCTGCCGGGCAACCCCTACAAGTACCCGAGCGGCAACTTCGGCCGCGACAACCAGATCGAGAAAGAGCTCTACGGCGTCTCCGGCAATCTGGGCAAGACCCTCGATATCGCCGGCCTGCCGAACAGGCTGACCCTGGGCGGCGAGCTCTACCAGATCAACACCGAGCAGGTTTCCGAGGGCTACGACAACTGCCCGGGCTTCAGTATCTCGCCCAGCCATCCGATGTACATGGGCCCAGCCGCCTGCGACTTCCTGCACACCAACCAGGCCGACATGCCCAAGGCCGAAGGCACCCAGTGGGCGCTCTACGCCAGCGACGAGATCGCCTTCGCCGATGGCCGCTTCAAGCTCACCCCGGGCCTGCGCTACGACCACTACCGGCAGGACCCGAAAGCCACCGGCGACTTCGCCAACAACGTGAACCCGAGCAACGACCAGACCCTGCAGACCAGCACCGACCACAAGCTGTCCGCCAGCCTGCTGGCGACCTGGCAGGTGGCCGACGAAGCCATGCTGTATGCCCAGTGGGCCCAGGGCTTCAAGGCCCCGGACGCCACCCAGCTGTACATGAACTACGGCGCCGAAGGCAGCTACCTGCGCCTGGGCAACGCCGACCTCAAGCCGGAGGAAAGCAACGGCTACGAGATCGGCGCGCAGCTGGGCAACGACAAGCTCGGCGGCTCGCTCAGCCTGTTCGACAACCACTACAAGAACTTCATCGACGATGACGTGGCGATGAGCGCCGCCGAACTGGCCGCCATCGGCCTCAGCGCCGCCGACTACCCGATGGGCGTGACCCGCACTGAAAACCGCGCCCGCGTGCAGATCTACGGCGCTGAAGTGGCCGCGCACTGGGAGTTCGTGCCGCACTGGAAGCTCTGGGGTTCCGTGGCCTGGGCCAACGGCGAAGACCTGGAAAGCAACCAGCGCCTGAGTTCGGTGGCGCCGATCACCAGTCTGCTCGGCCTGAGCTATACGCGTGACCAGTACGGCGCCGACCTGATGCTGCGTGCTGCAGCAGCCCGCGACAAGGTGGAGAACGCAGGCGACTTCGAGGCCCCGGGCTACGGCGTGGTCGACATGACCGGCTGGTGGCAGCCCGCAGAGCTGAAAGGCGTGAAATTCCAGGCTGGCCTGTTCAACGCCCTCGACAAGAAATACTGGAACGCGCTGAACGTGCCCACCGGCACCCTGGCGCAGCCGGACGACTACTACAGCGAGGTCGGCCGCAACTTCCGCGTTTCCGCCTCCTGGCAGTACTGAGTTCCACTTCGCGCAGGGATGCGCGCCCCCACGTCCATGCGGGATAATCCCCGCTCCGGCGTGGAGATGCTCATGATTCATCTATGCGCCCCGGATGAGCTGGTCGAAGGCCAGAGCCGGGGCTTTTTCGTTGCAGGGCGCAAGGTGCTGGCGGTACGCCGCGACGGCCGCGCCTACGCCTACCTGAACCGCTGCCCGCATCGCGGCCTGACATTGGAATGGCGCGCCGACGACTTCCTCGACGCCAGCGGCAGCCTGCTGCAATGCGCCCATCACGGCGCGCTGTTCCTGATCGAAAGCGGCGAGTGCGTGACCGGCCCCTGCGCCGGACAGGCGCTGGAGAAGATCGCCTGCCACGAGGATGCCGCGGGGCTGTGGCTGACGCCCTAATCGCGCGTGTCGAACCAGTACCAGTACAGCGCCACCTCATGGGCCAGCGCCGGGTCGGCACGATAGACCAGGCGGTCGGCACCACCGAGGACGAAGCCATGCCGCTGGTACAGGCGACAGGCCGGCACATTGGTGCTCTGCGTCTCCAGGCGCACACCGGCCAAACCGCTCTGCCGCGCCCAGGCTTTCGCGAAGTCGATCAGCGCGGTGGCCACCCCCCGCCCACGCCAGGCCCGCGCGACCAGTAGCTGATCGAGCGAGGCCAGGTCGTTCCAGGAATCGCTCAGCGCCAGCATGCCGACCAGCTCATCACCCTCGCGCGCGGCAAAATACTGGGCCCCGTCCATGTCCTCCAGGTCGCCGATATAGCGCTTGAGATAAGGCTCGACCGCTCGCACGCGGAGCAACCAGTCGCCCTGCTCGAAGCCCAGGTCGTACACCTCGCGCACCTCGAACTCGTTCTCGGCCACGTCGAATGCCTGCGCCTGCCTGGCGTCCAACGGCAGAATCCGCATCAGTCCGCCACTGCCAGGCGCCGGGCCAGGCGCAGTTCGTCGGGAGCGAGTTGCACGCCGTAAGCCAGCATCTCCACCCCCGCCGCCCGCGCGTCCTGCCAGGCAGCTGCATAGGTCGGGTCGATCTCCCGTGCCACCCGCACTGCCTCGATGCCGGACAGGTTCACGCAGTACAGCAGCACCGCGCGCACGCCCTGCCGCGCCAGTGCCGCCAGTTCGCGCAGGTGCTTGCTGCCACGCTCGGTCACCGCATCGGGGAAGGCCGCCACGGCCGAGTCGGCATAACCCAGGGTCACGCTCTTGACCTCGACATAGGCCGGCCCATTGGCGAACTCCAGGAGGAAGTCGGCCCGGCTGTTCTCCGCGCCATAGCGCACCTCGCGGCGCAGCTCGGAGAAGCCGGCCAGCTCGGCGATCACCCCGGCATGCAGCGCCTCCTCCACCAGCGCATTGGCGCGCCCGGTGTTGAAGCAGGCCAGGCGCCCGTGCGGCGTCTCGCCCAGCTCCCAGGTGCCGCGCAGCTTGCGTTTCGGCTCGTCGTTGCGGCTGAACCAGACCCGCCCGCCCGGATGCAGGCAGTTGAGCATGGAGCCGGTGTTGGGACAGTGGATGGTCAGCGGCCCGCTCGCCGTCTCGATATCGGCGAAGAAGCGCTTGTAGCGCCTTACCAGCCGTCCTTCCTCCAGCGCCGGCTCAAAGCGCATCGGGACTCCAGGTCTTGAGGCCGCGGGCAATGCGCTCGACCGCCTGCTGCAGGCGCTCGACGCTCTGCGTGTAGGCGAAGCGCACATGGTGCCCGGCCAGGTGGCGGCCGAAATCCAGACCCGGGGTGAAGGCCACGTGCTCGGTCTCGATGAAGTGCCGGCAGAAGGCGAAGGCGTCGCCGCCGAAGGCGGAGATGTCGGCATATAAATAGAAGGCGCCTTCCGGCTCCACGGCGATGCGGAAGCCCAGCTCGCGCAGGGCCGGCAACAGGTAGTCGCGGCGGCGCTGGAACTCGTGGCGACGCGCCTCGAAGATCGCCAGGCTCTCAGGCGTGAAGCAGGCCAGCGCAGCGTACTGGGCCATGCTCGGCGCACTGATGTAGAGGTTCTGCGCCAGCTTTTCCAGCTCCGGCACCGCGTTCTCCGGCGCCACCAGCCAGCCCAGGCGCCAGCCGGTCATGCCGAAGTACTTGGAGAAGCTGTTGAGCACGAAGGCGTCGTCGTCTACCTCCAGCACGCTGGCCGCGTCGCAGCCATAGGTCAGGCCGTGGTAGATCTCGTCCACCACCAGATGGCCACCGCGCTGTTTCAGGCTGCCCGCCAGCGCCGCCAGCTCGTCCTTGTGCAGCAGGGTGCCGGTCGGGTTGGCCGGCGAGGCGACCAGGGCGCCGACACTGTCGCCATCCCAGTGCCGCTCGACCAGCTGCGGGGTCAGCTGGTAGCGGCTCTCCGGGCCGACCGGCACCAGCTGCGCGGCGCCCTCGACCAGACGCAGGAAGTGGCGGTTGCACGGGTAGCCGGGATCGGCCAGCAGCCAGTGCTTGCCGGGGTCGACCAGCAGGCTGGCGGCCAGCAACAGGGCACCGGAGCCGCCGGGGGTGATCAGGATGCGCTCGGGGTTGAGCGACACGCCGTAGCGCTGGGCATAGAAGCCGGCCAGCGCCTCGCGCAGCTGCGGAATGCCACGCGCCGCGGTGTAGCGGGTATGCCCGGCGGCCAGCGCGGCCTGCCCAGCGGCGACGATCGGCGCGGCGGTGCTGAAGTCCGGCTCGCCGATCTCCAAATGGATCACATCATGACCGGCGGCCTGCAGCTCGTTGGCGCGAGCCAGCAGGGCCATGACGTGGAAGGGTTCGATGGCGCGGCTGCGCGCACTGAAGGACTGGGCCATTGGCCTTCCTTTATTGAGTAAAAGAGGGGATTCTAACCAACTGTCCCGTAACCCCGTAACAGGCGAGACAACCGGGAGTAGCATCGCCGGAATCGATCTGGTAAGTTCGCCCGCTTGCAGCCGCAGGCCCGGCGCCACTTGCCGGCAAAGGAAAAGATCCTGCGCAATGGATCAGAGAGAGTGAGAGGCGGTCCCATGCCCACCAAAGCAAAACAGAACGGCAACCAGCTGATTCGTGGCTTCGAACCCTATAAAGAGAAGAAGGGCGAGGAGTACATGAGCGATCCGATGCGCGCTCACTTCACCAGCATCCTCAACAAGTGGAAGCTGGAGCTGATGCAAGAAGTGGATCGCACCGTGCACCACATGCAGGACGAAGCCGCCAACTTCCCGGACCCGGCCGACCGTGCCAGCCAGGAAGAAGAGTTCAGCCTGGAACTGCGCGCCCGTGACCGCGAGCGCAAGCTGATCAAGAAGATCGACGAGACCCTGCAGCTGATCGAAGACAACGATTACGGCTGGTGCGACTCCTGCGGCGTGGAAATCGGCATCCGCCGCCTCGAAGCCCGCCCCACCGCGACCCTGTGCATCGACTGCAAGACACTCGCGGAAATCAAGGAAAAGCAGATCGGTTCCTGAATCTGCACACGGGGCGCCACGGCGCCCCGTTTCATTTCCGGCCGCCGATAGGCGGGCTGGCATCGCGCCGCATCAATCGATAGCCTCGCGAGCATGAACGACACCCCCTATATCGGGCGTTTCGCCCCCACCCCCAGTGGCTACCTGCACTTCGGCTCGCTGGTGGCCGCCCTCGCCTCCTACCTGGATGCCCGCAGTGTCGGCGGCCTTTGGCTGCTGCGCATGGAAGACCTCGACCCGCCGCGCGAGATGCCCGGTGCGCAGGATGCCATCCTGCGCAGCCTGGAGACCTACGGTTTCGAGTGGGACGGCGCACTGGTGCGCCAGAGCGAGCGCCATGCCGAGTACGCCGCGCTGATCCAGCGCCTGTTCGCCCAGGGCCTGGCCTACGCCTGCACCTGCTCGCGCAAGCAGCTGGAAGGCACGGGCGGCATCTACCCCGGCACCTGCCGCAACGCCGGCCATCCAGATCACGATGCCGCCATCCGCCTGCGCGTGCCGGAACTGGAGTACCGCTTCACCGATCGCGTGCAGGGCGAGTTCCGCCAACACCTAGGCCGCGAAGTCGGCGACTTCGTCATCCGCCGCCGCGACGGTCTGTTCGCCTACCAGCTGGCCGTGGTGCTGGACGATGCCTGGCAGGGCGTCACCGATGTGGTGCGTGGCGCCGACCTGCTCGACTCCACGCCACGCCAGCTCTATCTGCAGGAGCTGCTCGGCCTGCCGCAGCCACGCTACCTGCATGTGCCGCTGGTCATCCAGCCGGATGGGCACAAGCTGGGCAAGAGCTACCGTTCGCCACCGCTGCCGGCCGACCAGGCACCACCCTTGCTGGTCCGCGCCCTGCGCGCACTCGGCCAGCAACCGCCGGCCGAACTGGCCGACGGCACGCCGCGCGAGGTACTGGCCTGGGGCATCGCGCACTGGGATGCCAGTCGCATCCCGCGCAGCCGCACCCTGGCCGAAGCGCAACTGCGCTGACGCTTTCCCGTCGCGGCGGGCTCCCGTACCATCCGGCCATCCCCTTCGGACCCGACCTATGTACATCTACCGACTGGTACTGATCCTGGTGGTGGGCATCTACCTGTTCTCCCCCGCCATCATGGACTGGTGGATCGACCCCAACGGCGCCTGGTACAGGCCCTACCTGCTGTGGCTGATCCTCATCGTCGTTACCCTGATCCTGCAGAGCCAGCACGATGCCGACGAGCTTTGAACTCAGTCAGCTGATCCTGATCAGCGCCGCCTACCTGCTGCTGCTGTTCGGCGTGGCCTGGACCAGCGAGAAGGGCCTGATCCCGCGCTGGGTGATCCGCCACCCGCTGACCTACACCCTGTCGCTGGGCGTCTACGCCAGTGCCTGGGCCTTCTACGGCACGGTCGGCCTGGCCTACCAGTACGGCTTCGGCTTCCTCGCCAGCTACCTGGGCGTGACCGGCGCCTTCCTCCTGGCGCCGGTGCTGCTCTACCCGATCCTGCGCGTCACCCGTACCTATCAGCTGTCGTCGCTGGCCGACCTGTTCGCCTTCCGCTTTCGCAGCACCTGGGCCGGCGTGCTCACCACCCTGTTCATGCTGGTCGGCCTGCTGCCGCTGCTGGCCCTGCAGATCCAGGCGGTGGCCGACTCCATCGGCATCCTCACCCGCGAGCCGCTGCAGGACCGCTTCGCCCTCGGCTTCTGTGCCCTGATCACCCTGTTCACCATCCTCTTCGGCGCACGGCATATCGCCACCCGCGAGAAACACGAAGGCCTGGTGTTCGCCATCGCCTTCGAATCGGTGGTCAAGCTGATTGCCCTCGGCGGCATCGGCCTGTACGCGCTGTACGAGGTGTTCGGTGGTCCCGGCGAGCTGGAGCAGTGGCTGCTGCAGAACCAGCAGGCCCTCGCCGCACTGCATACGCCGCTGCAGGAAGGCCCCTGGCGCACGCTGCTGCTGGTGTTCTTCGCCTCGGCCATCGTCATGCCGCACATGTACCACATGACCTTTACCGAGAATCTCAACCCGCGCGCCATCGTCAGCGCCAGCTGGGGCCTGCCGCTGCTGCTGTTGCTGATGAGCCTGTCGGTGCCGCTGATTCTCTGGGCCAGCCTGAAGATCGGCGCCACCACCAACCCCGAGTACTTCACCCTGGGCCTGGGCCTGGCCCTGGGCGACCGCAGCCTGGCCCTGCTGGCCTATGTCGGCGGCCTGTCGGCGTCCAGCGGACTGATCATCGTCAGCACCCTGGCGCTGTCCGGAATGGCGCTCAACCACCTGGTGCTGCCGCTCTATCAGCCGCCGGCCGAAGGCAACATCTACCGCTGGCTGAAGTGGACGCGCCGCGGCCTGATCATCGCCATCATCGCCGCGGCCTACGGCTTCTATCTATTGCTCGGCGCCGAGCAGGACCTGGCCAACCTCGGCATCGTCGCCTTCGTCGCCACCCTGCAGTTCCTCCCCGGTGTGCTCTCGGTACTGTACTGGCCGACCGCCAACCGCCGCGGCTTCATCGCCGGCCTGCTCACCGGCATCGCCGTGTGGACCCTGAGCATGCTGGTGCCGCTGGTCAGCAACCTGCAGGGCATCCACCTGCCGCTGTTCGACATCGTCTACGTGCTGGACGAGAACAGCTGGCACTTCGCGGCCATCGGCTCGCTGGCCGCCAACGTGCTGGTGTTCACCCTGGTCTCGCTGTTCACAGAAGCCAGCGATGAAGAGAAAAGCGCCGCCGAGGCCTGCACCGTGGACAATGTGCGCCGCCCGCAGCGCCGCGAGCTGGTGGCCGGCTCGCCGCAGGAGTTCGCCGCCGAGCTGGCCAAGCCGCTCGGTGCGGTGACCGCACAGAAAGAGGTGGAGCGCGCCTTGCGCGACCTGCACCTGCCCTTCGACGAGCGCCGCCCCTACGCCCTGCGCCGCCTGCGTGACCGCATCGAGGCCAACCTGTCCGGCCTGATGGGCCCCAGCGTGGCGCAGGACATGGTCGAGACCTTCCTGCCGTACAAATCGGGCAGCGAGGCCTATGTCAGCGAGGACATCCACTTCATCGAGAGCCGCCTGGAGGACTATCAGTCGCGCCTGACCGGCCTGGCCGCCGAGTTGGACGCCCTGCGCCGCTTCCACCGCCAGACCCTGCAGGAGCTGCCGATGGGCGTGTGCTCCCTGGCCAAGGACCAGGAAGTGCTGATGTGGAACCGCGCCATGGAGGAGCTCACCGGCATCAGCGCGCAACAGGTGGTCGGCTCGCGCCTGCTCAGCCTGGAGCACCCCTGGCGCGAACTGCTGCAGGACTTCATCGCCCAGGACGAAGAGCACCTGCACAAGCGGCACCTGCAGCTGGACGGCGAAGTGCGCTGGCTCAACCTGCACAAGGCGGCCATCGACGAGCCGCTGGCACCCGGTAACAGCGGCCTGGTGCTGCTGGTCGAGGACGTCACCGAGACCCGCGTGCTGGAGGACCAGCTGGTGCACTCCGAGCGCCTGGCCAGCATCGGCCGCCTGGCCGCCGGGGTAGCCCACGAAATCGGCAACCCGGTCACCGGCATCGCCTGCCTGGCGCAGAACCTGCGCGAGGAGCGCGAAGGCGACGATGAACTGGAGGAGATCAGCAGCCAGATCCTCGACCAGACCAAACGCATCTCGCGCATCGTCCAGTCGCTGATGAACTTCGCCCACGCCGGCCAGCAGCAACGCGCCGAATACCCGGTGAGCCTGGCCGAAGTAGCCCAGGACGCCATCGGCCTGCTGTCGCTGAACCGCAACAGCACCGAAGTGCAGTTCTTCAACCTGTGCGACCCGGAGCACCTGGCCAAGGGCGACCCGCAGCGCCTGGCCCAGGTGCTGATCAACCTGCTGTCCAACGCCCGCGACGCGTCGCCAGCCGGCGGCGCCATCCGCGTGCGCAGCGAGGTCGAGGAACAGAGCGTGGTGCTGATCGTCGAGGACGAAGGCACGGGCATTCCGCAGGCGATCATGGACCGCCTGTTCGAACCCTTCTTCACCACCAAGGACCCCGGCAAGGGCACCGGTTTGGGGCTCGCGCTGGTCTATTCGATCGTGGAAGAGCATTATGGGCAGATCACCATCGACAGCCCGGCCGATCCCGAGCGCCAGCGCGGAACCCGTTTCCGCGTTACCCTGCCGCGCTATGTCGAAGCGACGTCCACAGCGACCTGAGTAGTGACCTAGAACCGCCAAGGGGCCATAAGCCCGGCGGATTCGGAGACCGTCGAGAGAACATCAATGCCGCACATCCTCATCGTCGAAGACGAAACCATCATCCGCTCCGCGCTGCGCCGCCTGCTGGAACGCAACCAGTACCAGGTCAGCGAGGCCGGTTCGGTGCAGGAGGCCCAGGAGCGCTACAGCATTCCGACCTTCGACCTGGTGGTCAGCGACCTGCGCCTGCCCGGCGCCCCCGGCACCGAGCTGATCAAGCTCGCCGAGGGTACCCCGGTACTGATCATGACCAGCTACGCCAGCCTGCGCTCGGCGGTGGACTCGATGAAGATGGGCGCGGTGGACTACATCGCCAAGCCCTTCGACCACGACGAAATGCTCCAGGCCGTGGCGCGCATCCTGCGCGATCATCAGGAAGCCAAGCGCAACCCGCCGAGCGAAGCGCCGAGCAAGTCCGCCGGCAAGGGCAGCGCCGCCGCCGAAGGCGAGATCGGCATCATCGGCTCCTGCGCCGCCATGCAGGACCTCTACGGCAAGATCCGCAAGGTCGCGCCCACCGATTCCAACGTGTTGATCCAGGGCGAGTCCGGCACCGGCAAGGAACTGGTCGCCCGCGCACTGCACAACCTGTCCAAGCGCGCCAAGGCGCCGCTGATCTCGGTCAACTGCGCGGCGATCCCGGAAACCCTGATCGAGTCCGAACTGTTCGGCCACGAGAAAGGTGCCTTCACCGGCGCCAGCGCCGGCCGCGCCGGCCTGGTCGAAGCGGCGGACGGCGGCACCCTGTTCCTCGACGAGATCGGCGAGCTGCCGCTGGAGGCGCAGGCGCGCCTGCTGCGCGTGCTGCAGGAAGGCGAGATCCGCCGGGTCGGCTCGGTGCAGTCACAGAAAGTCGATGTGCGCCTGATCGCCGCCACCCACCGTGATCTCAAGACCCTGGCCAAGACCGGCCAGTTCCGTGAAGACCTCTACTACCGCCTGCACGTCATCGCCCTCAAGCTGCCGCCGCTGCGCGAACGCGGCGCCGACGTGGTGGAGATCGCCCAGTCCTTCCTCACCCGCCAGAGCGAGCGCATGGGGCGCGACAACATGCGCTTCGCTCACGATGCCGAGCAGGCCATTCGTCACTACCCCTGGCCGGGCAACGTGCGTGAGCTGGAGAACGCCATCGAGCGCTCGGTGATCCTCTGCGAGGGCAGCGATATCTCCGCCGAGCTGCTGGGTATCGACATCGAGCTAGACGACCTGGAAGACGGCGACTTCACCGAGCAGTCCCTACAACAGGGCAGCAGCGGCAACCACGAACCGACCGAGGACCTGTCGCTGGAGGACTACTTCCAGCACTTCGTGCTCGAACACCAGGACCACATGACCGAGACCGAGCTGGCACGCAAGCTGGGTATCAGCCGCAAGTGCCTGTGGGAGCGTCGCCAGCGCCTGGGCATCCCGCGACGCAAATCGGGGGCCGCTACCGGCTCCTGAGACGAGGGGCGGTGACACTTGTGTGCAGGATGAGTTCCACGCTGTTACCCCCAGACAAACATCGCGTAACAAAAGCCGGGTTCATCGGTAACGGGAACCCGGCTTTTTTCTGCCCGCGCCTCACACCGAAAAACGCTAAGTCGTTGAAAATAAAGAATTTCAAAAAACTGGCACGGCTTCTGCTTTATCTCTGGCACAACAACAATAAAAACGTTTGAAAACCCAATAATAAAAACAATACAGAACGGCTCCAGCACAACAAAAACAACAACGCGGAGGCGCAGCTAACTGATTCTTTTGGAGAGGATTTGCCTTTGGGGTTCGCCCCACGATCAGGCCGAGAACAATAAAAACTGCACTAAAGCAGAGCCCGCACTGATTGGATCCAGGATGGATCACGGCAGCATCAGCATCCAAAGCAATCCGTTTGCTCCTGGTACCCGAATTGGGCTACCGCAAACGGGCCTACAACAAAAACAACAGGCCCGACACAATAACAAAAACAAAGCACGCACCTATTTGGGGGGGAGCTCCGGCTCCCCCAGTAGCTTTACCCCTCTCGCCTTCCCCAGCCTGCCTTCTCCACCATTCTCCCTCCCGATGCTAGAATCCGCGCCATTCGTGCGGTTACCGGCAATTCCGGCCGCTTATTCCTGCAAACAGTGCCTCCCATGCTGAAAAAGCTGTTCAAGTCCCTCCGTTCACCGCTCTCGCTCAAGCGCCAAGCCCGCCCCCGCAGCACGCCCGAAGTGCTCGGCCCGCGCCAGCATTCGCTGCAGCGCGGCCAGTTCAGCCGCAACGCGGTGAGCGTGGTGGACCGTCTGCAGAAAGCCGGCTACCAGGCTTATCTGGTCGGCGGCTGCGTGCGCGACCTGCTGATCGGCGTACAACCCAAGGATTTCGACGTTGCCACCAGCGCCACGCCCGAGCAGGTACGCGCCGAGTTTCGCAACGCGCGGGTGATCGGCCGGCGCTTCAAGCTGGCGCATGTGCACTTCGGCCGCGAGATCATCGAAGTGGCCACCTTCCGCAGCAATCACCCGCAGGGCGACGACGAGGAAGACAGCCATCAGTCGGCACGCAACGAGAGCGGCCGCATCCTGCGCGACAACGTCTACGGTTCGCAGGAGAGCGATGCCCAGCGCCGCGACTTCACCATCAACGCCCTGTACTTCGACATCACCGGCGAGCGCGTGCTGGACTACGCCCATGGCGTGCACGACATCCGCAACCGCCTGATCCGCCTGATCGGCGATCCCGAGCAGCGCTACCTCGAAGACCCGGTGCGCATGCTGCGTGCGGTGCGCTTCGCCGCCAAGCTCGACTTCGAGATCGAGAAGCACAGCGCCGCACCGATCCGCCGCCTGGCGCCGATGCTGCGCGACATTCCCTCGGCCCGCCTGTTCGACGAGGTACTCAAGCTGTTCCTCGCCGGCCGTGCCGAACGCACCTTCGAACTGCTGGTCGAGTACGACCTGTTCGCCCCGCTGTTCCCGGCCAGCGCCCGTGCTCTGGAGCGCGATCCCGACTACACCGGCGACCTGATTCGCCAGGCCCTGGCCAATACCGATGAACGCATCGCCCAGGGCAAGCCGGTAACACCGGCCTTCCTCTTCGCCGCCCTGCTCTGGCCGGCCCTGCCGGCACGCGCCGCGCAACTGCAGGAACGCGGCATGCCGCCGATTCCGGCGATGCAGGAAGCCGCCCACGATCTGATCGTCGAGCAGTGCAAGCGCATCGCCATTCCCAAGCGTTTCACCATCCCGATCCGCGAGATCTGGGACATGCAGGAGCGCCTGCCGCGCCGTCAGGGCAAACGCGCCGATATGCTGCTGGAGAACCCGCGTTTCCGCGCCGGCTACGACTTCCTGCTGCTGCGCGAAGACGCCGGCGAGCAGACCGGCGGCCTTGGCGACTGGTGGACCGAGTACCAGGACGCCAGCGACAGCGAGCGTCGCGCGATGATCCGCGAACTCAACAGCCGGCCGGAAGAAAGCGCCGACGGCGCACCGGCACGCAAGCGCCGCCGTGGCGGGCGCAATCGCAAGCGCGGACCACGGGGCAATGCCCCGGCCGGCGAATAAGTGGAGCGGGTCTACATCGGCCTCGGCAGCAACCTGGCCGAGCCACTGCGGCAATTGCAGGCGGCGCTCGCCGCCATCGCCGAGCTGCCGCATAGCCAGCTGGTCACCACATCCTCCTTTTATGCCAGCGACCCACTCGGTCCGCCCGATCAGCCTCGCTACGTCAACGCGGTAGCCGCGCTGGATACCGAGCTGGCACCACTCGAACTGCTCGATGCCCTGCAGCGCATCGAGCAGGAGCAGGGCCGCGTGCGCAAGGCCGAACGCTGGGGGCCGCGCACCCTCGACCTGGACATCCTGCTGTTCGGCAATCGGCTGCTGAGCGAGGAGCGCCTGACCGTGCCGCACTATCACATGCACGCGCGCGCTTTCGTCCTCTACCCGCTGGCCGAGATTGCCCCGACCGACCTGCAACTGCCCGATGGCCGCCGCCTGGAGCAGCTGCTGGCCGCCTGCCCCTTCGAGGGGCTGGAGCGCCTGGTAACGCCGTAACAGCGCGGTAACACCCGCGATTGACTTCATGCCCCCCCATCGGGACTATAGGCGTCCCGTTGCCCCGAGGCGGTGCAGAAATCACCGCCCCAAGAGGCCGAGAGACGGCGTCACAAGCGTCGCGATACGGCCCGCTGATGAGGAATCCCCCATGCCAGATGTAACCGTAAGCACCCTGCTGGGCCTGAAGCAGAAGGGCGAGAAGATCGCCATGCTCACCGCCTACGACGCCACCTTCGCCCAGGCAGCCTGCCAGGCCGGGGTGGAAGTGCTGCTGGTGGGCGACTCCCTGGGCATGGTCCTGCAGGGCCACGACAGCACCTTGCCGGTATCGCTGGCCGACATGGCCTATCACACCGCAGCCGTGAAGCGCGGCAACCAGGGCGCGCTGATCCTCGCCGACCTGCCCTTCATGGCCTACGCCACCCTGGAGCAGACCTTCGCCAGCTGCGCCGCACTGATGCAGGCCGGCGCCCATATGATCAAGCTGGAGGGTGCTGCCTGGCTGGCCGAGCCGATTCGTCAGCTGGCCGAGCGCGGCGTGCCGGTATGCGCCCACCTGGGCCTGACCCCACAGGCGGTCAACGTGTTCGGCGGCTACAAGGTGCAGGGGCGCGGCGATGCCGCCGCACGCCAGCTGCGCGCCGACGCCATGGCCCTGGAACAGGCCGGCGCCGCCATGCTGCTGCTCGAGTGCGTGCCCAGCGAGCTGGCGGCGGAAATCACCCAGGCGGTGAAGATCCCGGTCATCGGCATCGGCGCAGGCTCTGCCACCGATGGTCAGGTACTGGTGATGCACGACCTGCTCGGCCTGTCGCTGACCGGCCGCACGCCGAAGTTCGTGAAGAACTTCATGCAGGGCCAGCCCAACGTGCAGGCCGCTTTCGCCGCCTACGTGCGCGCCGTCAAAGACATCAGCTTCCCCGCCGAGGAACACGGGTTCTCCGCATGAATACCGTCAAGACCGTACTGGAACTGCGCGCCGCCGTGGCGCGTGCGCGCGGCGAAGGCAAGCGCATCGCCTTCGTGCCGACCATGGGCAACCTGCACGAGGGCCATGTCGCCCTGGTGGAGAAAGCCGGCCAGCGCGCCGACTTCGTGGTCGCCAGCATCTTCGTCAACCCGCTGCAGTTCGGTCCCAACGAGGACCTGGCCAAGTACCCGCGCACCCTGGTCGCCGACCAGGAGAAACTGGTCGCCGCCGGTTGCCAGCTGCTGTTCCATCCGGACGTGGAGGAAATGTACCCCCATGGCCAGGAAGGCCAGACTCGGGTCAGCGTACCTGGCGTCTCCGAGGGCCTGTGTGGCGGCAGCCGCCCCGGCCACTTCGAGGGCGTGGCCACGGTGGTGACCAAGCTGTTCAACATGGTCCAGCCGGACCTCGCCGTGTTCGGCGAGAAGGACTTCCAGCAGCTGGCGGTGATCCGCACCCTGGTGCGCGACCTGAACATGCCGATCCAGATCATCGGCGAGCCGACCGTACGTGCCGAAGACGGCCTGGCCCTGTCCTCGCGCAATGGTTATCTGAGTGCCGAGCAACGTGCCGCCGCGCCGGCGCTGTATCGCACCCTGCAGCAGCTGGCCAGCGCCATCCGCGACGGCAACCGCGATTTCGCCCAACTGATCGAAGCCGGTCAGGCCAGCCTGGTGAGCGCCGGTTTCCGCCCCGACTACCTGGAGATCCGCGAGGCCAGCAGCCTGCGTCCAGCCGAGGCGAACGACACGCAACTGGTGATACTGGGTGCCGCCTTCATGGGCACTACACGCCTGATCGACAATCTGGCGTTCCAGCTCTAGCCGCCTGCGAGGGTTTGCCGGCGAGACGCGGCAACCCTCAAGCTGGATAGCTGAATCAGCCAAACAGGCCAGCGAGGCCTGGCAAAAGGCCATACCCCGCACATCGTGTGGTCTTGAACCCCCTCGGGGGTTCGGGCACACTCTGCCGCCGCCGCATTCCGAGAGGGAAATAGTCATGCACGCCATCATGCTCAAGGCCAAGCTGCACCGCGCCATCGTCACCCACGCGGTGCTCGACTATGAAGGCTCCTGCGCCATCGACGGCGAGTGGCTGGACCTGTCCGGCATCCGCGAATACGAGCAGATCCAGATCTACAACGTGGACAACGGCGAGCGCTTCACCACCTATGCCATCCGCGGCGAAGAAGGTTCGAAGATCATCTCGGTCAATGGTGCCGCTGCGCACAAGGCCGGCGTCGGCCACCGCGTGATCATCTGCGCCTACGCCCACTACAGCGAAGCCGAGCTGGCCAACTTCCAGCCACGCGTGCTCTACATGGGTGCCGACGGCGAGCTGAGCCACACCAGCAACGCGATCCCCGTACAAGTCGCCTGAGCGGGACGCGCCCCGCTACACTCCAAGCCCGGAATCTCCGGGCTTTTTCATGCCCGACACGCCGCACAACAAGGAAAATGCCGCCATGGCGTACTACCAGCAACCGCTCGACGTCACTACCCTGCCGGCCTGGCAGGCCCTGCTCAAGCACCGTCAGGACATGCAGGGCTTCAGCATGCGCGAGGCCTTCGCGGACGACGCCAAGCGTTTCGAGCGTTTCTCCATGAGCACCAGCGGCATCTTCCTCGACTACTCGAAGAACCTGCTCAGCACCCAGACCCGCGACCTGCTGGTCGGTCTGGCCCGCGAAGCCGGCCTGCAGGACGCCATTGAAGCCTTGTTCAACGGCGAACGGGTCAACGCCTCGGAGGGCCGCCCGGCCCTGCACACCGCCCTGCGCC
Source organism: Aquipseudomonas alcaligenes NBRC 14159 (assembly GCF_000467105.1). GTDB lineage: Bacteria > Pseudomonadota > Gammaproteobacteria > Pseudomonadales > Pseudomonadaceae > Aquipseudomonas > Aquipseudomonas alcaligenes. Next base: position 131,274 of record NZ_BATI01000010.1, read on the forward strand.
GCCCCATCGGTGACTGCGTCAGAGTTGACGGAGTCAACGTGATGCCCGATGTGCACCGCGTGCTCAACCAGATGACCGACATCGTCGGGCGAATCCACAGCAACCTGTGGCGCGGCTACAGCGAGAAGGCCATCACCGATGTGGTCAATATCGGCATCGGCGGCTCCTTCCTCGGCCCGCAACTGGTCTCCGAAGCCCTGCTGCCCTTCACTCAGCACGGCGTGCGCTGCCACTACCTGGCCAATATCGACGGCAGTGAGTTCCATGAACTGGCCGCCAAGCTGAACGCCGAAACCACCCTGTTCATCGTCTCGTCGAAGTCGTTCGGCACCCTGGAAACCCTGAAGAACGCCCAGGCCGCACGCACCTGGTACCTGGCCCGCGGCGGCACCGAGGAAAAGCTCTACCGCCACTTCATCGCGGTGACCAGCAACAATCAGGCCGCCATCGAATTCGGCATCCGCGAGAAGAACATCTTCCCGATGTGGGACTGGGTCGGCGGGCGCTATTCGCTATGGTCGGCCATCGGCCTGCCGATCGCCCTGGCCATCGGCATGTCCAACTTCAAGGAGCTGCTGTCCGGCGCCTACAGCATGGACACGCATTTCCGCAGCACCCCGTTCGAGAAGAACATGCCGGTGCTGCTGGCCCTGCTCGGCGTCTGGTATGGCAACTTCTGGGGCGCCCAGAGCCACGCGATCCTGCCCTACGACCACTACCTGCGCAACATCACCAAGCACCTGCAGCAGCTGGACATGGAGTCCAACGGCAAGCGCGTGCGCCAGGACGGCAGCCCGGTCAGCACCGACACCGGCCCGGTGATCTGGGGCGGCGTCGGCTGCAACGGCCAGCACGCCTATCATCAGTTGCTGCACCAGGGCACCCAGCTGATTCCAGCCGACTTCATCGTGCCGGTAGTCAGCTACAACCCGGTGGCCGACCACCACCAGTGGCTGTATGCCAACTGCCTGTCGCAGAGCCAGGCGCTGATGCTCGGCAAGTGCCGCAACGAGGCCGAGGCCGAACTGCGCGCCAAGGGCCTGCCCGAGGATGAGGTACAGCGCCTGGCACCGCACAAGGTGATCCCCGGCAACCGCCCGAGCAACACCCTGGTGCTGGAACGCATCAGCCCGCGCCGCCTCGGCGCGCTGGTGGCGATGTACGAGCACAAGGTGTTCGTGCAGAGCGTGATCTGGGGCATCAACGCCTTCGACCAGTGGGGCGTGGAGCTGGGCAAGGAGCTCGGCAAGGGCGTCTACCAGCGCCTCACCGGCTGGGACCAGCCGCCGACCGAGGACGCCTCGACCCAGGGACTGATCGACTTCTTCCGCGGTCGTCACCGCGGTTAAGCCCCCCCAAAGCCCGGCGCTGCGCCGGGCTTTTTGCAGGATGCGGCACGCAGCATGCAGCGCCGGCACTTGAACCAAGCAATTGCTTGGTTCACCCTAATGGACATCGCGGCTCAACAATAAGACAAGGAACCCGCCATGTTCGAAATCAGCCTTCACCCGGTCAAGGATGAGGTGCGCCAGCGCGCGCACCTGGACAACGAGGCTTACCAGCGTCTCTATCGCCAGTCCATCGAACAGCCGGATGCATTCTGGGGCGAGCAGGCGCGCCAGTTCCTGCACTGGTTCAAGCCCTGGGACCGCGTGCAGCACTGCGACCTGACCCAGGGTGAGGCCCAGTGGTTCGCCGGTGGCCAGCTCAACGTCGCCCACAACTGCATCGACCGCCACCTGCCGCAGCGCGGCGAACAGATCGCCATCATCTGGGAAGGCGACAATCCGGCCGAATCGGCGCACATCACCTACAACAAGCTGCACCACAACGTCAGCCGTCTGGCCAACGTGCTGAAGAGCCGCGGCGTGCAGAAGGGCGACCGGGTGTGCATCTACATGCCGATGATCCCCGAAGCGGCCTACGCCATGCTGGCCTGCGCACGCATCGGCGCCATCCACTCGGTGGTGTTCGGCGGCTTCTCCCCGGACGCCCTGCGCGACCGCATCCTCGATGCCGACTGCCGCACCGTGATCACCGCCGACGAGGGCGTGCGCGGCGGCAAGTACGTGCCGCTGAAGAACAACGTCGACAAGGCCCTGCAGAGCTGCCCGAAGGTCAGCACCGTGGTGGTGGTCGAGCGTACCCAGGGCGAGATCGCCTGGGTGGAGGGTCGCGACCTCTGGTACCACCAGGCGCTCAAGGAGGCCAGCGGCGACTGCCCGGCCGAGCCGATGGACGCCGAGGACCCGCTGTTCATCCTCTATACGTCGGGATCGACCGGCAAACCCAAGGGCGTGCTGCACACCACCGGCGGCTACCTGCTGGGCGCGGCGATGACCCACAAGTACGTATTCGACTACCACGAGGGCGACATCTACTGGTGCACCGCCGACGTCGGCTGGGTCACCGGCCACAGCTACATCGTCTACGGGCCGCTGGCCAACGGCGCCACCACCCTGATGTTCGAAGGCGTGCCCAACTACCCGGACGCCTCGCGCTTCTGGCAGGTAATCGACAAGCACCAGGTAAACATCTTCTACACCGCACCGACCGCCCTGCGCGCGCTGATGCGCGAGGGTGAAGGCCCGGTCAAGGCCACTTCGCGTTCGAGCCTGCGCCTGCTCGGCTCGGTGGGCGAGCCGATCAACCCGGAAGCCTGGGAGTGGTACTACCACGTGGTCGGCGATACCCGCTGCCCGATCGTCGACACCTGGTGGCAGACCGAAACCGGCTCGATCCTGATCACCCCGCTGCCCGGTGCCACCGACCTCAAGCCCGGCTCGGCGACCCGGCCGTTCTTCGGCGTACAGCCGGTGCTGCTCGACGAGCAGGGCAAGGAAATCGAGGGCCCCGGCGCTGGCGTCCTGGCTATCAAGGCCAGCTGGCCGAGCCAGATCCGCAGCGTCTACGGCGACCACCAGCGGATGATCGACACCTACTTCAAGCCCTACCCCGGCTACTACTTCACCGGCGACGGCGCGCGCCGCGATGAAGACGGCTACTGGTGGATCACTGGCCGCGTCGACGATGTGATCAACGTTTCCGGCCATCGCATCGGTACCGCCGAGGTGGAGAGCGCCCTGGTCCTGCATGACGCGGTGGCCGAGGCGGCGGTGGTCGGCTACCCGCACGACGTGAAGGGCCAGGGCATCTACGCCTATGTCACCCTGATGAAAGGCAGCGAGCCGAGCGAGGCACTGACCAAGGAGCTGCTGGCCCTGGTCGGCAAGGAAATCGGCAGCTTCGCCAAGCCGGAGCTGATCCAGTGGGCGCCAGGCCTGCCCAAGACCCGCTCGGGCAAGATCATGCGCCGCATCCTGCGCAAGATCGCCTGCAACGAGCTGGACAACATGGGCGATACCTCGACCCTAGCCGACCCCTCGGTGGTCGACAGCCTGATCGAACGGCGCCTCAACCGCTGAGTGGCGGCGGGGCCCTGCCCCGCTTGATCCGCCCGGCGCCAGCACCGACACTGGCGGCCATGGAAAGCCTCCGCCGCCAGATCGCCGCCCAGGTGCACAGCCTCACGGGCGCCTCGCTCAACCAGCTCGACCTCGACCAGCCACGAGGCGACCCCGGCCTGTTCGGGCCCGCCTCGATGGTCTGGGAAGTGCACGCCGACTTCACCTCGATGATGGTCGGCGGCATCGCCGCGCTGCTCCTGCAGATGCTCCACCCACTGGCCCTGGCCGGGGTGTGGGACCACTCCAACTTCCGTCAGGACCTGATCGGCCGCCTGCGCCGCACCAGCCTGTTCATCGCTGGCACCAGCTACGGCGGCGTCGCGGACGCCGAGCGTCTGATCGACAAGGTACGCAGCATCCACCAGCAGGTAGTGGGTCAGGGGCTTGATGGGCGCCCCTATGCCGCCAGTGATCCGGCCCTGCTGACCTGGGTGCATGTGGCCGAGGTGCACTGCTTCCTCAACGGCTACCTGCGCTACTGCAATCCTGACCTGCCGGAAGCCGAGCAGGACCGCTACTACGCCGAAGTGGCGCTGATCGCCCGGCGCCTCGGCGCGCAGGAGGTCCCCGATTCGCGCCAGGCGGTCGCGGCCTACCTCGAAGCGATGCGCCCGCAGCTGCTGTGCGACGAACGCACCCGCGAAGTGGTGCGCCTGCTGCACGCTGCGCCGATGCCCAGCCTGCTGGCCCGCCCCTTCGGCGGGCTGATGATGCAGGCCAGCTTCGACCTGCTGCCCACCTGGGCCAGCGCCCTGCTCGGCGAGAGCGTTCCGGCCTGGCGCCGCCCGTTGATCCGCGCCGGCGTGCAACGCACCGCCCAGCTGTTGCGCTGGGGCGTGGCCGACAACAGCGCAGCGCAGCGCGCCCGGCGGCGACTGCTGACGACTGGCCCGGCAGAGCCCCCTATGCGACCATAAGCGCCTTTCCGGTCACAGCCTGAACCGCATCGAGGACATGAACATGCAAGACGTTGTCATAGTTGCCGCTACCCGCACCGCCATCGGCAGCTTCCAGGGCTCCCTGGCCGGCGTTCCCGCCGTCGAGCTGGGCGCCGCCGTGATCAAGCGCCTGCTGGAGCAGAGCGGCCTCGACGGCAGCGAAGTGGATGAAGTGATCCTCGGCCACGTGCTGACCGCCGGTGCCGGGCAGAACACCGCCCGCCAGGCCGCAATCAAGGCCGGCCTGCCGAATGCCGTACCGGCCATGACCCTGAACAAGGTCTGCGGCTCCGGCCTCAAGGCCCTGCACCTGGGCGCCCAGGCAATCCGCTGCGGCGACGCCGACGTCATCATCGCCGGCGGCATGGAGAACATGAGCCAGGCCCCCTACGTGATGCCTGCGGCCCGTACCGGCCAGCGCATGGGCCACGGCAAGCTGATCGATACCATGATCCAGGATGGCCTGTGGGACGCCTTCAACGACTACCACATGGGCATCACCGCCGAGAACCTGGTGGACAAGTACGCCATCAGCCGTGAGGAGCAGGACGCCTTCGCCGCCGCCTCGCAGCAGAAGGCCGTGGCCGCCATCGAGGCCGGGCGCTTCGCCGACGAAATCACGCCGATCCTGATCCCCTCGCGCAAGGGTGACCCGGTCAGCTTCACCCAGGACGAGCAGCCGCGCGCCGGCACCACGGCCGAGTCGCTGGGCAAGCTCAAGCCGGCGTTCAAGAAGGACGGCAGCGTCACCGCCGGCAACGCCTCCAGCCTCAACGACGGCGCCGCCGCCGTGCTGCTGATGAGCGCCGACAAGGCCAAGGCCCTCGGCCTGCCGGTACTGGCGCGGATCGCCGCCTATGCCAACGCCGGCGTCGACCCGGCGATCATGGGCATCGGCCCGGTCTCCGCCACCCGCCGCTGCCTGGACAAGGCCGGCTGGCAGCTGGCCGACCTCGACCTGATCGAAGCAAACGAGGCCTTCGCCGCCCAGGCCCTGTCGGTCGGCAAAGAGCTGGGCTGGGACGCGGCCAAGGTCAACGTCAACGGCGGCGCCATAGCCCTCGGCCACCCGATCGGCGCCTCCGGCTGCCGCGTGCTGGTGACCCTGCTGCACGAGATGATCAAGCGCGATGCCCAGAAGGGCCTGGCCACCCTGTGCATCGGCGGCGGGCAGGGCGTAGCCCTGGCCATCGAACGCGCCTGATCGTAGGGCGGGTGCAACCCGCGTAGTCGCCCAGTCGCCCGCACGCGGGTTACACCCGCCCTACAGAATGACGCCGGCCGAGAGCCGGCGTTTTTCTTGGTAAACTGCGCGCCCTTCCCATCCCGAGACGCCGCGCATGTCCTCTCTCGACCAGGCGCTGCGCGCCGCCCTCGACGCTCGCCAGCCGCTGCTGGCCGAGCTGCACCAGCAGCAGACCGACTGCTACCGCCTGTTCCACGGCAGCCAGGAAGGCGCACCCGGTCTCACCGTCGACCGCTACGGCGCGCAGCTGATGGTGCAGAGCTTCCACCAGCCGCTTGCGCAGGATGCCCTGCTCGACCTGCATGCGTTGATCAACGCGCAGCTGGGCCTCGACCTGCAGCTGGTCTACAACGACCGCTCCGGCGGCAACTCGCGCATCGACCGGCGTGACCCGGTGTACCAGGCCACCCCCGAGGCGCTGGAAGACGGCATCGGCCGGGAATGGGGCCTCAACTACCGGGTGCGCGGTCGCCATCCGGGACAGGACCCGCTGCTGTTCCTCGACCTGCGCGAGGCGCGCGGCTGGGTCAAGCGCCACAGCGCCGGCAAGCGCGTGCTCAACCTGTTCGCCTACACCTGCGGCGTCGGCCTTTGCGCGGCGGCCGGTGGCGCGCGCGCGGTGCTCAACCTGGACTTCGCCGAGGGCAACCTGGCGGTGGGCCGGGAGAACCTGGCGCTCAACCCGGGGCTGGCCATGGACTTCGTACAGTCCGACTACTTCCCGGCCATCCGCCAGTTGGCCGGCCTACCCATCGCAACTCGCCGCGGGCACAAGCTGCCGAGCTATCCGCGCCTGGAGCAGCAGCAGTTCGACCTGGTGCTGCTCGATCCACCGGCCTGGGCCAAGAGCGCCTTCGGCACCGTCGACCTGCTGCGCGACTACCAGAGCCTGCTCAAGCCGGCGATCCTCGCCACGGCCGAGGATGGCGTGCTGATCTGCTGCAACAACCTGGCAAAAGTCGAGCTGGAGGAGTGGCGCGATCAGGTGCTGCGCTGCGCCGAGAAACTCGGCCGGCCGGCGCGCGACTGCGCGCAGCTGCTGCCGGCCGCCGACTTCCCCTCGCGGGATGGCCGGCCACCGCTGAAGACCCTGATCCTGCGCTTCTGAGGCACCCCGGGCGGCACTCTGATGGCCCACAAAGCGGCAACGGCCATGCCATACTCCAGATTCCACAGACTGGAAGATGACGCCGTACCATGCTCAAAGGATTGCAACGTACCGCCTACGCCCTGGCCATCGCCCTCGGCCTGTACAGCCTGCTCGGCTTTCTGATCCTGCCCGGCATCGGGCAACGGGTCGCCAACCAGCAGCTGACGCAGCTGGCCACCGTTCCGGCGCACCTCGCGCGCGTCGAGCTCAACCCCTTCAGCCTGGAACTGCAGCTCTGGGGCCTGCATATCGGCGAGGCGGAAGAGCCGCAGATCGCCTTCCAGCGCCTGTATGCCAACCTGCAGCTGGACAGCCTGTGGAGCGGCGCCGTGCACCTGGCCGATATCGAGCTGGAAAAGGCCCACACCGAAGTGCTGTTCGCCAAGGACGGCACGCTCAACCTGACCGGCCTGTTCAAGCTGCCGCCGTCCGAGGAGAAGCCCGCTACGGAAGAGCCGAGCGAGCCTTTCCCGCTGCGCATCGGCCGCATCGCCCTGATCGAGAACGGCCTGCACTTCGAGGACCTGCGCCCGAGCGAGCCGGTGGAGTTCGTCTACGACTCGCTGAACCTGGAGCTGACCAACCTCAGCACGCTGCCCGACGACAACGCCGACATGCAGATGGTCGCCATCGGCCCGCGCGGCGGCCGCATCGACTGGGAGGGCCAGGTCAGCCTGTCCCCCATCGCCTCCAAAGGCCAATTGAAGATCAGCGACGGCCAGCTCAAGGGCGTCTGGCCCTACGTGCGCGACGCCGTGCCGCTGGTGCTGGAAGACGGCGTGCTCGACCTCAGCGCCGAGTATTCGCTGAACCTGGCCAAGGGCACCGAGCTGCAACTGAGCCAGGTCAGTGCCACCCTCGCCCGGTTCGCCATCAAGAGCCCGGAGGACAAACCCCTGCTACGCCTGGAGCGCCTGGAAGTCGGCGACACCAGCCTAGACCTGGCCAAGCAGCAGGTGGTGATCGGCACCATCCGCAGCCAGAAGCTTGAGACCTGGGCGGCCCGCGAGAAAGACGGCCAGCTGGACTGGCAGAAGCTGTTCGCCAGCCATAGCCAGCCGACGCCGGCAGCCGCACCGACACCCACGGCGACGCCTGAAGCTCCGGCGCCAAGCGAGGGAGCGGTCGCAGCGCCTGCCGAGAAGCCCGCAGCGACGCCTGCGGATGCACAGCAGCAGACCGCCAGCACCGCGACTCCGGCAGAGCCGGCCAAGCCCTGGCAGGTGCTGTTGCGCGACGTGCAGCTGCGCGACTACCAGATCCACCTGGCCGACCGTGCCGCCGGCAGCCAGGAAGTGAAGCTCGACCTGGCTCCGCTGAATCTCGACCTCAAGGACTTCGACAGCCTGGGTACCTCGCCCTTCGGCCTCAAGCTGGATACCGGGGTCAACAAGAACGGGCAGATTCAGGTCGCCGGCCAGGTGCAGATCAGCCCCACCTGGGCCAAGCTGCAGGTCGTCACCCGCGACATCGACCTGCGCCTGGCGCAGGCCTACATCAGCCCCTTCGTGCGCCTGGAGCTGCGCAGCGGCATGCTCGGCAGCGACCTGGCCGTCGACCTGAAAAGCGTCGAGCCGCTGGCCTTCAGCATCGGCGGCAAGGCCGAGGTCAACCAGCTGCATACCCTGGACACCCTCAAGGAGCGCGACTTCCTCAAGTGGCAGCAGCTGGTCGTCGAAGGTCTCGACTATCGCCATGGCGAGAGCCTGGCTATTGGCAAGGTCAATCTGCAGCAGCCCTATGTGCGCTTCATCATCAACGAAGACCTGACCACCAACGTCAACGACCTGATGATCCCGCAGCCGGCAGAGCCCAATGCCAAGGCTGAGCCGGCCGGCAAGCCGCTGCCGATCCGTATCGGCGGTATCGCCATCAAGGATGGCTCGGCCAACTTCGCCGACTTCAGCCTGACGCCCAACTTCGCCACCGCCATTCAGCAGCTCAACGGCCAGATCGGTACCCTCGACAACCAGAGCCCGAAAACTGCTGACGTCGATATCAAGGGCAAGGTCGACAAGTACGCGCCGGTCAGCATCAAGGGCCAGCTGACGCCGTTCGACCCGATGAACAGCCTGGACATCGCCACCAGCTTCAAGAACGTCGAGCTGACCACCCTCACCCCCTACTCCGGCAAGTTCGCCGGCTACCGTATCCGCAAGGGCCGGCTCAACCTCGACCTGCACTACCGCATCGAGAAGGGCCAGCTGAACGCCGAGAACAAACTGCTGCTGGAAGACCTGCAGCTGGGCGAGCAGGTGGACAGCAAGGACGCCGTGGACCTGCCGATCCGCCTGGCCGTGGCGCTGCTCAAGGACACCCAGGGCAACATCGACATCCAGCTGCCGGTGCAGGGCGACCTGAACAACCCCGAGTTCAGCGTCATGCCCATCGTCTGGCAGACCCTGCGCAACCTGGTGCTGCGTGCCGCCCAGGCGCCCTTCAAGTTCATCGCCGGCCTGGTCGGTGGTGGCGACGTCGACCTCAGCCAGGTGCAGTTCGCTGCCGGTAGCGACGAACTGGATGGCGCGGCGCAGAAGACTCTGGACACCCTGGCCGCCGCCCTCAAGGAGCGTCCGGTACTGCGCCTGGAAGTCGAAGGCATGAGCGCCGCCGCCAGCGATGGTCCGCTGCTGGCGGAACAGCGTCTGGAGCGCGAGTACCAGAGCACCCAGTACAAGATCCTCCAGCGCGGTGGCGAGAAGGTGCCTGCCACGCCCGAGGAGCTGGTGGTCGAGGAGGACGACAAGGCCGTGCTGCTGGAAGGCATCTACCGTACGCGCCTCAAGCAACAGCCGCCGGCCGAGTGGAAGGAGTTGCCGGACGAGGAGCGCACGGCGAAAATGCGCGCCGCCGTACTGCAGTCCTGGGCCAAGAGCGAACTGCTGCTGCGCCAGCTGGGCCAGGCGCGGGCAGCCAGTATCAAGGACTATCTGGTGGAGCGTGGCGGTCTGGAGGACCAGCGCATCTACCTGCTCGACGTTGGCCTGGTTCAGGAACAGGCCAGCGCCCAGGTGGCCAGTGCATTACATCTAGGGAGTCTGTAATGAAGGGAAATCTGCTACTCGTCACGTTGGCACTGGCCTGCGGCTTGGCCGAAGCCGGTACGCTGCGCTGCGGCAGCAAGCTGGTCAACGAAGGTGATCGCGCCTTCGAGGTGGAGCGCAAGTGCGGCAAACCCGCACGCACCGATCTGGTCGGCTACACCGGCGGCTACTACGGGGATCGGGAAATGGTGATCGAGGAGTGGGTGTACGGCCCCACCAACGGCATGCTCAGCATCCTCACGTTCCAGGGCAACCGCCTGACCCGCATCGAGACCAAACGCGCCGACTGACAGCCGCAGGCCCAGGATGTAGGCTGCGCATGTCTACATCACGGCACCCGCTCATGCCCTCCAGACTCGTTCTCCCGCTCATCGGCCTGCTGCTGGCCAGCACCGCCGAAGCGGGCTCGACACTGCGCTGCGGCAGCAAGCTGATCAGCCTCGAAGACCATGCCGAGGAAGTCGCCGCCAAGTGCGGAGCGCCGGCGCGGCGCGACTTCCTCGGTTACAAGGAGGTGGTCGACTACTACGGCTTCGTCACTGAAGTCGCCTTGGAAGAGTGGGTCTACGGGCCGAAGAACGGCATGCTGTATTTCCTGCGCTTCGAAGGCAATCGCGTCACCAAGATCGAAAGTAAACGCGGTCGCTGACCGCCAAAACAGAACAAGGATGCTCGACATGCGAAAACCGCTACTGACCGCCCTCCTCGTCCTCACCAGCCTGCACGCTCAGGCGGCCACACTGCGCTGCGAACACGGCATCGCCGACAAGGGCGACCGTACCACCGAGGTGCTGCAGAAGTGCGGCACACCGGTCAGCCAGGCGGTTACCGGTCATACCCTGGATCGCAATGGCAAGGTGCAGTACATCAAGGAGGAATGGGTCTACAGCCGTGACAACGGCATGCTGTACTTCCTGCAGTTCGAGGGTGAGCGACTGGTTCGCGTCGACAGCAAGCGTGGTGGCTGATGCTGATCATTCCCGCCGAGCATCCGCTGGACTGGAAGCGCCCCCCCGTCATCACCCTGCTGCTGATCCTGCTCAACACCCTGATCTACTTCGGTTACCAGGGCGGTGACGAAGAACGTCGCGAGCAGGCCGTGCAGGCCTACCTGGACAGTGGCCTGCTGAGCCGTGAGCGCCCGTTGTTCGTCGACGACCTGGTCCGCCGTGACCGGCTCGAGGCAGACGAACGCGACTACGTCGACGGCATGCGCCGCCAGGACCTGGCGTCCGCGATACTGCACGACCTGCAGTTCGAGCAACGCCTGCACCAGAGCCCCGAATACCAGGCCGACCCGGCCTGGCAACAGGCTCGTGGCCGGGCCGAAGCGCTGCGTGACCGGCTCAGCACCTTCCGCTTCGGCTTCATCCCGGCCCGTTTCAGCATCGAAGGGCTGTTCGGTGCCATGTTCCTGCACGGCAGCTTCGACCACCTGCTGGGCAACATGCTGTTCCTGTTCATCTTCGGCTTCGCCCTGGAAATCGCGCTGGGCCGCTGGGTCTATCTGGGCTTGTACCTGCTCAGCGGCTTGGCTTCGCACCTGCTGTGGTGGGCACTGGACCCGGTATGGGTGACAGGCGTGGGCGCCTCCGGGGCGATCTCCGGGTTGATGGGCATGTACATCGGCGTATACGGCCTGCGCAAGATCAACTTCTTCTACTGGCTGGGCCCGCTGATCGGCTATTTCAAGGCACCGGCGCTATGGGTGCTGCCGGTGTGGATGGGCAAGGAACTCTACGGCCTGCTGGCATCGGACGATCACATCAACTACTACGCCCACCTTGGCGGCCTCGGGGCCGGCTTCCTCGCCGTATGGCTGGCGCGCCTGTCCGGACGCCTGCGGATGGACGAAGACTACCTGCACAAGGTGGACCCGGACGCGCCCTTCAAGCGCGAACTGGCAGCACTCGACCAGTTGATCGCCCAGTTCGACCTGGCCCAGGCGGCCAAGCGCGGACCGGACCTGCTGAACCGCTACCCCGGCCGCCTGCCCCTGCTGGAGCGCCTCTATGCCATCGCCAGCGGACGCCAGGACCGCGCCCTGCTGAGTGCGCTACTGAAGCAGCTGTTTGCCCTGCCCGACAGCCCGGAGCGCCTGCTCCTGCTCAAGCGCCTTGCCGATGACAGCGCGGCCGATGAGCAGTCGCTGCTGCGCCATGCGGCTGTACAACTGCACCTGCTGCCGCCGCTGATCCGTGCTGGCGAGGGCCAGCGTGCACTGGCCTGCTGGCGTCGCCTGAGCCAGGCGAACCCAAGCCCGACCCAGCTGCCGGGGCTGACCCTGCAGCTGGCCAGACTGCTTGGGCAGGGACGGGACCTGCGCGGCATCGGCGAGCTCACCCGCTTCCTGCACAGCCGCTATCCGGAAGCCGAGCAGACCCGCCAGCTGGCCCTGCTGCAGCAGCACCTGGCGCGCTGATTCAGGCCTGCGCCGCCAGGCGGCGCAGGGTCTCCTCGAGGCTGGCCACTTCGCCCAGCAGCGGCGATTGCGGGTATCGGGCGCGGATGTAAGCCAGCAGCTTCTGCGCCGTCTCCACCTGCCCCAGGCCCTCGGCAAAGCCACGGGCGGCCAGCAGGTAGGCGCGCGGGATGTGCGGGTAGTCCGGGAAGCGCTGATGCAGGTTGCGCAACAGGCTCAGCCCTTCGCGGGTCTTGTGGCGCTGCAGCAGGGCCTCGGCAAGCCGCTCGCAGACCAGCGCATCCTCGGGCAGATAGTCCGCCTTGAACTGGCGCGCGTTGAGCAGCGCAAAGGCGCCCTGCGCCGGATTCAGCCGCGCCGCCAGCGGCAGGTAGTGTTCGAGATGGCGCAGGCAGCGCTCGCGAGCGCCGAGGCCGAACAGCAGCTGGTGGAAGCGCTCGTTGAGCTTGAGATCGTTGGGCGCCACGTCCAGAGCCTTGGCCAGCACCTCCAGCGCCTGCGCGCTCTGCCCTTCCTTGACGCGCACCTCGGCGTCGGCCAGGGCGCGGCGGCGGCGGTACTCTTCGGCGGGAACGCCCCGCGGCGCCGATTCATCCACCGCCACGTAACCCAGCGCGCCCTGATACTGGAACACGGCATAGCCCATCATGGCGCACATCACCACACTGAAGTAGCCGAACAGCAGCGCCGCGATGGGCATCAGCACCACCCGCGGCAGGCCGCTGGAGAGCATGTAGACCACCGCGTCCGGCGACTGCCAGAGAATGAACAGGAATACCCAGAGGATCAGATAACGCCAGCCCATCGCCTTGATCACCGCACCGACCTGGTCGGGGCTGAGCGCGGCGCTGAGCGTCTTGTCCAGGGCCAGGCGAATGATGCTGGCCGGAATCAGCAGCTGCACCCCCAGCGTCGCCGCCCAGAACAGCGCCTCGCTGTCGAAGTCGGCCGCCAGCCAGACCACGGCGAAGGCGATGAAGAAGATCACCAGCAGACGCCAGAACAGGCTGAAGCCCTCACCATCGAAGGCGCCCTGCAGCGCCGGAGCCTCGCGCACACCCTGGCTGGAGCTCTCGATCACACTTTGCAGGTATTTGGTGGCGACGCAGAACAGCGCCAGCCACAGCAGTTTCCAGGCCGGCATGAACAGGCTGGCCAGGCACAGTGCCGCCGCAAACAGCAGCGGCCCCGGCTGCAGGCCATAGCGGAAGAACAGCGGAATGCGCTGCCAGAACGGCTGCGCGGTATTGGCCGCACCGAGGAACTGCAGTTTGCCGGCACACAGTGGGCACTGCGGCTCCAGCTCAGGGGCATCGGCGTTGAGCGGAATGCAGCAATCCCCGAAGTCGCGCTGGCACGGCGAACAGTGCCAGGTAGCGGGTTGTGCGGGGTGGTAACGGCAGTAGGTGATTTCCATCGCCAGACGTCCTTGTTGGGTACTGCGGAGCGCGCCATTGTCGGGGTAAACCGCAGGCAAAAAAAGAGGGCCCCAGCAGGGGCCCTCTTTCTTGCACAACCAGGCTGAGGGGCTGCCGAGCAGCCCCCAAAAGGCTTAGACGCCCGAGGCCTTGGCAGCAGCAACGTCCTTGATCGACAGCTTGATGCGGCCGCGGTTGTCCACGTCCAGTACCAGCACTTCGACTTCCTGGCCTTCTTTCAGCACGTCGGTGACTTTCTCGACGCGCTGATCGCTCAGCATCGAGATGTGCACCAGACCGTCCTTGCCCGGCAGGATGTTGACGAAGGCGCCGAAGTCGACGATGCGCTCGACCTTGCCGACGTAGATCTTGCCGATCTCGGCCTCGGCGGTGATGCCCAGAACGCGCTGACGCGCGGCCTCGGCAGCTTCCTTGGTCTCGCCGAAGATCTTGATCGAGCCGTCGTCTTCGATATCGATCGAGGCCTTGGTCTCTTCGCAGATGGCACGGATAGTAGCGCCGCCCTTGCCGATCACGTCGCGGATCTTGTCCTGGTCGATCTTCATGGCCAGCATGGTCGGAGCGTTGGCCGACAGCTCGCTGCGCGACTGGGAGATGACCTGGTTCATCTGGCCGAGGATGTTCAGACGGGCTTCCAGAGCCTGACCCAGGGCGATCTCCATGATCTCCTCGGTGATGCCCTGGATCTTGATGTCCATCTGCAGCGCGGTGACGCCATTGGCGGTACCGGCCACCTTGAAGTCCATGTCGCCCAGGTGGTCTTCGTCACCCAGGATGTCGGTCAGTACGGCGAACTTGTCACCTTCCTTGACCAGACCCATGGCGATACCGGCCACCGGCGCCTTCATCGGCACACCAGCGTCCATCAGGGCCAGGGAAGCGCCGCACACGGAAGCCATGGAGGACGAACCGTTGGACTCGGTGATCTCCGAGACGATACGGATGGTGTACGGGAAGTCGTCGTTGCTCGGCAGCATGGCGGCAACGCCACGACGGGCCAGGCGACCATGGCCGATTTCGCGGCGGCCGGTGGCACCCATGCGACCACATTCGCCGACCGAGTAGGGCGGGAAGTTGTAGTGCAGCATGAAGGGGTCTTTCTTCTCGCCTTCCAGGGTGTCGAGCAGCTGCGCGTCACGGGCGGTGCCGAGGGTGGCAACCACCAGGGCCTGGGTTTCGCCACGGGTGAACAGCGCCGAACCATGGGTCTTGTCGAGCACACCGACTTCGATGTTCAGACCGCGCACGGTGCGGGTATCACGACCGTCGATACGCGGCTTGCCGTCAACGATGTTCTGGCGCACGGTGCGGTACTCGATCAGACCGAAAGCGTCTTTGACTTCACCGGCGGACGGCTGGCCTTCTTCGCCGGAGAACTTGGCGACGACCTGGTCGCGCAGCTCGTCCAGACGGTTGTAGCGGTCCTGCTTGATGGTGATGGTGTAGGCCTGGGAGATGGCTTCGCCGAACTCGGCCTTGATGGCGTTGAGCAGAGCGGTGTTCTCGGCCGGGGCAGTCCAGTTCCAGCGCGGCTTGCCGGCTTCGGCAGCCAGCTCGCCAACGGCCTTGATCACGGCCTGGAACTCTTCATGGGCGAACAGCACGGCACCCAGCATCTGGTCTTCGGTCAGCTCTTTGGCTTCGGATTCGACCATCAGTACGGCGTCTTTGGTACCGGCCACGACCATGTCCAGGCTGGAAGCCTTGAGCTGCTCGTAGGTCGGGTTCAGCAGGTAGCCGGTTTCGGGGTGGAAGGCCACGCGCGCGGCGCCGATCGGGCCGTCGAACGGGATGCCGGAGACGGCCAGGGCGGCCGAGGTGCCGATCATGGCGGCGATGTCCGGATCGGTCTTCTTGCTGGTCGAAACCACGGTGCAGATGACCTGCACTTCGTTGAGGAAGCCTTCCGGGAACAGCGGGCGGATCGGACGGTCGATCAGGCGCGAGGTCAGGGTCTCTTTCTCGGAAGGACGCGCTTCACGCTTGAAGAAGCCACCCGGGATCTTGCCGGCAGCGTAGGTCTTTTCCTGGTAGTGCACGGACAGCGGGAAGAAGCCCTTGCCCGGGTCGGCCTGCTTTGCGCCAACCACGGTGCACAGCACGCTGACATCGTTGTCCACGGTAACCAGAACGGCACCGGAAGCCTGACGGGCAATGCGCCCGGTTTCGAGGGTGACGGTCGACTGACCGAACTGGAACTTTTTAATAACCGGAGTCACGGTATTTTCCTTCTCTTTGTTGCCTTGGGGGAAACTGCTGCAACAGGGGCCTGCTGCCCCTGAAACCTGTTCAGAACTCGGCTCGCCGGAACCGATTTTTGAACGGGTTTCAAATTCCGTTCTGTAGAAAGCCAGAAGCTGGAAGACCGAAGCCACGGGCCGGTATCAACCGACCTGCGACTCCGAGCTTCCAGCTTCTCACTTCAGGTGTACGTCTTAGCGACGCAGACCCAGGCGACCGATGAGGGCGCTGTAACGACTGGTGTCCTTACCCTTCAGGTAGTCCAGCAGCTTGCGGCGCTGGTTAACCATGCGGATCAGACCACGACGGGAGTGGTGGTCTTTGCCGTTGGCCTTGAAGTGGTCCTGCAGCTTGTTGATGTTGGCGGTCAGCAGGGCAACCTGCACTTCCGGGCTACCGGTATCGCCTTCAGCTTGCTTGTAGTCGTTAACGATCTGGGCTTTTTCTTCAACGCTCAGTGCCATGATGGGCTCCTTGAGTGAACAGGCCGGGAACCAGTCCCGTGTTTTAAAAAGAGGAATGACCATGCCTGCTGACAGCCACCCTCGTTCCGGTCATTCGACCGAATCGCTTGCCCGGGCCTGAGCCCCGGCCCCTACCCGCTCTAGAAGCTGGTAGAGATCAATCTTTTCGGCGCAATGCGCCCGTCATCGCTCACTTCACCGATACCGATGAAACGGCCGGTGTGGTCCTGCACCCTGACCATGCCGAACTTCGGCGCTTCCGGGGCACGGACCGGCTGACCGTGCAGCCAGTAGTAGGCACTGTGCTCGGACAGCTGCAGCAGCGGCCAGTGTTCCAGGCCGCTGTCGGACGGCAGCAGGAACTGATCCAGCGCCTCGCTACCGCCCTCGGCGTGGGCCTTCTCCAGCGTTTCCAGGCTGATCGCCTGGGCCAGCAAGAAGGGACCGGCCTGGGTCCGACGCAGCTCGGCAACATGACCACCGCAGCCCAGTTCACGACCGATATCCTCGACCAGGGTGCGGATGTAGGTGCCTTTGCTGCAGGCCACGGACAGGCGCAGCTGCGCGTTGTCCAGAGCCAGTAACTCCAGGCGCGCGATATTAACAGATCGCGCCTCGCGCTCCACTACTTCGCCGGCACGCGCCAGCTTGTACAGCGGCTGGCCGTCCTTCTTCAGGGCCGAGTACATGGGCGGTATCTGTTTGATTTCGCCGCGAAAACGCGGCAACAGCGCCTCGATGTCATCCCGACCGACGGTCACCTCGCGGCGCTCCACGATTTCACCCTCGGCATCGCCGGTGGTGGTGGTCACGCCCAGCTGAGCAACGGTCTCGTAGCCCTTGTCGGCGTCCAGCAGGTACTGGGAGAACTTGGTCGCCTCACCGAAGCACAGCGGCAGCACACCGGTGGCCAGCGGATCGAGGCTGCCGGTGTGCCCGGCCTTCTCGGCGTTGAGCAGCCAGCGCACCTTCTGCAGGGCCTGGTTGGAGCTCATGCCGCGCGGCTTGTCGAGAATCAGGATGCCGCTGACGTTGCGGCGGATGCGTTTCACCTGCGCCACGTTCAGTCGTCCTGATGCTTGCTGTCTTCGGAAATCGCACGCTCGATCAGCGCCGACAGGTGCGTACCACGAGTGATGCTCTCGTCGTAGTGGAAATGCAGCTGCGGCACGCTGCGCAGCTTCATCGCCTTGCCCAGCAGCATGCGCAGGTAGCCCGCCGCATCGTTGAGCACGCGGACGTTCTGCTGAATCTTCTCCACATCGTTCTCGCCCATCACGGTCACGAATACCTTGGCGTGGCCAACGTCGCGGCTGACCTCCACGGCAGTGATGGTGACGAAGCCCAGGCGCGGGTCCTTGACCTCGCGCGGAATCATCTGTGCCAGCTCGCGCTGGATCTGGTCGCCGATACGCTGGGTACGGCTATACACTTTTGCCATTTCTTCCTACCTCGCCCGCCGCCACTGACAGCAGGTTCACAAGCGGCAAACGCCCGGCCGCGCTGATGCGGGGCCGGGCGTCCGGTGTTGCGGGCCGTCCCTTACAGGGTACGCGCCACCTGGACCTTCTCGAACACTTCGATCTTGTCCCCGACCTTGACGTCGTTGTAGCTCTTCACGGCGATACCGCACTCCATGCCGTTACGCACTTCGGCGACGTCGTCCTTGAAGCGACGCAGGGATTCCAGCTCGCCCTCGAAGATCACCACGTCGTCGCGCAGTACGCGAATCGGACGGTTCCGGTGAACGGTACCTTCAATCACCATACAGCCGGCGACGGCGCCGAACTTCGGCGAACGGAATACGTCACGCACTTCGGCGGTGCCCAGGATGTTCTCGCGAACATCGCTGCCGAGCATGCCGGTCAGGGCCTTCTTGACGTCTTCGATGATGTCGTAGATCACGTTGTAGTAACGCATGTCCAGGCCTTCGGCCTCGACGATCTTGCGCGCGCCGGCATCGGCACGCACGTTGAAGCCGAACAGCACGGCGTTGGAGGCCAGCGCCAGGTTGGCATCGGACTCGGTGATACCACCGACGCCGCCACCGACCACACGCACCTGCACTTCGTCGTTGCCCAGGCCGCTGAGCGAGCCCTGCAGCGCTTCCAGAGAACCACGCACGTCGGCCTTGAGGACGATGTTGAGGGTCTTCTTCTCTTCTTGGCCCATGTTCTCGAAGATGTTTTCCAGCTTGCCGGCGTGAGCACGGGCCAGCTTCACTTCGCGGAACTTGCCCTGACGGAACAGCGCGACTTCGCGGGCCTTCTTCTCGTCGGCAACCACGGTCATCTCGTCACCGGCATCCGGCGTACCGTCCAGGCCGAGGATCTCGACCGGAATCGACGGACCGGCTTCCTTGATGGCCTTGCCGTTCTCGTCGAGCATGGCACGCACGCGGCCGTAGTTGACGCCGACCAGGACCATGTCGCCCTGACGCAGGGTACCGTCCTGAACCAGCACGGTGGCCACCGGACCGCGGCCCTTGTCCAGGCGCGACTCGACCACGACACCACGGCCCGGGGCCGACGGCGTGGCGGTGAGCTCGAGCACTTCGGCCTGCAGCAGCACGGCTTCCAGCAGTTCGTCGACACCGGTACCGGCCTTGGCCGAGACGCCGACGAACGGAGCGTCGCCGCCCCACTCTTCCGGAATCACATCCAGCGCGGCCAGGCCGTTCTTGATGTTGTCCGGGTTGGCATCCGGCTTGTCCATCTTGTTGATCGCGACCACGATCGGCACGCCAGCCGCTTTCGCGTGCTGTACGGCTTCCTGGGTCTGCGGCATCACGCCGTCGTCCGCTGCCACCACCAGGATGACGATGTCGGTGGCCTTGGCACCACGAGCACGCATCTGGGTGAACGCAGCGTGGCCGGGCGTATCGAGGAAGGTGACCATGCCGCGATCGGTTTCCACGTGGTAGGCACCGATGTGCTGGGTGATGCCACCCGCTTCACCAGCGGCCACCTTGGCGCGACGGATGTAGTCGAGCAGCGAGGTCTTGCCGTGGTCGACGTGGCCCATCACGGTCACTACCGGCGCACGGGAGAAGGCCTCACCTTCGTATTTCAGCGACTCGGCCAGCTGCTCTTCGAGCGCGTTCTCGCTGACCAGCTTGACCTTGTGGCCCATTTCCTCGGCGACCAGCTGCGCGGTCTCCTGGTCCAGAACCTGGTTGATGGTCACCGGGGTGCCCATCTTGAACATGAACTTGACCACCTCGGCGCCCTTGACCGACATCTGGGCGGCCAGGTCGGCAACGGTAATGGTCTCGCCGATCGCTACTTCGCGCACAATAGGTCCTGTCGGGCTCTGGAACCCGTGCTGATTACGCTTCTTCGGCTTCATCCGGCCGCCACGACCGCGACGGAAGTCATCGACTTCTTCGTCGGTGCTGCGCGGTGCAACGCGCGGTGTCGGCGCCTTGTCCTTCGGCGCAGGACGATGCTGGGCATGCTTGCGATCACGACGCTCGTCGTCATCGGTGCGCACCGGTTTGTCTTTCTCGGCGCGACGCAATTCTTCTTTCTTGCGCTCGGCAGCTACAGCCGCAGATACCGGCTCGGCGGCTGGAGCCGCGGCAGCCACTTCCGCAGCCGGAGCAACGGCCGCCAGGGCGGCAGCATCCTGCTGCTTGCGCGCTTCGGCCTCGGCCTGTTTGCGGGCCTCTTCCTCGGCCTTCAGGCGGGCTGCCTCTTCGGCGGCACGCTGCTCTTCCAGCTCGCGCTGCTTCTCGGCTTCGATCTCGTCAGGGCTGCGCTTGACGTAGGTCTTCTTCTTGCGCACTTCCACGCTGATGGTCTTGCTACCGGCGACCTTCAGGGTGGTGGTGGTCTTGCGCTGCAAGGTGATCTTGCGCGGCTCTTCCAGTTTCTCGCCGTGGCTGCTCTTCAGGTGAGCCAGCAGCGCCTGCTTTTCGTTGTCAGTTACCACTTGCTCGGCGCTGGTGTGCGGCAGACCTGCCTCACGCATCTGCTGCAGCAGGCGCTCCACTGGTGTGTCGACCACTTGGGCCAGTTCTTTCACCGTGACTTGCGTCATGCATCTCTCTCCTCAGGCCGCAACCGCTTACTCGAACCAATGGGCTCGGGCGGCCATGATCAGCTTGCCGGCACGCTCTTGGTCCATGCCGTCGATGTCGAGCAGGTCGTCGATCGACTGCTCGGCCAGGTCTTCGCGATTCACCACGCCACGTACCGCCAGCTCGTGAGCCAGGGTCTTGTCCATGCCGTCCAGGGACAGCAGGTCTTCGGCGGGCTGGGCATCGGCCAGTTTCTCTTCGCTGGCGATGGCCTTGGTCAGCAGACGGTCCTTGGCGCGAGCGCGCAGCTCGTTGACGATGTCTTCGTCGAAACCATCGATGCTGAGCATCTCTTCCATCGGTACGTAGGCGATCTCTTCCAGGCTGGTGAAGCCCTCTTCGACCAGTACCTGGGCCAGTTCCTCGTCGACATCCAGCTCCTCGACGAAGCGCTGCAGAATGTCGCCGGTCTCGGCCTGCTGCTTGGCCTGGATATCGGCCTCGGTCATCACGTTGAGGGTCCAGCCGGTCAGCTGACTGGCCAGGCGCACGTTCTGGCCGCCACGACCGATGGCCTGCGCCAGGTTGTCCTCGGCCACGGCGATGTCCATGGCATGGGCATCTTCGTCGACGATGATCGCCGCCACTTCGGCCGGAGCCATGGCATTGATCACGAACTGCGCGACGTTCTCGTCCCACAGCACGATGTCCACGCGCTCACCGCCGATCTCACCGGAGACAGCCTGAACACGCGAGCCACGCATGCCGATGCAGGCACCCTGCGGGTCGATACGCTTGTCCTTGGAGCGCACGGCAATCTTGGCGCGCGAACCCGGGTCACGGGAGGCGGCCATCACTTCGATCAGGCCTTCGGCGATTTCCGGCACTTCGATAGTGAACAGCTCGATCAGCATCTGCGGCGCGGTGCGCGACAGGATCAGCTGCGGACCACGGTTCTCGGTGCGGATTTCCTTGAGCAGTGCACGCACACGGGCACCGACGCGGAAAGTCTCACGCGGGATGATGTCTT
Source organism: Aquipseudomonas alcaligenes NBRC 14159 (assembly GCF_000467105.1). Classification (GTDB taxonomy): domain Bacteria; phylum Pseudomonadota; class Gammaproteobacteria; order Pseudomonadales; family Pseudomonadaceae; genus Aquipseudomonas; species Aquipseudomonas alcaligenes. The sequence goes on from NZ_BATI01000010.1 coordinate 152,736, forward strand.
CACGGGCCAGCAGCGCCTCAGCGTTGTTGCCGAGATCGACGATCACGCTGTCGCGGGTCACCTTCTTCACGGTACCGGAGATGATCTCGCCGACGCGTTCGCGATAGGCATCGACCACTTGCGCGCGTTCAGCCTCGCGGACCTTCTGCACGATGACCTGCTTGGCGGTCTGCGCAGCGATGCGACCGAACTCGATCGACTCAACCGGCTCTTCGATGAAGTCGCCGACCTTGGCACCGGCCTCGCGCTCCTGCGCCTGCTCGACGGTCAGCTGGGCGGCCGGGTTTTCCAGGTCGTCCTCGGCTACCACTTCCCAGCGACGGAAGGTTTCGTAGTTGCCGCTCTGGCGATTGATCGCCACGCGCAACTCGACTTCATCGTCAAAACGCTTCTTGGTCGCTGTCGCCAGAGCCAGCTCCAGCGCTTCGAAAATAACACTGGCCGGTACGCCCTTCTCGTTGGACACCGACTCTACAACCAGCAGTACTTCTTTACTCATCGTACGCCTCGCCTTTCGCAATCCATTGGATCCGCGGGATCCGCGTCTCAGTCAAAACGGGGAATAATATTGGCCTTGTCGATCAGATCGATCGGCAGCAGGAATTCGTGGTCGTCCACCAGCACCACCACATCCTGATCCTCCACACCGCGGAGGAGCCCCTGGAAATTGCGCCGCCCGTCGAAGGGCGAGCGCAGCTTGATCTTCACCTGCTCGCCAACGTGCTTGGCGAACTGCTCGAGGGTGAACAACGGCCGATCCATACCCGGCGACGACACCTCGAGGGTGTATTCGCTGCTGATCGGATCCTCGACATCCAGCACGGCGCTGACCTGCCGACTCACGGCCTCGCAATCGTCGACCAGAATGCCGTTGGCATGGTCGATGTACACACGCAGCAGGGAATGTCGCCCCTGGGAAATGAATTCGACGCCCCAGCATTCATAGCCGAGCGATTCCACCACCGGGGCCAACATGGCCTGCAACTGTTCCAGCTTGCTCGACACCCGAAGCCCTCCGCGCATGCCGTAGAAATAAAAAATGGGCGAAACGCCCATCCATCGTGCCGACCGTGCTTAACGCCGGCGGCGGATTGTCCAGCTAGCAAAAAGCCCCTGAATAAGGGGCTTCTCTACAACTGGTTGCGGGGGCTGGATTTGAACCAACGACCTTCGGGTTATGAGCCCGACGAGCTACCAGACTGCTCCACCCCGCGCCAAAGCTGGGCCAAGAGTATACGGACGTTACCCCTGAGGGTCAACCGAACTCCGGGAAACGACAAGGCCCGCGAAGTGCGGGCCCTGCCGAAATATGGTACCGAGGAGGGGACTCGAACCCCTACAGCCTATGGCCACTACCACCTCAAGGTAGCGTGTCTACCAATTCCACCACCTCGGCAAAGAGGGTATTACTTCTGCTCCGGGGCTTCCGGAACGTCAACCTGACCGGCTGCGCCCTTCTGCTCTTCGAGCACCGGAACGTCTTCGACGGCCGGTTTCTGCTGCACTTCAAGAACCGCCGGATCCGGAAGACCTGCTTGCGTCAGATTATCAGCTTTTTCTTTAGCAAAGAAGGCTAAACCCAAGCTGGTAATGAAAAAAGCTGCGGCGAGTATAGCAGTAAAGCGACTCAGAAAGGTAGCAGAACCTTGGCTGCCGAACACGGTAGCCGAGGCACCAGCACCAAAGGAAGCGCCCGCGTCGGCACCCTTGCCCTGCTGCAGCAGAACCAGACCGACAACACCGATGGCGCCCAGCAGATGTACGACGATTACGACTGTTTCCAGCATTTATCTGTTTCCTGCGGCGCGACAGATCGCACCAAACTCATCTGCGTTCAAGGAGGCACCACCAATGAGCCCCCCATCGATATCCTGCATGCCGAACAATTCGACAGCATTGGCGGCCTTGACACTACCGCCGTACAGAATTCTCACACCACGCGCCACTTCGGCACTCTCGGCAGCCAACTGCGCACGAATAGCAGCATGGACCTCCTGAGCCTCCTGCGGCGACGCCGTCAGCCCGGTACCAATGGCCCAGACAGGCTCGTAGGCCACTACGGCCTGCGCGAAAGCACCCACACCGAGCTCTTCGATCACACTGCCCAGCTGCGCCGCGACGACTTCGAGCGTCTTGCCTGCCTGGCGCTGCTCCAGAGTCTCACCGACGCACAGCACCGGAATCAGACCACAGGACTGCGCCGCGGCAAACTTGCGACTGACCTGCTCATCGCGCTCACCCAGAATCAGGCGACGCTCCGAATGACCGACCAGCACCATAGTGCAACCGGCATCGGCCAACTGACTCGGCGCAATCTCGCCGGTAAGCGCACCCTGCATCGGCTCTACCGCACAGTTCTGCGCACCGACGGCAATCGCCTTGCCGTCCAGCCCCGCCAGCACCTGACTGATATACAGACAAGGCGGCATGACTGCGACCTCGACGCCTGTCGGCAACGCCAACTGGCGCAGACCTCTGATCAGCTCTGCGACGCTGGCGCGGGTACCGTGCATTTTCCAGTTACCAGCTACCAGGGGGCGACGCATGCCGAACCTCGTCGTTCAAAGTGGGCGCAGATGTTACCCAAGAGCCTCTACCCTCGCAAGCCGATTCAGGCACAAACCTCGCCAACCACCTTGGCCAGCTCTTCGGCATAGGCGCGCACCTGGGCTTCGTCATCACCTTCGACCATGACGCGCACCAACGGCTCGGTACCGGACTTGCGCAACAATACGCGCCCGCGCCCCGCCATCAGGTCGGTCACGCGGGCACAGGCATCCTTGACCGCAACATGCTCGACCGGATCGACGTCACCAGAGAAACGCACATTGATCAGCACCTGCGGGCACTTGCGTACCGCCTGACGCGCCTCGGCAAGAATCTGCCCGCTGCGCTTGAGCGCCATCAGGACTTGCAATGCAGCAATGATCGCATCACCGGTGGTGGTGTGCTGGCAGCACACCAGATGCCCGGAGTTCTCGCCACCCAACTGCCATTCGCGCTCCTGCAGCTCAGCCATGACGTAGCGGTCGCCGACCTTGGCCCTGACGAAAGGAATCTTCAGTTCGCCCAGCGCAAGCTCCAGCCCGAGATTGCTCATCAGGGTGCCGACCACGCCGCCATGAAGCCGGTCGCGCTCCTGCAGGTCGCGGGCAATGATGTAAAGCAGCTCATCGCCATCGACCGCCGCGCCGGTGTGATCCACCATCAGCACGCGATCACCATCGCCATCGAAGGCGATGCCGAGGTCGGCATGCTGGGCCAACACCTCGGCCTGCAGCGACTCGACATGGGTCGAACCACAGTTGTCGTTGATATTCAGACCGTTAGGCTGCGCCGAGAGGACCGAGACTTGCGCACCCAGCTCGCGGAAGACGCTGGGCGCCACTTTGTAGGTGGCACCATGAGCACAGTCGATGACCAGCTTGAGCCCGGCAAAACTGGTGCTGCTCGGCACGCTGCTCTTGCAGAACTCGATGTAGCGCCCGGCGGCATCGTTGATCCGCGACACCTTGCCGATCTGATCCGACTCCACCACGCTCATCGGCTGGTCGAGCAGCTCTTCGATCATCAGTTCGATCTCGTCCGGCAGCTTGGTGCCCTTGCCGGAGAAGAACTTGAAACCGTTGTCGTGGTGCGGATTGTGCGAGGCGCTGATGACGATACCGGCATCGGCCTGGAACGTACGGGTCAGGTAGGCGATGGCCGGCGTCGGCATCGGCCCCAGCAGCATCACGTCGGCCCCGGCCGCCACCAGACCGGCCTCCAGGGCCGACTCGAACATGTAGCCGGAGATGCGGGTGTCCTTGCCGATCAGGATGCGGCACTTGCCCTGACGACGAAAGGCCATACCGGCCGCCCAACCCAGCTTGAGGATGAACTCGGGAGTGATGGGAAACTGGCCAACAGGCCCGCGGATACCGTCGGTACCGAAGTATTTTCTGCTCATAGTCACTCCAACTTCTTATTCTGCGGCCTGCACGGCGGCGACCATGCGCACCGCATCAACAGTCTCGGCTACGTCATGGACGCGCAGGATGCAGGCGCCCTTGGCCACCGCCAGGGCCGCCAGCGCCAGCCCCCCAGGGAGACGCTCATGCACCTCTCGCCCCAAAGCCTGCCCGATCATGCTCTTGCGCGACACGCCCACCAACAGCGGCCGCCCCAGCACATGCAGTGCGTCAAGGTGTTTGAACAGACTCAGATTGTGCGCCAGGGTCTTGGCGAACCCGAATCCCGGGTCGAGCACGACTCGCTCAGCGGGGATACCCACCTCGGCACAGGCCGCCATGCGCTGTACAAGGAAGTCGCAAACCTCGGCCACCACATTCTGATAGTGAGGATTCTGCTGCATATTGCCCGGCTCGCCCAGCATGTGCATCAGACACACCGGCAGACCGGTATCGGCCGCAGCCTCCAGGGCACCATCACGGCGCAGCGCGCGCACATCGTTGATCAACCCCGCACCGAGGCGAGCGCCCTCACGCATGACAGCAGGCGTCGAGGTATCAAGAGAAATGATCACGTCCAGCTCGGCGGCAATCGCCTCAACCACGGAAGCGACCCGCTCAAGTTCCTCCACGGGAGAAACCGGCCGGGCACCAGGACGAGTGGATTCGCCGCCCACGTCGATCAGGGTTGCGCCAGCCGCCACCATCTCGGCCGCATGGCGCAGCGCCGCATCACGGGCAGCGAAACGACCGCCATCGGAAAACGAGTCGGGCGTGACATTGAGAATGCCCATCACCTGAGGCTGGGCCAGATCGAGCACCCGGCTGCCACAGGGCAGCCGGGGCGAGTACTGCGGAACAATCATTCGCCGGCCTTAGTGCTCGCCAGCCGGACCGCCGATCGGGGTTTCCGGACGCTCCGCCTGCTCCTTGGCGGCCGGCGTACCGGAACCACCCTGCCAGTCACGCGGCTCGCGCGGGGTACGACCAGACATGATGTCGTCGATCTGGTCGGCATCGATGGTCTCGTACTTCATCAGCGCATCGGCCATCATGTCCAGCTTGTCACGATTCTCTTCCAGCAGACGCTTGGCGGTGCCGTAGCAGCCATCAATGATGCTGCGAACTTCCTCGTCGATGGCCTTGGCGGTCTCGCCAGACACATTGGTGGCCTGACTGCCGGCACTGCGACCGAGGAACACCTCGCCCTCCTCCTCCGCGTACATCAGCGGACCGAGCTTCTCGGACAGGCCCCACTTGGTCACCATATTCCGCGCCAGCCGAGTGGCCCGCATGATGTCGTTGGAGGCACCGGTGGTGACCCCGTCGAAACCGAGGGTCATCTCTTCGGCGATACGGCCACCGAACAGCGAGCAGATCTGGCTGGTCAGGGCGCGCTTGGACAGGCTGTAGCGATCCTCTTCCGGCAGGAACATGGTGACGCCCAAGGCGCGGCCGCGCGGGATGATCGACACCTTGTAGACCGGATCATGCTCCGGCACCAGGCGACCAACGATGGCGTGACCTGCCTCGTGATACGCGGTATTGAGCTTCTCCTTCTCGGACATGACCATGGACTTGCGCTCGGCGCCCATCATGATCTTGTCCTTGGCCAGCTCGAACTCCTTCATCTCAACCAGACGCTTGCTGGCGCGAGCGGCGAACAGCGAGGCCTCGTTGACCAGGTTGGCCAGGTCAGCACCGGAGAAGCCAGGGGTACCGCGAGCGATCACCGCCGGCTCGACGTTGTCGCCAATCGGCACCTTGCGCATGTGCACTTTCAGGATCTGCTCGCGACCACGAATATCCGGCAGACCGACCACCACCTGGCGATCGAAACGCCCCGGGCGCAGCAGCGCCGGGTCGAGCACGTCCGGACGGTTGGTGGCGGCGATGACGATGATGCCATCGTTCATCTCGAAGCCATCCATCTCCACCAGCAGCTGGTTGAGGGTCTGCTCACGCTCGTCGTGACCGCCGCCCAGACCGGCGCCACGGTGGCGACCGACGGCGTCGATTTCGTCGATGAAGATAATGCAGGGCGCATGCTTCTTGGCCTGCTCGAACATGTCACGCACACGACTGGCGCCGACACCGACGAACATCTCGACGAAGTCGGAACCAGAGATAGTGAAGAACGGCACCTTGGCCTCGCCCGCAATGGCCTTGGCCAGCAGGGTCTTGCCGGTACCGGGCGGGCCGACCATCAGCACGCCGCGCGGGATGCGGCCACCGAGACGCTGGAACTTGCCCGGATCACGCAGGAACTCGACCAGCTCGCCGACCTCTTCCTTGGCCTCGTCGCAACCGGCGACGTCCGCCAGGGTGGTCTTGACCTGATCCTCGGAGAGCAGGCGCGCCTTCGACTTGCCGAAGCTCATCGGGCCGCCACGGCCACCGCCGCCGCCCTGCATCTGGCGCATGAAGAACATGAACACGGCAATGATCACCAGGATCGGGAAGCTGGCTACCAGCAGCTGGGTCCAGATGCTCTGGCGCTCCGGCTGCTTGCCGACGATCTCGACATTGTTGTCGATCAGATCCTTGATCAGGCCACGATCCTCGATGGCCGGACGCACGGTTTCGAAGGTGGTGCCATCCAGGTTCTTGCCGCTGATGATGTAGCCATCGACAGTGACCTGTTTGACCTTGCCTTCCTGAACCTGCTGGATGAACTCGGAATAGTTCAGCTTGCCGGTATCGCTCGGGCTGGAGAAGTTGTTCATCACCGTGACCAGGACGGCTGCGATGATCAGCCAGAGGATCAGGTTCTTTGCCATGTCGTTCAATTCGCTACCCTCGGAAACGAGCCCCGTCCTGAAACACGTTTCACATGACGGCTGGTGGAGTACCAGCCTAACTTACTACACAACCCCCGCCACAGGCAGGAGCCGTCTGTAACCCTTTATGAGACCTCGACCGGAGCTCACAGTGCCAATACCAGTCTAGATGCAGAGCATGGAGGGCGTTTCCACCCTTAATGGGGGCCATATCGGCAATCACAAGGCCTATCCGGACAACGCAGGCTAATCTGAAGCTTCCCGCACGAATAGAAACGGGCGCGACCGTGCCGGCTCGGGTAGACTACGCGACTTTTCGACCGGCGCGCCGGACACGAGATGGGTAGACCGGAGTCGGTCCCATCGCACGGAGCCGCCTCCCATTGCAACAGGGTCAGATTATGGCGCTTACCAACGAACAGAAGAAACACTTCAAATCTATCGGCCACCACCTGAAACCGGTATTGATCGTGGCCGAGAACGGCCTGACCGAGGGCGTACTGGCCGAGCTGGAGCGCGCGCTCAACGATCATGAGCTGATCAAGGTGCAGTTTCGCCTCACCGAGCGTGACGACCGCCGCGCCCTGATCGACGAACTGGCCAGCGTTGGCCGCTGCGAGCTGGTCCAGGTGATCGGCAAGATGGCACTGATCTATCGCAAGAACCCCAAGCCGAACAAGAACCTGTCCAACATCCATCGCTACCAGGCCTGAAGGCTCGCCTAGCGACCGCGCCTCACTCGCTCCGCTGCCCCGGCAGCGGCTGCAACACCAGCACCAGACCGCACAGCGCCAGCACCAGGTAGTTGAACAGCAACCAGCGTGCGGCATCCGGCTGCCAGTAGCGCACGGCGAAGAACGCCAGCGCCATGGCCAGCACGATCAGCAGCAACTGGCCGCGCAACTCGCGCCACAGACTGGACAGCCCGTGCGCCTGCACCAGCACCATTCCCTGCACCAGCACGCAGAATGCAGCAAAACCGATGAGCAAGGGACTCAGCGCCGCGTCGACCTCCTCGATCAGCAGCGGCGCCAGGCCCATCTTTTCCAGCGCCGGCAGCATCACGAAGTGCAGCAGCCAGAGGCCGCCAACCCAGAAGGTCTGGGCCAGCTGCCAGCTGATGGCGCCCGCGCGCAGCGGTTGGCGCTTAAATATGACGGACTTCGACAATCTCGTACTCGACCAGGCCGCTGGGGGTCTTAACCGCCACCACGTCACCCTCCTCCTTGCCAACCAGGGCACGGGCGATGGGTGAGCTGACCGACAGCTTGCCGATCTTGATGTCGGCCTCGTCCTCGCCAACGATCTGGTAGGTCACGGTCTCGTCGGTTTCGCAGTTGGCGATATCAACGGTGGTGCCGAAGATCACCTTGCCGCTGTGCGGGATGGTGGTGACGTCGATCACCACCGCATGCTGCAAGCGCCCCTCGATATCACGGATGCGCGCCTCGACCATGCCCTGCTCCTCACGAGCGGCGTGATACTCGGCATTCTCCTTGAGGTCACCCAGCTCACGAGCCTCGGCAATCGCCTGGCTGAGCGCGGGGCGGCGCACCTTGGTCAGGTGCGCGAGTTCCTCTTCCAGGGCGCGAGCGCCCTGGACGGTCATGGGGTACTTGTTCATGCCTTGATTCCTGCATGCAGATCCTGCAGCCGGCGCACGGTCTTCTCGGGACCGAACTTGAGCGCCTCGCAGACCGCCTGCCCCGCCGCGATGGTGGTGGTGCAGTAGATCTTGTGCTGCAGAGCGTTACGACGGATCGAGTAGGAGTCAGCGATGGACTGACGCCCCTCGGTGGTGTTGATGATCAGGGTGACTTCGTCGTTCTTGATCATGTCGACGACATGCGGACGACCTTCGGTCACCTTGTTCACCCGGCGCACCGGCAGACCGGCCGCCTCGATCACTTTGGCGGTGCCCGCAGTGGCCACGACTTCGAAGCCCAGCGCCACCAGGTCACGCGCGACCTGCACGGCTTCCGGCTTGTCGTCTTCGCGCACGCTGATGAACGCACAGCCGGAGTTCGGCAAGATCTCGCTGGCGCCCAGCTGTGCCTTGGCGAAGGCCTCGCCGAAGCTGTCGCCGACACCCATGACCTCGCCGGTAGACTTCATTTCCGGGCCGAGGATCGGGTCGACGCCCGGGAACTTGGCAAACGGGAACACCGCTTCCTTGACGCTGAAGAACGGCGGGATGATTTCCTGGGTGTAACCCACTTCGGCCAGGCTCTTGCCCGCCATCACGCGGGCCGCCACCTTGGCCAGCGACTCGCCGACGCACTTGGAGACGAACGGCACGGTACGCGAGGCGCGCGGGTTCACTTCGATGACGTAGATGTCCTCGCCCTGCACGGCCATCTGCACGTTCATCAGACCGACCACGCCGAGCTCCAGGGCCATCTTCTTGACCTGCTCACGGATCTCGTCCTGGATGTGTGCCGGCAGCGAGTAAGGCGGCAGCGAGCAGGCGGAGTCACCGGAGTGCACGCCGGCCTGTTCGATGTGCTGCATGATCGCGCCGATCACCACGGTCTCGCCGTCGCACACCGCATCCACGTCCACCTCGATGGCGCAGTTGAGGAAGCGGTCCAGCAGCACCGGGCTGTCGTTGGACACTTTCACCGCTTCGCGCATGTAGCGCTTGAGCTCTTCTTCCTGGTAGACGATTTCCATCGCCCGACCGCCCAGCACGTAGGACGGACGCACCACCATCGGGTAGCCGATGCCCTTGGACAGAGCCAGGGCCTCGTCTTCGCTGCGCGCGGTGGCGTTGGCCGGCTGGCGCAGGCCGAGGCGCTGGACCATCTGCTGGAAGCGCTCGCGGTCTTCGGCGCGGTCGATGGCCTCGGGGCTGGTGCCGATGATCGGTACGCCGGCTTCTTCCAGGGCGCGGCAAATCTTCAGCGGGGTCTGGCCGCCGTACTGCACGATCACGCCTTTCGGCTGCTCGACGCGGACGATTTCCAGCACGTCTTCCAGGGTCACCGGCTCGAAGTACAGGCGGTCGGAGGTGTCGTAGTCAGTGGAGACGGTTTCCGGGTTGCAGTTGACCATGATGGTCTCGTAACCGTCTTCACGCATCGCCAGCGCGGCATGCACGCAGCAGTAGTCGAACTCGATGCCCTGGCCGATACGGTTGGGACCGCCGCCGAGGATCATGATCTTGTCGCGGCTGGACGGCGCGGCCTCGCACTCTTCCTCATAGGTCGAGTACATGTAGGCAGTGTCGGTGGCGAACTCGGCGGCGCAGGTGTCGACGCGCTTGTACACCGGCAGCACTTTCAGCTTGTGGCGGTGGGCACGCAGGCTCTTCTCGGAGACGCCGAGCAGCTTGGCCAGGCGCGCGTCGGAGAAGCCCTTGCGCTTGAGCTTGAACATCAGCTCAAAGTCGATGGCGGACAGGCCGAGGGTCTTGACCTTCTCCTCGTCCTTGACCAGATCCTCGATCTGCACCAGGAACCACTCGTCGATACGGGTCAGCTCGAACACCTCTGCCACGCTCTTGCCGGCGCGGAAGGCGTCGGCGACGTACCAGATACGCTCGGCGCTGGGCACGGTCAGCTCGCGACGCAGGGTGCTCTCGGCTTCCGGGTCGGCCAGATCGAGCTTCGGATCGAAACCGGCGACGCCGACTTCCAGACCGCGCAGGGCTTTCTGCAGGGATTCCTGGAAAGTACGACCGATGGCCATGACTTCACCCACGGACTTCATCTGGGTGGTCAGGCGGGCGTCGGCCTTCGGGAACTTCTCGAAGGCGAAACGCGGGATCTTGGTGACGACGTAGTCGATGGCCGGCTCGAACGAAGCCGGGGTGCGACCGCCGGTGATGTCGTTGGAGAGCTCGTCGAGGGTGTAACCCACGGCCAGCTTGGCGGCGATCTTGGCAATCGGGAAGCCGGTGGCCTTGGAGGCCAGCGCCGAGGAACGCGACACGCGCGGGTTCATCTCGATGACGACCATGCGACCGGTGTTCGGGCAGATGCCGAACTGCACGTTGGAACCGCCGGTTTCCACGCCGATCTCGCGCAGCACCGCCAGGGAGGCGTTGCGCAGGATCTGGTATTCCTTGTCGGTCAGGGTCTGCGCCGGCGCCACGGTGATCGAGTCACCGGTGTGCACGCCCATCGGGTCGAAGTTCTCGATAGAGCAGACGATGATGCAGTTGTCCTTCTTGTCGCGGACCACCTCCATCTCGTATTCCTTCCAGCCGATCAGCGATTCGTCGATCAGCAGCTCGCTGGTCGGCGACAGATCCAGGCCGCGGGCGCAGATTTCTTCGAATTCTTCACGGTTGTAGGCGATGCCGCCGCCGGTGCCGCCCATGGTGAAGGACGGACGGATGATGCAGGGGAAGCCGACCTTCTCCAGCACGCCGTAGGCTTCTTCCATGTTGTGCGCGATGCCGGAAACCGGGCAGGCCAGACCGATGTCCTTCATCGCCTTGTCGAAGCGCGAACGGTCTTCGGCCTTGTCGATGGTGTCGGCGTTGGCACCGATCATCTCGACGCCGAATTTTTCCAGGATGCCGTGCTTTTCCAGGTCCAGCGCGCAGTTCAGCGCGGTCTGGCCGCCCATGGTCGGCAGCAGCGCGTCCGGACGCTCCTTCTCGATGATCTTGGCCACGGTGGCCCACTTGATCGGCTCGATGTAGGTGGCGTCGGCCATGGCCGGGTCGGTCATGATGGTGGCCGGGTTGGAGTTCACCAGGATGACGCGGAAGCCTTCTTCCTTCAGGGCCTTGCAGGCCTGGGCGCCGGAGTAGTCGAACTCGCAGGCCTGGCCGATGACGATGGGGCCGGCGCCGAGGATCAGGATGCTTTTGATATCTGTACGTTTTGGCATGTTTCTTACTCGAATCCTTGGGTCAGTCGGCGGGGCTTAGCGGCGCTTGGCCATGGCTTCGATGAAGCGATCGAACAGCGGGGCCACGTCGTGCGGGCCCGGGCTCGCTTCCGGGTGCCCCTGGAAGCTGAATGCCGCCTTGTCGGTGCGTTCGATACCCTGCAGGGTGCCGTCGAACAGCGACTTGTGAGTGGCGCGCAGGTTGCCCGGCAGGCTGGCTTCGTCCACGGCGAAGCCGTGGTTCTGGCTGGTGATCATCACCACGCCGGAATCCAGGTCCTGCACCGGGTGGTTGGCGCCGTGGTGGCCGTGGCCCATCTTCAGGGTCTTGGCACCGGAGGCCAGAGCCAGCAGCTGGTGGCCGAGGCAGATGCCGAACACCGGGATCTCGGTCTGCAGCACTTCCTTGATCGCAGCGATGGCGTAGTCGCACGGCTCGGGGTCGCCGGGGCCGTTGGAGAGGAACACGCCGTCCGGGTTCAGCGCCAGCACGTCCTTGGCCGGAGTCAGCGCCGGCACCACGGTCAGGCGGCAGCCGCGCTCGACCAGCATGCGCAGGATGTTGACCTTGACCCCGTAGTCATAGGCAACCACGTGGTAGGGCAGCTCGCTGGCGGCGATTTCCGGGTGGCTGTCGGTTTTCAGATTCCACACACTGGAGCGCCATTCGTAGCGCTCGGTGCAGCTGACCACCTTGGCCAGGTCCATGCCCTTCAGGCCGGGGAAGCTGCGCGCCAGTTCCAGCGCTTTCTCTTCGGTAGCGTCGTCGCCAGCCAGGATGCAGCCGTTCTGCGAACCCTTCTCGCGCAGGATGCGGGTCAGGCGACGGGTATCGATGCCGGCAATGGCGACAGTACCGTTTTCCTTCAGGTACTGATCCAGCGGCTGCTTGTCGCGCCAGTTGCTGGAGATCAGCGGCAGGTCGCGAATGATCAGGCCGGCGGCCCACACGCGGTTGGATTCGGCGTCTTCCGGCGTGGTGCCGGTGTTGCCGATATGCGGGTAGGTCAGGGTGACGATCTGCTGGGCATAGGAAGGATCGGTGAGGATTTCCTGATAGCCGGTCATGGCAGTGTTGAACACCACCTCACCAATGGTATGGCCATCGGCACCAATGGCTTCGCCGCGGAAAATGCTGCCGTCAGCGAGTGCGAGTATGGCTGGCTTAGTCAAGAAGACCTCCCTTAGATCTGCTGCTTGTTCAAACGCAGGTTGTAAAAAAGCGGGATGACGTATTGACCGTCACCCCGCTTCTTTATCTGATTCATTCTGCGTTACTTTTAGTGGACACACTAAAGCGGGCAGCTTACAGGAAAAGCCCTTTTCGGTCCAGCAATTGCATGGACCAAAAAGGTATTTCAGTTCAGGCCCAGCACGTCCTGCATGTCATAAAGACCGGCCGGCTGTGCCTGCAGCCACAGCGCCGCGCGCACCGCGCCCTTGGCGAAGGTCATGCGACTGGAAGCCTTGTGAGTGATCTCCACGCGCTCGCCGTCGGCGGCGAACAGCACGGTGTGGTCACCCACCACGTCGCCGGCACGCACGGTGGCGAAACCAATGGTCTCGCGCTCGCGCGCGCCGGTCTGGCCTTCACGACCATAGACCGCGACCTTCTGCAGGTCACGCCCCAGGGCGTTGGCCACCACCTCACCCATGCGCAGCGCGGTACCGGACGGCGCGTCGACCTTGTGCCGGTGGTGCGCTTCGATGATCTCGATATCGACATCGTCGCCCAGCACTCGCGCGGCAGTATCCAGCAGTTTCAGGCAGAGGTTGACGCCCACGCTGTAGTTGGCGGCGAAGACTATCGGGATCTCCTGCGCCGCCGCCTCCAGCTGCTGCCGCTCCTCCGGCGAGAAACCGGTGGTGCCGATGACCATGGCCTTGCCGGCGCGCCGACAGATTTCCAGGTTCTTCAGGGTCACCGAAGGGTGGGTGAAGTCGATCAGCACGTCGAACTGATCGAGCACGGCATTCAGGTCACCCGCCAGGGTAACGCCGATCTTGCCCTGCGCCGCCAGCTCGCCGGCATCGGCACCGATCAGACTGCTGTCCGGGCGATCCACGGCAGCAGTCAGCTTGGCGCCTTCCGCCTGGCCGACCGCCTCGATGAGGATCTTGCCCATGCGCCCGGCGGCGCCCATCACTGCAATACGTCGCATAGCCGATTCCTTAAATATCGCCGAAGAAACGCTTCATCCCATCGAACCAGCCACTGGCCTTGGGCGAGTGGGAGCTGTCGCCTTCCAGCGTCTTACGGAACTCTTCCAGCAGCTCGCGCTGGCGCTTGTCCAGGTTGACCGGGGTTTCCACCGCTACCTTGCACAGCAGGTCGCCGGCACCGCCGCCACGCACCGGGGCCACGCCCTTGCCACGCAGGCGGAACAGCTTGCCGGTCTGGGTGCCTTCCGGGATCTTCAGCTTGACCCGGCCATCCAGCGTCGGCACTTCCAGCTCGCCGCCCAGCGCCGCGTCGGCGAAGCTGATCGGCACTTCGCAGTACAGGTGCTTGCCGTCGCGCTGGAAGATCGGGTGCTCGCGCACGTTGACCACCACGTAGAGGTCGCCGGCCGGGCCACCATGCGAGCCCGCCTCGCCCTCGCCAGACAGGCGAATGCGGTCACCGGTGTCGACGCCCGCCGGCACCTTGACCGACAGGGTCTTGCTCTCTTCCACGCGGCCCTGACCATGGCAGCTGCCACAGGGGTCGGTGATCATCTTGCCGCTGCCGTGGCAGCGCGGGCAGGTCTGCTGCACCGAGAAGAAGCCCTGCTGCATGCGCACCTGGCCGATGCCGCCGCAGGTGGTACAGGTCACCGGGCTAGTGCCCTTCTTGGCGCCCGAGCCATCGCAGGTCTTGCAACCGACCAGGGTCGGCACGCGAATGGTCACGGTGGTACCGCGCACCGCCTCTTCCAGGTCCAGCTCGAGGGTGTAACGCAGGTCGCTGCCGCGCTGGGCACCGCCACGCGAGCCGCCACGGCCGCCACCGAAGAAATCACTGAACACATCACCGAAGATGTCGGAGAAGTTGGCGCCACCGAAGCCGCCGGCACCGCCGCCGCCCATCTGCGGATCGACCCCGGCGTGGCCGTACTGGTCGTAGGCCGAGCGCTTGGCGGCGTCGGAGAGCACCTCGTAGGCCTCGTTGGCCTCCTTGAATTTCTCTTCGGCGCCCTTGTCGTCCGGGTTGCGGTCCGGGTGGTACTTCATCGCCAGGCGGCGGTAGGCCTTCTTCAGCTCCGCCTCGCTGGCGCCGCGCTCGACTCCGAGCACTTCGTAATAGTCACGTTTGGCCATAAATCCTCAACACCTCTGATTCACAGGCTCCAGACACGCCAACGCGGGAGCAAGCCCCCGCGCGGAGAATCGCCGACCGCAGCGCGGCCGGCTGGCACCCTAGTAAGCGGGGCTTACTTGTTGTCCTTGACCTCTTCGAACTCGGCATCGACGACATCGTCGGCCGCGTCCTTGGCACCCTCGGCGCCCTGGGCGGCAGCGCCCGGCTGCGGCTGCTCGGCGTACATCTTCTGCGCCAGCGGGGTGGTGGCTTCGGACAGAGCGTTGATCTTGGCCTCGATCTCGGCCTTGTCGTCGCCCTTGAGGGCTACTTCCAGGTCGCCGATGGCCTTCTCGATGACCGCCTTCTCGTCGGCAGTGGCCTTGTCGCCCGCCTCGGTGATCATCTTGCGGGTGGCGTGGACCAGACCGTCGCCCTGGTTGCGGGCCGCGGCCAGCTCCTCGAACTTGCGGTCTTCCTCGGCGTTGGCCTCGGCGTCACGCACCATGCGTTCGATTTCCTCGTCGGACAGACCGGAGTTGGCCTTGATCACGATCGACTGCTGCTTGCCGGTGGCCTTGTCCTTGGCGGACACGTGCAGGATGCCGTTGGCATCGATGTCGAAGGTCACTTCGATCTGCGGCACGCCACGCGGGGCCGGCGGGATCTCGGCCAGGTCGAACTTGCCCAGCGACTTGTTCTGCACGGCCTGCTTGCGCTCGCCCTGCAGCACGTGGATGGTCACGGCGCTCTGGTTGTCGTCGGCGGTGGAGAACACCTGCGACTTCTTGGTCGGGATGGTGGTGTTCTTCTCGATCAGCGGAGTCATCACGCCGCCCATGGTCTCGATGCCCAGGGTCAGCGGGGAGACGTCGAGCAGCAGCACGTCCTTGACGTCACCAGCCAGCACGGCGCCCTGGATGGCAGCACCGATGGCCACGGCTTCGTCCGGGTTGACGTCCTTGCGCGCTTCCTTGCCAAAGAACTCGGCGACCTTCTGCTGCACCAGCGGCATGCGGGTCTGACCACCGACCAGGATCACCTCGTCGATGCTGCCGACGTCCAGGCCGGCGTCCTTCAGGGCGATGCGGCACGGCTCGATGGTACGAGCAACCAGGTCCTCGACCAGGGCTTCCAGCTTGGCGCGGGAAATCTTCACGCTGAGGTGCTTCGGACCGGTCGCATCGGCGGTGATATACGGCAGGTTGACGTCGGTCTGCTGGCTGGAGGACAGCTCGATCTTGGCCTTCTCGGCCGCCTCTTTCAGGCGCTGCATGGCCAGCGGATCGCCTTTCAGGTCGATACCGGACTCTTTCTTGAACTCGTCGACGAGGTAGTCGATCAGGCGGATATCGAAGTCTTCACCACCGAGGAAGGTGTCACCGTTGGTGGCCAGTACTTCGAACTGGTGCTCGCCATCGACTTCGGCGATCTCGATCACCGACACGTCGAAGGTACCGCCGCCCAGGTCATAGACGATCACGGTGTGGTCGCCCTTGGCCTTGTCCATGCCGTAGGCCAGGGCCGCGGCGGTCGGCTCGTTGATGATGCGCTTGACGTCCAGACCGGCGATGCGGCCGGCGTCCTTGGTGGCCTGGCGCTGGCTGTCGTTGAAGTAGGCCGGAACGGTGATCACCGCCTCGGTGACCGGCTCGCCCAGGTAGTCCTCGGCGGTCTTCTTCATCTTCTTCAGCACTTCGGCGCTGATCTGCGGCGGTGCCATCTTCTGGCCCTTCACTTCCACCCAGGCGTCACCGTTGTCGGCCTTGGCGATCTTGTAGGGAACCATCTTGATGTCTTTCTGCACCACGTCTTCCTCGAAGCGGCGGCCGATCAGACGCTTCACCGCGTAGAGGGTGTTGTGCGGGTTGGTCACGGCCTGGCGCTTGGCGCTCTGGCCGACCAGGATCTCGCCGTCATTGGTGTAGGCGATGATGGACGGGGTGGTACGAGTGCCTTCGGCGTTCTCGATGACCTTGACGTTACCGTTTTCCAGAATGGCGACGCAGGAGTTGGTGGTTCCCAGGTCGATACCGATGATCTTGCCCATGTTCATTGTCTCCGAAACTGTGTCTTTAACCTTGAGTACGGCGTGCCAGGTTGCCCGCCGTCAGCTAATGAATCGCTTGCCTTGTAGATGGGGTCGCCGCGAACTATTTCAAGCCTGCTCGTCGATCGACGGCGGCGGGGTCAGCGGCGCCTTGCTCACCACCACCATGGCCGGACGCAGCAGGCGGCCATTGAGCAGGTAACCCTTCTGGAACACCTTGAGGACGGTGTTCGGCTCGGCGTGGATGCTCTCTTCCATCGCCATGGCCTGGTGATGCTCCGGATTGAACGGCGCGCCGTGCGGATCGACCGCCTCCAGCTGGTAACGCTTGAGGGTGTCGAGGAACAGCTTGAGGGTCAGCTCCATGCCTTCGCGGATGGCCTTGCTCGCCTCATCGACGGCGCTGGTCAGTTCCAGGCCGCGCTCCAGGCTGTCGACCACCGGCAGCAGGTCGTTGGCAAACTTCTCCAGGGCGAACTTGTGCGCCTTCTCCACGTCCTGCTCGGCGCGGCGGCGCACGTTCTGCAGGTCCGCAGCCATGCGCAGGGACTGATCCTGGGCAGCGGCCAGCTGCTCTTCGAGGCTCTGCACGCGCGCAGCCAGCTCGTCGCCGGCGAGCGCTTCGTTCGCCTGCTGCTCTTGCGGGTTGGTGTCCAGGGTCTGTTCGTCTGCCATTGGGTCCTCCTGATTAAACGTCGGCGGGTCATGGCCCGCGCTTCTTGCCGCCTATATGGGGGCCGCGCACAGGGTTTCAAGGGTTATTGCCCAGACAAAACAAAACACTGTATAAATACCCAGCACAAACTTTTGGGAGCGCTCTCCATGCTGGTGCACCTGTCCGTTCACAACTACGCCATCGTCGAACATCTGGACCTGGAACTGCAGCGCGGCATGTCGGTGATCACCGGCGAAACCGGCGCCGGCAAGTCGATCATGCTCGACGCCCTCGGCCTGGCCCTGGGCGACCGCGCCGACAGCGGCGTGGTCCGCCCCGGCGCGGACAAGGCGGATATCCTCGCCAGCTTCGACCTGGAGGACATCGCCGAAGCCCGCGCCTGGCTGGCCGAACGCGACCTGGACAATGACGGCCCGTGCATTCTGCGCCGGGTCATCACCAGCGAAGGCCGCTCGCGCGGCTACATCAACGGCGCACCCTGCCCGCTGGGCGATCTCAAGGCCCTCGGCGAACTGCTGATCGACATCCACAGCCAGCACGAACACCAGTCGCTGCTCAAACCCGACACCCACCGCCGCCTGCTCGACGAGTACGCCGGCAGCCAGGAACTGGCGCGCCAGGTGCAGCTGGCCGCGCAGCGCTGGCGCCAGACCCGCCAGGAACTGCAGCGGCTGTCCTCTAGCGGCGACGAGCAACGCGCCCGTCATCAGCTGCTCAGCTACCAGCTGGAAGAGCTGGAGAACCTGGCCCTGGGCGACAACGAACTGGAACAGCTAGAGCAGGAGCACAAGGCCCTGAGCAATGCCGAGCAACTGCTCAGCGCCTGTCGCCAGGTACTCGACCTGTGCAGCGAGAGCGATGCCGGCAACGTACTGTCGGCACTGACCGCCAGCCTCAACCGCCTGGGCGGCTTCAGCGACCAGCCGGCACTGGGCGAAGCCACCAACCTGCTGGCCAGCGCGCAGATCCAGGTCGAGGAAGCGATCGGCGAACTGAACCGCTTCATCGATCACTTCGATGCCGACCCACAGCGCCAGCAACTGCTGGAGGAGCGCCTGGATGCCATCTACGGCCTGGCGCGCAAGCACCGGGTGCAGCCCTTCGAGCTGGCCGAACTGCAGCAGCGCCTGCTGCAGGAACTGGAAGGCCTGAACGCCGACGACGAGGCGGTCGAGCGCCTCGGCGAGGAACTGGCCGCCTATGAACGTCACTACCGGGAGAAAGCCGATGAACTGAGCGCCCTGCGCCAGCAGGCTGCCGGTCGCCTGGCCGAGGCGGTGCAGGCGGAGATGCAGACCCTCGGCATGCCGGGCGGGCGTTTCAGCATCGAACTGCAGGCGGGCAGCAGCGACGAGCCGCAACCGCAGGGGCTGGAACAGGTGGAATTCCTGGTCAGCGCCAACCCCGGCCAGCCGCTGAAATCCCTGGCCAAGGTCGCTTCCGGCGGCGAGCTGTCACGGATCAGCCTGGCCATCCAGGTGATCACCGCACAGACCTCGCGCGTGCCGACCCTGGTGTTCGACGAAGTCGACGTCGGCATCGGCGGCCCCACCGCCGAAGTGGTCGGCCAGCTGCTGCGTCGTCTCGGCGAGCGCGGCCAGGTGCTGACCGTTACCCACCTGCCGCAGGTAGCCGCCCAGGGTCACCAGCACCTGTTCGTGCACAAGGCGCGCGGCCAGGACAGCACGCAGACGGCAGTCGCCAGCCTGACGCCGGAAGGCCGAGTCGAGGAGATTGCTCGCATGCTCGGCGGCGTCGACCTGACCGAGGAATCCCTGGCCCATGCGCGCAAGATGGTGACCAAGGCCCAGGCCTGAAAAAGCCAGCAATAAAAAAGGCGCCCCATCGGGCGCCTTTTTTATTCGGCTGAGACCTGCGCTTACTTTCTCTTGCGCACGTACAGCACCAGATTGTGGTCGACCAGATCGAAACCGTGCTGTTTGACGATTTCCTTCTGCAGCTTCTCGATCTCCGGATCGAAGAACTCGATGACCTCGCCGGAATCCACGCAGACCATGTGATCATGGTGACCGCCATCGGCCAGCTCGAATACGGCATGACCGCCGTCGAAGTTGTGGCGTTCGACCAGGCCGGCGGCCTCGAACTGGGTCAGTACACGGTAGACGGTGGCCAGGCCCACGTCTTCACCGGCTTCCATCAGAGCCTTGTACACATCCTCGGCGCTCATGTGGCGCTGTCCGGAGACGGACGAATCGAGCATCTGCAGAATCTTCACACGCGGCAGGGTGACCTTGAGGCCGGCCTTGCGCAGTTCGCTGTTTTCAACCATGGTCTGCTTTCTCGTGGTTGCTGCTTCGCAGCTCCCGTTAATGCGGGTATGATCGGGGTTTAATTTGCCCAGCCAAGATAGTGGAAGTCACCCACCGATGCAAAACACCAAGCTCTTGCTGCCCAGCCTCACCCTTGTGGGTCTGTTCGCACTCGCCGGCTGTTCGTTTCCCGGGGTCTACAAGATCGACATCCAGCAGGGCAATGTCGTTACGCAGGACATGATAGACCAGTTGAAGCCTGGAATGACCCAACGCCAAGTGCGGTTTATCATGGGTAATCCGCTGATCACCGATACCTTCCACGCCAAGCGCTGGGACTATCTGTACAGCATCCAGCCCGGTGGCCGTCAGCGCTACCAGGAACGCATCAGCCTGATGTTCGACGGCGAAGACCAGCTCATCGGCCTGGCCGGCGACTTCATGCCGGGCGTCAGCCGCGACCAGGAAATCCTCGGCGAGGGCAGCGACACCAGCGTGCAGCAGCCGCAGACCGAAGTTCGGGACGAACCGGCCAAGCCCGGCTCGCTGCTGGAACAGATCCAGGACGAAGTCGACGCCGCCGAGCCGATCCCGGTGCCGATTCCGGAACCGCTGGACCCGCAGCCGCAGTAAACGGCTCGCAGAAAAAAGCCCGGTCATGCCGGGCTTTTTCATGCCTGCGCAACTCAGTCCGCCTGCCGCGCCGCCTTCGCTCGCGCCGCGCGCGCCTTGCGCACCTCCTTGGGATCGGCGAGCAGCGGGCGGTAGATCTCCACCCGGTCGCCGGCTTCGAGCGCGCGCGCCTCCGGCTTGGCCACCAGCTTGCCGAAAATACCCAGCGGCGCGCTGCTCAGATCGAGGCCGGGGAAATGCTCGTCCATGGCTGAACGCAGTGCCGCCTCGCGCACCGTAGTGCCTGCCGGCACACGCAGGCACAGCAGCCGCTGCTCGCCGGCCTGAGCATAAACCACCTCGACCTCGATCTCAGCCATGAAGCTGCTTGGCCCGCTGGCAGAAGGCATCGACCATGGTATTGGCAGCCTGGGTGAACAGCGGCCCCAAGGTCGCCTTGACCAGCGGCCCGGCGTAATCAAAGGTCAGGTCCAGGCTGATCTTGCAGGCCTTGTCGCCCAACGCCTTGAACTCCCAGAGACCATGCAGCTGGGAAAACGGCCCGTCGACCAGGCGCATCTCGATGGACGCACCCGGCGTCAGCACATTGCGCGTGGTGAACTGCTGGCTCATACCGCCCTTAGCCACCGTCAGGGTGGCGCGCATCTCGCTCTCGCTGGCCTCCAGCACTACCGACGCCGCGCACCAGGGCAGGAACTGCGGATAACTGGCCACGTCGTTGACCAGGTCGTAGAGAGCCTGCGCCGGGTAAGGCAACAGGGCCGAGCGTTGAATGCGGGTGCTCATCAGCCTTGGATTCCTGAACTGCTGCGCCGGCTGCCGGCGCCACGGAGCGCGCATTGTGCGGAATTCGACCAGCCCCCTCAAGCGCGCCTGTCGCCAGGGACGCGCCGACTCCCTATAATGCGCGCCCTATGGCCAAACAGAAGAAACATCCCACCGGGACCATCGCGCTGAACAAAAAGGCGCTGCACGACTATTCCATCGAAAACAAATTCGAGGCCGGCATCGCCCTGTCCGGCTGGGAAGTGAAGAGCCTGCGCGCAGGCAAGGCCCAGCTGGTCGACAGCTACGTGCTGCTCAAGGACGGCGAGGCCTACCTGTTCGGCGCCCACATCACGCCGCTGAAAACCGCCAGCACCCACGTGATTGCCGACCCGACCCGCACCCGCAAGCTGCTCCTGCACAAGCGCGAGCTGGGCAAGCTGTTCGGTGCCGTGCAGCAGAAAGGCTACGCCTGCGTAGCCCTGGCGCTGTACTGGAAGAAGCACCTGATCAAGTGCGAGATTGCCCTGGCCAAGGGCAAGAAGGAATTCGACAAACGCGCCACGGAGAAGGAACGCGACTCCGATCGCGAGATCTCCCGCGTCATGCGCAACAAGGGCAAGGAAGAATAAGAAAAGGGCGGTCATCCGCCCTTTTTCATTGCTGCCCTACAGTCCCTGGCGCCGCTGCGCCCGCTCCAACCGTTTGACCTCCTGCTGCGCCTCGGCCAGCACCTCCTGCACGTAGTGGATGTGCTGGTGCGACAAGTCGCGCGCCGCATCCGCGCGCCGCTCGATGATCGCCTCGAACAGCGCCTGATGCTGTTCGCGCAGGCGGTCGCGGGTCTCGCTGCGCTGCAGGTACATGCCACCGATGTTGGTCACCACGTTGTGCTTGAGCAGGTCGAACAGCCCGCGGATGGTATGCAGCAGCACGGCGTTGTGGCTGGCCTCGGCAATCGCCAGGTGGAAACGCGCATCGGCGGCGCCCTCCTCCGCCCGGCTGGCCTTGCTGTTCGGCGCATAGCAGCGCTGCAGTTCATCGAAGGCGGCGCGCAGGCGCTCGTGATCGACAGGCGTGGCGCGCTGCGCCGCATAGAAGGCACAGGAGCCCTCCAGGGTGTGGCGAAACTCCAGCAGGTCGCGCTGCGCATCCGGATTGCTCTCCAGCAAATGCAGCAATGGGTCGCTGAAGGTCGAACCCAGCTCCGCCGCCACATAGTTGCCGCCGCCCTGGCGGCTGACCAGCAAGCCCTTGGCCACCAGCTTCTGGATCGCCTCGCGCAGCGACGGCCGTGAAACGCCGAAACGCTCCGCCAATACCCGTTCAGCCGGCAGGCGCCCACCGGCCTTGAGAGCCCCCTCGAGGATCATGGTTTCCAGGCGCTCGACGATGTCATCCGATAGACGGCGCTGACGAACCTGCCCCACATCCATAACCCGCTCCTACTGGTTTGACCACCCGAACGCCTCTGCGCCGGGGCTTTTCGCCAAGCCTAAAGGCCCGACGCGGGCCCCACAATAGCGGGCACTTCGACCAAAGTCGCAGCCCCTCAAATTGACAGGCAGGGAATTCAACTTTTACTCTGGCCTGGCTACTTTGTAAATTGGTATTACCAATTTCTCAGAGCGCACCGAACAATTCCAAGAATGCGCCGAGGTAACCCAGATGCTTTTCGTCCACTCACTGCCGCGTGCGGCAGGCCACTGAACGGAGTACCGAACATGTCCTCCGGACTGCTAGCCTTTCTCGCTTTTTCCCCATCCTGCTGGCCGCAGTGCTGCTGATCGGCCTGCGCTGGCCGGCCAAGCGCGCCATGCCGCTGGTCTATCTGCTCACCGCCGGCATCGGCCTGACCGTGTGGGACATGAGCTTCAACCGCATCCTCGCCTCCACCGTCCAGGGCCTGGTGATCACCGGCGGGGTGCTGTGGATCATCTTCGGCGCCATCCTGCTGCTCAACACCCTCAAGCACTCCGGCGGCATCACCGCGATCCGCGCCGGCTTCGCCACCATCAGCCCGGACCGCCGTATCCAGGCGCTGATCATCGGCTGGCTGTTCGGCTGCTTCATCGAGGGCGCTTCCGGCTTCGGTACTCCGGCCGCAATTGCCGCGCCGCTGCTGGTGGCCATTGGTTTCCCGGCATTGGCCGCAGTGATCCTCGGCATGCTGGTGCAGAGCACGCCGGTGTCCTTCGGCGCGGTCGGCACGCCGATCCTGGTCGGCCTCAACACCGGCCTGGACAGCGCCGGCATCGGTGCGCAACTGACTGCCCAGGGTTCCAGCTGGGAGGCCTACCTGCAGCTGATCACCAGCGAAGTGGCGATCATCCATGCCACGGTCGGCACCCTGATGCCGCTGATCATGGTGCTGATGCTGACCCGTTTCTTCGGCCGTGAGAAAAGCTGGAAGGCCGGCTTCGAAGTGCTGCCCTTCGCGATTTTCGCCGGCCTGGCCTTCACCCTGCCCTATGCCGCCACCGGCGTATTCCTCGGCCCGGAGTTCCCTTCCCTGCTGGGCGGCCTGGTCGGCCTGGCCATCGTCTGCAGCGCCGCACGCCTGGGTTTCCTGGTGCCGAAGAAGACCTGGGATTTCGCCCCGGCCAGCGAATGGCCGAGCGAGTGGCTGGGCAGCATCGAAATGAAGCTCGACAGCCTCACCGTCAAACCCATGAGCACCCTGCGCGCCTGGCTGCCCTACGTGCTGGTCGGCGCCCTGCTGGTGGTCAGCCGGGTATTCCCGGAAGTCGGCGCCGCGCTGAAGTCCGTGGTACTGGTGTTCCCCGACATCCTCGGCGAGACCGGCATCAAGGCCGACTTCATGCCGCTGTACCTGCCCGGCGGCATCCTGGTCGCCGTGGTGCTGGCCACCTTCTTCCTGCATGGCATGAAGGTGCGCGAGCTGGGCGCCGCGGTGAAGGAATCGACCGGCGTGCTGCTCGGCGCCGGCTTCGTTCTGCTGTTCACCGTGCCCATGGTGCGCATCCTGATCAACTCCGGGGTCAACAGCGCGGAACTGGCCAGCATGCCGATCACCATGGCGCGTTACGTGGCCGACAGCGTCGGCGGCATCTACCCGTTGCTGGCGCCGAGCGTCGGCGCACTTGGCGCCTTCATCGCCGGCTCCAACACCGTGAGTAACATGATGCTGGCGCAGTTCCAGTTCGGCGTGGCGCACAACCTGGGCATCTCCACCGCACTGGTGGTTGCCGTGCAGGCCATCGGCGCGGCGGCCGGCAACATGGTCGCCATCCACAATGTGGTGGCCGCCTCGGCCACGGTCGGCCTGCTCGGACGCGAAGGCACCACGCTGCGCAAGACCGTCTGGCCAACCCTGTACTACGTGCTGTTCACCGGCCTGATCGCCCTGTTCGCCATCTATGGCCTGGGCATCGGCGACCCGCTGCTGGCGCGCTGACCCAGCCCGACAACGCCCCGTCCCAGGACGGGGCATCGTTCTTTCGAGACTCGACGGAAGCCTACCGATGATCATCTCCGCCTCCACCGATTACCGCGAAGCCGCACGACGCAAGCTGCCGCCCTTCCTGTTCCACTACATCGACGGCGGCGCCTATGCCGAGTACACGCTCAAGCGCAATGTCGAGGACCTGGCCGGCATCGCCCTGCGCCAGCGTGTGCTGAAGAACATGGCGGAGCTGGACCTGTCCACCGAGCTGTTCGGCGAGAAACTGGCCATGCCGCTGGCCCTGGCTCCGGTCGGTCTGACCGGCATGTACGCCCGCCGCGGCGAGGTGCAGGCGGCCAAGGCGGCGGCAGACAAGGGCATTCCCTTCACCCTGTCCACCGTCTCGGTGTGCCCGATCGAAGAAGTCGCCCCGGCGATCAGCCGGCCGATGTGGTTCCAGCTCTATGTCCTGAAGGACCGCGGCTTCATGCGCAACGCCCTGGAGCGGGCCAAGGCCGCCGGCGTCACCACCCTGGTGTTCACCGTCGACATGCCCACCCCCGGCGCGCGCTACCGTGACGCCCACTCCGGCATGAGCGGCCCCAACGCCGCCCTGCGCCGGGTGCTGCAGGCCATGACCCACCCGGCCTGGGCCTGGGACGTGGGCCTCTTGGGCAAGCCGCATGACCTCGGCAACATCTCCACCTACCGTGGCAACCCCACCGGCCTGGCCGACTATATCGGCTGGCTGGGGGCCAATTTCGATCCATCGATCTCCTGGAAAGACCTGGAGTGGATCCGCGACTTCTGGGAAGGCCCGATGGTGATCAAGGGCATTCTCGACCCCGAGGATGCCAAGGACGCGGTGAAATTCGGCGCCGACGGCATCGTCGTATCCAACCATGGCGGCCGCCAGCTCGACGGCGTGCTGTCCAGCGCCCGCGCCCTGCCGGCCATCGCCGACGCGGTGAAGGGCGAGCTGAAGATTCTCGCCGACTCTGGCATCCGCACCGGCCTCGACGTGGTGCGCATGCTCGCCCTCGGCGCCGATGGCGTGATGCTCGGCCGCGCCTTCGTCTACGCCCTGGCCGCCGCCGGTGGCGCGGGAGTGAGCAACCTGCTCGACCTGTTCGAGAAAGAGATGCGCGTGGCCATGGTCCTGACCGGCGCCAAGTCGATCGCCGAGATCAGCCGCGACTCGCTGGTGCGTGAACTGGGCGTTTGACGCCCGCTTTCGTTCCCTCTGCCACCGGGAGAGGGCTAGGGTGAGGGAAAGTCCGAGTCGTCCAAAACGCCCTCACCCCCGGCCCCTCTCCCAGTGGGAGAGGGGAGATAAAACACCGTGATACATGGAGCACGCATGAGCCTGCCCGCCGCCTTCCTCGCCGACGTCCACCGCCTGATCCCGCGCGAGCGCCTGTTCGACGATCCGCTGTCGACCCTGGCCTTCGGCACCGACGCCAGCTTCTACCGGCTGATTCCCCAGCTGGTGGTGCGGGTCGAATCCGAGACCGAGGTGGTGCGCCTGCTCGAACTGGCCAGCGCCCAGCGCGTGCCGGTGACCTTCCGCGCCGCTGGCACCAGCCTCTCCGGCCAGGCCATCAGCGACTCGGTGCTGATCGTTCTCGGCGACAGCTGGAACGGCCGCGACATCCGCGCCAATGGCGCACAGATCCGCCTGCAGCCTGGCGTCATCGGTGCCCAGGCCAACGCCTGGCTGGCCCCGCTGGGGCGCAAGATCGGCCCCGACCCGGCCTCGATCAATGCGGCGAAGATCGGCGGCATCGTCGCCAACAACTCCAGCGGCATGTGCTGCGGTACGGCGCAGAACAGCTACAAGACCCTCGCGGGCCTGCGTGTGGTGCTGGCCGACGGCAGCGTGCTGGACAGTGAGGACCCTGTCAGCATCGCCGCCTTCCGCCAGAGCCACCGCGTGCTGCTCGACACCCTGGCCGAACTGGGACGGCAGACCCGCGCCAACACCGCGCTGGCCGACAAGATCCGCCACAAGTACCGGCTGAAGAACACCACCGGCTTCTCGCTCAATGCGCTGGTCGACTTCGACGAGCCGATCGACATCCTCAACCACCTGATGGTCGGCTCCGAGGGCACCTTGGGCTTTATCAGCGCGGTGACCTACGACACGGTGCCGGAGCACCCACACAAGGCCAGCGCGCTGATCGTCTTCCCCACGGTGGAGAGCTGCTGCCAGGCCGTGCCGCTACTCAAGCAGCAGCCGGTATCCGCCGTGGAGCTGCTCGACCGCCGCAGCCTGCGTTCGGTGGAAAACATGCAGGGCATGCCCGAGTGGGTGCGGAGCCTGTCGAGCGGCGCCTGCGCCCTGCTGATCGAATCGCGCGCCGCGACGCAATCGCTGCTGCACGAGCAGATCGGCCGGATCATGGCTTCCATCGCCCACTTCCCGGTGGAGAAGCAGGTCGACTTCAGCGAGGACCCAGCCGTCTACAACCAGCTGTGGAAGATCCGCAAGGAGACCTTCCCCGCCGTCGGCGCCGTGCGCCAGACCGGCACCACGGTGATCATCGAGGACGTCACCTTCCCGGTGGAGCGCCTGGCCGAAGGCGTCAACCGCCTGATCGAGCTGCTGGAGAAGCACCGCTACGACGAGGCCATCCTGTTCGGCCACGCCCTGGAGGGCAACCTGCACTTCGTGTTCACCCAGGGCTTCGACGACCCTGTCCAGGTCGCGCGCTACGAGGCCTTCATGCAGGACGTGGCGCAGCTGGTGGCCGTGGAGTTCGGCGGCGCGCTCAAGGCCGAGCACGGCACCGGGCGCAACATGGCGCCCTTCGTCGAGCTGGAGTGGGGCAGCGAGGCCTACCAGCTGATGTGGACCATCAAGCGCCTGTTCGACCCGCAGGGCATCCTCAACCCGGATGTGGTGCTGTCGGAAGACCCGCAGATCCACCTGAAGCACCTCAAACCGCTGCCCGCCGCCGACGAGATCGTCGACAAGTGCATCGAGTGCGGCTTCTGCGAGCCGGTCTGCCCGTCCAAGGGGCTGACCCTGACGCCGCGCCAGCGCATCGTCATCTGGCGTGATATCCAGGCGCGCAAGCGTGCCGGCATCGACACCCGCGAGCTGGAAGCCGCCTACCACTACTAGGGCGTCGACACCTGCGCCGCCACCGGCCTGTGCTCGCAGCGCTGCCCGGTGGGCATCAACACCGGCGACCTGGTGCGCAAGCTGCGCGCCGGCGCTGCCCGCCATGCCGGCACGGCCGACTGGCTGGCCGCCAACTTCCACCGTACCTTGCAAGGCGCGCGGCTCATGCTGCACCTCGCCAATGGCTCGCGCCGCCTGCTCGGCGCGCCGCTGCTGGGCAAAGCCGCGCGCATGCTGCACGACAAGGCCGGGCTGCCGCTGTGGACGCCGGCCATGCCGCAGGCGGCGCAGCCGATTCGCCTCGCCGCCCCCTGCGCGGATGAGCGCCCGCGCGTGGTCTACCTGGCCGCCTGCGTGTCACGCGCCATGGGCCCGTCGTATGCCGATGCCGAGCAGACGCCGCTGATCGACAAGACCCGCGCCCTGCTGGAGAAGGCCGGCTACCAGGTGGTATTCGCCGAGAATGCGGACAACCTCTGCTGCGGCCAGCCCTTCGCCTCCAAAGGCTACCCGGAACAGGCCGCTGCCAAGCAGCAGGAGCTGCTCGACGCCCTGCTCAAGGCCAGCCGTGGCGGCCTCGACCCGATCTACTGCGACACCAGCCCCTGCACCCTGCGCCTGGTCCAGGAGGGGCTGGACCCGCGCCTCAGGCTCTACGACCCGGTGAAGTTCATCCGCGAGCATCTGCTGGAGCGTCTGGAATTCACCCCGCAGGACAAGCCGGTGGCCGTGCATGTCACCTGCTCGACCCAGCACTTGGGCGAGGCACAGGGGCTGATCGACATCGCGCGCCGCTGCTCGACCCAGGTCGTGATCCCCGAGGGCATCCACTGCTGCGGCTTCGCCGGCGACAAGGGCTTCACCAGGCCCGAGCTCAACGCGCATGCGCTGCGCTCGCTGAAGGACGCGGTGCAGATCTGCGAGGAAGGTATCTCCACCAGCCGTACCTGCGAGATCGGCCTGTCGACCCATAGCGGTATCGACTACCACGGCCTGGTGTACCTGGTGGACCGCGTCACCCGCGCCCGCTGAACTCAAGGTGCGTGCCCACCGGCACGTGTTTCGGCCCCGCTTTGTGCGGGGCTTTTTTTGCCTGCCATACTGCTTGCAGCCAACCCAGGGAGAACCGCCATGCGCCGCACCGCCCTACTGCTTGCCGCTGCCCTGCTCAGCACGCCGGTATTCGCCATGCACTGCCCGCAGGAAATGGCCAAGATCGACGCACTGCTCAAGAGCGACCCGCCCGCCGACGCCGAGGTGCTGACCGAGGTGCAGCGCCTGCGCGCCGAAGGCGAGCAGCTGCACAAGAGTGGTAATCACGCTGAATCGGTGAAGGTGCTGGAAGAGGCCCTGAACCTGCTGCAAGCCAGCGAGTAGGGCCTCAGACCACCTCGCCAAGCAGCGACAGCGCCATCTGGCGCAGCTGCTGCAGGTCCACCGGTTTCAGCAGGCAGGCCTGGGCACCTCTGGCCCGGGCCTCGGCCAGCAGGTCCTGATCGGCGGCGGCACTCACCACCAGCACCGGCACCTCAGCCAGGCGCGGCTGACCGCGCATGAAGTCGAGCACCTCCAGGCCGCTGCCGTCGGGCAGATCGAGGTCGAGCAAGAGCAGCGCCGGCGTCTGCTCGGCCAGTTGCAGCAAGGCACGGCGTACCGAACCCACGCCCCCGACCACCGCCATGTCGCGCAGCGCTTCCTGCAATACGCGCAGGCAGGCCGGATGGTCTTCCACGCACAGCACTTCGGCCAGGGCGGCAGTGGACTCGGCAGCCGGCGCGCCCGCCACCTCGGCAGCCGGCGCGGGCTCGGCGGCGCTGGGCAGTTCGATCCAGAAGCGACTGCCCAGCCCGACATCACTGGAGAAGCCCATCTCGCCATTCATCAGCTCGGCCAACTCGCGGCACAGCACCAGGCCGATGCCGGTTCCGGGAATATTGGAGTTCTCCCGCCCCAGGCGCTGGAACGGCTGGAACAGCTGGTCCTGCTGCTCGGGGCTGAGCCCCGGGCCACTGTCGTCGACCCACAGCCGCACACCGCCGGCGCGCACTTCGTAGCCCAGGCGGATCATGCCCTGCGGGCTGTTGTACTTGATCGCGTTGGACAGCAGGTTGAGCATCACCTGGCGCAGCCGTCGCGGATCGGCCAGCACGAACAGCGGCGGATGGGCCTCGGCTTGCAGCTGTAACTGCAGGCGCCGCTGCTGCACTTCCGGCTGCACCAGCTCGGCACACCCCTTGAGCAGCGGCCCGATGTCCACCGGCTGCAGCTGCAACTGCTGCTGGCGACTCTCGATACTGGAAAGGTCGAGGATGTCGTCCACCAGCGAGGTCAGGTGACGGCTGGCGAGCACAATCTCGCGGGCGTACTCGGCTTCCTGATTGCGCTCGGCATGGTCCTGCGCCTCCAGCTCGATCAGCTGGGCGAAACCATGGATGGCATTGAGCGGCGTGCGCAACTCGTGGCTCATGCTGGACAGGAAGCGACTCTTGGCCTGGCTGGCGGCTTGCGCCTCCAGGCTGGCGCGGCGCAGCTCTTCCTGCACCTGCTTGAGCCGGGTGATGTCGACATGGGTACCGGCGGCGCGCACCGCGCGGCCCTGCTCGTCACGCTCGATCACCTTGCCGCGGCTGAGCAGCCAGGCGTAGTTGCCCTGGGCATCGGCATAGCGATACTCGGCCTCGAAGAAGTCCTCGGCGCTGTCGTCGGCCATGCTCAGGCGCAGGTGACGCACCCTGGCCAGGTCGTCCGGATGCACCCGCTGGTTGAATTCGGCAAAGGGCATTGAGTCGCCCGGCAGGCCGAAGCGCCGCACGAAGCGCTCGCTGACGCGGATACTGAGGCTGGCCGCCTCGACCTCCCAGAGGCTCTCGGTGGTGCTTTCCAGCACCAGCTCCAGGGTGCGCTGGGCCTGCAGGCGGCTCTCCTCACTGGTGCGCAGCTGCTCGCCGGCATGCAGCACTTCGCCGGCCATCTCCGCCAGCTCGCGAATGGCCGTCTCCGGCGCCTGCGGCTTGCGTTCGCCCAAGGCCAGGCGACGCATCATGCCGACGATGCCGGTGATGGGCTCGGCCAGCTCGTCGCTCAGGCGCCGCGAACGCAGCCACATCCAGGTACCGAACAATAGATAGAAGAACACCAGGCCGGCGATCAGCAGGTAGCCGATGGTCAGGTACTGTTCGGCCAGGCGATTGGTCTCGCGGAAGATATCCGCCTCGTCCACCACCAGCAGCAGGCGCCAGCCGGTCTGCGGCACCTCGCTCCAGGCCATCAGCTGCCCTCGCCCACCCAGCTGGACCTCCACCACGCCGTGGGGCTTGGCGGCCATGCCGTCGAGCAGCGGGCGCAGCCCGGGCTGGCGATCCAGCTTGAAATCCTCCGGCTTGAGCACTTCGCGGCTCACCGCCTCGGCGTAGGAGTAGCTGGTCAACTCGCGCAGGCCGAAATCCTTCTCGCCGGCCGCCGGCAACGCCATGATCGCGTTATCCGGCCCCACCAGCAGCGCATAGCCCTGCCAGGGCACCTGCAGGTTACCGGTCTCGGCCAGCATCTGGCCGACCGTCACGTCCAGGCCGACCACACCCTCGAGGAAATCGCCGCGGTACACCGGCGCAATGGCCGACATCATCCAGCCCAGGCCGGCCGGGTCCAGATAGACCTCGGTCCACACCGTCCCGCGCTTGGGGTTGTGCGTGGCATCGGCCAGGTAATAGAAGTTGTACTGCGGGATGTCCATGTCATGCGGGTACTGCTGCAGCACATCGAAATAGGGGTAGATGCGGTTGTAGCTGTCCCAGCTGTTGAAGTAGACCGCCGCCACCAGCGGATCGGCCTGCTTGATCGAGCGCATCAGCGGGTCCACCCGCGACAGGCGCAGCGCCTTGTCGCGGTCCTGGCGCTCGGCCGGCGTGCTGGCGGCATAGAAGGAGGCGGCACGGCCGTCGTCGCTGCGGCTGTGGAACACCCCGCCGGGGGTGCTGGCATGGCGCTGACGTTCCAGCTCGTCGGGTTCGAAACGGCGGTCGGCCAGGGCCTCGGCCACCGCATCGCGATACACGCCGACCTGTGCCTCGATGGCGCGCAGGCGGCTGTCGATCACCTTGCCCTCGCGGCGCACGGCGCTGTCCAGGTCCTGCAGCGCACTGCTCTGCAGGTAACCGACCTGGGACTCGCGAATGGACTCGTTGGTATAGAGGTAAACGCCGATCAGCACCGACTCCACCAGCACCAGCGGGATCAATGCGCTCTGCAGGAAGGCTCGCCAGATCCAGCGACGCAGGGGCTTTAGCGGTGCAAGCGGCATCCGGTGCTCCTCGAATTCCAATCTGAAGAGAATGGCACAAGGCCGCTGATCGGCCAGCCCAGGCCGGGCATTGTACTGGCAGAACGATGGTCGACGCTGAGGAACCTTTGCCGTACACTGCGCGTCCAACCTCGCAAGAGCGTTCTGGGGCCGATTAGGATTCGACGCCGGTAACAAAACTTGAGGGGCATGCCGAGTAGGTGACAGTTCTCGTAAATCCGCTGCCACAACTTCATAGTTGCCAACGACGACAACTACGCTCTGGCCGCCTAAGGGCGCCAGCAGACCCTAGGGGATGCCTGTAAACCCGAAGATTTGGTCTGTCAGATAGAACAGGATCGCCGCCAAGCACGCTGCAGGTGTAACGGCTAAAACTTATGCAGCTCGCTCCAAGCACCCTGCCACTCGGGCGGCGCGGAGTTAACTCAGTAGAGATGGCTAAGCATGTAGAACCGATAGCGGAGAGCTGGCGGACGGGGGTTCAAATCCCCCCGGCTCCACCAAATAAGCCCCTGAAAAGCCTAGAGTTTTTCAGGGGTTTTTCTTTTGGTGTCGAAGAAATGTCGATACCACTTCAGCGCTCCACCTCCGATCAGGCTACGCTGGCAGTGCAGCGGCCACTCTTCAGTCGGAGCAGATCATGGAACGATATAAAGACCTTGATGGAGATTCAGGCGTAGTCGCATTCGAAATCGGTGAAGGCTCAATCACCGTCCAGTTCAGCACCGGCATGAAGTATCTCTACACGGTACGAAGCGCTGGAGCTGTACACATCGCAAATATGCAGCGTCTGGCACGAACTGGCGACGGTCTGAATAGCTACATCAAGAGACTGGCCAACAAAGCCTATGAGGCAAAATGGCGCTAACACCCGATTACTCAATCGGGCCAGCTAACGGGCCCAGACGCACGGCATCCTGTAGATGATCCGGCGCCAGGTGCGCATATCTCATGGTCATGGCCAAGCTGGAGTGACCCAAGATTCGCTGCAGGGTGAGGATGTTCCCGCCGTTCTGGATGAAGTGGCTTGCGAAGGTATGCCGAAGTGCATGAGCGGCCTGTCCTTTCGGTAGCTCGATGGTCGTTCTGGCAAGGGCTCGACGGAACGAGGTGATGGCCGAGTTGGGCTGGCCGTGTTTTCTCCAGTGCCGAACGATCTGGGCTTCAAGCTCGGGCGTGATTGGTACTGATCGAACCTTGCCACTCTTGGTCCCGCTGAATGTGATCACGCCATTGCGCAGCCCGGTCGGCTTGAGCTTTTCGGCCTCTGACCAACGTGCACCAGTGGCCAGACAGATCAAGGTGATGATCTCTACATGCGGGTTATCGCAGCCCCTG
>NZ_BATI01000009.1 GCF_000467105.1 Aquipseudomonas alcaligenes NBRC 14159
TTTCCCTAGACACACCCTATTCATATTGCTATGCGTGGGAATGTTCGGAGTGGGGAGATATTTTGGCGTTGTAAAGCCAATACCGCACTACTGGAACCGAGTCAAAAACGCTCTTGGTTGAGCAAGCCCTAACAAGTGGCATATGGACTCTCCCCACAAGCAGTGAGGAAAGCTTTTTTCGATCCTGTCGTCAGCGCGGTTGCAGTCGCATATCCGGCCTTGCGTGGGCTAGTGCCCGGGCCATTCTGTAGTTCGCGCAGCGGGGGCCAAGCGTTCAAACGATCCCGAGGATCATGATTGTTATCGGCCTTGTTCCGCTGCAGGACTCGCCTGTTCCGACAGTCTCGCTTCTCACCACAACCGCAGGAAGATCACCTCGTCTTGCTGATTACCCCCGCCGTCAGGCGGGCCTGGCACTCTGCCAGTCGCCGCTGAAGCGGCGTTCATGACACCACACCGCCCAGCAGATCCTCACCAGTTTGTTCGCCAGGGCCACCGCGGCTTTGTTGTGGCCGATACGTTCGGCCGTTTGCAGAGCCCAGCGCTGCAGCTGGGTCAGGCGCTCGGGCGTTCGCGTCTGGCAGCGCTTGGCGGCCAGCAGCGCCGCGCGGGCGCCGTGGATCAGCAGGGTGCGCACGTAGGTGTTGCCTTTGCAGCTGATGCACCCGAGTCTGCGCCGTTCGCCGCTGCTGTATTCGTTGGGGGTCATGCCGAGCCAGGCGCTCAGGTGCCGGCCGCTGGCGAAGCGTTCGGGTTTGCCGACGGCAGTTTTCAGGGCGCTGGCGGTGAGCAGCCCGATACCGCTGACTTCGTCGAGTTTGTGCACGATGTCATCGTCGGCATGCCAGCGCGCCAGTTGTTCTTCGCTGTCGCGCATCGCCTGTTCGCACAGGCTGATTTCGCCCAGCACCATCTGCAGCGCGCCGCGCAGGGCGCAGACTTCGGGACGCTCGATCAGCTCGCAGGCCTGGCGTAGAAAGGCCTGGGTGCTACTCGGCGCCGTCACGCCCAGTTCGCGCAGGATGCCGCGCAGCAGGTTGATGTGCTGCACCCGGGTCTTTTTCCAGGCTTCGCGCAGGTTGTGCAGCTGCTGCACTTGCTGCTGCTCATGACTTTTCACCGGCACCGGGTGCATGTCGGCACAACGCGCCGCTTCGAGGATGGCATCGCAGTCGTTGCGGTCGGTCTTGTTGCGCCGGCGATACGGCCGCACGTAGCGCGGGTGCAACAGCACCACCCGATGACCCTGAACCTGCGCCACCCGCCCCCAGTAATGCGCCGTACCGCAGGCTTCCATCACCCACTCGACAGGCTCCGGTTGCTCCTGTACATATCGCCGGAATGCCTCCGGATCGAGCCGTCTGCGACGATCCACCCGGCCGACATGGATACTTTCGGCAACCTGGTAAACGGACTTGGCCAAATCGACTGCTATGCGCTTCATTGCCACTCTCCCAGCAAACAGACACCTCGGTCTTATAGAAGAAACGCGGTGCGGGGAGAGTCCATTACAGCCTTCAAGCCGCTCGCTTCGCTCACTCGGGACCGGCTAAAGCCGGCCCCCTAACCAAACGTTATGTTCAAGCGCAAGAGATCGCTCACCACCATCAAACCGGGCTTCTTAACCGCACTGTAGTTACCGGCAGAAGTCGATGACATGGCGAATCGCCTGCGTCGCGTTCGGCAGGCGTGATGTAGCGGACATGTGTCTTGTGCGAGAAGGCGTAGGAATGATGGACGCCGAAGAACCCGCTGTAGCAGCGGGACAGATGTGCCGCATCGCTGAATCCCGCAAGCCTGATTGCCTCCGCGACGGGAACCCCAGCCAGGCTGAGCCTGACGAAATCGAGCAGTCGGTACCAGAGCCGGTGCCGGCGTAGCGGTACCCCCACCTGCAGGGCGAATAGCTTGGTCAGCCCGGACTCGGAGAGCCCCACCTCTGCTGCCAACGCGCCGACCGATGTGTTGAGCGCAGCATTGCCACGCAGGCGCTCGACCACTCGAACCACCCTTAGGTCGACCTGGGGCAGCGCCGCGCCAGCGCCCCGATAGATCATGGTCTCGACACGCTGCTGGGCCTCGGTGTGGCCCGGCGCGTCGTCACGCAGGTTGGTCAGGGTCTCCACCAGGTAGCGAGCCTGTCGGTGGTGATAGTGAATGCCCTGGCAGGTCGCCGCCATCTGTCGGCGCAACACTGCGAAGTCGGGCCTGGCCGCGTCCAGATAGCAGGCCGCCAGCACGGCGTCGCGGTTGTCGATGGCAATGCGGCTGCCTGCGGGAATCAGAACGCTGGCGCTGCTGAGCCACAACTCATCTCCCGGCGTGCGAAAGCGCACCTCCCCCTCCAGACAGACAAGCAAGGACGCCGCTCCCGAATGCAGGTCGCGGATAGGTAGGCGGCCGCGCCCCAGATACAGGTAGCGTCGGTTCGAGACATACACCAGTGCAGGCAATGAGTTTCGCTCGACGGGCATTCGAGAGTGCTCTTTTAACGAGTAGAAACATGCGACCAGATTCCAGATGGCAAGTTTGTTTTATTACTGAAAGCTGTCAACGAGACGATTACCGGACACTCTTGCAACACATATAAATGCAGCCTAAAGAGTGACAAACAGAGCTGCACTAATACTCAGGAGCTACACAGCTCTACTGACGCGCGCCATCCCTAGGCACCGAGGCAACCAGCGCACATACGACACAGCGCCATCAATTTCTCAACACTGCATTTCTTGTATGAATCGGGACGACTCGATTGTTGTTGCGCAACTTCCTCGTTGTTAGTTTCCAGCCGCGCTTGCAAATAAGCCGAAACCAATCGTCATGACGTAACAACAAAACCAACGAGGTAATGACATGGGAATCAAAGTAACGACTGCCAAGGCAATAGTGATGGCCGCCACGCTATTGGCGAGCACTTATGCCTTTTCCGCCCCCGGCCCCTCCGCGCCCTGCAGCAACTGCACCCGGGGCCCGGCACCAACGGCTAACGCGCTGAAGGCCTCAACCGGCCCCTTCAGCACGGCCAGGTTCTCGGTGTCCGGCTTCCTCAAGGGCTTCGGCGACAGCACCGTGTACTACCCGACCAACACCACCGGGAAAATGGGCGCCATCGCCGTCATCCCCGGCTATCTCTCCTATGAGAGCAGCATCGAATGGTGGGGCCCGCGCCTCGCCTCCCACGGTTTCGTGGTGATGACCATGAACACCGAGACCATCTACGACCAGCCGGACAGCCGCGCGAGCCAGCTCAGCGAGGCGCTGGACTACCTGATCGCCCAGAGCAAAAGCTCCTCCAGCCCGCTCTACAACAAGATCGACAGCACCCGCCTGGGCGCCATCGGCTGGTCCATGGGCGGCGGCGGCTCGCTCAAGCTGTCCACCCAGCGCTCGATCAACGCCATCATTCCCCAGGCTCCCTGGTACTTCGGCAGCAACAGCTTCAACACCATCAAGACTCCGGCGCTGATCCTTGCCTGCAGCGCCGACACCGTCGCTCCGGTCGCCGCGCATGCATCGCCGTTCTACAATCGGATCCCGGCCAGCACGCCGAAGGCCTTCCTGGAGATCTACGGCGGTTCGCATTTCTGCGCGAACTCCGGCTATCCCAACGAAGACCTGCTGGGCATGTACGGCATCGCCTGGATGAAGCGCTTCATCGATTTCGATAGCCGCTACAGCCAGTTCCTCTGCGGCCCGAACCATGAGGGCGACCTGGCCATCTCCGAGTATCGTGAGAACTGCCCGTACTGATCCTCGCCCATGAAAAAGGGCAGACCTAGGTCTGCCCTTTTTTATTGCCCTGCAGCCGTCAAAGACCCTGGCGCCCCGGGTCCTCCGGTGGGGCCTCTTCCTCGATATCTTCCAGCTTGAGCTCCATTGCCCAGTTGGCTGGCGCTGCGGCCGGTACGGCCTCGGGAGTAGGAGTTGGTGCGGCAGCCTGCGGGGCGGCGGGGTTGTCCTTGTACAGCTTAAGCTTGAGGCGCACGTTGTTGGCTGAGTCGGCGTTCTTCACTGCCTCCTCCTCGTCGATGACGCCTTCATGGACGAGGTCGATCAGCGCCTGGTCGAAGGTCTGCATACCTAGGTTCTTCGACTTCTCCATGATCTCCTTGAGCTCGGAAAACTCGTTGCGCTTGATCAGGTCGCGCACGGTCGGCGTGCCGAGCATCACCTCCACGGCGGCGCGGCGCTTGCCATCGACGGTCTTGACCAGGCGTTGGGAGACGAAGGCGCGCAGGTTGTTGCCGAGGTCGTTGAGCAGCTGCGGGCGGCGCTCTTCGGGGAAGAAGTTGATGATGCGGTCCAGCGCCTGGTTGGCGTTGTTGGCATGCAGGGTGGAGATCGCCAGGTGGCCGGTGTCAGCGAAGGCCAGGGCGTGCTCCATGGTTTCGCGGTCGCGGATCTCGCCGATCAGGATCACGTCCGGCGCCTGGCGCAGGGTGTTCTTCAACGCAGCGTGGAAGCTGCGCGTGTCCACGCCGACTTCGCGCTGGTTGATGATCGACTTCTTGTGCCGGTGTACGTACTCCACCGGGTCCTCGATGGTGATGATGTGGCCGCCGCTGTTGCGGTTGCGGTAATCGATCAGCGCCGCCAGGGAGGTCGACTTGCCCGAGCCGGTACCACCGACGAACAGCACCAGGCCGCGCTTCTCCATCACCGTCTGCAGCAGCACCTCGGGCAGCTTGAGGTCCTCGAACTTGGGAATGTCCATCTTGATGTTGCGCGCGACGATGGACACCTCATTGCGCTGCTTGAAGATGTTGATGCGGAAGCGGCCGACATTGGGCACCGAGATGGCCAGGTTCATCTCCAGCTCCTTCTCGAACTCGGCGCGCTGCTCGGCGTCCATCACACTATTGGCGATGGCGGCGACGTCACCCGGCTTGAGCGGCTCCTGGCTGAGTGGCTTGAGCACGCCGTTGAACTTGGCGCAGGGCGGTGCCCCGGTGGACAGGTAGAGGTCGGATCCGTCCTGGCTGGACAGGATTTTCAGCATCTGGGAAAGGTCCATCGCACGCGCTTCCATCTGGGTGGAGTTAACAAGGTAGGCCAGCTTTGCCCGGCCGATCAGCCTGAAAAATGGCGCCATTCTGATGGCGCAACGAATGCTGGCACAATAGCGCCATCGCAAAATGAGGACCCCGTCATGCCCAAAGCCATGGCCCGCCACATCCTGGTGAAAACCGAAGCCGAAGCCGCCGCCCTGAAAAAACGTATCGCCGCCGGCGAAGCCTTCGATGTGCTGGCAAAGAAGTACTCCACCTGCCCCTCCGGCAAGAAAGGAGGCGACCTGGGCGAGGTGCGCCCGGGGCAGATGGTGCGCGCCGTGGACCAGGTGATCTTCAAGAAGCCCCTGCGCGAGGTGCACGGCCCGGTGAAGACCCAGTTCGGCTACCACCTGATCCAGGTGTTCTACCGCGAGTGATCCCGCGGCTTAGCCGGCCCAGCCGAGGGTGATGGCCGCCAGCACCAGGTAGCGGCCGGTCTTGGCCAGGGTCACCAGCAGCAGGAAGCTCCACCAGGGCTCGCGCATCACCCCAGCCATCAGCGTCAGCGGATCGCCGATCACCGGCACCCAGCTCAGCAACAGCGACCAGCGCCCATAGCGCCGATAGGTGTGTTTGGCCTGCTCCAGGCGTTGCGCGCTCACCGGGAACCAGCGGCGCTCATGAAAGCGCTCGATGCCACGGCCCAGCGCCGCATTCAGCACCGAGCCCAGCACATTGCCGACACTGGCCACCACCACCAGCACGGCCGCAGGCTGAGCGCCGCCCAGCAACAGGCCGACCAGCAGCGCCTCCGACTGCAGGGGCAGCAGGCTGGCGGCACCGAAGGCAGAGAGAAACAGGCCGAGGTAGACGGAAAAGTCGAACACAGGTGCCATCCGGCAAAGGTCGGGCCTGCGTTATAGCCTGTTCCGCCGCGCAGGCGAAGCCCGCACCTGGCCTAGTCCAATCCGCCTGCATGCCGCCATGGCTCTGTCATGGGCCTATCCGTGCTGCCTTGCAAAACTGTAACAGTGCTCCAGGATTCTTCTGGCGTCTGGTCTATTCCACAGACCGGGAATGCCCACCACAAGAGGCCGTCAAGGCCACCCAGGAGCCTTCAGGATGAAGTTCACCCCGCTCGCCTGCTGCACCCTCGCCCTACTCCCCTTCGCCATGCCGGCCCCGGCGGCCGCCAGTGACCAGTTCAAGCTGCTGGCCCACAACGTGTTCTTCCTGCCCAGCACGCTCAAGCCGGGCTGGGGCCAGGAGACCCGCGCTCGGCTGATCGCCCAGGCCGATTACATGAAGGGTCAGGACGCGGTGATCCTCAACGAGCTGTTCGATAACCCGGCGGCGGCCATCCTGCTCGACGGCCTGAAGCACGAGTACCCGCACCAGACGCCGGTTCTCGGCCGCTCGCGCAACGGCTGGGACGCGACCCTGGGGGCTTACGCCGAGACCACGCCGGAAGACGGCGGCGTGGCCATCGTCAGCCGCTGGCCCATCGTCGAGCGCATCCAGTACGTCTACGCCCAGGGCTGCGGTGCCGACTACCTGTCCAACAAGGGCTTCGTCTACGTCCGCCTGGATCGCAACGGCCAGCCGCTGCACGTGATCGGCACGCATGCCCAGGCCGCCGACACCGGCTGCCCGGATGGCAAGGGCACGGCCGTGCGCGCCAGCCAGTTCGACGAGATGCGCACCTTCATCGAGGCCAAGGGCATCGCGCCGGACCAGATCCTGTTCATCGGCGGCGACTTCAACGTGATCCGCGACAGCGCCGAATACCGCGACCTGCTCGAACGCCTGCAGGTGAATGCCCCGGACAGCTACGCCGGCAGCGACACCACCTTCGACACGCGGCGCAACGGCATCGCCCACTACCAGTACCCGAACCACGCGCCCGAGTACCTGGACTACATCTTTGTCTCGCGCAATCACGCTCAACCGCCGTTCTGGCACAACCAGGCGCTGGATACCCCCTCGCCACGCTGGAGCGTCAACCTGGCAGGCGCCACCTGGCAGTTCCAGGACTACTCCGACCACTCGCCGGTGGCCGCCTTCACCCGCGCCGACGCCGCCACCCCGACCCGCGCGGCCAAACCGACGGCCAACCGCTATGGCCAGGTCACCCTGCGCAGCAAGAGCAATGGCAAGACCCTGCGCACCGGCGCCAGCAAGGCCAACGACTGGCTGCGCGTCAACGGCAACGGCAGTGAGCCGGAAAGCCTGTTCAGCCTGCGCAACTGGCACTACCCGGTGAGCTTCTGCATCCGCAGCGGCGACTACCTGGAAATCGAGTCCGTGCGCCATCCCGGTCACTGGCTGAACTGGTGGCTGGGCGGTGGTGGCGGCAACTATGCCTACTACCCCAAGGCGGGCGACTCCTCCAACCAGTTGCGCATCGAGCTGCCGAACAAGCCCGACGGCTGCCTGGCCGACGGCGATCTGGTGCGCCTGCTGGACCGCGACACGGTGCGCGGCAGCGACTATTACCTGCTGCGCTGGCCCTCCGGCAGCTGGAAGGACCACCTCTACTTGTGGACCGGCAACCCCGCCGAGGCCGAGCAGTTCCGCGTGCAGCTTAAGCAACCGGCCGAGTATGCCGACTGGAGCGACCAGCTGCGCTACTGAGACACCCCGGCCGATCGGATACGATCGGCCGGCCGGCCAACGGACGAATCACGGCTGCCTTGCCTGGCGGAAACCGCTACAATCGCGCCCTTTTGCGCGCAAGCGCCCGCCTTTCAGGAATTCCGCCGTGATCTCCACCGCCAACATCACCATGCAGTTTTTCATGGTGTTTCTTGGTGGCTCCTGCGTGGATTTATAAGGCCTCCGGCCCACTCGCCCCACCAGAAACACCCCGCAAAACGCAGCTTTGCCCCAAAAAATGCCCCAAGCTGCTGCCCCTCCTCGCCCGTTCTGGGCAGCTCTCCACTCTCGCCTCCCACGCTCACGACCAGCTACTCTGCAGCATCCTCATTGCCTGCCCAGGATGGCCCCATGCACGACCTGCGATTCAGTCGAACGTTTTCCCTGCTGCAACAAGAAGGACACCTAGCCAGAACGTCTCTATTGTCAGGAATTGATTTGCTTTTAAAGGCGAACCTCGACGAGAAGAACGTTGGAAAGTTCTACTCGGCATTCTTCCAACTCACAATTGGAATCGAGCGAATACTAAAGCTCGTCGTGATCACCAATCACATGCTCGAAAACAGTTACAAGCCCCCAACTGATGACGAACTGAAAAAGAAGTACGGACACAATATCAAGGCGACCTATTTTCATGCGCTATCTGTGCATGACAAATGGGCACATCAGAAAGCCTCTACCCCAGCGACTGGAAGCATTGAAGAAAAGATACTGGACTTTCTTCAAGACTTTGCAAACAAGGCTCGCTACTACAACCTGCGGGAGCTGAGTAACACCACAGCAGCCCGCGGCCCTCTGGGTGACTGGTACTCAATCTGCAAGAAGATCGCCGGAACAGAGATAGGGCATGTGAAGCTAAACAAGCATGCTGAGCGCCTTATGCACCAAATGGATCAAGCCGGGATGGTTGGTTACTCCCCGAGATTTGATTTTGACGGGCACCCAATGACGCTATTCGACGACTATTGGAGGATGCACTTAATCCAGATGTCCGCCCCACATCTGGTTTGGAAACTCGTCCAGCTCATTACCCCACTATATAACTCCCTGAGATATATCACTTATGAAGCAATGAACTACGAGGACACCGAGCAATTCAAGCTGCCGGTCATTCCCCACCTGTATGAGTTCTTTGTTTTCGCGCTGGCAACGAAGTCTGACACTCTGCGGAGAAAGTCATGGACTCGTATTTTCCTTGATTAACTAGGCCCTGGCAGATGGCCATGATCCGCCCTATTCTCAGCAGCTCCACCACCAGCAAGGAGCACCCCATGAAACGAATCCTCGCCGGCCTGGCCATCTGCTTCGCGACCGCCACGCCCGCCTTTGCCGCCTGTTACGGCTCCGACAGCTTCAGCACCTGCACCGATAACGCCGGCAACACCTACAACGTCCAGCGCTTCGGCAACACTACGAACGTGCAGGGGTACGGCGCCAACG
Source organism: Aquipseudomonas alcaligenes NBRC 14159 (assembly GCF_000467105.1). Taxonomy (GTDB): domain Bacteria; phylum Pseudomonadota; class Gammaproteobacteria; order Pseudomonadales; family Pseudomonadaceae; genus Aquipseudomonas; species Aquipseudomonas alcaligenes. The sequence goes on from NZ_BATI01000009.1 coordinate 9,087, forward strand.
GCTCGACCTGGAACCAGACCAGCAACACCATCGGCAACACGACTTACCACAACGGGACCGCGGCCGACGGCGGGAGCTGGAACGGCACCAGCACCAACATCGGCGGCACCACTTACAACAGCGGCACCGACTCGGATGGCAACGCCTACCAGTCGACGTGCAACCAATTCGGCTGCTACTGAATGACCTTGATCGACTTCGGGGCCGGGGTAACCGGCCTCCTGTTTCTGGGCGGCCTGGTGATGGGCCAGATGCCCAGACACTGGCAGACCACCCGCGGCTGGCTGCTGATCAGCCTGGCCGGAATCCCCCTCTTCTGCATGGCCATCGCCATCATGGTGAAGGTGCCGATTCTCCTGTTCGGCGTCATGGCCATGGTCTGCTTCCATGCAGGCCGCAGCAGCCGCTGGGGGCGCTAGTTCTCACCCGAGCGCTCACGGATTACTATCGAGGCCTAATCCAAGGAGGGAAGTATGTCTTGGTGGAAAAACCTCTTTTCAGCGCCCGCCCTGGTGGTGCCTCCCCTCAGCCCAAACGATGATCCGCTCTACCGCGATGCGGCTATCTACGTGATCGCGTCAGGAAGATGCAGCGCTATCGCGATTCAGAGACAGCTCTCTGTCGGATACAACAGAGCATGCTCCTTGATTGAAGCGCTCGAGGCCGACCTCATCGTTTCTGAACTTCATTCAGATGGAACGAGGCGCCTCATCACGGAGGGGGAGCGAGCAGAGCTGCGGCTTCGACCCTCGAAGGCAGAGCTAGCCCAACAAGCAGAAGCTGCAAGGCAGGCAGACCGCTACAGCTACCTTTTCGGGAAGTACCTCGACGAGGACATTGCTCGCCGCATCATCACTCAAACCGTGTGGGAAGGCATGACAGCCGGTCAAGTGCATGATGCGTTTGGGGAGCCTGAAGCCATCGACCAGAAGTATCTGAAAAGAACCTCGCGTGAAGTCTGGAAGTACCATGCGATGGGGGCAAATAGGTATGCCTCTAAGATCATCTTGGAAAATGGATTGGTCGTAGGCTGGGACTTCAAAGGCTGATTGAAGCCAGCCCCAACCTGGCTCAATGAGTGCTCGCTCTCACCGTCTCGATTCGCTTCCCTGCTATCTCCGTCAGCCGGTTCTTAATCACCTGCAGACGATCCAGCTCCCTCCGCTTCCTATCCCCGTCCCAGGCACTTAGTCGCACGATGTCCATCCGGGCCGTGATCGCGCTCAGCTGTCGCTGCACCTGGCCCAGCGGCTTGCGCATGGCCAGGATGTCGCGCTTCTCGCCTACCAGCTCCCTTGCCTCGTCCATACGGCCCAGCTCCTGCAGGCGCTTCACGTCGGCATAGACCCGGCCGGACTCCTTCAATCCCTCGTAGAACAGCGTGCTGTAGCGGTCATACGGTGCCGGCGCGCCCAGGTCCTTGTAGAAACGCCGGATCGGCTGGTACTCGTGCCAGCGCTTGGCCGGCTCGTCCTCGCCTTTGGCCGTGCGCCAGATGGTGTCGATGATGCCGGCGCCCCAGCCGCCGACCTGGCCCAGGTAGCCCTGGATCAGGTGGTCGGCCTGCAGTGGCGACAGCGTGAAGTCGTCACCCAGTGCCGAGGTGGCCTCTGAAATCAGGCGGGCGGGCGCCGTCGTGCTGGCCCGGGCGCGTAGCGTCGGGCTGACTTTCTCCATCCCCGCGCTCTCGATAGGGCGGCCGGTGAAGGCGTCCTTGTTCGAGTACACGTCAAGAGCCGGCTGGAAGGCCTGCGGGACCGGCGAGAACGCGAAGGTCTGGGTCACCATCGCCCAGAGCCGGTCGCGGAACAGCTTGCCGCTGGCCTTGTCGTCGATGGCCTGCTCGGCCAGGCGCTCGGCCAGGGTGCTGACGGCGCCCACCTCGAATGGCTTGGGCACGAAGAACGCCTGATCACCGATGCGGAAGAACCAGTAGCTGTCCTTCTGCCAGTCCTCGAGCTTCCGGTACTCCTCGTCGTCGTGGTTCGACAGGTACAGCATGACACTGGCCAGAGCCAGAGCGCCGGTCACAACCCCGAAGCGGGCGGCAGCCTGGCGGTCGCTGTCGGTTCCCTTACCGAATGCCACCAGCACGGCCGGCTTGCCGCCGGCGCGGTAGAGCTTGTCCAGGCCCTGCAGACGAGCATTCAAGAACGGCACAACGCGGATCAGGAAGCGCACCGCTGGCCAGGCTCCCTCCTGGCTGAAGTCCATCAGGTCCCTCGCCTCGTAGGCCGCGCGGAGCGTGCCCTGCTCCTGGTTCTGCAGGAAGGCCGCGGCGCGGTTCGCGTTCTCCGCCGTGTTGGCGAAGGAGTTGTAGGCGTCCCACCCGGCGACCAGCAACTGCGGCACCAGCTTCGGGCCGTCCACCAACTTGGCGCCACGCAGCCCGCGGCGCAGGCCAGCTTTCACCTCTTCAGGATCCGCGCCGTAGATATGGCCGAAGCTGAAGGCGCCGCCGCTGGCAAGCATCTGGGCGCGGGTCTTCTCGTCGCGGAAAGCCTTGATGCCCTGGAACATGTTGGCGGCGACGTTCTTACTCACCGGCGTTGTCGCCGCGGCTTGCATCGAATCGCGCAGGAAGTTGGCCAGGATGAACTGGGGTGTAATGGTGGTCATGTTCGTGAAGACCCGCTTGAACATGGCCATCGCGCGCACCGCGAAGTTGTTCAAGCCTGGGTCTGCCAGCGAGGTCAGCGCCTCGAAGACCAGGGCGTCATCCACCTGGTAGAACACCCGCTCGCCAGCCTTGAGCACGAAGGTCGACGACTTCGGGTCGCGGGCCGCCTCCGGTACCTGCTTGGCGATACCCAGCTGCTCGGCGTTGGTGATCGCCTGCTGGGCGGCCTGGTTCTTCAGGCTGGCGGTCAGCAGGTGGTGGAAGTTCATCAGGGTGTTTTCCAGCAGATCGTTCAGATTCTGCTTGCCGCCCTTCAGCTTCTTGTACGCCTCCTGCCGGCTCAGGCCCTTGGCGGCGCGCGGGCCGGCTGCCTTGGCCTCCTCGTCCATCACCCGGTAGAACGGGACATAGAACTCGTCCCGCCACATGGCGCGGTTCTCCGAGCTGATGATGCCGGTCTGCTCGGCGATGGCCAGCACGTCGTCCCGGTACTGCTGGAACTCGCGGAACACCTCGTCGTAGACCTTGGCACGCACACGGCCGTCGGCGGTGGTGCCGCGGTTGATGCCCTTCAGTGCGGCGATGTCCTTGGCGTCGAACAGATTCTCGCGGCCCTCGGCGGCCAGCTTGGCGGCGCGGTTGCCCGCGATCCAGCCCATGAAGCGCTCGATCTCCGCGGCATCGCCGAGGCGCGAGAACACCTCGCCCAGGCCCATGCTGCCGTCGTCGCGCATGCCGATTACCTTCTGCTGCTGGTCCAGCACGATACGACCGTTGTGCATCATGGCGTTGAGCGCGCCCGCGGCGGCCGGCGCCATACGGGCCAGTACCCAGGCGCTGGACGTGATCGAGGATTGCAGGAAGTCGGCGCCGTGCAGCTCCTCGTCCAGCTCTTTGAGCGCCGCGTACTTGTCGACCAGCCCCCGGCGGAGCTTGGTCATCAGCCGGTCGGTGTGCTCGCGGTACCAGTCGATGGCGCGTTGGCGAACGGTGCGCGGCGCGATCTTGCGCAGTGCATCCTGCTCGTCGGCATTCAGGTCGGGGTGGGCATCAGCAACGTGCGGCCGGCGGGCGCCGGCCAACGAGTAAAGATTCTCGTCGGGGTCTACAGATGCTTCAGTTCCGGATCGATCTGCAGCTGCTGCTTGGCCCACTCGGAAGAGGCCTGCATCTCGCGCCGCAGCGATTCGATCTCGGAGTTGCTCAGGCGATAGCTGTCCCTTGTCGAACGTGAGGAGTGTTCGAGCTTCAGATTGGGTGAGGCCTTCGAGGCCGTAGCCGAAGGTGTCACGCCACCAAGGTTCGATGCTGCCGTATTTGCCACGGACTTCCGCCAGAGTGGATGGGTCAAGCGATAGCTTGCGGGAGTAGTTCTTACCGGTCAAGGCGACCGCTCCGACTACCCGACCGCCGTTGTCCTCGATGTGGGTCTTCAGCTGGGCCAGGGTGCCGCCCTGGGTCAGGGTGTCATCCAGGATCAGGTAGTCGCCCACCGCCACCTTACCTGCGAAGGTCGGCTGGTTGGCGATGCGCTCCAGGGCGCTGGACTGGGTGCGGCCGACCTTCTCGGCCTGCACCGGCGCCGTATCGGTCTCCAGTCCGAGGCGCTGGGCGAGGACCTCGGCCGCCATCAGCGGGATTCGGTTCTTCCCTGCCCCCTCGACGGCCAGCACCGGCACGATGCGCGGCTGGCTGCCTTCCGGAATCAACGCCCGCACCTGCTCCACGAACTCCGGGGTCACGGCGTCGCGGGCCAAGCGCAGCGCGGCGCCGTCGTCGCCGGCCTTAGCCGCCTCGTAGTCCGGGTGCTTGTTCAGGAAGCTGAGCGGGTGCGCCAGCACAGTATCCGGAAACTCCTTGGACCAGCCGCGGCGGGAGTACAGCACCGCCTGGTCTGCGCCCTGCTGGCCGTTCTGCCGGCGCAACCAGGCCCGCGACTGCTCGCCCAGGGCCAGGATGTCGGTATAGGTCCAAGGCACCTGGGGGAACAGCTGGCGCAGCAGCTCGCGAATCTTCGAGAGCACCCGCTGCAGCATGGTCGGGCGGTCGCCGTCCTCGAGGAGATGCGCGACCATCTCCTGCGCAACGAGCACGCGCTGCTGCTTGGCGTCGAGGCGCTCCAGCACAGAGGCATAGGCGTCGCGAATCTGACCGATGCGCTGCCGGCCCTTGGCTGTGGCCTGCTGGCTGGAGTAGAGCCGCTCCATGACGGTATCCAGCTCCTCGCCGAGCAGGCCTCGAATGCCGCGATGCCCAACCTCCTCATGCACCGCGGTGTAGATCGCATCGGCCAGGCTGCTGTGGTTGCCGGCGACGACGTAGGTTTTCCCCGAGCTGCGCACACCGCGCAGGTCCTGCGGGGCCACGCCATCACGCTTCGCACGGGTGCGGGTCGACAGCGGCAGGTCCTCGAAGTCCTGAACCACCTCGACGCCGGCCAGCTCCGGCGAAGCCTTCAGGGCCTCGCGCAGCTGATCGGCCGACACCTGCACACCTTGCTCGGCGCCCTCCTGCTGTTCGCCGCCCTGGCGATACAGCTGGACACCAGCGTCGGTCTCGCGGGTCTCGATGGCATCCACGAGCTTGTCGAAGGCCTGGTTGATTGCCTTGCGCTCTGCACCAGTCGGGAACGGGCGTTTCCAGCCCCAGGGTGTAGGGATGGCAGCCTGCTCGGGGCCGTAGTTCAGGAACGGGCTGCTGCCGCCCTGCTCGGCAACCTTGTCCTCGACGTAGCCCTGGAAGGCGCGCGCCGCCATCTCGTGCGGCGTGGTCCAGTAGTCGGTACCGCGGCCCTGGTCCAGCTCCTTGGCGTCCATGGCAAACTGAGTCGGCACGCGCCTGGTCTTCTGCTCGCCGTCTTGAGCCTCTGCCAGCATCTTCAGGCGAGACGAGTAGTGACCCATGACGCCGCGCAGGCGGTCCAGCTCGCCGTTGCTGTCGGCGCTGAAGCCGCTCCGGCCGCGCACGGCCTTGTAGATCGCGCTGATTTGCTCCAGTGCGTCGTTGGTCCAGCGCATACCGCTGAAGGCATTACGGCGCGACAGCTTGGCGTCCGGCTTCGTAGAGCGAAGCTCGGTATCAAGCTGCACGCCTTCGAGGATCTGCTGGGCCACGGTATCGAACGCGGCCAGTTGTTCCGCGGTCGCCGGCTTGTTGTAGCGCTTCCAGTACTTCGGGTCTTTCTGCTCCGCCAGGTCGGTACGCAGGCGGTCCAGGCGCTCGGCGACCTCCTTGCGGGAGCGGGCCACGAAGTTGTCGGCGCGGGCGGTGTCCTCCACGTACTGCTCGGCCTTGTGCTGCATGGTGTCCATCAGCTCCTTGTAGGCCAGGCGCACCTCCGACCGAACACCGGAGCCGGTCCGCCTGAATCCCGAGCTGACAGCCTCGCGCTCGAAGTTGCCGGAGGTCTTGAGCGAGCGGGTACCGTCCTCGTCGGTCACCCACTCGGCCGAGGCCTTCCCGTCCTGACGACCGAAATAGTGGTCAAGGGCATGGAACCATTCGTGCGCCAGGGAGCCGGCGCCGTTCATCTTGGTCAGGTTGATCGCCACCTTCCCCGGCTCATAGTGCGCGCGGGCGCCGCTAAGGCCGTGGCCACGAGCACCGAAGGCCAGGGCCAGCTCGCCGTTCAGGCTGATCGCCTTGGGCGGAATGTCCATCACCTCGGCCAGGTCGAGCAGGCCGTCGTAGGCGTCGTCGAGCAGTTGCTGCCGCTCTTCCTGGTTGTTCCAGTTGCCGAACTCGACCCCTCGGAAGCCGAAGGTCTCGATAAAGGCGCTGTCCCTGACCGGACCATCACGGCGCGCGGCGCCGATGCGCTGGGCATTCGCCGGCCGCGGCAGGTCCGCCTCGCCAAAGGTGGTGTTGGTCTCGATGATCTGCTGCGCGTTGACGGCCATGTATTCCATAGCCGCCTCACGGCTCGGGAACACCTGGTCAACGACCTTCACGCGCTTGTAATCGCTGATGGACCGCCAAATCTCGAAGCCATCACCATCGCCCTGACGCTGCGACACGACGCGATGCTTCAGAGCAACCGCGATCAGCGGGATGGCCTGCTCGGCTTCCTCGCGTGTGGCGTAGCTGCCGACCTTCTTGGGCTGCTTCTTCCAGTCCTTGAGCCGGCTATCGCGCACTTCCCAGCGCCCGACGTCGGCAGGGTTGGTGCTGCTGACCACCTCGGAAATCTCGAACCGACGCGCCCAAGCCGGTCGCGTGTCGCTTTCAGCTGTGCGACCAGTGCGGGGGCCGGTGGATACAGCACGATCCTTGCGCGCACCTCCGATCTTCTCGCCGAAGTCCTCGATCTTCGCCTTCGCCTCGCCACGGGTGCGCGGCGCAAACATATCGTTCTGCCCACGAGCCTCGGCCACGTCGGCTGGACGATCAGATCCGGTAAGGGTGAAGTCGGCGCGGTCGCGGTCTGCTTGCGCCTTCTGCTCGGCCTGGCGTCGTGCCTCGGCCTCTGCCTGCTCGGCCGCCCGCTGCTGGGCGGCCTGCTCCGTCAGGCTTCGTTCGGTCTGCTGCTCGAGTCCGAATGGTTCGACTTTGCCAGCTTCTCGCGGGCCAGGTCGCGCAGGCGCTCGCTGCTGGCGATCTTGTCCGCCATCAGCTTGCCGTAGGGGCTCTCCTGCCACAGCTTCTCGGCCAGCTGCTCCTGCTCCGTACTCAAGGCTTTCGGCTCGGCTTTCTTCTCGCTCGTCATACTCGTCCTCGTAGCGCTGGGCCTCTGCCAGCAGCTGCTCGTCGTGGGCCTTAGCGGCCTCCAGGTGCTCGCGCACCCTGTTCGCTACATCGACACCATGCTCTTCTTCGACCTGAGCAATATAGGCTTCAAACCGCTGCTGCTCACGCTCAATCTCGTCAGCATAACGCTGTTGCAGTTCACGCTCCATCTGCTCCTGCTGCGCCTTCGAGCCAGCAGCGAAATGCGTGGTGCCATTCAGCTCGTCACGCAGGGCCTGCTGCAGCCACGGGACGCCGCCCAGGTTGTCCATCTCGCCGGCGGGAATGTAGCCGTGCTGGTCCAGCAGCGACGCCATGTCGTCGACGCTGGTTCCGGTCTTGTCGCTCCAGAGCGCACCCACCCCGGGCACATGCTTGTTGCCTTTGCTGTCGCCCGTAGTGTCCTCGCGCCACTCGGTCTTGAGCCAGCCCAGGCGGATGGTTGCTTGCAGCAGCGAATCGCGGTCCCGATCCACGTTGCGGCGCGGTCCCTTACTCGCAACCGGCTTGGCGCGGCGGGGCTCTTGCTGGGCAGGCGCAGCCGGCTTCGCCAGGTCGCCGCCCTTCAGCCACTGCTTGAACTCCGCCACCGGCATCGCCGAGACCTTGCCCATCTGCCAGTCGGCGTCGAAGTTGCTGCGGTACGCGGCCACGGCCGACTCCTGGTCGGGGAAGCCGATCATCACCTTGTGCTCGTCGAAACTGCCGTCCTGCTGATTCAGCTGATCGACGACGAACACCTGGCCGCTCTCCTCCTGCGGCCCCAGGTAGACGTCCACCTGCTCGCCGTCGGCGCCGGTGGTGCGACGGATGTAGCCGTAGTGGTCGCTCATTGTGTGGCGCCATTCGCTGCCGTCCGGTCGCCGGCCACTGCGCTCGGAGCCCCGCGGGTTCTCGATGGACAACTCCAGGCCGTGCACGCGCACCTTGCCTTTCTTGTAGTTGCCCGCCTCGATCTGGGCGGCGGTCGGCGCCGGCAGCTCGTTGGTCGGCGAAGTGGCCGCCTCGTTGGCCTTCATGTCGAGCGGCCGCATCTCGTGCCGTACCTGTTCCGGCTGCACCTGGATGGCATAGCCGCCCTGCACGCGAATGACGCGCGGCTCTCGGCCGGCGGCGCGGGCGTCACGGAATGCCTTGCTCGCCTCGGCACCCTTGGGCGCATCGAACGGCTTGCCATTGGGCTTGCGCAGCAGCTCGCCGCGGGAGCGGTCGCGCGGCTGGGCGGTCGGGGCCTGCTGGTCCATACCGCGGCCACCCTGCACCTGATCGCTCGGGACCTGTGGCGCCACCGGGCCGCGCTGAGCGTTGCCCTGGCCGTCCACCACGATGGTCTCCGGCGCCGGCAGCGCAGCGCGCTCCGGCTCGGCGTCGATCGTCAGCGGGTCTCGCTGCTGCTCGGCCTGCTGCTGGCGGGCGCCGAGCTGCAGCTGGCCCTCCAGCGGCGCGGGCTCTCCGCGCGGGCTCTGCTGATCCATGCCCGGGCCGCCGCCCAGGTTGGCCGGGTCGTTCTGCGGGTTGACCCAGTTGCGGGCCTGCTGGGCCGGCTGCTGCTCGCCGTCCACGTTGCGCACCGGGCCGGTGTCCTGCACGTTGCCCTGGCTGTCGCCGTAGAACACCTGCTCCGGTGGCGGCAGGCCAGCCAGGCCTGGCGCTGGCAGCGCCGCAGGCTCGGGCGTGTTCTCGAAATCGGCATCTGCCTCGCCCTGCTGGCGCGCCGGGGCCTTGCCTTCGCCCAGGGCCGCACCGAGAGAAGCATGGCCAGCGCCGCCAAGGGCACCCAGCACGGCATCGCCGAAGGTGTTTTCTGTCAGGCTGCGCTGCTCGCCGAGCGCGTCGTTGGTCGAGGCCCTGGCCGCCACCGTCTCGGCAACCTCCTGCAGGCCTTCGGCTGGAGCATCGAACACCAGGCCGGCAGCCAGGCGCTGCCCGACACCACCGCCCACCATCTTCTGCAGCGGGCCCAGGGTGAACTGGGTGGCCAGGCCGCCGAGCGCGCCCACAGGCGCGGCACCGCTGAACGCTGCATCGCGCCCCATCAGCGCCAGCTCCGCACGGGCCTCTGGCTCGGCCAGCTTCTCGCGCAGGGCGCGGTAGACCTCCGACGACTTCTGCAGCTCGGCGTCAGGGGTCTCCTGGATGCGCTGCTCCACCTCATTGGCAGCAGCGCCGCCGGCCTGGAGGCCTCCGGTTGCCATCATGGCGGTGGACTGCGCCTGGCCCGACTTACCGCGGGTTGCGATCAGCACGCCGGCTTGTGGAGCAAACTGGCCCACCAGGCCAGCCATCTGCAGGCCGTAGCCCGCAGCGCTCGGGTCCTCGCCGAAATCCCAGGTTTCAGGGGCCAGAACGTCGCCGGTCGGCGTGCTCTGGGCAAGCGCGTCCTTGGCGGCCTGGCTCTTGCTGTCTGCGACAGCCTGGCCCTTCTCGTCCAGCCAGCCGCCGGCCGCACGCGCGGCCGGGTCTATGGCGTCGGCGGCCAGCTCACGCAGAGACCTGATCTTGGGCAGCTCGGTGCCGTCAGGCAGGGTATTCGACAGCCCCCGGTCCTCCGGTCGGATCATATCGCCGACGCCACTGACGATAGCCCCGGTGCCCTTCAGCAGGCCGGCACCGGCCTCCTTCACGAAGTCCATAGCCCCGACCTCGCCCTGATCGGCTGTCGGCTGCGAGAGAGTTCCGAGCGTGTCCTGGTCGTACAGTTCGCGGGCACGAGTCTCCCGGCCGGCAGGAACGCGCGGCAGTACTACCTGCTCGAAATAGAGTTGGCGGGCACGCTCTTGGCGCTCGGGGGCCAGCGCGCGGAATTGCTCGCTGGCTGCCACGTCCGCCCAAGGGCGGGGTTGGCCGTTGTTCTGCATCGATGCCTCCCGGCAGTGATGGGATTGTGTCAGCGGTTACCAGAGGCCCTGCAGGTCGCTATCAGCGTCCTGCTTCTCTGCGCTCGGCGCGCCGCTCTGTGGCTGTGGAGTTGGAGCCGGTGCGCCCTGCTGCTGGCCGCCATTCAGCCGGTCGAACATCTCTAGACCAGCCTGGAACGCCTGATCGCTCGAAACTCGCGTTTCGGCCATGGGGTCCTGGTTGCCGCTGATCATCTTCGCATAGTCCAGAGCGAAGTCCTGGCGGCTCTTACCGCGCGCGCCGCGCACCATCGACCAGGCCGACTGCACATCAGGTGCCGCGCCGGAGTTGACCAGCCACTTCGCCGTCTGCACGTCGGCCGGAGCGTCCTTGTCGTCGAACTGGTTGACGAAGCCCAGGCGCTGGCCGAGGGCCACGGCACGCTCGCGCCCGCCGGACGACTGCAGCACGCCCTGCAGGGACTTGTAGCCGGCCACGCGGTTGACCAGATCCTCGATCGGCACCTGCATAACCTCGTCGTCCTCGGCGGTACCGCGATTCTTGGTCATCGGTGCGTTGTAGGCCTTGCCGTCCTCGCCGACGACCTCCAGCTCGAAAGCCAGCGTGCCCGGCTTCTGGCCCGGGTAGACGCCAACGATGCGCTTCTTGCCGCCATCGCCGCGCTGGATGTTCGGGCCGAACATGTAGTTGATGGCCTCAAGGGACTGGGGGTCGTTGGCATCAGCCGGGTTCTTCGGGTCCAGCACCTCGGCGGCGCGCTTCACTGCCGCGTCCATGCGTGGATCGGCGACATGGTTGGGCGCCAGCCAGGGGTATCGCTTGAAGGTCTCGATCTCGTCGTCGCCCAGCTCCTGGCCTTCGGCGATCTTGCCGTATCCGGCGCGCAGGATCTGCATGTCGCGCTCCTCGTCGCGCTCCTGACGGCGCATGCCCAGTTCCTGCTGCTGCAGACTGAACCGGCGGTCATCGGCACGCATTTGCCGCTCGAACTGCTTGCTGGAGATGTCCAGTTGCCGCTCGTCCAGCGCATGGCGCTGCTCGAACTGGTGCTGCTGCTGGCCAAACTGTTTCTCGTCGAGGCCGAAACGGCGCTCTGCCAGGTCCCGCTGCTGCACCATCTCGCGCTCGCGCATATCCAGGCCGCGCTGCTGCATGGCGATCTGCTCGTCGGCGTTCTGCTGGGCAGCCTGTCGTGCCTGGTAGTTGTCCATCAGCTGGAAGCCTTCGCGGAAGCCGTCCCAGGCACCGCGCGTATCAAGTCCGCTCATCATCCCCCCCTTACATGAACGAGCCGGCCAGCAGGCCGACAGCGCCGCCGATGGCCGCGCCCCACGGGCCGCCGACCTGCGCGCCCATCATTGCGCCGGTGGTGGCCATGCCGACCTGTGACTGCCGGCGCTGGGTCTTCTGCGCCTGCTGCTGCTGATCCTCGAAAGCCCTGTTCTGTTGCTGCTGCTGGTTCAGCTCCTTCAAGCCCTGCAGCGCCTCGCCTTCCATCTGGCTCTTCAAGCCGAGTAGTCCGTAGGACATGCGTTACCCCTGCTGTACTTGCCCGGTGTTCGGGATATTGGAAAGCCCCATGCCGCCGGCGAGGATCTTGTCCTGCAGGTCGCGGGCCGAGATGGATGCCTGGTTGTAGGCGGCGGCCGAGTCTGCCGCACGACCCAGCGAGAGCTTGCGCTGCTCGGCCTGCTGTTGCGCTGGCGTCAGGTTCAAGCCCATGCCCTGCCGCTGCAGCTTCAGTGCTTCGCCGGTGTTGGCATAGCTGGTGTTCACCGCAGCAGAGGCCGCGTCTCCCTGCTGTCGTGCGAAAGTCGGAGACTTCGCCATGTCCGCCAGCCGGTCGATGTAGGGGCGGAACCGGGTTTTCCAGTCCTCCCACTGTGCACGGTAGAGCTGGCCGAGGACATCCGAGGCGCCCTGGTCTCCAGAGAACGCCTTGTTCGGATCAATCAAAAAGCCTGCCATCACATATTCCTCACATAGGCCGGGTTATTGGTCAGCGGCTGGGTCTGCCCCTGCAGGCTGAGCCCGGCGCCGCTGCTGCTCGGCGTGGTCAGCTTGCCCATGGCGAAGTTGGCGCCAGCGCCGGCGATGCCGCCGAGCAGCTGCAGGTTGGCCGAGCGCCGGTTAAAGGCGGTCGCCGACTGCTGACGCGCATCGGCAGCGGACTGCGAGGCGATGTCGCTGAGCCCGTTCTGCGCCTGGCCGGACTGGCCGGAACCGATAGCCACCACGTTCTGCAGGCCGCGGACCTTCTCGGTGGTCTGCTGGAACTGGGCCCGCCCCATAGTCTCGCCACCCTGCTGGGCGCTCTCGCCGGCATAGTCGGCCATGGTGCCGTTCCAGCGGCCGCTGTTCGGGTTGATCCCACCCTGTCCCAGCTGGTCACCGACATCGGCCAGTCCCTTGCTGAGCTGCGCCTGCGACGCCTGGGTGGTAACACCTCGGAGGTAGCTCATGCGCCCCTTGGAATCGAGATCGTCGACTCGGGCCATGTACTCGCTCTCAAGCGGCGCCAGCACCTGCTGGGCATAGTTCCATTTCTCGGCCGCTACCTTCGCTGCGTAGCGCTGCTCCGGGGTGTCCTTGATGGTGTTGTCAGGCTCGTCGCCGCCGCCTCCGCTCATGCGTTGGCCCTCCCTTGGTCGAGGTCATCGATGTAGCCCTGTAGGCTGTCTTCGTGGAAGTGCATACGCACCTCCTCGGAAACCTGCTGCATCCAGGCCATGCCGCCCACCAGGTACGCGCACTGCACCACCAGGCTGGTCAGCTGGTCACGCAGCACGAACGCAAGGGTCCGGCCGTGGTAGTCGCCGCGCCGCTCCAGCTTCACGCTGTCGCGCCAGTCCTGCAGCGCAGCCGCCATCAGCGGGCGCAGATATGGCTCGTGGGTTCGGTAGAAAGGATTCGCCGGCAGTTCGATCAGCGCCTGCCAGAAGGCGTCGTAGACCTTCTCGTCGGATACGAGACGGTCCTTGTCGATCAGATCGTCAAGGGTCTGAGAGATGCGAAACAGGGTCTCGCAAAAGAGAATTGGCGCGGTCTGCTCCTGCAGCACATGCTGCAGAAACTCGCGCTCGTTCGAGCGTGGCATCGTTGTCTCCCGACAATGAATGGGCCAAGGATAGCAAGGCTCAGATGCGGCTGAAATCCGCAGTTAGCAGGCCGTAGCCATTGAGCGCTTGGCCGGCGGTTGCTGATTTATGTTGCGGGTAGCCGAACTCGACCATGCAGCGAAGCAGGCTGCGGTCATCTCCACGGAAGCCGAAGAACGGAACGGCTCTAACCTCCAGAAAATCGCCGAAGTCCACCCACTGCGACATCGCGCAAACCGAGGAAATCATAATCCCAAGGTCACCGTCTCTCGCGCCCCAGGGGTGTGCGTAGTATTCGGTCACCGGATCGACATCGACATTGGGGTCCGTGCGCGCACCCGTGGAGAAGTTGAAGCCCCACTGATACCGGTCAATTTCCTGCCCGCCCACTCTTGGATAGGAAGAGCCCGGCCACCCCGTCTCGTACCACCCAGTAAGCAGGCGGCGAAATGGCGCAATGGGCCAGTTGCTATCGAAGATAACAAGGCCGTCCGCGTTGAACACCCGCAAGCCATAGCCGCTCTGGATCGGCGCGGCGGGATGGCATACGCAGGCGTGGTACCTCCAGCCCGTGAAGGCACCGATCCTGACCTGGCGCCCAATGTGTGCAGAAAAGTTGCTGGCACCCTCCCCGAACCCCCACATGCGATATTCCATGCGTTGGGCGAAGATGACGCGAAAGCCGGTCCAGCGCCCGGGCGCGCCCAGATGACAGAACAAGCCGAGCCCGACATCGCCGGCCTGGTGTGTGGGAACCCCAAAAACCATTGGCGGATTCGGCGTGGTGATGGCGCTCGGGTAGGTGACAGTGCATGCCGAGTAGGCCTGATTGGACACCTGCGAGACCTTGATGTCGCCGGAGTGAACCACCCGCAGAACAGGGTTGTTTTCGTCGATGATCAGGTGCCCGCCGTTCCCGCGGGCGAAGAATCCGAAGCTCATACGTTGGTCAGCACGTAGATCAGTAGAGGGCCCTTGAAGACGGTTCTGCTCCTGGGCGGAGAACAAACGACTGCGCCGTTCTCAACGGTCACGATTGGCATCGGCGTGCACGACGCAGCGAGCTTCGCACCCGGAGAGGTCCGCTCCCAGGGCTCGACCTGCGGAAACGACCAAACAGCCAATGGGGTAGTCGCCGCAAACATGCCAGCCCGGGCAGCCGGGCATGGTAGTCGTACAGGGCCAGCGAACTGACCTGCGCCCAGGCTGACGGTAGCCACCAAACGCACGGTAAAGGTGTCAGCGTCGAGAATGACGTTGCCATCCTCGTCGCGTATCAGGAGGCCGAAGCTCATGCCGAAAGGTCCCCCAGCTGGACCCGTAGCGTGCCGTTGCCGTCGAACACCTTTACGAAATTCTCTCGCACTTCCATCCGGCCGCTGTTGCCAGCGCTGTTCAACTCCAGCCCACCCGCCTTGTCCAGTTGCCAGCGAGGCCGCCCATTGGCGCCTGACTGCGACGACTTAAGCACACCGGCGATGTTGGCGTCAGTGACACGCAACTGATCGACGTCGAGCATGTCGGCCCGCAGCAGGCCGGCGAGCGTGGTGACGGGCTCGCCGGCTCCGTCCACCAGCTTGCCGAAGGTGATCGGCCCCAGGTGGCCCTCCTGAATCGAGGCCTGCCGGATAAACGCGGAGTCGATGTAGACCTTCCCGTCCACCACCATGAATGGCTTCACCGCCGACTTGGCGGCGCCAGGCCGGGCAATCCAGAAACGGTCGGCGAGCACGGCGAAGTCGGCGGTCTTGCCGTCGTTGTAGGCGCCGAAGCCGGAGACATAGCCGTTCACGTCCAGCTTGAGGGTGAACTGGGCGGACAGTCCCTGCACCACCTTGGCCTGCTCCTGGATGCTCGTGCCAAAGCCGTCGAGACGCCCGCGCAGAGCGTCTTCCAGCTCGGACTCCCCGAGCTGGCCGGAGAGCTGCCCCAGCAGGTAGTCCGCATCCGGTAGCGGCCTAGCAAAGGTGCCGCCCGGTGAGTTGGGCGGCCCCTCCACCGCCGAGGTGCTGGTGAAGGTGACCCAGTAATAGAAGCCCGGAAGCTCCAGGGGGTTCTCGACGCTGGCCGCGTCGTCGCGCACCTTGTCGCTGTAGAACATCCCCGCCTCTCGGCCGATCAGCTCGGCCTTGCCGAAGTCGTCCACCGCGGCGCGGTAGAGGTTCGTGTAGGCGTGGTTGTTATAGGCCTCGTGTGGCGGGTCCCAGCTCAGGTGTACCAGGCCGAAGAAACTGCCATCGGCGAGAAACCCGGTCGGTGCCGGCGGGACGGACATATCCGGGTTCGGAGTGACCGGAACGAGACCGCCATCGGGGTTGCCCGGCACTCGCAGGCCGGCCACGCCGCCGTCCAGCAGGTCGCGAAAGGTCAGCTTGCGGTCCAGCTTATTGCCGCGCACACCCTCGCCGGTCTCGATGATCTCCATCATCGCCTGCATCAGCGGGCGCAGCTCGCCCGGCACCTTCGCCGAAAGCGCCGGCAGCGTAATTCTCTTCGTTGTCATCGGTGCCTCACGGCAAGCGGTTACACGATCTCGGCGGCCGAGGTCGCCACTTGGACCGACTGCACCTCGTGGGTGCCCTCGATCTCGATTTCCCAGTCGCGGGCATCAGCATACCCCGGCGGCAGGCGCACCAGGCGCCTGTCCTCCATCTCCAACTCGGCGGCGATCTCGCCGTCGGCCAACAGGCGCAGGGTTACCGGGTAGTCGCGGGCGATCACCTTGGCGCAGGAGAACGCCCCGACGCCTGGCGGCACCTCGAACACCTTGGAGCGCCAGCGCATCGGCATGGCCGCGCCCTTCCCCCAGCCGACAACGCTGTTTCCCTGAATCAGACACAGCGTGTCCTTGTCCAGATCGAAGTAGCCGCCGCTGGCGCTGATGTCGTAGAACTCGAAGCCGTCGCTCGGAGTGAAGGAGAAGCAGCCGCCCTGATAGAACGCCAGGTAGCGGCCGTCGTAGCGGTAGGCATGGATGGTGGCCGGCTGCAGGGCCTGCCATTGCTCCTTCGAGATGGCCGGCTCGGTCAGCAGCTTGGCCTCGCCGCCACCCACGGCGACCAAGCCATTCGGCGAGGCATAGAGCGCGTAGTCGCCCATGTCGACCAGGGAGCGCCGGGCCACGCACGGCAGCAGCTCGTCCAGCAGCGAGTCGGCCATGCCGGCCGGCGACGAGCCGGTGATCAGGTGCGGGCGGCCGTTGGTGGCCACCACCAGCCCGCCGGCCACCGCGGCGATGCCGACCACCTTCTCGGGCATGGCCACCTGGTAGGACACCGGCCAGGCGTGGGGGCGGAAAGCCTCGCTGAAGCACACCGTGTTGTCGAAGAAGCCAGCCAGGTAGCCGCCCGGCAGCGCGGTGAGTCCGACCATACGCTCGTCCGGCATGTCCCACTCCAGCGAAGACAGGGACACGCCCATCTGCTCGCTGAGCACGGTGTCGGTGTAGCTGCCTGTCGCCGCCGGCACCGTGGCCACCTCCTGGAAGACGCCGGCGGACTCGGCGCGATAGATTCGTTTGCTGATGATGTCGTGCGGCCCGCTCGGCACCGCCGGCAGGGCCAGCACCAGATTGCCGCCGGCCGGCGCGCCGGAAACCATGTCCCAGCGCAGCATCGCGGTGCTCGGCGGACTGGGCGGCCCCTCCTCGCCGAAGCGAGTAATCAGGGTCACCACGTAGACCGTCTGCACCGCAGTGATCGGCTGGTCCTTCACCGGCACCCGGTTGCCTGGCGCGGATGCGACCGGCGCGCTGGCGGGTGCCGGTACCCCCAGGCGGAAGCTGCTGCTCGGGTACGGCGGTGACCCGGCGGTGATCTGGGCGATGCCGCCCATCTTGGGATAGCCGTCGCCGGTCCAGTAGACGCGGCTCCAGGCGTCGTCCGCCAAGAGCGACTTCACCACGTCCACCAGCTTGCCGCCTCCCCACACCATCCAGAAGCCCGCGCCGTTGTTGCCGTGCGGGTAGCGGTAGAGGCTCGACGGCGCGATAACGCTGGGCAGGCCGGCCACCGGAGCTGGTGCACGCTCCGGTTTCAAGGTCCCGCGGCGCAAGTACACGTTGCGCGCCGCCTGGGCGTTCTGCTCCGGCAGCAGGCGCTCATCGACGATTGGTAGCTCGCCGCGAAATGCGGCTAAGGCCAACTTCATGCCGTATCTCCAGACAGAAAAATGCCCGCACGTGACGGGCTGGTTGGATTGATGCCGCTACCGACGCCTAAACCTGACATCAGGGCTGGGTCCGCAGATGAATCATCGACTACATCAGCTCGACCGCGCCGGCGACAAGCTGATAATCCGTAGCCTGCCGTTGACCGATAGCCTCATCGCAGCCGAACGTTCCGTATTTCGTGTTCAGATTCATGACGCCAAGTCGAACCAGATTTGATCTAGAGGGAAGTGCCCCTCAGTAAACGGATACGGTTGATCGGGGGCTATGACGAACACGATGTTGCCATCTGGGTTTACGAAAATCAGGCAATGGTTGAAGTAGAGGGGCGTGCCGGTGTCCCAGAAGATCGAGAATGCTTTTCTCTTTGCCGGGCGAAAGCCCACCGGGAGAGTGGCGATAACTTTGGACAAGGTAGAGCCGATGTCGGTGTGAGTCCCTGAAACCGTTACCTTGCCCCGCAGACGCACCACGTCGCCGACCTTGGCGTAGGAGGGCCGGCTGTAATCGGCTGCGTCCCCGGCCGAATCCCAAGTAAATGGGGAAACCAGAGTCAGGTTGGTGTAACTGGCTGCGCTCAGGCCGTTGATCTGCGCCTGCAGCTTGCCGATGGCAGCCAGCACCGTGTCGGTGGCCAAAACTGCAGCAGCTGACACAGTGCTAAGCCCGGTGAGCACCGCAGCACGAACCGCCTCCGCCAAGTCTTGCCAGGTCTTGTCGCCGCGCCAGAACTGGGCAGTGGTGCCGGCTGCTATCGCGTTTTCCTTGGTGGCAGGACTGAAGTTTCCATCGTGGTAAACCTGCTGCCAAGTTACCGTTCCGCTGTTGTTCTGCCCGAGCCAGAACTTACGCGCGGCCGGGCTGCCGCCGTTCTCGAACACGTAGTAGTAGCAGGTAGTGCTCAAGATTCGAACGCACAGCACGCCAAGCTGGCTATTGCCTGATCCTGCGGGGCCGTTTGCCGTGGCCCCGGCCGCTGCAGCACCAAGTCCTCGGTAGAACCCAGACGGCCTGATCGTCGCAAAGTCGGCTATCACTGGCTCGGAGGAGAGGACACTACCGAGTCCGTGCGCGCCGTTCAGCATAACCGACCCAGAGGTCGTGTCGGTCTGCGAGGTCTGCTTTACCAGATCGTTGGTCCGCCACAGCCGTTCGCTGGTCGTGTCCGTTGCGGATGTGGTGGCGGCCCGAGTAGCCGCGGTACTCAACCCCAGCAGCGTCCGGCCAGCAGCCTGGTCGGCGGCAGCTGCGAACGCTCTGCCGAAAACCGTCAGATCGTAGACCGACATGGCCCCGTCAGCAGTGAAGTACGGCGCCTTGTTGGCCGCACCGATAAGCTCCGCCAGTGCGCTCAAATTGATCGCGGCATCTTGCTTCCCATCCATACTGCCAGCGGTCAGCCTTGCCTCAACCAATGTGCCGTCCGGCCAATTGCGTGCAGCCCCTTCCTGTCCGCGCGCAACTGTCAGTGTCGTTCCGGACCTACTCGTCACCTTAACGACTTCCCAGAACGCCTCATTGCCATTGGCATCCACGCCGATCAATGTCAGCAGTAGGTGTTGCCCAGCACCGGGCGTCGGCATCCCGGCGGCGCTAGCCACATTCAGGATGCTATCCCCCGCAGCCACGGCGCCAACAAGTGCGGTGGCGAAGTTGTTCACAAAAAGCTGCTTCATACGTCGCGCACCCGGCAGGTCAGTTCATCTTCGAAGATCTCGCCGCCAGCCGTCTGAACCTTGACGGTGATTTTGTAGGCCGCACCGTCGAAGCCCTCGCTGACCCACAGTCGCACGCGGCTTCCATCAACGAGGGTTGGCACTACAAGCAGGCCAGGTTGGTCAACGGTGCAGGACATCACCGAGGCAATCTCGTCCCCGTCATCCAAGGCATCGCTGTAGATGATCGACTTACTCAGCCGCTCCGCGGGCTGTTTGGGAAATGTCCCCAGCTTCATTCATCGTCTCCATTCCCGTGCTTCTGCCGGCCGCGCAAAGTCGCGCGGCACGGCTAGCCGGGAGAAGTTTTCTTCGGTGGGATCTTCAGCGTTGGGATTGAGGTAGCTGTCGGACTCGCCAAGCACCTCGATGACCGCAGCCCCTTTGCCGAGTCGGTGTCGGGCGCCCTGGCCCGATAGTTGGAGCCCTACAACAGCAGAGCCGCTGCAGTGGACGATACGAGCGGCGCGCAGGCTGCTACCGACACTGACAATCGTCGCCTCCAGTCCTGGATACGTTCGCTTGTAGCCGGTTAGCGTCGCGCGCAACGACTGGGCGGCTTCACCCTCGCCTCTTACAACCACGGCGCCGGTGCACGCGACACTGGCCTTCAAGACAGCTTCTCCGCGGACATGCCGAGCAACGCGGAAGCCGCCCAGCAATCGCAGCCCCAACACAGCGTCGCCAGCCAGTGCTGGCTTGATAAGCGAGCCGCTTCCGGAACCATTCAGTTCGAAGTCCAGAGACCCTATGAAGGCCTGGCGCAGCATGCCCGCGTCTTGTGCTTCCAGCCCTAGCGGGGCAACGCCGGAGAAGCCGATGTGCCGCACGCCGCCTGCATCAATGTGGGAGCCCTCCAGGCCTCCATCCATTTTCATCGGCATCAGCTCACCGGAGATCCGCCGAATCGCAGACGGTGCCAGCAAGCCAGCCATAACGGATGCAGCGGCGCCCTGCCCCATCACTCGCTTCGTCGGAGCCAGTTCAGCATGCATGGGGCGAATGACCGCCTGGCCGTCGATGAAGACCACGCCCACATGACCCTGCAGCTCAAGCTCGACGACAGCTGTGCCGAACCCCAGCACTGCTCGCGTGTAATACAGGTCGGCGGCGACCTCGAGCACGGCTTGGCCAGCGCCGCTTCGCGAAACGGTCTGAGCCAGCGTTGCATCCACGGTGCACGACCAGGCCCCGCCAGCCATTCGGATGGAGCTGGCGAGGAATTGACCGGCCAGCTGCTGCAGCGCATCGCCTGCGCCATGGACGATTCTGGTCGCTACGAGGTCGGCTGTGACCATGGCCACGGCCTGGCCCGATCCGCGGACAGGCAAGCGCTTACCTGCGTTGAGCCTGCGCCTATTGAGCGCGGAATCGTTCAGGCGCACGGGCTACCCCTTAGCGGGAGATCAGGCGCAGCGCGCCAGGAATCGCCGAGAAGATGTCGGTCGGATCGATGGTCTTGGGCGCAGTCAGCGGAGCATGAGCCCACATGTTGCCGCCGTTGCCCGAGTCCCAGATCGAGAAGTGGGTGACCTGAACCGAGGCGGCGCCATTGTTCGCGGGGAAATTCAGGGTATTGGCGTTGGTGATTTGCTTGCCGCCACCGGCTTCGTCGGCTGAAGCGGTCCAGGCCGAAGACAGCGGCGAGCCGACCGTCTGGCGCGCATAGGACGGCCACGCGGCGGCACTCACTTCAGTGCCGAGCGCCGCATCGGCAGGGTCGGCCGTATGGAGCGCGACGAAGAAGTTGGACGGGAGCGGCAGCTGAGTGCCGCGGAAATGCTCAAGCAGTGCAGATTCGAGGTAGTTGGATGCAGCGGACATAATCGGCCCTCCCGGGCTGGATTGGGATGTTTGGTGAAGCGGTTACAGGAAGCGCGGCACCTGCATGCGCACGCAGCCTTGTTGATGGCCGGTCAGAGCCAGGTGCCTGGCATCAGCCTGAGCACTCAGGAATTGGCGGCTGTGATAGTCGCTCAGCGCCAGGTCACGCCACGGCTGCGGCATGCTGAACAGTCGGTACTTGGCGCCGTGGATCAGGGCCTCCGACCAGCGCGACAGCAGGTCTGCGGGCATATCGCGCCCAAGGGTCGGCCGGCAGACCAGCGCCCCGTCTAGCTCGTCGCTCGTCGGCGGGAGGCGAAACTCCACGGTGCTGGCGGTCGGCTGCCAGAACGCATCGCCCGGCACCAGGTCCCGGCCGGCGTCCTTGAGCCAGAAGATGCGCAGCACCTCGGCACCTGGCGGAACTTCAATCGCCGGCGCGTCGGACTGGGCAGCCACGACAGCAAGTCCATCGTTGTGCACCCACACATTGCCCTCGGTGCACAGCTCGCGCTGCGCCCAGCGCAGCATGTCCCGCAGGGTTGCCCGTGGGCAGCCAGGGAAGTCCGGCTGCAGCAGGTCGACAAGATCGTTGATGGTCATTGCGCGCTCTCAGCGTTGGGGCTGGCCGAGCCATCGCCCTGGATCTTGAGCCCGAGCGCGCCTTGGGCCGCCTGCAGGTGGGAGGTTGCGCGCGCCTGGTTGACGCCACCCTCTGCGTCCTTGGTGAACGCTCGCGCCAGCACCAGGTCCAGCAGGATCGGCGCATAGGTATCGGGCAGACGGATAGCCTCGGTCGAGTCCGGTGTTGCCTGGGCGACGGCATGTGGAGTCGGCACTGCCGAACAACTGACCAGCACCTTCGCGCCCGGGGCTGCCGGCGGGTAAACGTAGAACACCCGCGGCTCGTCTTCCTCGAACACGTAGTGCTCGACGGCCAGGCTGGCGGCCTCGCCGTGCCAGCGCGGGCGCATGGCGTTCAGCTCGGCGCGCAGCATCGACGTGACGATCAGACCTTTCGCCTGCGGCGCGGTGTTGTGCAGAACCTCCAGCAGGCGCTCGCACCCGGCCGGTATGGCTTGCCGGGTCCCTGCAACGCAGGCGACCTCGGCGGTCACGGTGTTCGCACCAGGGCGAATGCCGATCACCACGCCGTAGGCCTCGTTCAGCCAGTCGAGCAGCTCCTTGTTGGTCCAGCGCGTACCGTCCTTGGTGCGCTCCTGCAGGATGGTTCGTGCGCGCCGCAGCACGTCGCCCACGGTGACAGCCATCCCTTAGACCTCTTCCATGTGGGCGAGCTGGGCCAGCTCCGGTGTCCAGACGAACTCCCGGCCGTTCTCGCGGTTGCGCAGCAGACGATTGACCGGCGCCGTCGGCTCCAGCTCACCCTCTTCTTCCTCCAGCTCGGGCAGCTCCAGGCCGGCCAGTGCCAGAGGATCGGCGGGCGGCAGCTCACCACCCACAGCAGGCTCGGCCGGCGAAGTGGGCTCGTCGATCGCCAGCTGTGCGACCGGCTCTTTGGGCGCGATTTCGCCCTGGCCATCCAAGCCGGAGGGCTGTTGCAGCGGCTCGCTGGTGTTTCCACCCTGCTCCTGCTGCTCCTGCTGCTCCTGCTGCTCCTGCTGCTCCTGCTGCTCCTGCTCTTCGAGCTCTTTCTGCTCGCCGTCCTGGCCCTGCTCCTGCTCGGTGCCACCACCTTCCAGCGGCTGGCCATCCGGGCCAACGCCCAGGCCGGCAAGGATGTCCTTGCGGAGGGTTTCGAGGCCGCGGCGCTTGTCCAGCTCGATACCCAGCTCGTCACGCACCAGCGTCTCCAGCTCGTCCTTGTCCTTGGCGGCCAGCACTGCAGCGATCAATTCGTTCATGGATGCTCTCCAGGTGAACGAGAGCCGCCCCGGGGAGCGGCTCCCGAGGCGGGCTTAGCCCTTGGTGGCGTAGACGTGACCCAGTGCCTTCGGATCGATGCACTTGGAGCCGTAGACGTTAAGGCCGCGCACCAGCTTCCCGAAGTCCTGCGGGTTGGGCAGGGTCTCCATCTGGGTCATCTGGCTGGCGAAGGTCAGAGCCTTCTTGTGGCCGAACTGGATGTGGGTGCACTTCTTATTGCCGGCGGCAACGTCGTTCACCACCGACAGGTTGTTGCTGTTGTAGACCGTGAAGCGGTCCAGCATGCCCAGCTTGCCGTTGCGGATCACCGACTGAGCGTCGCCCATGATGCCCGCATCGCGCAGGTCGGACTTCTTCAGCATGCCGGACATCCAGGCCGGCAGGATGATCCAGCGACCGGTCTCCGGCACGTTCTGCTCGTCCAGCACGGTGGCGCAGTCGACGATCAGGTCCAGCACGTTGGCCTTGGTCACGACCACCGGCACACCAGCCTTGCCGAGGTTGATGCCGCCGGACTTCGCGCCAGCGTTGTCGCCGGAGTTCTCGGCATGCGCATCGGCGTAGTGCTTGGCCAGCAAGCTGGTGTCGATGGCGATCTTCATCTGCTCGCCGCCGTCGTTGGAGAACTCGTCCATGAGCTTGATGTCGGCCTGGTAGGCGTCGACGTCGTTGACCTCGAAAGCGAAATACTTCGCCTGGTCGATCTGCAGGGTCACCTTGTCGGAGGTCGGTTTCTCATAGGTGAGGCCGCCGCCGATCTGGTAGTCCTTGATGACGATGTTGGGCACCGTGCGAATCTCGACGGTATCGCCCTTTTGTTTGATCTCGCCCTCGTAGTCGGTGTTGGCGATCTCGCCGAACACGGTGGCGGCATACAGCTTCTCGACCAGCTTGCCCGACCAGATGGCCGGGATGAAGCCAGCAGTGCTGGTGGAACTTACGTTGGGGTGACCTGCAGCACGGGTAGGACCGGCCATGGTGTTTCTCCTGTGTTACGCCTCCCGGCGTTACTGGGTCGCGGTTATTGAGTGATGCGACCCTGGGCTTGGGCGGCGAAGATGTCGGCTTCGAGAGCCGCCGCGTCCGCCTGCGAGTACTTGCCCGCGGCCTTGTCCTTGTAGAACTGGCTGATGTCGGACGAACTCCAGATGCGCTGCTGCGAGGCGGGTAAGGCCTCGGAGCCAACGCGGCTGGCTGCCGGCTGAACCTGTTCCGGGGGGATTTGGGGCGGTTGGGCACCGGCCGGCTTGGCGGCGGCTGGATTGGTTTGCGTGTAGGCCTTGAAGAGCGCTGCCACGCGATGTGCACTCAGTTCCTTCTGGGCGCTGATCAGCAGCTGCTGCCGCGGCACTCCACTGAACTGGTCGATCTCGCCGAGCCAGGCGTGGAACTGCTCGTCGCTGTTGATCTGCCGGTAGTTCGGGACTGCTTGCTCCAGGTCGGTCCAGAAGCGCGCGGTAGCGTCTTGCTGCCGCTCGTCTCGGAACTGGCCGACTTCCTGGCGCAGGGTTTCCAGCTCGGCGGCATCGGCCGTGACGGCCGGGGCTACTGCCTTGCTGGCGATGCGCTGGATGACGGCGATCAGGTCGGGGCCGAACTGCTCCAGTTCTTCCTTGGTCAGGTCGGCAATGGCGTCTTGCGCACGCTGCGGAGCGCTTGCAGCAGGCGCTGCCTGCTTGGCCTCCTGCAGTTGGCGTGTCAGCTCATTGACCTGGCGCTGGAGCGTTGGCACTTCCGCGTCGTACTTGCCCTTCAATACGCTGAAGCGGTGCTGCCAGTAGGTGGCGTCCCGGGTTTCAGTCGGCTGCTGGGCAGGCTCTTGCGGTGCCGGGGCTGCGGCGGGCTGCGCCGGCTCAGCAGCGGCAGGTTCAACAGGAGCCGCGGCTGCGGGGTTCCCTTGCTGCTCGGGCTGATTGAGTGCGGCGATGGCGGCGTCGGCGGCCTCGGCTTGGGCCTGGATGCTGCGGGGTAGCGTGTTGCTGTTCATGCGTTTCTCCGTGGTGGTGAGCCGGCACTTGCCGGGGTTCACAGGTCGTGGGGTGTTGCGGGTTCTCCAGCCATGGCCAGGGCCGGGAGCGCGCCCACAAAAAAGCCCCCGGGACGAATCCAAGGGGCTTTGTTGTGAGGGCTGATAGATCAGGTGAAGCGCAGGGCGTTCTCGCGGGCCTGCTCGATGTCCTGCAGCAGCTCGGCGTAGGCCTGCGCCCGGCCCTGTAGCCGAGCGATGCCTTCAACGCCAGCGGCGACCTCAAGGTCCGAACGTGCCGACTCCCTGCGATCTCGCATCAGCTGGAGGAATGTCTGCCAGTCCGGAGTGGCGTCCGACTGCAGGCGCGCCAGCGCCTTGGTTTGCTGCTCGGTCAGTTGCATTGCTTGGTCCTTTTAGGCGCGCGGCCTGCGCGCCCAGCTCGAACAGAATTTCCTTGGTCTCCGCGCGGGTCTTCTCGGCTTCGGCCTGGGTGTTGTCGACGTCGGCGGCGACACGCTGCTGCTCCAGCTGAGCCGCCTGCTCCATCTGCTGGCCCTGCTGGGCGTTCTCCTGGGCGATGCGGGAGGTGATCTCCTCGTCGCTGGGCACAAGGCCTGGCATGTCGAGAATCTCGGCCACGGCGCGCAGTAGCTTCGCCCTGCCCTCCACGCCGAGGATCTGCATATCCATCGGGTTGGCCGTTCCCTGCAGGAACTGCTGCCGCAGCATTTGCGTCTGCTCACGCTGCAGCATGGCGCTGGAGCCACGCGCCACCACCCGGCAGTCGCCCTTGATGGCCTGGTTGTTCGAGTAGCGCATGTTGAACAGCCAGAGCGCATGGATGACCCGGCGCACCAGGCCACGGTCGATGTGGCGGATCGCGTCCTTGATGCCCTTGTTGGCCGACTCCATCAGCATCGACAGACCACTGGCGGTGTTACCGGCGCCGCCGACCTTCTCGCTGCCGTAGATGTAGCGCGGGATGTTGGTGGCGTCGTCCGCGCGGCGCTCCCACTCGCTGTATACGCCCATCAGCTCGCCCGCCATGCTGGCCGGCTGGAAGAAGCGAATGGCCGGCGACGGCGTGGTCTGGCCGACGGTGGACTTGGTGCGCCAGCGCTTGAGCGGGAACATGACGTTCGGGTTCTCGCCTGGCATCAGGCGCGTCTCGTCGATCTCAACCTGCGGACCCGACGAGAACGCCATGTTGTTGGCTTGGGCCCGGGCGACCGCGCAGCACATATCCTGCACGTCGTTCATCAGCTCGGGGATACCCATGCCCCAGAACGAACCCGGCACCGCCTGAAAGCTGGCGATGTTGTACGGCCTGGCCCCCAGCGGGTTGCGGTTGATCACGCAGCGGATGACGTGCTGGCCGATCAGGATGGCATCGATCTCGTACTCGGCCAGCGGGTCCGGCACCTGCTCGGCCGGCATTCCCCACTGCAGCAGCATCAGGCCCTGGGCGCTGCCCCAGTAGATCAGGCCCTCAATGGTCTCGCCGTGGTTGTTGAGCCAGTCGCCACTGCGGTCCTCGATTGCCGCGCGCTGGCCATCTACGGCCAGCCAGTTCCGCAGGCCACCGCGTCCATGCTCCAGCAGCACGTGCTGGATAGCCTCGTCGGAATAGCCGGGCACGCCGCGGAGCTTGTTCAGGCCGCGCCGGGTGAAGCGCTCGCGCTCGATCAGGTAGGCGCCATCGTCGACGTCGGCGGAGTCAGCCGACGGGTAGATGTCGTAGGGGCTGACTCGCTTGAAGTGCGACTTGATGGCCTCGGTTTCGATCAGCTGCCAGCCCTGCCCCCACGCCAGGTCTGGCGTGTTCTGCAGAAAAGGCCCCTTGAGAATGGCTGTCGGGTAGGTCGCGAAGTCGTCGATGAACATCTCGAGCGCTTCGTCCCAGCCACCCTCGGCGAGCTGGTCGGCGATGAGGTCCTCGTGGGCGTCGGCAGCGGCGCGAGCGCGCTTGTCGATCTCCTCCAGCAGCATCTGCTCCAGGGTTTCGCGGGTCAGCGACTGGGCGGCCTGCGGGTCCTGCTGCAGGCGTCCCATCAGCGTTTGCTTGAACGCCTGCAGCACCTCCGGCGGGATGTCGGACACCGGCGTCGGGTCCAGCCCCCAAGGGCGGCCGGTGGTCGGCATCAGGATGTCGCGGATCCAGGCAGCGGCTGCGCGGCATTTGGTGGTGGTCAGCTTCGGATACAGCTCGCTACCGCCCTGGGCGCGAATTGCCGCCAGCTTGTCGGCCGGGTAGATGCCCTTCTGCCGCTGCGCACAGTCGATCAGACGGCGCTCGATCTCCTGCTTCGCGGTCTTGGCCGCCTCGAAGCAGCGGCGAATGTGGCTGGCCAGCGAGCTTTCGAGGGCAGCGCGCTGACGCTGTGCATCCTGGCGCGCCTGCTCCTGGGCAATCAGCGTGCTGGCCGGGGTGAAGCCCAGCAGTCCCATATCACGCATGCTGCATGGCCTCATAGACGGCGGCGACTTCGGCCTGACGGCCCTGGCGGCGCATCCATGCCGCGTGACGGATGCCCTGCAGGTTGTCGAACAGGTCGGTCATGTAGCCGCCCGGGCTGGCAGCGAACTCGCGCAGCTTCACCAGCAGCTCCACGCCGAAGGCCTCCGGCATATCGAAGGACAGGCGCACGGCCGGCTCCTGGCCGTTGGGCTCTCGCACCAGTACCTTGTCGATCTGCACAGCGCCGACGTCGGCACGTAGGCGCGCCGAGGGCACGGCGAAGCCGGAGACCTTGGTAGCGATGAAGGCGGCGACCTGGTTGGCGTCGACGTAAATCTGGCTCATGTGTATGCGCTCCAGTTGCCCTGGCCCTGGTGTGTGGTTGGGATGCTGCTGCTCGGCAGCGGTGTGCCGGCGATGCCGACCAGCTCGAACGCGCCACAGCGCGCCATCGTCTCGAAGGCCTTGGCACCGTGGCTGGCCCAGTCGTGTCGCGGGTAGTCCTTGTGGCAGCCCAGCTTGGCGTCCCACTCCTTGCGGTAGTTGTCGAGGCAGTCGATAAGCCGGTCCACGCCGGTGCTTGCAGCATCGTCCGGCGCGCCGTCGTCCAAAGTGGTCTCGGCGAACCAGCAGAACGGCAGGAACGAGCGGACGGCCTGGATGCCCTCGGCGTGGCTGCTGATGCGCGGTATCGGGTCCTCGAAGCGGATGCCGTGCTGGGCGGCAACCTCGTAACGCGACTTGCCGGTGCCGATCTCGCGGACAGCCAGGTCATGCGGCCCGAAGTGCTTGCCGTAGCTGTAGCCCTTCTTTTTGAGCTCGCCAGCGTAGTACTCGATGCCCTCGCCGCTGTCCTCGAGGTAGTCGATGACGTGGACCTCACGGCCGATGACCTGGAAGAAGACGATCGACATCGCGTCGTTCATGCCCAGGTCCCAGGCGGTGTGCACTGGCAGCGCCGGGGTGTGCTTGCACTTCGTGGTGATCCGGCCGTTCTTCCGCAGCCAGATCATCTGCTGCATGTAGTAGGCGCCCTCGACGCTCTGCGCGAAGGCCTCTGCCGGCGTGGACGGGTACTCCCGCTTCATGTCGTCGTGAAGCGTCTCGGCCTTCTTCGCGTACCAGGCCTGCTGGGCGGGTGATGTGCGGATGCCGTGCTTGGTTTCCAGCTCGGTGAAGTACACGCGCAGCCATTGCGGGACCGCTATGTCGGTCGGGTCCAGCTCGTATTCCGGAGCCTGCCACCACGGGAAGAAGTGGAACTGCCAGTCCATCAGCGTCGGGAACTTGCCGCTGGCCAGCAGGCGCTGCGCTACCTGGCAATAGTCGAAGAAGTACCCTTCCCGCCCCTCTGCCGTGCTCTCCAGGGTCAGCTGGTTACCGATGCCGACTGCCTCGAATGCACCGGTGACGATCTCCTTGGCCTTGTCCGGGTACTTGCGGCAAATCTTGCCGAACTCGGACACGTGCAGGCGCTGCAGCGTGCCGCCGCGGTAGCTGGTCGACACCTGGATGCTCGACCCGTTGTCGAAAATGTAGCCCTGGTCCTTGTCGCTCTTCGGCTTCGGCAGGCGCAGCCCGAGCAGCTTGAAGATGGCCTGCCAGGCTGTGTCCTGGGCCAGCTTCTCGTAGGCATACCGGATCTTGTTGCGGTAGATGTCCTTCGCGTTCGGCAGCGTGTCGGCGATGCAGCCGGCGCTGTAGTCGACGGTGAACAGACAGCTGTCCAGCGAGTCGATCATCTCGAAAGTGGTGAACCCCAACTGCCGCGCCTTCAGGATGATGTCCCGGCAATGGCCATCGAGGAACCGCTGTCGCTGCTGCGCATTCGGCCGGAACCGGCGCACCTTCCCGTCCTTGTCCTTGATCTGGTACAGCGCATTGAGCCGATACCACTTGTTGGCCAAGGCGCTGAGCAGCAGGGCTTTGCCCTTCAGCGTGCCGGCACGGTGCATCTCCAGCAGCCCGTCGCCCTTGCGGACAAGCTCTACCCGCTCCTCGCGGGTCATCATTTCGGCGCCACCTCGGCCAGCAGCTCGTCCAGGGACTTGCCGGGGTCCTTGCTGCCCTCTTCATCCAGCCCGTAGGCCTGGCGCTCCAGGCGAATGGCGCGATCCATAGAGGTGGTGGCGTTGCCGAGCGTCTTGCCCACGTAGTCCAGCGGCAGGTCGATCTCGACCACGGCACCTCCGGCCACCTTCACCTTGATCTTGCCGGCAGTCATCTGCCCTTCGAGCAAGTCCAGAAGCTTCTCGGTCAGGTCCTTGGCGCGCCGGATCAGGCGCTGGTGGCTCTTCACCACAGCGGCGCCGACCTCCGCAGCGTTCTCGACGATCTCGGCATCGGTGATCGACTGAACGATTTCAGCTGCGGCGGCGCGGTTCGTCTTCTCGCGGACGCGCTGGCGGATCTGCTCGGACAGGTCGCGGGACCAGCCACCGTCGGCAGCGCGCTTGCGGATTGCAGCCTCTGACGGGCCATGCGTGCGGCTCAGCTCGCGGTTGCTGTACGCACCGGTGCGGTAGTCGCGCTCGACCGCGGCCCAGTCGTAGCGCTGGCGGTCGTTGTTGGCCATGGTTCTCGTGGCGCCTCCCGGCGCGCGGATAGTTCAGACCCTCTGGAGGGGCCGAATAGGCCCTTGAGCAGGGCCCGATCTATGTAAAAAAGGGCTGCCCCAATTCATCCCCCGAGGAACAGCCCATGGAAAACTTCGTTCTCGCCATCCTGATCGCCGCCTGCTTCAACCTCGACCCGCTCGATTGGCGGACCTGGGTGATCGGCTGGGGCATCTGGGGCTGCCTGGTGAGCTAGCGCCCCGCTGCTTCGCGCGCCTTGATGGCG
This sequence comes from Aquipseudomonas alcaligenes NBRC 14159, assembly GCF_000467105.1. Lineage (GTDB taxonomy): Bacteria > Pseudomonadota > Gammaproteobacteria > Pseudomonadales > Pseudomonadaceae > Aquipseudomonas > Aquipseudomonas alcaligenes. Next base: position 39,251 of record NZ_BATI01000009.1, read on the forward strand.
TCGACCAGGCCGTCGTGCCGGCGCTGGCATTCGAGGTACAGGCCAGAGGCCGACACGTCCGCCAGGGTCAGCTCGGCCGGGTCACCGGTGCCGTCTTCAGCGACTGGCACCTGCTGCAGGTCCGGGCAACGCTCCAGCAGGCTCTGGTCGTAGCTCTCCGGCACGGGCGGCATTGACTTGGTGCATCCAGCTAGCAGGAATGCGGCAATCAGGGTCCATCGGTTCACGGATGATCTCCTGGCGGGTGCGCTGGTAGATGGTGGTGTTGGTGACCTTGATGCCGGCGATTGCCTCGACAGTCTGCTCGGCGACCTGGGCTACCAGTTGGCGCGCCAGCTTCTCCTGGTCCTGCTGGGCCTTCAGCTCGGCGGCTTCGTCGTAGCCCACTTTCCATGCGTGCATCTGCCAGCCGAAGGCGCTGCAGAGCGCAGCCAGGCCGATCAGCACCAGGGCGCGCAGCAGTTCAATGTTCACGGGTAGGCCTTCCGGTCCAGCTCGAAGTGCGGGCCGTCCTTGAAGCTGGTCCAGTCGCCACCCCACGCGATGGGCACCTTCAGCTTGAAGGCCGCCGTCTTCATCGCATCGGCGAGCTTGTGATAGAGCGGCCAGTCCCAGCGCACTTCGGCGCCGATCATGGCTGCCAGGTCTACGGCATGCGAGACGGGGCCAAGCTCGGGCCGAGCAGCAGGCTTCTTGGGAATGTGGCGGCTGTTCGTGGTCGTGCTGGCCCCCTTGGCGACCAGCTCACGCTGGCGCTCGGCGGTGCGGACACCCTCGGTGACGCAGAAATCGACCTCGGTCAGGGTGATGGCCAGGCGAACGACGTTCTGCAGGTCGGGGTGCACGCCCATCAAGCGCTGCTCACTGCGCTTGCTCAGCTGGAACTGGCTCATAGCCCGGCGCTCTCCTTGATCTCGCGCACGATGTCCGGCAGCGAGGCCTCGCGGCGCTTCTCGGCGAAGACGAACCAGCCACGGACCAGGACCCAGCCTGGCAGGCCACACACGAACGCCAAGCCAAGCAGTGCGATCAGTCCGAAAAGGTCATTCGCCCAAGCCATCAGCTCGAACCAGCGGACCACGAAAGCGCCGCCGCCCAGGCTAAACATCAGGGTGCTGATCAGCGCCACAGCGAACTCGCGGGCCGTTCGAGGCACAGTCATGGCCATAACGACTATCGCGGTGATCAGAGCGCCGAACAGGCCGAGCAGGCCCAGCTTGTACAGGGCGATGCCGCCGGCTGCAGTCGAGGCGGGCTCGGTCATGGTGGGGAACCTCATAGGGGCATCTCCCGGGCCTGCTAGGCCCTGGTGATGAACCCGCGCGTAGCGGGTTTCAGGGAAAGGGTGCCGGCCGAAGCCGGCGGGGTTGGCAACGTCTCTCGACGTGACCGCGGCATCGCCTCCCGGCGGGACCGCAATCTGGTGGCGCGCGGTGCTACCGCGTCGCCGGAATGTAGTGCTGTCTTTCCAGCTGTCCGCCAAAGGACCTTCGGACGCCGACACCCTGCTGCATCGGTCTCGCCCTGAGCCCTCGCGCCCGAACCGGAGGAATCCGTGGTAGCCAATCTGCGCGAGCTGCCAGTGTTTTTGCTGAGCACCCCACCGCTGGCTGGGGGTGTCCAGGCCTCCCCCGTAGGGCCGCCCTGGCTACGGGTACCAAATACCGGACAATAAAAAACCCGGCGCGCTGGCCGGGTTTCAAGAGGGGCGGTGTGTAGTCGCAACTTCACACCTTGGAAACATCGTGCCGAAAGTGGCACAGACTCGTCAAGTCTATCGGTTGTCCGGATGTATCTGCTCGTTAAGCAGCGCCGCGAACTTCTCGATGCTGGGATTGAACTCATACCCCTCGCCCAGGATTTCCTCGTAGACCTTGCGCATGCGTGCGTAGGCGTCGGAAAGGCGAACATGCGAGTTGGTATCACGCCCCTTGAAGTGCTCCCAGCGATCAAGATCATTGACGAAGATGCTGACGATGCTTCGCTCCACCGACTCACTGTTGCCATCGAAGCCGCGGAATGCTGGCGCCTTGCCGAAGTTCGGCGCGAGCTGCTCGAGTCGCTCGCGCTGCTCGGCGTCCAGTTCCTCGTAGTGACGCTCGATGACCTCCCACATATCCAGCACGTCAGCAACGAACAAGACATTCGCGGGCGTTTCTTGGGTTATCGGGTTTTCGTGTTGTTTCAGGCAAAGTCCAGCCTTAAAGCACATTGGTATTATCTTCGGCTTTACGTGTTGTTATAATGAGACCTCCAGCCACATTGGAGAACGACATGGAACAGCTGAGTAAATGCGAGCAGGGTCAAACCGTTCAGGCTAATACCGCACAGAAGCACCCAACCGAGAGTGAGCTTGTGGCTGCCGGCCTCAGCTATCCGGTGTCGAAAGAGCAAGCTGTGCTGCTCTGGTACGAGGGCTTCCGATCAGAGCCGATTCCTGTGCTTGAGGCATGGGAGGCAATCGGTCACGACATTGGCTGCAATCCCTCGAAACAGGAGCTACTTGATTCGTTGCGCAATATGGCCGCTATCTGTGAAGCGCATGGCAATGACATGCCCAAACCGGCCCAGCACGCAGAGCGGCAGCAGGCAGTGCATTGGCGTGCTGTTCTGGACCCGGCTGAGGTGCCGATGCAGCTAAACCCGCACGAGCACATAGCCGGCTTCACCGATAGACGGAAGGCTGAGGATTGGATCGCAGCCAGACTCTGCATGGACGGATGGCACTACACGCTGGAGCCGCTCTACGCCTCCCAGCCACCCGCCCAGGACGTTAGCGGGCTGGTGGAGGCGCTGGAAGCAATCGTGCGGCAATACCCGAACCCTGATATCACGCACGTCGACTACCGTGTCCAAGCCTGCAAGCAAGCTGAACATGCACTAGAAGCCTACCGCGCCACCCTGGCCGCTCAGGGGACGGCCGGTGCCTGAATCGCTCTCCCTTCTGCATCCACTGAAAATTGAGATCGTGGAATTCCTGGAGGATGAACACGATCTGCAATTCAAGGTTGAGTTTCCGGCTCCAGAGTTCTGCACCGCCTGTGGCGCTATTGGCCAGTCGATCCGCTTTTCTAAGAAGCTGACCAAGTACGTTGACCTGCCAATCAGGGGCAAGCGCACGGTGCTCTGGGGTATGCGTCGGCGCTACAAGTGCAAGACCTGTGGCAAGGTCTTCTCGCCGGCCCTGCTGGACTTCTACGAGAAGCACCGCATGACGAAGCGCTGCCATGCCTACGTAATCAAGCACGCCATGACCAGCACGAACTCAGCGGTAGCCCGCGATCTTGGCGTTGATGAGTCGGTGGTGCGCCGGGCTTTGCGCGACTACTGCGCCGAGCAGGAGGAGGGCTACAGGCCAATGCTTCCGCGTGTTCTTGGGATTGACGAACTGCTTGTTGGTGGCGAGTACCGGTGCGTCCTGATCAACCTGGAAGAAAGGACGATCATCGACGTTCTGCCCAACCGCAAGAAGATCGTGATCCACAACTACATCTCCAATATGCGCGGCCGGGACAGGGTCCAGATCGTTTGCCAGGACATGTTCCACCCGTACAAAGACGTGTCGCTAGAGCTGTTCCCTAACGCCACAGTCATCGTCGATAAGTTCCACGTTGTCCGGTACGCCAACGATGCGATGGACCAGATACGAAAGCGGATCAAGCGAGGCCTCACTGTTCCGCAAAAGCGCACCCTGAAAGGCGACCGCAAGCTAATGCTGATGCGCCGGCGTGACCTGGATGTTTGGGCGCACCTTAAGATCAAGACGTGGTTCGATCAGTTCCCCGAGCTAGGCGCCGCCTACAACCTCAAGGAGGGCTTTTACAACATCTGGAATAGCAAGACCCATCATGCAGCCAGGCAAGCCTATGACGAGTGGCGGCGGCGTATCCCTGTAGAGCAGGAGAAGGACTGGAAAGTCGTCACAACCATGATGACCAACTGGGGCGAGTATATTTTCAACTACTTCAAGTTCATCCCCCAGCGGTACACAAACGCGCTAACCGAGTCGATCAACCGCTACCTACGGGATGTGAACCGTAACGCGCGCGGGCTGAGCTTCGAGATGTTCCGCGCCAAGATCATGTTCACCCTGGAGCACAAAGTGAAGCCGCCTGAGACCAAGCGGCTAGCGCCGTTCCTGGCCAGGGAAATCATGGCGGTCGAGCCAATCGAGGACGAGCTGGTGGATTACGGCGTTCCGATTTTCAGCATCTTGCAGCTGTACTCAGAACCAGAAACGGGAGCTTTCCAAGAGGAAGGCTAACAACACAACCAACCACCTCACCTAGGGGTATTCAGAAAGGGAATAACAACACCCTTTCCCGAATACCCCGTTTCTTCCCCGGTCTCGAAAATTCCCGGGTACTGCCAGGCCAGAGCCCAGCCGTTGTCACTTACCACCATGCGCTGGACAAAGTCCGGGTCCACGCTGTCCTGAATTTTCAGCGCCGAGTGGATGTCGGTCAGCAGCGTAATGATCATCTTCTGCGCGTTCGAGAATTCCATATCTACCTCGTATCCGTTGATGGAGCACTGGGTATACCAGCTTGGACCGCCGGGCTGCTAGCCAATCAGCTCGGCAGGAACCGCCACCGTGGTGCCAAGCTTCACCCGCACGATGGCACGACAGCAGGCAATCAGCGGAGTAGGACCCTCGCAGCTCTCCCCCTGGCGCAGCTGCGCATAGGCAAGCCAGCCCAACTGATGCGGCCCGAGGTCGATGCGGAAGCGCTCGATCAGCGGGCCGCCGTCGCTCCAGCAGGTGGACCAGCGCCGAAGGAAGAAACCCGGCCCAACCACACCGCGCTGGGGAAACTTGAAGTCATGGGTGAAATCCGGCGGTGCCAGGACGGTACCGGAGTTGTTGCCGTCGATGTCGGGCGGCACGCTGACCATCTGCCACCCCATCGCCTTCGCCAGGGCCCAGTCCAACGCCGGGCCAGTGAGCGCGGAGACCTCAACCTCCGCCATGCCGATCATCATCATGCTGCCCTCACCCCGCCGCGCTCCTCCATCAGAACGGCCGCCAGCGGCGCGAGCGCCTGCCGGTCCAGCCTGTCGCACGCCTTGAACAGCGCCTGCACGATCCAGCCCCACTCTCTCGACCAGTTGCGCCGGTCAAGAATCACGCCGTGCCGATCACGCAGCCAGCCGCGGAATAGCCTCGGCTCCTCCAGGGGGTCTGGATTGCCCATGCCGCCCTGCACCATGAAGCGGTAGCGGTACAGCACGCCGTAGGCGACCCAGTACGCCTGGCGCTGCTTCTCCTCGGCCAGCTCCGCATGCTTCGGCCAGGACTCCCAGAGCAGCGCATGCGCCACTTCGAGCCAGTGGTTGGACTGCGGCGTGCTCAGCTCCGGCGCGTACAGGTTGTGCCCGAAGCACTGCAGCTCCAGCGGCAGGCTGGCGATGGCATGCTGGAACCGGCCGGCCAGCGCCTGGTGCGCGATGCAGTGCAGGCTGTTGTCGATCTCGCTGAACTGGACCTGCCCCCAGACCGAGCGGTCCACCAGGTTCTCCAGTATGGTCGAGCCGCCCTGGTACATGCAGTCGTGCCACGCCTGACGCGCACTGATCAATCTCATTCATCCCCCAAACCGCGCGCAATTCGCGCAGCAACTGAAATTCGGTACTACCGCGCCCGCTTACTCCTTCGCCTGTTTGCCGGCGTTCGCGGGGGCGCACCGCGGTGTTGCGCACTGTGCGCACTAGCCCCCGTCGTAAAGCGGCACGATGCGGACCTTCACGCCTGGCGTTTCCGAGTAGCGGCGGCGGTAGGCGCCGTCGGTGTTCTGCACGTCGTCGCGCCACACCACGCCGTTGCAGCCGTCGCAGATGGCCTTGAGCACGTTGTCGGTGTCGGGCTTCTTCATGGGCTTGATCTCCCCTGCCAGAGCGAGCGCCTTCCGCTTTTTCGACATGGACTGCGGCACCCCGTGGAGGATCTCCAGCTCGATCAGCACAGGGCCGGTGATCAGCTCTCGGCCTGCCATGGCCTCCTGAGCGGCGAACGCTACGAGGCCCTCGTAGGCCACCGTCTTGGCGGGGGTGAACATGCGGGCGTGCTGCCCGACGCGACCGATGCGCGGGCGTCCTTTGCCCTGGGGCTCGCCTGGTACGGTGAACTCGACGGGGAGATGGTCAGACATGCTTCGCCCCCCGCTTGATGCCCAGCGACGCGAGCAGATGCTGGCGAGCGTCAGCACCACCAGGAATGCCCTGCTGCAGCATGCGCTCCTGCAGGCGCTGTTCCTGGGTGGCGTCGACAGCCGCAACCTCGGCGCACATGCCGCCGCCCTTCCCCGTCAGCAGCTTCGGTGCTGCTGGGAAGTGCTCACCGGCGAGCACAGCCTTCATCGCGCGCTTGTAGGCGCTGGCAAAGGACTTCTCGTGCCGATCAGCCGACAGCTTGCGCCAGATGGAGTGGTTGAGCTGGCGCCATGCCCAGTAGGTGGCCGGGTGCATCACCGACAGGTCGCGCAGATCAGCCGGCGCCGTCTCGTAGCGCAGCACCTGGGCATAGGCCTCGTCCAGGGACGGGGCACCTATGGCCTCCGGCTCGGGGTCACGACACAAGGCGAGAAACTCGGACGGCGCTGCCGGGTACTTCATGGTGGCGCGCAGCCGGTCCAAGCCATAGCGGAACTGCGCGTCGGTGAGCTGGCGAAACTCTCGGATTGCCAGGTACTGAGCCTTGGCTGCTTCCTGTCGCTCCTTGGTCGGCCAGCTGCTGCGGAACATCAGTGGCTTGATCAGCTGCATCTCCGCGAACAGCACGTTGACGCGCTGAGCGAGTGCCTGCTTGCGCTCTTCAGCCTGTGGGGAGCTGGATGCGGTCTGCCCACCTGGTGTCGTGGAGTTCATCTGCGAGGCTACCTGTCCCGCTACTCGGCCCGCCTTGGCCAGTCCTTCCTGGGTTCGATTCTGCATGGCGCACCTGTCGCTTGAGTGATTGGGCCAGTTCGTGTTCCCACTGGCCTTGGGATTGGTACTTGTCGGGGCGGTTGATCCAGTAGCTGCGGAACTCCTGCAGCAGGTCGGTTGTGAGCGCCTCGGGCCTCAGCCCGTTGCGCAGGCAGGTTGCTTTCCAGCCCCTGGCCGAAGGCCCCCAGTCGTCGTGCATCGGGAAGCGAGAAGAAGCAGTAGGAAGATCGGATACCGGAGGTGTGCCCACTTTTCCGGATTCGCCCCCTGCCAGTTGTCCGCCCTCTTCTTCCGGCAAAGCCCCGTGGCTGCTGGCTTCAGCACTGCCCGCTTCACTGCCCGCTTCATCTGCCCACTTACTGCCCACTTTTTTCGAGACGGATTTATCCCGTGTCGCCAGCAGCAGCTCGAAAACCAGTCGCCTCTCGGCCTGGTTAGGGCCTAGTAGTCCTTCTTTTTGCAGCCAGGTAAGCGCGCGGCGCAGCTCCTTCTCGGTGGGCTCTCCGCCCTTGATGCCCTGGTGCGGCTCCACGTAGAGCTCCTCGGCAATGCTCTTCCAGGAGATCCCGCGCTTCACGCCGACCACGCCGCTGGCGTAGTCCATGAACGGGCGCAGGCCGAAGACGTAGATTTCCCGCGCCAGCATGGGCAGGCCGCGGAGTGCCTCGCGCTCGTCCTCGTTGATCTGAAACGGCATGCGTCACCACCCCAGGTCCAGGCCGATAGCCCCGGCCGGCTGGTAGCGGATCAGCGCGTTGTCGATGTGGTCCATGAATCCCCCTGGGGAAAAGTCGTTTCCCCAAATGGTGGGCGTGCAGTGCCCTAAATCGGCCCTATCGGGCTGGCCCGGGTTTCCGCATGCAGAAACTCCGGGCCGTGGCTCAGTGGCCTTTAACCAGCTCCAATCGCCGCCCACCCTGGGCAAGCGCATACAGCTGTTGCTGCAGGTTCTCCAGCGCTACCGCCGCCAGAGCCTGCTGTACGGTGCAGCCACGTCGTGCGGCCTCCCGCTGCAGCTCCTGTCGCTCACCGGGGCTGAGCTGGGCCAGGGCCGCGTCACATACCTGAGTCGGGAACATCTCTGTCCGCCTCCTTCGCTAGGGCCTGTTAGGCCGTTTTCTGATCGTCGACACTGCTGGCCAGGGCTTGCTGTGCCAGGCCTGCCAGTACGTCGCTGAGTTGATCGGGCGTCAGCTGCTCGCCGCGGAACAGCGCGGTCAGCATCTGCGCGCGCTGTTGGAGCAACGCAGCAGCAAGCGCCTGAGCGTGCTGGCCGCCCTGCAGCAGCCGGTGGCCGATGAACATGCAGTCGCGGGCGTAGCCCGTCAGGTTGTCCGCATGGCTGAGTCTCGCGGCTTGGATCAGCTCGTCGCGGTCTGCCTCGCACACCCGGACCTTGATCGGCTCGGTGACGTGGGTACCCGGCGCCTTTCGCCGGCGGTCTTCTTGCAGTTTCGCCATGGGGATTCCTCGGGGGTTGGGGATGGGGAATGCAGCAGCGCCAGGCGCGCGGTTAGCTCGCCTGGGCGTAGTCGGGGTCAGTTGTGCTCGCAGCAGGAGGCTCGGGAAAAATGTCGTCCAGGCTGCACGCGACGCCTTCGGCGTTCAGGACGGCAACGATGCGTCGCGCTTCATGCAGCGACGGGGTGCGGCGGCCGGTCTCGTAGTGACCGATTGCTGCCTGGGTCATCTCGAGCCGCTCCGCGAGCTGTGTTTGTGTCAGCTTCGCCTTCTTGCGAGCCAATTTGAGAGCGCTCATGTCGGGGGTCTCCTCGTGTCTCTTTTTAAAAATACGTTTTGTATTTTCCAAAGGCAAGCAGGAGCACGTTATGTGCGTTGTCTCGCTTAATACGGCCTGTACTATTTCCGGCATGGACGAATGGATCAAAGCCATCCGGGCTGAGCTCGCGAGGCAAAACATCACGCAGGACCAACTAGCAGAGCGCTTGGGCTACACCCAGGGCGCCGTTGGTCATTGGCTCAATGGCAGGCGCGAGCCGAAGCTGGCCGACATCAACCGCATGCTGAACGAGCTGGGGCTGCCAGGCCTGTCCATCGGCGGCGGCAACGTCGAGCCTGCAAACATCTCCCCAGCACAGGCACCTGACACCTACCCCTACCCAGTGATCAGCAGCGTTGTGGCTGGGAACTGGGCCGAGGCAGAAGAGCCCTGGCCACTGGGCGAGGCCGACGAGTTTGAGTACAGCAGCTACCGCGGTGCCGGCCTCTGCTTCTGGCTTCTCGTGAAAGGCGACTCTATGACCGCCCCGTTCGGCGACAGCTTCCCAGACGGCACCCTGGTCCTGGTCGATACCGGCCTGGAGGCCCTGCCCGGCCGGCTGGTTGTTGCAAAGCGGGTACAGGACAACGAGGCGACGTTCAAACAGCTGGTGTCCGATGCCGGCCAGCTGTTCCTCAAGCCGCTGAATCCGGCCTACCAGATGCTGCCGATAGACCAGGAAACCAAATTCATCGGCGTGATCAGAGAGTCTCGCCGCCGCTACTACTGATGACGTAGGCAAGGAAGCGTGAAATCAATGAGCAACCTCAAGAGCTACCTGGGCGGCGGCGCATTCGTTCTGCTGGTCCTCGGCTTCGGCATCAGCATGGGTTCCAAATGCTCGGACGGCACCATGTTTAACACCTACCTCGCAGTTGGATTGGCGTTCGAGATCAGCGGCGCTGACATCTGCGACCACCGATCAGCGCTCCTGCATTACGGCAGGTAACCGCTCTGCCTGGCGGCTCTAAGCCAAGACCATAAGCTCTGAAGCTGACTCGCCATTCAGTAATATTTCCGACTTGAAACGTGCTCCCCGTCACAAGATACTGTATATGCAAACAGTATAAAGGAGCCTGTTTTAATGCCGCACAAGCACGTCCCCCGCCGATCTAGCCGCCCTTCTCCCAGCTACGAAAAGCTGTTCAGTAGAGTCCGCCGGATCGTCACTACCCCTCGTGCCCTCCTCGAAAAACAAGTCGACATCGCACCCTGCGAAGGCGAAGCCCCGGAAGACTGGCAGCGCCTGATCGACCATCTCCACGAATACGAAACCGTATCCCTCATACGCCAGCTAGACGGCTCTATTCGCCTTCGCTGGCGCGCGCAGCACCAGTAACTCCATTCCGTATTTCTCAAACGAATACATATTGTATTGACAGGCAAAAATACAAAATGTACTTTTCTCACCAAGCCGAACACGGCGAGCAGCGAAACCGCTGCACCGTTCTTTAAGAATCCAGAACCCCACAGCAGTCCCGACAGGCGCCGCGCAAGCGGTGTGCTGAGCGACGTGGTTAAACGACTGCTGATCGCTGGGTGAGCCCCAGCCCATGCCCGGCTCTGGTTACCGGCCAGCTCGACGCTTCGAGTCACGCGCTCCCTCTCCGAAAGCGCGCCACGGATCGCCGGCTGCTTCGCTCCCCCTTGGACTAGCAGGGCCTCAGACCGGCCGCTACTGCAAGACCAGGGGGCGAGTTGAGAAGACATCGCCAAGCCAACCGTGGCGAGTAACGGAGGAGTGAACCGCATCACTGAAGCGCCTTGGCGACAGGGCGCTTTGGGATGCACCACTGCTATACCTACCTGCGCCGCGCAACGCGGCCAGGACTTCAACCGAGAAAAGGAGATTCACCATGCTGATCCTCACCCGCCGTATTTCCGAGACCCTGATCATTGGCGAAGGCGACGACGCCATCCGCGTCCAGATCCTGGGCGTGAATGGCAGCCAGGTCCGCGTCGGTATCGATGCACCCAAGCACATAGCTGTGCATCGCGAAGAGGTCTACGACCGCATCCAGGCCGAGAAGAAATCGGCCTGATCGGAACCCCGCCTAGTCGGTTCGGGGTCGCCGCCCGGGCAGCTGGAGCCGCCCGGCCTGCAAGGGGTTGGCCACCCCGGCGATTCGGCCACTGAACATGGGGTAATAGCCTGCGAGGGCCGAATCAGCCCCATCAGCGCCACCAGCTCAAGCGTGGGACAGCCGGAGAGACGGCCCGATAGACCTGGCAAATCGTGCAGCTGCGGTGCCAGGCCGTATCGGAGAGCGGCCAGGCTGGCGGTGCGGCATGGGTGTCCAGCCGCTGGCCAGGCCGTTCTCCGATGCGTTCCCCGCATCGACTCCTTCATCAGCACTTGCCCCGCTCACACCGGGGCCTTTTTGCCGGCATAGCTCAGTTGGCAGAGCGCCTGACTTGTAATCAGGAGGCCGCAGGTTCGACCCCTGCTGCCGGCACCACCGCCCCCTTCCCCTGCCTTCATACGTCGCGTACTTGCTGCCCCACCTTGCGGAAGAGCTGGGGGCGGCAGGTGCGCGACCTATGCACGCGCACCGCGAGGACATCGCCATGAAGACCCTGCACGAAATCGAGCAGCTGGTACACGCCGCGCTCGACAACAAAGACCCGGAGACGCTGGAGCAGTACGCCGATCACGCCGCCGACAACATGGACCATGACCACCTGCGCGACCTCGCCCTGGCCATGATCGAGGGTGACGATGCCGGCAAAGCCCTGGCCCTGGTCAAGATCGAGGGGCGCATCGACCGCCAGCGTGCCGAGTTCATGGAGCTGGAAGCCATGCGCCGGTCGCGACTGGCAGACGAGGACGAGGCCGCCCGCGCCGAACTGGACGCTTCGTTCCGAGGTGCTGCATGAGCAACCTGCACGAGCTGTACGCCCGCATCCAGCGCCTGGCAGCCCTGGGCATCCACACCAACCGCGAACTGCTGGCGCACCTGGAGCGCGCCAAGGAGGCAGCAGCATGCTGACCACCACCGACGTCGCAATCCTCGCACTATTCCTCCTCGCCCTGTCGTTGCTCGACGGCGACCCGACGCCTGCAGCCGCATTCGCGGGGTGCAGGCCATGACCCGTGCCCAGCAGCGGCGCCGCTACATCTGGGCCGGCTCGTTTCTCGTCTTCCTGGGCTGGCTGGCGGTGCTGATCGTTCCGGCAGCAATCGCCGGGCACATCACTGCCGAGCAGCCGGCCATCACATTCGATAGGTAACCGATGAACACGATCACTACGGTGCGGGCCTCCTCGTGGGGCTCGCTGTTCGACTGCGCCTATCGCTGGGAGGGCGTGCACCTGCTGGGCATCAAGTCGCCGAGCAGTCCGCGCGCTCTACTGGGAACAGCCATCCACGCCGGTACCGCCGTTTTCGACTCGGCGCGCATCGCCGGCCAAGACGTGTCGCCGGATGACGCAGCAGACGTGCTGGTCCAGACCCTGAGGCATCCCGACTTCGACGTCGACTGGCGCGGCGCCGACATCAGCCTGCGCGAGGCCGAGGCCACCGGCCTGGCCCTGCACATCCGCTATTGCACCGAGATCAGCCCCCGCTACGAGTTCGTGGCGGTGGAGATGGAAACGGCGCCGCTGGAAATCAACTGCGGCGGCGGCCAGATAGTGCGCCTGACCGGCACGCTCGACCGGGCGCGCATTCGGCGCTACGGCGAAGGCGTCGGCATCGCCGACGTGAAGACCGGTACCGCAGCTGTCACGACCGAAGGCGTGGCCAAGACCAAGGGCCACAAGCCACAGATCGGGACCTACGAGTTGCTCTACGAGCACACCACCGGCCAGCGCTGCACGGCGCCGGCCGAGATCATCGGGCTGAAGACCAAGGGCAAGGCCGAGGCCGCCACCGGCGAAATTATCGGTGCCCGCGAGCTGATGGTCGGCAGCGAGGACTTCCCCGGCCTGATCCAGTTTGCCGCGGACATGTTCCGCAGCGGCCACTTCCCCCCGAACGCGCAGAGCACGCTCTGCAGCGCCAGGTACTGCCCGCGTTGGGCGACCTGCCCCTATCACGACTGACCCCACCAGGAGACGCCAATGTCCCAAGCCCAAACGCTGCAGCAGCTGCAGCAAACACCCGCCGCCGCGCAACAGAGCGCTGTTGCTGTGAGCATGACCAACCTGCAGGGCTTCGAGCTGGCGCAGCGCGCCGCCAAGCTGCTGGCCGCCTCGACCCTGGTGCCGAAGGAGTACCAGGGCAACATGCCCAACTGCGTCATCGCGCTGAACATGTCGCAGCGCATCGGCGCCGACCCGCTGATGGTGATGCAGAACCTGGTCATCGTGCACGGTCGGCCCACCTGGTCGAGCCAGTTCCTGATCGCCACCGTGAACACCTGCGGGCGCTTCACCGCGCTGCGCTTCGAGTTCTTCGGCGAACAAGGCACCGATACCTGGGGCTGCCGAGCCTGGGCCATCGAGAAGGCCACCGGCGAGAAGCTGGTCGGCGCCGACATCACCATCGCCATCGCCAAGTCCGAGGGCTGGTACAGCAAGAACGGCAGCAAGTGGAAAACCATGCCACAGCAGATGCTCATGTATCGCGCTGGCAGCTGGTGGACCCGCGCCTTTGCGCCGGAGCTGTCGATGGGCCTTCACACCGCCGAGGAAGTGGGCGACGTGTACGACGCCAGGTCCGATGGCAGCGGCGGCTACAGCGTCGATCTGGAATCGCTGCAGCCCCAGGCGCCGGCCAACGTGAACGCCGAAACCGGCGAGATCATCGACGTGGAGCCGGAAGCCAGCCCGCAGCCGCAGACCGAGCAGCAGCAAGATCCCGCGCCGGCCACCGGCCAGCAGCAGGCCGAGCCGCAGCAGCCCAACGAAACCGACGAGCTGGACATGGGCTAACCGCCCATGGCCTCGCGCACCGTCGCCGAGCAGTTCGACCGCCTGGACGAGTTCACCTCGCTCCTGGCGGCGGCCGAGCTCAACGCCTCCAACGACTGGGAAATCAAGTTCACCGCCGACGTCAGCGCCAACTACCAGCGCTGGCGCGGCGACATGTACCTGAGCGAGTCCCAGCTGGAAAACCTCGAACGCATCGCCAACCAGTGAGACCTACCGATGACACAAGCAGCAGCTGCAGTACAAACCGCGCCCCAGGCCGCCCAGGAGATCGCCGAGCAGGTAGTCGAGTCCCTCGCCGACTCCGCTGAAATCGTCGAGCTTCCCAAGCCTTCCCCGATTGAGCTGGCCAGCGAGACGCTGGGCCACGACCTGCTGCAGGTTCTCCTGCAGGAAGTACGCGCCCTGCCCGACGTCTGGCCGAAGCTGAACGAGAAGAAGCAGGCGGCCGTGATCGAACGCTTCACCTCCGTGGTTACGCGCGCCACGACCCACGCCGTGAAGCTGATCGCCGCCGGCGGCAACCCCACCATCAGCGGCATTCTCGAATCCGTCGCAATCAAGGAGGGCATCAAGGCCACCTTCAAGGTCAGCCAGTTCGATCCGATGCGCCACGAGCTGATCGACAGCCAGGGCAAGGTCTGCTTGCTGGTGGTGGCCAACGCCGCCGACCACCTGGGCGGCATGGACCAGGTGAAACCTGATCCCGACCAGGGCGAGCTGCTCGAGGACGGCGGCAACTTCGAGGACGACGTGGCGAACGCCGAAGCCGAGACCGGCCCGGGTAACCAGGACCCGCTCTACACCGAGGCCGTCCAGTACGTGGTGCGCACCCGCCGGCCAGCAATCTCCGCCATCCAGCGCGAGCTGAAGGTCGGCTACAACCGTGCCGCCCGCATGCTGGAAGCGATGGAGGCTGACCGCGTTGTCGGTCCGGCCGACGAGCACGGCATGCGCCAGGTGCTGGCCGCCGCCGCGCCGAGCAGCGACGGCGAGCAGGCCGCCCCACTCGACCCGGTGAACAACCCCCCGGCGAAGTACGGCACTTACAGCTACAGCGACGTGCAGGCTCTGCTGGCCAAGGCTGAGCCCGAAGTCACCCAGGCCTACCTGCAGCACCGCCTGGCCATCGACCAGGCCACGTCTCAGGGCCTACTAATCCGCCTGCTTGACGACAAAACCATCGTCCTGCAGAGCGAGGCCGAGGTCCCCACCAACAACACCTACCGGGTCGCCGTCTCCCTGGATGACCTGGAACTCAAAATGGAGTGATCGCCATGCGCGTCGCATCTATCACCGCTTCCAACTTCCAAGGGCTGCGTCACGCGGCCCTTGTTGTTTCTGAGCCTGTGCTGCTGGTCTCCGGCGATAACGGCGCCGGCAAGTCCTCTCTGCTGGACGCCATCGCCATGGCCTTCACCGGCGAGCCGCGCCGCGTCGCCCTGAAGAAGGAAATCGGGCAGCTCGTCACCGAGGGCCAGACCAAGGGCGAGGCCCATGTGGTCTGGCTCGACCAGGAAGGCGAAGAGCAGACCTCGTGGGTGATGCTTCCGAAAGGCAAGACAGCCCCGCTGCTCGACGAACCCTACCTGCCCTACGTGCTGGATGCGTCGCGCTTCACCAGCATCGACAGCAAGGAGCGCCGCCGGGTCCTGTTCGACCTGGCCGGCGCCACCGCTAGCCCCAACGAGGTTGCCAAGCGCCTGCTCGCCCGCGGCGCTGACGCGGCCCTCGTGGAGAAGATCAAGCCCATGATGCGCGCTGGCTTCCCGGCCGCAGTCGACCAGGCCAAGGAGTACGCGAGCGAAGAGCGCGGCGCCTGGAGGACCATCACCGGCGAGACCTACGGCAGCGAGAAGGCCGAGAACTGGGAGCCGGAAGCCCTGCAGGCCGAGGTCACCCAGGCCCAGGTCGACGAGGCAAAGGCGCGCGCCGATACCCTGCAGGCCGATCTGGACGAGGCCAACCAGGTGCTCGGCGGCCACAAAGCAGCCGCACAAGCTGCTGACCAGCGGCAGCAGACCCTGGCCAACCTGCGAGGCATCGCCGGCCTGCTGCAACGCCGCCGCGACAAGCTGGCCGCGGACCAGTCCCGCGTCGACGAGTGGGCGCCGAAGGTGGCCGAGGCCCAACGCGCCGCTTCCGGCGAGCCAGCACACGATCCGCTGGAATGCCCGCACTGTGCCGGCCTGCTGCAGCTGAACGGCACCGAGCTGGTTGCATACGTGCAGCCGGAACTGGTCGCCGACCCGGAAGCAGGCAAGCGCCTGATCGAGTACAGCGGCTATCTGGAGAGCGCGCAGCGCGCTGTAGCGAACAGCCAGCGAGACGTCGCCGAATCGGAGCAGGCCGTTGCGCGTGTCGCCGAGATGGAAGCGGAAGCCGCCGCCATCCCGTCGCCCGAGGCTATCGCCAACGCCGAGACCACCATCGCCAGCATCCGCCAGGACCGCGACCGGGCCAGCGCTGCCCACCAGGCCCTGCAGGACGCTCTGGCCCTGAGCACTGGCCGCGAGGAGCTGATCAAGAAAGCCGCCGCGCACCACGCCGCGGTTAAGGCCTGGTCGGTGATCGCCGCGGCCCTGGCCCCGGATGGCATCCCCGGCGAGATCCTCGCGGAGGCGCTAACGCCGATCAACACCATGCTCGCCAGCATGGCGGCGGCAGCGAAGTGGCAGGAGGTGAAGGTCACCGACGACGGCGAGATCACCTATGGCGGGCGCCTGTATGGCCTGCTGAGCGAGTCCGAGCAGTGGCGCTGCGACGCCCTGCTGGCAGTGGCAATCGCTCACCTGTCCGGCCTGCGTCTGGTGACGCTGGATCGCTTCGACGTACTGCAGCCTTCGGCACGCCCGCAGATCCTTTCCCTGCTGCGCACCCTGACCCAGGGCGGCGAGCTGGAAACCGCCATCCTGGCCGGGACCATGAAAGAGGCTCTGCCGAAGGTGCCCAGCGGTATCCAGCAGGTCTGGATCGCTGGCGGCCAGATCGCGGCGCCTGTCAGCGCAGCAGCGTGAGGTGACGATGGAGCACCTGACGACCCTGAACCTGCCCGGCGCACACAACCGAGAGGCGGAGCGCCAGAGCTTGGCGGCGCTCACCGCCCACTACCTCGCCGGTGGTGGAGCGGTCGAGCAGCTGAAGATCACCGACCGCAAGCCCGAGCCGAAAGGCAGTCTCCGCGACCGCCCCGTCATCGTCCGCACAGGCACCACCACCAGGCGCGAGCTGGAGCTACGCGACCAGGAGCTGGCGAAGCGAGCGCAGGCACTGGCCAACGCTCGCATTCCCGGCGACCGCATCCGCAAAAAGCTGGGCCTCGGCCCGGTGGCATTCGAGCAATTCATCGCGCGGCACGGCATTCGCCTGCCGGCACAAAGGAGCAAGACATGAGCCATCCCCACCTGAACATCTTCGACACCGAGACCACCGGTTTTCCCCTCTGGAAGGAGCCGAGCGACGACCCACGCCAGCCCCACCTGGTGGACATCGCCGCCCTGCTCTACAGCCCGACCGGCGAGCTGATCGACAGCTTCGAGACCATCATCCGCCCCGACGGCTGGGTGATCCCCGACGAGGTGGCCGCCATCCACGGCATCACGACCGAGATGGCGATGGACCTGGGCATTCCCGAGGCCGACGCACTGGAGGGCTTCCTGGCCATCCACGAGCGCGCGGGCATGCGTGTCGCCCACAACTGCAGCTTCGACGACCGCATCCTGCGCATCGCCCTGATGCGCTACCGCGGAGTGGAAGCGGCAGACGCCTTCCGGGCGGGCGCCAGCTACTGCACCGCAATCAACTCGAAGCCGATCTGCCAGCTGCCGCCGACCGAAGCCATGCTGCGCTCGCGCTTCCGCAACCAGTTCAAGACCCCGACCCTGGCAGAGGCCCACCAGCACCTGCTCGGCGAGGAGCTGGTCGGCGCCCACCGTGCCCGCACCGACACCGAAGGCTGTGCCCGCGTCTACTTCGCTCTGCAAGAACGCCTCGCCGCCGCGTAACACCCGCCGCCCAAGGGCGGCCACCATTCCCCCCGCCTGGATCACCCTATGACCGCCGCAGCCAAGCTGCTGCCCGGCCAAGACCCGGGCGCGCACCGTAAAAACCTGATCAAGCTGCTGGAGCAGGCCAGCCGGCGCCATCACCTCTGGGAGGTGTTCGGCGACTTCATCGAGATGTCCGCCCTGGCCATGGCCAACAGCGTCGACCTGGCCCAGCGCGAAGAGCGCGAAGCCCGTTACATGCGGCTGATCAAGCGCTACGAGCCGGACGAGGTGAGGCTGTTCCCCATGATGCTCGGCGAGCTGGTCTGCGCCCTGGAGTACGGACCCGACGACGTGCTCGGCAGGGTGTTCGGCGAGCTGGAGCTGGGCAACAGCGCCCGCGGCCAGTTCTTCACGCCCTACTCCGTGAGCGCCGCTATGGCCCGCCTGCTGGTCGGTGACGGCGCAGAGATACGCGAGCGCATCGAACAGCGCGGCTTCATCCGCCTGAACGAGCCCGCGGCCGGCGCCGGCGCCATGGTCATCGCCATGACAGAGGCCATGCAGGACCGGCAGATCAACTACCAGCAGCACCTGCACGTCATCGCCCAGGACGTGGATTCTCGCGCCGTGCATATGGCCTACGTCCAGTTCAGCCTGCTGCACATCCCCGCCGTGGTGATCCTCGGCAACACCCTGGCCCTGGAAGAGCGCGAGCACTGGTACACCCCGGCCCATGTGATGGGTCTCTGGGGCCCGAAGCTGCGCCGCGGCTATGCCCTGGGCAGCGCCATGGACGAGCGCCCGGCCGACGCGCCGCCGGCGCCGGAACCCACCCCGATCTTCATCCCCCCGCTATCAGCCGCCCTGGGCGAGCAGATGGCCCTGTTCTGAGGTACGCATGATCAGCCAGCCAGACATCATCCGGCCGGAATCGCGCATTGTTGTCCAGTTCAGCTGCGGCGCCGCCTCGGCGGTAGCCGGCAAGCTGGCCTTGGCCCAGTACGGCGCCACACACGACGTCCAGTTCATCAACGCATTTCTTGCGAACGAGCACATCGACAACCGCCGCTTCCTGGCGGACTGCCAGACCTGGCTTAACCGCCAGATCACAGCAGAGGGCTGGACGCCGGCGCACGACGATCTCTACTGCGCCGCCGAGCTGCCCAGGGCGGCAGCGGCCTACATCCTCAACGGTGCGAACGACGAGGCGCCAGCCATCTGGCCGTTCGCCTCCAAATGGTGGAAGCCGAGGGATGCCCGGTCCAACTATGTGCGAGCAGGCGCCCTGATACTTGCCGAGGTTGAGCGCTTGGATCGTGCAGCAGCAGCCAGCCAGGAGCAGCAGCCTTGAGTCGAATCAAGAAGCCCCGCTGCCCGGCCTGTAACCTCCGCGACTGCCCTGGATGGCAGCCAGGCGATCCAGTTCACGAGTACCGCGGCAAAGGCAGCTGGTACCTGGGCTGCCACTGCGAGGGATGCTCGCGTGCCCGGCAGGAGTCCGGCGGCTTCATCGGTGCGCTTGCCGAGGCGCTCAGCCCCCCGCGCCAACCCTCATAACACCTTCCCTTTCCACCAAGCTGCCGGCGCCGCCCGGCGGTAAGGATTCCCTATGTCCGAAAACCCGACCCACCACACCTGCACCGACTGCTTCTACACCTGGGAGCACGGCCGCGATGGCAGCCACAGCTGCGTGCAGCGCCTGAAGGCCCGTATCTCGCTGCTGGCCGCCGCCCTGCGGGAGAACCACGAATGGCACCAGCAGCACGACGAGCACGGTGGTTACCCTGACTCGGCGCTGGAGGCCACCAACACCAACGCCCTGATCGGCGCCGCAGCCGAGTGGAAGCTGCCCTGCGAGGTCCGTTTGCCGGGAGGGATGACCATCGGCAAGGGCTGCAGCCTCAACACCCTGCTGCTGGCAATGCGCCGGCGCGAAGGTGGCCAGCCGTGGCAGGTCAGCTTCGACGAACCGATCCCGATAGACAGGGGACTGCAGCGACTCCTGCAGCCGCTGCCGGAGCAGCCGCTGGGCATCGATAGCGAGGGTGGCAGCCATGACTAAGGCGAAGCCCTGCAAACTTGGCAAGCGTCACAAGTGGGAATTTGCCCACAACCGGATCACCCAGAGCGGCGGACCGCGAACCATCCGAATTAGCAAGCGAGGCGTCTACCGCTGCGCATGCGGAGAAACCAAACTTGGGGCTCCCGACCATGAAGATTGAGCAGACCCAGATCACCAAGCTGCTGATCAGCGACCTGATGGGCGAACCGTACAAGCTGGATCCGGTGACCGTCATTCTCGAAGACTTCGAGCCAGGCAAAGGCAGGATCATCATCGAGTGCTACGGCAAGTCCTGGTCTGCCGGCTGGAGTGCTATGAGCGGTCGGACCGTTGCCCAGTTCGTCAGCGATTGTGGCGATGAATACATCATCGGCTGCATGACCAGTGTCTCCCGGCAGATGTTCAGCCCGAAGGAGCTGGTGAAGCTCGCCCGCAGGGCAATCATTGATCGGCGGCGTCGACGCGGACTGTACTGGGAGTACGGCGAGGCCCTGGAGCGCGACGAAGCTCGAGCGCTGTACGACCAGGCGGAAGAGCTTCGTTACATGGAGAACATCAACGATGGGCGCGCCCATAACGAGATGCTCACCAGCTTGTTTGGCCAGGAGTGGTGGCACATGGTGGACGGCGAAGCGGTCGAGCCGAACCCGAGCTACCTCTACCTGCAGCGCATCGTGCTGGCAGTGCAGGCAGGACTTGTCCAGGCAGGCCTCGCCCAGGGCAAGGTGGCAGCATGAACGCCCCCACATACTGCCGCACCACCGGCGACCGAATCGGGCGCTGCACCTGCCTCCGGTGCAGTCCGCCCGCTCCACCTGAGCCACCAGCTGGGCCCTAACCGGGCCTCGCAGTCCACCTTCCCCACCGCCAACATTCACTGCCGGCCGAGCCGGCGGAGGTGCCCTTATGTCTGCAGTAGAGACCGTGCAACCTCTGGACAAACTGTCCGAGAAGCAAATGGCCGAGCGCCTCGGCACGACCGCCCGAGCCCTCGAAGCCCGCCGCTCCCGGGGCCAGATACCCGAAGGGGTCTGGCGAAAGATCGGCAGCCGCATTTGGTACAGCGTCAGGAGATACGACGATTGGCAAGAAAGCCTATGGGCCTCCCCCGAGGCGTCGAATTACGGGGCGAAACCCTGCGTATCCGCTTCAACTGGAACGGCAAACGCTGCTCAGAAACCCTCGTCTACCCCGCGACGCAAACGGGCATCGCAAACGCCGCCCGTCTACGCGATCAGGTAGTCCAGATGATCAAGCTCGGGGTCTTCAACGAACTGAAGTACTCCGAGCTGTTCCCCAATTCTCCCAATGCAATATCGAGCGTCTCCCGCGGGTTTGGTCAGTACGCCCAGGTCTGGCTCGACAGCAGATCCATCTCCGAGGGCACCCGAGACAACTATGTGTCAGTGCTCAACGTCTGGTGGATGCCTTACCTGGCGACGACTCCGCTGCAGAGCATGACGCCGGCCTTCATGCGCGAGCTGGTCGTCCAGATTCCCTGGACATCGGACGGCGTGAAGGCCAATGCGATGTCGAAGCTGAGCACCATCCTGGACTCGGCGCTCGCTGACGGCCTGATCACGGCGAACCCCATGGAGGGCCTGGACATTCCGGAACGCACAGAGGCCAAGGTCGACCCGTTCACCCAGGCCGAAGCCGACCAGATCATCGCCAAGCTGTACGCCACCGAGCACTGGCCGAGCCAGATATACGCAGCGTTCTTCGAGTTCGCTTTCTACTCGGGTATGCGGCTCGGTGAAATAGCGGCGCTGCGCTGGGAAGAGGTCAACATCGAGAAGCGGATGGTGCACGTCTGTCGGACTGTCGCGAAGAAGCAGGTAGTGGAGCGCACCAAGACCAAGAAGAGCCGGTACGTACTACTCAATGACCGCGCCCTGCATGCGCTGCAGGTCGCCAAGGCCTATGCAGAGCGGCGCGCCAAGGGGAAAGGCAGAGTGACCGAGTTCCCCTACTGCTTCCCCCCGAGCAAGGGCGCGGAGTTCATCCAGCAGACGAGTGACCTGCACCATCAGTGGCGACCGACACTAAAGGCGCTGGGTATTCGCTACCGACCCCCGTACAATGCGCGCCACACCTACGCAACCATGTGTCTGATGGCTGGCATGATGCCCGCATTCATCGCCAAGCAGCTCGGCCATTCGATTCAGATCCTGCTGACTCGATACGCGCGCTGGCTGGATGGAGCAAGCGACTGGGCAGAGATGGAAAAACTAACTTTTGCCCCAAAAGTGCCCCAGACCGAAACGTAAACCTTTGAAACCCGCGAGATAGAGCCTCTTGATTTCCACCGCCAATATCACCATGCAATTCGGTGCCAAGCCGCTGTTCGAGAATGTTTCCGTCAAATTCAACAACGGCAACCGCTATGGCCTGATCGGCGCCAACGGCTGCGGCAAGTCGACCTTCATGAAAATCCTCGGCGGCGATCTGGAGCCTTCCGGCGGCCAGGTGATGCTGGAGCCGAACGTGCGCCTGGGCAAGCTGCGCCAGGACCAGTTCGCCTATGAAGAATTCACCGTGATCGACACCGTGATCATGGGCCACGAGGAGCTGTACAAGGTCAAAGCCGAGCGCGACCGCATCTACTCGCTGCCGGAAATGAGCGAAGAAGACGGCATGAAGGTCGGCGAACTGGAAGGCGAGTTCGCCGAGATGGACGGCTACACCGCCGAATCCCGCGCCGGCGAGCTGCTGCTGGGCCTGGGCATTCCGCTGGAACAGCACTTCGGCCCGATGAGCGAAGTCGCTCCGGGTTGGAAGCTGCGCGTGCTGCTGGCCCAGGCGCTGTTCTCCGATCCGGAAGTGCTGCTGCTGGACGAGCCGACCAACCACCTGGATATCAACACCATCCGCTGGTTGGAAAACATCCTCACGGCGCGTAACAGCACCATGATCATCATTTCCCACGACCGTCACTTCCTCAACTCGGTCTGCACCCACATGGCCGACCTGGACTACGGCGAGCTGCGTCTGTTCCCGGGCAACTATGACGAGTACATGACCGCCGCCACC
This sequence comes from Aquipseudomonas alcaligenes NBRC 14159, assembly GCF_000467105.1. Classification (GTDB taxonomy): domain Bacteria; phylum Pseudomonadota; class Gammaproteobacteria; order Pseudomonadales; family Pseudomonadaceae; genus Aquipseudomonas; species Aquipseudomonas alcaligenes. The sequence goes on from NZ_BATI01000009.1 coordinate 61,911, forward strand.
CAGTCGCGCGAGCAGCTGCTGGCCGACAACGCCAAGAAGAAGGCGCAGATCGCCGAGCTGCAGACCTTCGTCAGCCGCTTCTCGGCCAACGCCTCCAAGGCCAAGCAGGCCACTTCGCGCGCCAAGCAGATCGACAAGATCCAGCTGGCCGAGGTCAAACCGTCCAGCCGCGTCAGCCCGTTCATCCGCTTCGACCAGAACAAGAAGCTGCACCGCCAGGCCGTGACCATCGAGAAGCTGTCCAAGGCCTTCGACGACAAGGTGCTGTTCAAGAACTTCAGCTTCCAGGTCGAGGCCGGCGAGCGCGTGGCCATCATCGGCCCCAACGGCATCGGCAAGACCACCCTGCTGCGCACCCTGGTCGGCGAGCTGCAACCAGATGCCGGTGAAGTGAAGTGGACCGAGAGCGCCGAGGTCGGCTACTACGCCCAGGACCACGCCCACGACTTCGAGGACGACGTCAGCCTGTTCGACTGGATGGGCCAGTGGACCCAGGGCGAGCAGACCATCCGCGGTACTCTGGGGCGCATGCTGTTCAGCAACGACGAGATCCAGAAGTCGGTCAAGGTGATTTCCGGTGGTGAACAGGGCCGCATGCTGTTCGGCAAGCTGATCCTGCAGAAACCCAACGTGCTGGTGATGGACGAACCGACCAACCACCTCGACATGGAATCCATCGAGGCGCTCAACCTGGCGCTGGAGAACTACCCGGGCACGCTGATCTTCGTCAGCCACGACCGCGAGTTCGTCGGCTCCCTGGCCACCCGCATCATCGAGCTCTCGGAGAATGGCGTGACCGACTTCAGCGGCACCTACGACGACTACCTGCGCAGCCAGGGCATCATCGTTTGACGCCTGCCACGCAACGAAAAAGCCCCGCCAATGCGGGGCTTTTTCATCTACGGGCTCAGACGCGGCCGAGGTAGTCCATCTTGCCGATGTCCAGGCCATTGTGGCGCAGGATGGCGTAGGCGGTGGTGATATGGAAATAGAAGTTGGGCAGCACGAAGTGCAGCAGGTAGTCCTCGCCCTTGAACTTCAGCTCGGCACCGGGAAACTTGAGCACCACTTCGCGCCCTTCCCCGCTGTCGATCTGCGCCGGCGTCAGGCTGTTGACGAATTCCAGGGTCTTGGCGATGCGCGCCTGCAGCTCGGCGAAGCTGCTTTCGCTGTCGGCGAAGCTCGGCACCTCGACCCCGGCCAGGCGCGCCGCGCAACCTTTCACGGCATCGCTGGCAATCTGGATCTGCCGGGTCAACGGGTGCATATCCGGCGCCAGGCGGGCGTTGAGCAGTACGGCAGGGTCGATCTTCCTGGCTTCCGCGTAGGCGGCGGCCTTGTCGAGGATGGCCGACAGGTTGCCGAACATGCGCACGAACACGGGAACGGAGGCCTGGTACAGAGACAGCGACATGGGGTGACTCCTTGGCAGTGAAAGGGGCAAGACTCTGCTAGGTTAGCCGCAACAGCCAACAGGGAGGTGAAACAGTGATGACGCCACAACAGGTAGCCGACTTTTGCCTGCAGTTGCCTGGGGCGCGCGAGGACTACAAATGGGGCGGCGTGCGGGTGTTCTCGGTGGCCGGCAATAAGATGTTCGCCCTGCTCAGCGAGGGCCTGGCGTTCAAGGTGGCGCCGGAGCTGTTCCTCGGCATGGTCGACCGCCCGGGCATCCGCCCCGCACCCTATCTGGCCCGCGCCCACTGGGTGAGCATGAACGAGCCATTCCCGCTGGGTGAGGCCGAACTGCAGGAGCTGCTGACCCGCGCCCACCAGCTGGTGGTGCGCAGGCTGCCAAAGATTCGCCAGGTGGGGTTGCTGCTCGACTAGAGCGGCAGCAGGTGGCCCAGGTAACGGCCGCCAAGCAGCAGATGGTCCAGCCAGAAGCCCTGGTGCAGGGTGACGATGGCCCAGAACACCAGCTGGAAGGAGGCCTTGCGCGTCTTGTGGCGAAACACCTGTTGCGCCACCAGCGCGCCAGGCCAGCCGCCGAGCAGTTCGGCGATGTGCAGGCTGTTCTCCGGCGTGCGCCAGCGGCCCTTCTGCGCATGCTGCTTGTCCAGCCAGTACTGGCAGAAGCTGAACAGACTGACCAGCGGATAGGCCAGCGCCACCCAGAACATGCCCTGGCCGAGCAGCGCCAGGCTGCCCCAGGCCGGCAGCAGGCACAGGCCGGCCAGTATCAACAGCTTGGGCGATAGATCGCGGATACCCGCGGCATCGGTGCGCCTGGACGCTTTCAGCGGGTTGCCGCCAGCAGGCTGACGAGCCGCGGCAGGTTTGCGGCGGATCGCCGGGCGATCCAGGCTGAGCCCGGCATGGCGCATATGCTGGGCGCGCGGACGCCCCTGGGCATCGCGGCCGGCGACGTAGAGCACGTTGTCGCCGACCTGCGGCCGGCTGTCACCACGCATCGCCGAGATATGCACGAACAGCGGCTCACCGCCGCCCTCGGGCTGGATGAAGCCGAAGCCTTTGCCGTCGTTCCAGCTTTTCAGAACGCCACGCTTCTCCATATCAGCCCTGAGCGCTGCTCCAGTCGATCAGGTGGAACTGCCAGGTGGCCAGGATCAGCAGACCGAAGCCGATGCGGTACCAGGCGAATACCGCGTAGCTGTGGTTGGCGATGAACTTGAGCAGTGCGCGCACGGCGATCATGGCGAAGATGAAGGACACCACGAAGCCCAAAGCGAATACCGGCAGGTCGCCGGGCTGGAACAGCTCGCGGTACTTGTAGCCGGAGTAAACGGCGGCACCGACCATGGTCGGCATGGCCAGGAAGAACGAGAACTCGGTGGCGGCGCGGCGCGACAGGCCGAACAGCAGGCCACCGATGATGGTGGAAGCCGAACGTGAGGTACCGGGGATCATCGCCAGGCACTGGGCGAAGCCGATCTTCAGCGCCTCCTTCCAGGTCATGTCGTCCACTTCCTCGACCGTCACCTCGTGCTGGCGCCGCTCGGCCCAGAGCATCACCAGCCCGCCGATGATCAGCGCCGCGGCCACGGTGATGGCATTGAACAGGTATTCGTGGATCAGGTCGGCGAAGGCCACGCCGATCACCACCGCCGGCAGGAAGGCGATCAGCAGGTTGGCGGTGAAGCGCTGTGCCTCGCGCTGGCGCGGCACGTTGAACACCGTGATGAGGATCTTGCGCCTGTATTCCCACATCACCGCGAGGATGGCACCCAGCTGGATGATGATGTTGAAGGCCATCGCCCGCTCGCCGCCAAAGCCAAGCAGGTCGGCCACCACGATCTGGTGTCCGGTACTGGAGATCGGCAGAAATTCGGTGAGTCCCTCGACCACACCTAGAATCACTACCTGCAGGGCGGTCCACAAATCCATGCAATACCTCGGGCTGGCCTTTTTCGCAGAATGGCCGATAACGAAAGGGAAACCTGAACTGGCAGGCGGAAAACGGCCGGTATGCTACCAGATGAGCCGACTCGACGCTGCCTTGCCAATGACTAATGGCAAAGCTTCTAGACTGGTTATTAGCTAGCGTCCGTCCAGAACAAGAACCGGAGTTCCCATGAACGGCCTGCGCAACCTTCCGATCAGCCGCCGCCTGTGGCTGATCCTGCTGTCGTCCTTCCTCATGCTGCTGGCGCTGACCGGGCTGATGCTGAAGCAGATCCACCATGATCTGTATCAGGCCAAGGCGCTGAAGACGCACCATGTAGTGGAAGCCGCGATGGGCGTGATCAAGCACTTCCAAGGCCTGGAAAGCACCGGCATGAGCCGCGCGGATGCGCAGAAACAGGCGATGGAAGTGATCCGTGGTCTGCGCTACGGCAAGAACGAGTATTTCTGGATCAACGACATGACCCCGACCATGGTCATGCACCCGACCAATCCCAAGCTTGAAGGCCAGAATCTCTCGGGCCTGAAGGACCCGGACGGCAAGTTCCTGTTCAACGACATGGTGGCCATCGCCAGGAAGCAGGGTTCCGGCCAGGTGGACTACCGCTGGCCCAAGCCCGGCTCGGAAGACCCGGTACCGAAGATTTCCTACGTCGAATTGTTCCAGCCCTGGGGCTGGATTCTCGGCTCGGGCATCTATGTCGACGACGTGCAGGAAGAGTTCCGTGAACAGGCCCTGAGGGCCTCCGCCATCCTGATCGTGATCGCCCTGCTGCTGGCCGCGCTGGTCACCCTGATCAACCGCAGCATCGCCCGGCCGCTGAACGAGGCTGTCGGCGCCATGGCCAATATCGCCAGCGGCGAGGCTGATCTGACGCGCAGTCTGGACAACCAGGGGCACGACGAGCTGACCGCCCTGGGCGGCCACTTCAATGCCTTCACCGGCAAGCTGCGCAGCGTGGTCGGCCAGTCGCTGCAGGCAGCTGGCGAGCTCGACCAGGCCTCGCAATCGCTGGGCGAGATCGCCGGCCAGGCCCAGCAGCACAGCCAGCAGCAGTCGCAGCAGATGGAGCTGGTAGCCACCGCGATCAACGAGGTGTCCTACGCCGTACAGGACGTGGCGAAGAACGCCGAACACGCCGCCAACGAAGTGCGCGAAGCCGAGCAGCAGGCGCTGCAGGGCCAGCAGAACATCGACAGCAGCCTGCGCCAGATCGACCAGCTGTCGGCGACCATCGACCAGGCCGTGGAAGTCATGCAGACCCTGGCCCAGGAAAGCACCCAGATCGGCAGCGTGCTGGAAGTGATCCGCTCCATCGCCGAGCAGACCAACCTGCTCGCGCTGAACGCCGCGATCGAGGCCGCACGGGCCGGTGAGCAGGGCCGCGGCTTTGCCGTGGTGGCCGACGAGGTGCGCATGCTGGCCCAGCGTACCCAGCAGTCGACCTCCGAGATCCAGGGCATGATCGAGCGTCTGCAGGGCAACTCGGAGGCTGCGGTCAAGGTGATTAATGCCAGCAGCCAGGCTTCGCAGCTGACCGTGGAGCAGGCCCGCCAGGCCGGGGAAAGCCTCAGCCAGATCGCTGCCTCGCTGCGCAACCTGACCGGCTTGAATGCCTCGATCGCCAGTGCCACGCTGCAACAGTCGCATGTGGTGGACGATATCAATCAGAATGTCACCCAGGCGGCCACGCTGGCACACGAGAATGCGCTGGCTGCCGACCAGTCCAGCGAAGCCAGCCGTCATCTGGGGCAACTGGCCGGGCAACTGAACCGCCTGTTGGGGCAATTCCGCGTATGAGGTGTCGATGAGCAGCATGGAGCATCAGGAGGTCAATCTCGGCCAGCAGCAGAACCAGGACCTGATCTGGGACCTGGACAGCATTGCCCGTCGCGAGCTGGCCGAACGCTTCATCAAGCTGTTCGAGAACCGCCTGTGCGTGTACTCCGAGTCCACTCGCCAGCTGTACACCAACTACAACCTGCACTTCCCCGCCGACTACGGGCGCAAGATGGTGGTACTACCCAACCCTTACGCCTTTCACGACACCCTGCACGGCATCGATCCGGTGGCGGTGCGCAAGACCGGCCTCTGTGTGCTGCCCGGTGTCGTGCTGGGCAAGCCCGGGCTGCTGCTGACCACGCAGATCCGCGACGGCGGGCCGGCACCCAAGACCATGCCATTCAAGCCGGCCCTGGCACAGATCATCAGCAATCAGAAGAAGATCGGCGACGTGTTCCTGCCGATCCTGATGAAGGGCGACCTGCGCGAGTTCGACCAGAGCATGCCCTATATCCACCTGCACCGCCTACAGGTACAGCGCCTGACGCTGCTCTCCTCCTTCGAACGCGACGACATCCAGCAGACCATCACGCGCAAGCTGCTGACGCTCTACCGACAGGCCGACAGCCTGGGCTGCTGAGCCCGCGTGACGAGATAGGTTTGTTATGGTCGCTTGCCATCGTCCATATGGATTGGCATAAACGAACCCCATAACAAAATCGCCACACGGATGTTGATGTCATGCGAGTCCTGCGCCGCGCACTCCTGTTGATCCTGTTGCTGGTCCTCGCCGCCCTCGCGGTCGTCCTCTACTACGTCGCCAACCCCAACCTGCCGCTGTTCAGCAAGCCGCAGCAGGTGCATTACCTCGACCAGTGGAGCGAGCAGGCGCGCCAGACCTACTACTACACGCCACAGGGCACCACGGTTAAGGGCCTGAGGTACGAGTGGTTCACCGCCCTCGAACTGCCCTTCAGCCGGGACAAGTTCGCCCGCCCCGACTACCTGGCGCGCTTCGGCTTCCTCACCGACCCGCAGCAACGGCCCAGCGCGCTCAACCCCGGCAATCTGCCGGTCGGCTTCGCCCGCCATGCCGACGACGAAACCGGCGCCCAGTACCTCGACATCAGCTGCGCCGCCTGCCACACCGGCGAGCTGCGCTACCAGGGCCAGGCCATCCGCATCGACGGCGGCGCCGCCCTGCATTCGCTGGCTTCCACGGTGCCCACGCTCAGGGGCGGCGGCTTCGGCCAGGCGCTGGGCATGAGCATGGCCTTCACCTACTACAACCCGGTGAAGTTCAACCGCTTCGCCCGTGAAGTACTGGGCACCCACTACGACAGCGGCAAGCAGCAGCTGCGCCAGGACTTCAAGGCCGTGCTCGACCGCCTGCTGGATACCGCCATGAACGATTGGCATCGCGGCCTCTACCCCACCGAGGAAGGTTTCGGCCGCACCGACGCCTTCGGCCGCATCGCCAACAGCGTGTTCGGCGATGCCATCGACGAGAGCAACTACCGGGTGGCCAACGCCCCGGTCAGCTACCCGCAGGTGTGGGACATCTGGAAATTCGACTGGGTGCAATGGAACGGCTCGGCCATGCAGCCGATGGCGCGCAATATCGGCGAGGCCCTGGGGGTGGGCGCCAGCCTGCACCTGTTCGACGAGAACGGCGCGCCGATGACGCACGACGAGCGCTATCCGTCCAGCGTGCGCCTGCGCGACCTGTACACCCTGGAAGAGACGCTCAAGCAGCTGAAGCCGCCGACCTGGCCGGAACAGGTGCTGGGCAAGGTCGACCTCAAGCTGGCCAGCCAGGGCCGTGCCCTGTTTGCCGAGAACTGCGCCTACTGCCACGCCCCCGACCCGATGCCGCGCGACAAGCGCCTGGCCCCGGCCCGCGACCCGGAATGGCACCTGCGCATCGTGCCGACCCGCATCATCGGCACCGACCCAACCACCGCCGACAATATCGCCGACCACCGCTTCGACATCCGCAAGCTGGGCTGGCAGAAGGACGAGCTGGCCAAGCTGGACGTCAAGCTGTTCGGTTCAAGCCTGGAGGAAGTCGATTTCGCCAGCATCTCCAGCGCCAAGGGCCTGGCCTATGTCACCGCCTATGTGGAAGACCGCGCCTACCGCGATGCCGGCATCCAGCCGCGCGAGCGCTGGCGCATGGACGGCTACGGCCTGGCCATCGGCGTGCAGGAAAAGCGCGGCTACAAGGCACGCCCGCTGCACGGCATCTGGGCCACCCCGCCGTTCCTGCACAACGGCTCGGTGCCCAACCTGTTCCAGCTGCTGTCGCCGGTGGTCGAACGCGACACGCAATTCTGGGTCGGCAACTTCGAATACGACCCCAAGCGCGCCGGCTTCCTCACCGGCCAGTTCGAGGGTGGCTTCCTGTTCGACACCCGCATCACCGGCAACAGCAACCGCGGCCACGAATTCCGCGACGGCTGCCGCAACGAGGGCGTGATCGGCCGCTATCTGGAGCCCGAAGAGCGCTATGCGCTGATCGAGTACCTCAAGGTGATGGGCGACGAGCAGCTGGAGAGCCAGCTACAACCGGCCGAAAGCCGCGCCTGGACCCCCGGCCCCAGCTGCCAGAACAACAACTAAGGAACAGCTGCCATGCTCAAACGTTTCTGGCTCTGGCTCGGCCGCCTGCTCGGCAAGCTGCTGCTCGTACTTCTGATCGTCGGCGGCCTCGGCTGGGCCGGCGGCAGCGCCTACTACGCCTGGAAATTCTCCGGCCCGGTGTCCACCGAGGAAGAAATACCGGCCGACGAGGCGGCGCTGACCCAGGGCATCATCGAGGACGCCATTCGCATCGTCGAACAGCACCGCGACAACACTCGCGTACTGCGCGATGCCCACGCTAAGGCCCATGGCTGCGTGAAGGCGCAGGTGACCGTGCTGCAGAACCTGGTGCCGGAACTGCGCCATGGCGTACTGGCCGAGCCGGGCAAGACCTGGCAGGCCTGGATGCGTCTGTCCAACGGCAACGCCTACCCGCAGTTCGACAGCGCCCGCGACGCCCGCGGCATGGCCATCAAGCTGCTCGACGTGCCCGGCGACAAGTTGCTGAACAGCAAGGCCACGGCCGCCAACCAGGATTTCGTGATGTTCAACCACCCGGTGTTCTTCGTCCGCGATGTCGCCGAGTACAAGCAGAACTTCGCAGCCCAGGCTTCCGGCCAGAAGATTCAGGCCTTCTTCCCCAGCTGGGACCCGCGCAGCTGGGAAATCCGCCACCTGATCATCGCCCTGAAGACCCTGGCCCCCGCACCGGACAGCCCGGTCAGCGCGACCTATAACTCCATTGCCCCGTTCAAGCTCGGCCCGCACAACATCAAGTACCGGGTGGTGCCGGACCCACAGAGCTGCCCGCCCTACGAACTGCCGGAACAGAACACCGCGCTGCCCAACTTCCTGCGCAACGCCCTGTACCAGCAGCTGTCGCTGGACCGGGTGCCGGCCTGCTTCGCCCTGCAGGTACAGCGGCAGAACGCCGATTACTACATGCCCATCGAGGACACCAGCGTGCAGTGGAGCGAGGACATCTCGCCGTTCGAGACGGTGGCGACCGTGCGCGTGGAGCCGCAGGACTTCGACTCCCGCGAGCAGAACCTGGCCTGCGACAACCTCTCCTTCAACCCCTGGCACGCGTTGCCCGAGCATCGCCCGATCGGCGGCATCAACCGCCTGCGCAAGGCGGTGTACGAGGCCGTCAGTGTCTACCGCCACCAGCGCAACGCCGCGCCGCAGGCGCACTGAAACGCCAAGGCCGCCTCAGGGCGGCCTTGTTGTTTAGCCGCGACAGTGCAGGATCTGTTCGCGCCAGCGCCACTCGCAGGCAGCCAGCCCACCGACAAACAGCGCTTCGCCGACCAGGTGGATCTGCGCGAACAGCGACGCAACCCCGGCAAACTGCACCGCCATGACCACGCAGGCACCCGCCCACAGGGCATTGCCGGCAACCAGCCCGTACAGCAGCAGGCGCGGGCGCTTGCCGCGTAGCGCCAGGGTGAAGGAATAGCTGGCGTAGAGCAGGTTCGTCACGCCGATGAACAGCAGCAGTCCGCGTGGCAGGCGATAGACCTCGCTCAGCCAGGGACCGAGCAACAGCACGAGCACAGCCGCCGTGGCCGCTGCGGCACAATCGACCCAGAGCAGATGACGAGCTGCGCGCATGGCAGAGCCCCCGCGGCTACAGGCGATCCAGATCGATCACCGCGAAGCTGGCCACCGTGTCATGCCCGGCCAGGCGACCACCCTCGCGGGCCAGGCCGATGGTCTGCAGGCCGGCCTGCTGGGCGGCGTCCAGCTCCTGGACGATGTCGGAGAGGAACAGGATTTCCTCGCCCGGCAGGCCGATGGCCGCGGCGATGGTGCGGTACGACTCGATCTCGCGCTTGGGGCCGCTGGTGGTGTCGAAATAGCCGCTGAACAGCCCGCTCAGGTCGCCGGCCTCGGAGCAGCCGAAAATCAGCTTCTGCGCCTGCACCGAACCGGAGGAATAGACATACAGCGCATAGCCGGCCTGGTGCCAGCGCTTGAGCGCTTCCACCGCGTCCGGGTAGACATGGCCCTTGAGCTGGCCGCTGGCGTAGCCCTGCTGCCAGACCATGCCCTGCAGCGCCTTGAGCGGCGTAGCCTTGCGGTCCTCGGCAAGCCACTGCAGGAGAATCTCGATGACCCGGATCAGGTCCGCCCCGCCCTCGCCGCTCTCGGCCCGCACGGCGTCCAGTTGCGCGGCCACGGCGGGCTCCTCGGCATGATCAAGGATGAACTGCGGCAGGTGCCGGGCGGCATAGGGGAACAGTACGTCGAAAACGAAGCTCACCGCACTGGTGGTGCCTTCGATATCGGTGAGGATGGCTTTGATGGGCATGGAGACTCCAGGGATGTGGGCGGCGCCCCCTCTCCCATTCATGGTAGAGGGCCGGGGAGAGGGTGAGGAAAATAGCCCTCTCCCCCAACCCCTCTCCCGCAAGCGGGAGAGGGGTGAAGAGCTTCAGTCTTCCAGGCGCGGGAAACGACTGGCGATATCGTCGCCGGTGAAGTTGGCCACCCAGCCTTCCGGGTTGTTGAACAGGCGGATGGCGACGAAGTGCGGGAACTCGCCCATGTCGAACCAGTGGCGGGTGCCGGCCGGCACCGAGATCAGGTCGTTCTTCTCGCACAGCACGGCGTACACATAGTCGTCGATGTGCAGGCTGAACAGACCGCGGCCGGCGACGAAGAAACGTACCTCGTCCTCGCCATGACGATGTTCGTCGAGGAACTTGGCGCGCAGCTCGTCCTTCTGCGGGTGATCCTTGTTCAGGCTGACCACATCGACGGTGACATAGCCCTGCTCGGCCATCAGCTTGTCGATCTGCGGGCGGTAGGCGGCGATCACCTCGTCCTGCGCAGCGCCCAGCTGGATCGGCGCACTGGCCTGCCAGCGCTCGAAGCGCACGCCGACCTCGGCCAGGGTGGCGGCGATGTCCTCGAGGTGGGTCAGCACCTTGTTCGGCACGTCCGGGTTGGACTGGTGGTAGACGGTCAGGCTGCTCATGACATCTCCTCTAGCGCTGCAGGGCGCGTACTTTCAGTTCGCACTCGAACAGGAATTCGAAGGCCTCGACCTGGCGCAGGCAGTCGGCCATGGTCGCGCCCCAGGTGTACAGGCCGTGGCCGCGGATCAGGTAGCCGACGCAATCGGGGTGCTCGTCCAGCCAGGGCTGCACCTTGGCCGCCAGGCGGGCGATGTCCTGGTCGTTGTCGAAGATCGGCACCAGCACCTGGCATTCGTGGCTGGAAACGCCGGCGAAGGCCTTCTGCAGCTCGTAGTCGGCGAACACCAGCGAGTCCGCCAGGGTCAGGCGCGACAGCACGGTGGCGTTCACCGAGTGGGTGTGCAGCACGGCGCCGATCGCCGGCTGCCAGCGGTACAGCTGGGTGTGCAGCAGGGTCTCGGCCGAGGGCTTCTTGCCCGGCTCCAGGCTGTTGCCGTCGAGGTCGGTGGCCAGCACGTCGGCCTCGCCCAGCTGGCCCTTGTGCTTGCCGGAGGCGGTCAGCAGCGCCTGGTCGGCGCTCAGGCGTGCGGAATAGTTGCTGCTGGTGGCCGGCGACCAGCCGCGGCCATACAGGAATTGCCCGGCCTCGATGATCTGCCGGGTCAGTTGTTCACGGTTCATGCCCGCTCCTCGTGCAAACGCAGTGCAATGATAATGGCCGCCGCCAGGGCGACCAAGCTGGCGATGGCGAAGGTCCAGGCCGCGCCCAGACTCTCCCAGCTGTAGCCGGCGTACAGCGCACCGAGGGCGCCACCGGTGCCGGCCAGTGCCGCGTACAGCGCCTGGCCCTGGCCCTGCTGGTTGGGCCCGAAGCTGCGCTGGACGAAATGGATGGCGGCGGCATGGAAGCTGCCGAAAGTGGCGGCATGCAGCAGCTGGGCGAACAGCAGCACACCCAGGTGGTCGGCCAGGTTGCCCAGCAGCAGCCAGCGCAGCGCTGCCAGCAGGAAGCTGGCCACCAGTACCCCGCGAATGGAATAGCGCTCCAGCACCCGCGCCATAAACAGGAACAGCACGATCTCCGCCACCACGCCCAGCGCCCACATCTGGCCGATGAAGCCACGCTCGTAGCCGAGCCGCTCCAGGTGCAGGGTCAGGAAGGTGTAGTAAGGGCCGTGCGACAGCTGCATCAGCGCCACGCAGAGGAAGAACGCCGGCACGCCCGGGCGCAGCAGCTGGGCGAGGAAGCCGCCCTCGCCGCCCTGCCCGGCCCGCGCCTGCGGCACCGCGTTGGGCACCCACAGGCTGCCGAGCAGGATGCCGGCGAGAATCAGCACCACCATCGCCGGGAACAGCCCGGGGCTGAAGCGCTCGAACAGCTCGCCGAGGCCGATCACCGCGACGATGGAGCCGATCGAACCCCACAGGCGGACCTGCGAATAGCGCGCGCTCTGCTCGCGCAGGTGGGCCAGGGTGATCACCTCGAACTGCGGCAGCACGGCGTGCCAGAAGAACGCATGCAGCGCCATCACCAGGGCCAGCCAGGCGTAGCTCTGGTCGACGAAGATCAGGGCGAAGCTGAGCAGCGTGCACAGCGCGCCGAAACGCACGATGCGCAGGCGCTGGCCGCTGCGATCGCCCAGCCAGCCCCACAGGTTGGGCGCCAGGCAGCGCATCAGCATGGGAATGGCCACCAGCTCGCCGATGCGCGCCGGGGCGAAGCCCAGGTGCTGGAAGTACAGCGGCAGGAAGGGCGCGGTGGCGCCCAGCATGGCGAAGTAGAAGAAGTAGAACGCGGACAGCCGCCAGTACGGCAGCGGCTGGGCGGTCACAGCTGGCCGAGCACCGGGGTGTTGACCCGCACGTCGGCGTTCTGCGCACGGTGACGCAGCAGGTGGTCGAGCAGCACGATGGCCATCATCGCCTCGGCGATGGGCGTGGCGCGGATGCCGACGCAGGGGTCGTGGCGGCCCTTGGTGATCACGTCCACTGGGTTGCCGTCGACGTCGATCGAGCGGCCCGGGGTGGTGATGCTGGAGGTCGGCTTGAGCGCCAGGTGGGCGACGATCGGCTGGCCGCTGGAGATGCCGCCGAGGATGCCGCCGGCGTTGTTCGACAGGAAGCCCTCGGGGGTCAGCTCGTCGCGGTGTTCGGTGCCCCGCTGGGCCACGCAGGCGAAGCCGGCGCCGATTTCCACGCCCTTGACCGCGTTGATGCTCATCAGCGCATGGGCCAGGTCCGCGTCTAGGCGGTCGAAGATCGGCTCGCCCAGGCCCGGCATCACGCCCTCGGCGACCACGGTGATCTTGGCGCCCACCGAGTCCTGGTCACGGCGCAGCTGGTCCATGTAGGCCTCCAGCTCCGGCACCTTGTCCGGGTCGGGGCTGAAGAAGGCGTTCTGCTCGACGCTGTCCCAGGTCTTGAACGGGATCTCGATTGGGCCGAGCTGGCTCATGAAGCCGCGCACCTGGATGCCCAGGCCGGCCAGTACCTTCTTGGCGATAGCGCCGGCGGCCACGCGCATGGCGGTTTCGCGCGCCGAGCTGCGGCCACCGCCGCGGTAGTCGCGGATGCCGTACTTGTGGTGGTAGGTGTAGTCGGCGTGGGCCGGGCGGAACAGGTCCTTGATCGCCGAGTAGTCCTTGGACTTCTGGTCGGTATTGCGGATCAGCAGGCCGATGGAGCAGCCGGTGGTCTTGCCCTCGAACACCCCGGAGAGGATTTCGACGACGTCGTCTTCCTGGCGCTGGGTGGTGTGGCGGCTGGTGCCCGGCTTGCGGCGGTCGAGGTCGCGCTGCATGTCTTCCAGGGACAGCTCGATGCCCGGCGGGCAACCGTCGACGATGGCGACCAGGGCCGGGCCGTGGCTTTCGCCAGCGGTGGTGACGGTGAACAGCTTGCCGTAGGTGTTGCCGGACATGCAGGGCGCTCCGCGAAATCTGCCTCGAACAAAGGTCGGCGAGTATACCGCCGGCGCCCGGCCAGTTCACCTGCGAAACGGGCACGATAGCGGCAAATGGCAGTTGGCCAGCCTGCAGTGGCGGCGAAACTTGCCGATAATGCCTGTACGCATGCCCAAGGACGCCGCGATGAGCGATACCGACGCCCAACACCCCGAAGAACAGACCGAGCAGGCTCCGCCGCCCCATCCCTGGGAAAGCCTGGAGGCGGAGCACTTCCAGCTGCTGCGCCTGGCGCCCCTGCCTGCCGACCGCGCTACCGGGCTGCGCCCGCTGCGCTTCGTGCGCTTTGGCCGCGCCGAGCGCCACAGCAACGAGCAGAGCCTGCTGCGTCTGTCCGTGGACGTGCCTGGCCAGCGCCTGCGCCCCGAGCAGAACCGGCTGGAGGTGTGGGCCGACCACCGCAACCGCGAGGTCCGCTTCGGTGCCGACAAGGGGCTTGCCATCGAGCCGGCCAACCGCGGCCTCGGCCGCTTCCTGCTGGCCCAGGGTATCGCCTGGGCACGCCAGCGCTGGGGCAGCTATACGGTCGAGGGCGGTGCGCTGGCGGTGAAGGACGTGCTCAGCGAGGACGCCCGCCTGCGCCGCGATCACTTCCTGCGCATCCAGGGCTTCGAGGTGACTTATCAGGACCTGGCCCAGGTCAAGGCCGGCTACAGCGCCAGCCGGGTCAGCGTGCTCAACCCGGAATGGAACAGGGAAAAGGTGCAGATGATCGACCTGCTCGACTGCGGCGCGATGCTGCAACAGGCCGACCAGAACCTGCACGAGCAACAGGTGAAGATCGGCAAACTGGAACATCGCGTCGAGGCACTGAAGCGCGAGGACAGCGGCCTGCGCTTCACCATCGCCTGCCTGGTGGCGCTGACCCTGTTCCAGGCCGGCCTGCTGATCTGGATCGCTACGCGCTAGATCAGTTGAGCCGCCGCAGGATGGAAAACGACCTCAGTTTTTTTCCACCACCCTTTCCCATACGCACTCAGGTGGAAAACGCTGCTGCGGTTTTCCACCCTACCCTCGGTCCGTAGCCGGAGCAGGCAGCTCGGTCCCGGATTACATCCGGGCTACCAGAGCCGGCCCGAACTCAGCCCTTGGCGCGCGAACGGAACAGCTTCTGGTACTCGCGGCATTGCGCCGCCGCCAGCAGGAATACGCCGTGGCCGCCCTGCTCGAACTCCAGCCAGGTGAAGTCCACTTCCGGGTACAGCGCCTCGACATGCACCTGGCTGTTGCCCACCTCGACGATCAGCACGCCCTTCTCGGTCAGGTGGTCGGCAGCTTCGGCCAGCATACGCCGCACCAGGTTGAGGCCGTCGTCACCGCAAGCCAGGCCCAGCTCCGGCTCGTGGTGGTACTCGGCCGGCATGTCGGCGAAATCCTCGGCATCCACGTAGGGCGGATTGGACACGATCAGGTCGAAGCGCTGCCCCGGCAGGCCATCGAAGCCGTCACCCTGCACGGTGTAGACGCGCTCTTCCAGGCCATGGCGCTCGATGTTCTGGTTGGCCACCTCGAGCGCCTCGAAGGACAGGTCGCCCAGCACCACCTCGGCCTCGGGGAAGGCATAGGCGCAGGCGATGCCGATGCAGCCGGAGCCGGTGCAGAGGTCGAGGATGCGCGCCGGCAGCGCCGGCAGCCAGGGCTCGAATTGCTGGCCGATCAGCTCGGCAATCGGCGAACGCGGCACCAGCACGCGCTCGTCGACCACGAACGGCAGGCCGCAGAACCAGGCCTCGCCGAGCAGGTAGGCGGTGGGCACGCGCTCCTCGACGCGACGCCGGATCAGCTCCAGCAGGTGCTGCTGCTCGTCTTCCTCCAGGCGGCAATCCAGGTAGCCGTCGGCGATCTCGAACGGCAGGTGCAATGCGCCCAGCACCAGCTGGCGGGCATCGTCCCAGGCGTTGTCGGTGCCATGACCGAAGAACAGGCCGGCCTCGTGAAAACGGCTGACGGCCCAGCGGATGTGGTCGCGCACGGTGCGCAGGCGGGATGGAGACACGGCTATCACCTCAGGAAAGGGTGCGCGATTCTAGCCGGAACCGCGGCAAAGGTTCACAGATCGCGCCGGGAAGCACAGAATAGACACATCGCCGTCACAGGAGCCCAACCATGTCCGAACCGAAAACCCTGTTCCAGCTGCTCGGACGCGGTTATGCACCGGCCACCCTCGGCAAGGCCACCCTGCTGGTCATCGACGCCCAGGAAGAGTACCGCAGCGGTGCCCTGCAGCTGCCGGACGTGGAAGCCGCGATCAGCGAGATCGCCACCCTGCTCAATGCCGCACGCAACCTCGGTGCCCCGGTGCTGCACGTGCGCCACCTGGGCATCCCCGGTGGCCTGCTCGACCCGCAAGGCCCGCGCGGACGCTTCATCGAAGGCCTGGCGCCGCTCGGCGACGAGCCGGTGGTGGAGAAGCGCCTGCCCAATGCCTTCGCCGGCACCGATCTGCATGAGCGTCTGCAGCAGCTCGGCCATCTGGACCTGATCATCTGCGGTTTCATGACCCACTCCAGCGTCAGCACCACGGTGCGCGCGGCCAAGGACTATGGTTACCGCTGCACCCTGGTGGATGCCGCCTGCGCTACCCGCGACCTGCCCTACCAGCACGAGCTGATCCCGGCCCGCGACCTGCACCGTATGACCCTGGCGGCCCTGGCCGACAACTACGCGATGGTCGTACCACAGGCCCGCGCCCTGCTCTGACCGGAACCCCGGCGGCAGTCGCCGGTCATAGCGCCGATAACCCAAGAGGAAATCGGAATGAAGCTGTCCGACGACGGATTCGATGCACGCCGCCTGCGCCCACGCGGCCCTGGCTGCTGGCGCTGGCGTTTTCTCGGCGCTCTCGCCGCGCTGTTTGCCGCCTTTGGCGTGTTGCTGATCATGGCCGGCGCGGCCACCCTGCTCGGCCGCCCGCCGGCACTCGGCCCACTGAACGACAGTGTCGGCGCCGCCATCACCCTGCTGCTGTTCGGCCTGTTCCTGCTGTGGGGCGGGATCAACGTCTGGCGCCGATGCCGCCGGCGCATGCGCAGGCAGCATGGCAACGAGCTGAGCCTGTCGCCACAGCTGCTGAAAAAGCGCGACTGAAGCCGGTAAACTGGCCTCTTCCGTGGAGGCTATTCATGCAAGACGACGATTTTTCCCTGTTCCAGTCCGCCGTGCGCGGGGTCAGGCCGATCAGCCATGACCGCGCCGACACCGGCAAGCCGAAGACCGATCGCCAGCGTCTGAACATCCTGCGCCAGGCGGCGACGGTGAGGACCGACGCGATCAAGGTGGACGGCTTGTCCGATCAGTTCGTCATCGACGTCGGCGCCGAGGATGAACTCTACTGGGCCCGCGACGGCGTGCAGGACGGCCAGATGCGCAAGCTCAAGGCCGGCCAGGTGGCCTTCGAGGGCAGCCTGGACCTGCACGGCATGACCGTGGAGAAGGCCCGTGAGACGCTCTGGGCATTCTTCGCCGAGGCCGCGCGCATGGAAGTACGTTGCGTGCGCGTGACCCACGGCAAGGCCGCGCGCACGGACGGCAAGCGGCCGATGATCAAGAGCCACGTCAACACCTGGCTGCGCCAGCATCCACAGGTACTGGGCTTCACCTCCTGCCTCGCCAAGCACGGCGGCACCGGTGCGGTCTACGTGCTGCTCAAGCGCACCATGATGGAAGGCCGCGACGAGGACTGAGCCGCGTCAGTCCGCCTGCCGCACCGGCCACAGGCTGATCGCCCGCTCGGCCAGGGCGGCGATGGTCAGGCTCGGGTTGACGCCGACGTTGGCCGGGATGCTGCTGCCGTCGATCACATACAGGCCCGGGTGACCGAAGACCTGGTGCCGCGCATCCACCACACCCTCCGCAGGCGAACCGGCGATCACCGCGCCGCCCAGCAGATGCGCCGTCACTGCGCGATTGCCCAGGCTTTCCGGCAGGACATTCAGTGCCTCCCCGCCACTGGCCTCGGCAAAGGCACGCGCCGCCCGGTTGGCCTGTGGCAGGTAGGTGGGCGAGGCGGCGCCGACCGACAGGCGTGACTCCAGAGCAAAAGCCCCCAGACGCCACGCGCGGCGTCGGTAGCCGAAGGCCAGCTGGTTGTCTGCCTGCTGCATCACCGTCAGCACCGAGATACGCCGGTACCAGTCGGCCGTGAACCAGTGCCCGAGCCAGTGCCAGGGACGCCGCAGCAGCTCGCCCACGACCTTGGCCGCGCGCTGCAGTGGTCGTGTGTCGTCCACCAGCGGCCCCATGTACAGACGCATGAAGTTGTAGCTGCGCGGAAAACGGTTCTGCGTGATGTGGGTCTGCGCATCCGCGTGGAAGTGGCTGGAGATGGTGGTGCCCTGGCTGATGTCCACGCCTGGCTGGCCACGGATCGCCACGATCGCCTCGCTGTTGGTGCGCACATGCTCACCCAGCGCCGCCGGCAGGTGCGGCAAGGTACGGTAGCGGTCGCGGCTGGCGAACAGAATCTCCAGGCTGCCGAGCACGCCGGCGGCGAGGATCACCTGCGGCGCGTCGAGGCTGCGCAGCGCGTGCGTGCGGCCGCGCAGATGCAGTCGATAGCCCGCGCCCTGGCGGCTGATATGGCTGACCCGAGTCTCGCTGAACACCTGCACGCCAAGCTGCCGGGCCAGGTACAGGTAGTTGAGATCCAGGCTGTTCTTCGCCCCCTGAGGGCAGCCGCTGATGCAGCTGCCACAGCGGTTGCAGCCGCTGCGAGCCGGCCCGCGACCGGCGAAATATGGATCGGGCAGCGCTTGCGGCGGGCCGAAATAGATGCCCTGCGGCACGGGCGCGTAACTCTGCGCCGCGCCGAGTGCCGTGGCCGTGCGTTGCAGCCAGTGGTCCTGCTGCCCCTGGTAGGGATTGTCGGCCACGCCGAGCATCTGCCGGGAGCGCTGATAGTGCGCTGCCAGGCTGGCCTGCCAGTCGTCCAGCGCCGCCCAGGCCGGGTCGCGGTAGAACGCCGCCTGCGGCTCCAGCAACACGGCGGCATAGACCAGGCTGCCACCACCGACGCCGACACCGTGGACCACCCCGACATTGCGATAGACCTTCTGCGCCAGCGGCCCGCGCAACCCCAGCGCGGGCGCCCACAGCAGGTGCCGCATCGATTGCCCGGCACGCCGCAGATCGGCCGCGCTGTGCTCACGCCCCTGTTCCAGCACGGCCACCCGGTAGCCTTTCTCGGCCAGGCGCAGGGCGCTGACGCTGCCACCGAAACCGGAGCCGATGATCAGCACATCGAAGTCGCCGCTCACGCCTCGCGCACCAGCAGAAAAGGAAAGCCCAGCCGACGCAGGCCCGGCAGATCGACGAAGGTCAGGCACAGGCAGTGCTGCGGGTCGAGCTGGCGCAGCTCATCACGCACCCAGCGCCAGGGCCTGCGCGTTGCCTGGCCGTAATCCAGGGCCACGCAGGGTTGCCCGTCGAGCCAGGAGGGCTGGGCGCTGTAGCGCATCGGCAGCAGCTCCAGCAGCTGCCCGCCACGGCGGCGCAGGTTGACCGCCGCCTGCGCATCGACGAAACGCTTGCCGTACCAGCCCGGCATGCCGCTCAGCGCGATGCTCGGCCCGGCGCTGCCGCGCAGCCACCAGGGGCCGATGAACTCGGCGCGCCAGCACCCGATCAGCTGCTCGGCCGCCGGCAGCTGGCGATAGCGGGCCAGCAGCTGGCTCAGGGAAAGCGAATGGAGAGTCTGCATCATGCGGCCGCCCGATTATTAGAGTTATTGCCCTAGACTAATCGCCAGCCGCCTGTCCGGCAGCCCGCAAATCTGCCAAGTCCACGGGATTTAACGCCAAGGCGCTGCACACTTGCCAGCGCGCCGCGCGCCGCCTACCCTGCCGGGCTGCAATTTCGATTGGAATTCCCATGTCCCTGGAACAGCAATACACCGCCATTCTCGGTCAACTCGGCGAAGACGTTTCCCGCGAAGGCCTGCTCGATACCCCCAAGCGTGCTGCCAAAGCCATGCAGTACCTGTGCAAGGGCTACCAGCAGACGCTCGAGGAAGTCACCAACGGCGCCCTGTTCAGCTCCGACAACAGCGAGATGGTGCTGGTGAAGAACATCGAGCTGTACTCGCTGTGCGAGCATCACCTGCTGCCGTTCATCGGCAAGGCCCACGTGGCCTACATTCCCAGCGGCAAGGTACTGGGGCTGTCCAAGGTGGCGCGCATCGTCGACATGTACGCCCGCCGCTTGCAGATCCAGGAGAACCTCAGCCGGCAGATCGCCGAGGCCGTCCAGCAGGTCACCGGCGCCCTGGGCGTCGCCGTGGTGATCGAGGCCCAGCACATGTGCATGATGATGCGCGGCGTGGAGAAACAGAATTCCTCCATGGTCACCTCGGTGATGCTCGGCGAGTTCCGCGAAAACGCCGCCACCCGCAGCGAGTTCCTCAGCCTGATCCGCGACTGATACGCTGCGGGCATGAAAAAGCCGGCTTAACGCCGGCTTTTTCATGCCCCTCAGTTCAACCTCAACCGAACATGGTCACGTGCCGCGGGTGGCTGGCGATGCGCTCGAGCCAGGCGTTGATCGCCGGGTAACCGCTCAGGTCGAAACCGCCTTCGTGCGCGACGTGGGTGTAGGCGTACAGGGCAATATCGGCCAGGGTGTACTGCTCGCCCACCAGGTAGGGCGTGCGCTGCAGCTGCTGCTCCATCACCCGGAACGCCTTGTGCCCACGCACATGGCACACCTCATACTCCTCGCGCCGCGCCTCGGGCATGCCCTGGTACAGCTGGATGAAGCGCGCCACCGCGACATAGGGCTCGTGGCTGTACTGCTCGAAGAACTGCCACTGCAGCATCTGGGTGCGCAGGCGCGGCTCGTTGGGGATGAACTCGCTGCCATCGGCGAGGAAGTTGAGGATAGCGTTGGACTCCCAGAGGAAGGTGCCATCTTCCAGCTCCAGCACCGGAATCTTGCCGTTGGGGTTCTTGGCCAGGAACTCGGCGGTCTGCGTCTCGCCCTTGAGGATGTCGATCGGCAGCCACTGATACTCGCGACCGAGCAGGTGCAGCATCAGCTTGACCTTGTAGCAGTTGCCGGAACGGTAATCGCCGTAAACCTTGAGCATGGCTACTCACTCCTTTGCGCTTCGACAGCGCCGTATGCTTCGCGGATGACCGCCGCCAGGCGACGCAGCCCCTCGCCGAGCTTCTCCGGCGGTACGTGGCTGAAATTCAACCGCAGGTAGCCGGGGTTGGCGTCCGGGTCGACGAAGAACGGCTCGCCCGGCATGAAGGCAACATTCTGCGCCATAGCCGGCTGCAGCAGGGTGCGGGTATCCAGCTTGTGGTTGAGGGTCAGCCAGAAGAACAGACCGCCCTGCGGCACCTGCCAGCTGGCCAGGTCGGCGAAATGCTCCTGCAGTGCCGCCTGCATGGCGTCGCGGCGCACGCGGTAGAAATCGCGCAGCTCGGCCAGGTGGGCCTGGTACTTGTCGCTGCCCAGCCATTGCAGGGCCTGCCACTGGCCGATGCGGTTGGTGTGCAGGTCGGCCGCCTGTTTCAGCCGCAGCAGGTGCGGGAACAGGTCCGGGCTGGCGATCAGGAAGCCGACGCGCAGGCCCGGCAGCAGGGTCTTGGACACGGTGCCGGTGTAGATCCAGCTGGTGCGCTTGAGGCGGCTGACGATGGGCGTGGCGCTGCCGGCGTCGAACACCAGCTCGCGGTAAGGCTCGTCCTCGATCAGGGTGACGTTGAACTCGTCGAGCAGCGCCGCTACGGCGTCGCGCTTGGCCTCGCTGTAACGCACGGCAGACGGGTTCTGGAAGGTCGGAATCAGGTAGGCGAAGGCCGGCTTGTGTTGCTGCAGACGCTCGCGCAGGGCCTCCAGTTCCGGGCCGTCGGCTTCCTGCGGCACGGTGATGCAGTCGGCGCCGAACAGCTGGAAGGACTGCAGCGCGGCCAGGTAGGTCGGCGCCTCGACCAGGATCTCGGTACCCGGATCGATAAACAGCTTGCTGGCCAGGTCCAGGGTCTGCTGCGAGCCGCAGGTGATCAGCACCTGGCTGGCATCGCAGTTCACTCCCAGCTTGCGCGCCTCCGCGGCCACCGCCTCGCGCAGCGCCGGCTCGCCCTCGCTCATGCCGTACTGGCCGATCGAAGCCGGCATCTCGCTCCAGTCCACTTTCGGCAGCATCGGCTCGGCGGGCAGGCCGCCGGCGAAGGACATCACCTCCGGACGTTGCGCCGCGGCGAGGATTTCGCGGATCAGGGAGCTTTTCAGACGGGCAACGCGTTCGGAGAAGGCCATGGAAGTCACCGGTAGCACAGGCAGGATAAATTGGGTCAAACTGTTTGACCGAAACTACGACGCCGGGAATGGATACGTCAATATGCTTGACCTGAAAAAGCCAAGCTCGCAGCAGGCTGCCATGGAGGCCTTCTTCTTCGGCTACCAGGCGTTCACCGCCAAACCCGACGAGATGCTGGCGCGCCGCGGCCTGTCGCGCGTGCACCACCGCATCCTGTTCTTCATCGCCCGCTACCCAGGCCTGAGCGTCAAGGAACTGCTCGGCTACCTGGGCGTGAGCAAGCAGGCGCTGAACACGCCGTTGCGCCAGCTGCAGGAAATGTCGATGGTCGAGAGCGTGGCCGCCAGCGACGACAAGCGCAAGCGCCAGCTCGGCCTCACCGTCGAGGGCACCCGCCTGGAGCAGGCGCTGCGCCGCGAGCAGGTGCGCCTGCTCGAGCGGGTGTTCAACGAGGCCGGCGAGCCGGCGGTGCAAGCCTGGCTGGCGGTCAACCAGGCCCTGAGCAAGGCCCGCCAGGCTGGCGGCGAGGACTGATCAGGCGGCCTCGCGCCCAGCCAGTTCAGCGGCGCCGCGGAAGAACACCAGCGCCGTGGCGACCATGGCCGCCAGCATCGGCAGCACGGCGACCACCAGCAGGATGATCGAGGCGGCCAGCACCCCTCCGGCCATGTTCAACCAGGCCAGCACGCGCAGCGCCGGATAGGCGTTCTCCACCTTCAGCAACATGATGCCGAGCCACAGCATCGTCAGCCCCAGCAGCGCCAGCAGGCCGAAGTAGGTGAACGAAGGCACGCTGTACTCCGTCAGCGCGCTATCGCCCCAGTACAGCTGGGTCAGCTCCAGGGCGACGCTGAGCAGAATGCTCAGCCACACCGGCCAGTCCAGCCCGCGCGCGGCGAAACGGGCCTGCAGAAAGGCCTTGAGCCGCAGTATCAGGTAGCAGCCGAGCAGCGTCGTGGCGGCGCTCAGCCAGTCTCCCAGGGTCAGCAGATCCTCGACGAAGGCCAGGCCGAGCACCACCAGGTTGGCGAACAGGTAGACCAGATTGAGCCAGCCCAGTATCCGCAGCTGTCCGGCGTTCCAGCCCGGCAGCTGCTGTGGCACCTGGGCGTCGACCAGCGCCACCTGTGGCGCGGCGAAGGGATTGTGCTGATCCATGGCAATGTCCTGATGTGATGGGAACAGTCCATACCGCCACAAGGATCGCGAAAAACTGTACCGACCATTGTCGAGACCGCTGTACCGCGACGCCCGGGCGGGCTGCGCATAGGCTGCCAGCATCCACGGAGAATCGCCATGACCTCGGAACTGCTGCTCGCCTTCATCCTTTTCGCCTTCGTCACCTCGGTGACGCCCGGCCCCAACAACATGATGCTGCTCGCCTCCGGGGTGAACTTCGGCATCCGCCGCAGCCTGCCGCACATGCTCGGCATCAGCCTGGGGTTCATGCTGCTGGTGGCCGCCGTCGGCCTGGGCCTCGGTCAGCTGTTCGAGCAGTTCCCGCCGCTGTACACCGCGCTGCGCTATGGCGGCGCCGCCTACCTGCTGTACCTGGCCTGGAAGATCGCCGCCAGCGGCGCACCGGATGCCGACGGCAAGGCCACCGGCAAGCCCTTCACCTTCCTCCAGGCCGCGGCCTTCCAGTGGGTCAACCCCAAGGCCTGGATCATGGCCATCGGCGCCATCACCACCTACACGCCGCAGGAGGGTTTCCTGGTCAACGTGCTGCTGATCGCCGCCCTGTTCGCCCTGGTCAACTGCCCCAGCGTCGGCCTGTGGACGGTGGCCGGCAGCCTGCTGCGGCGCTGGCTGGATCGTCCGCGTGTGCTGCGCGCCTTCAATATCGGCATGGCCCTGCTGCTGGTGGCCTCGCTCTACCCTATTCTGATCGACGTCAAGGGAAGCCTGTGATGACCCTGGAAGCCATGGACACCTCTCCCCGTCTGCGCCCGCTGGCCGACTCCGCGCCCTCCGCCGTGGTGGCCGGCTTCGTCTCGGCGCTCACCGGCTACACCAGCTCGCTGGTGCTGATGTTCCAGGCCGGCCAGGCCGCCGGGTTGAATGCCGCGCAGATCGCTTCCTGGCTGTGGGCGCTGTCGATCGGCATGGCCATCTGCACCGTGGCGCTGTCCCTGCGCTACCGCACGCCCATCGTGGTCGCCTGGTCGACACCCGGCGCCGCGCTGTTGATCACCAGCATGCCGGGCGTGAGCTACCCGGAGGCAATCGGCGCCTTCGTGGTCTGCGCCCTGCTGCTCAGCCTGCTCGGGCTGTCCGGCGCCTTCGAGCGGGTCATGCGTCACCTGCCCGCCTCGCTGGCGGCGGCGCTGCTGGCTGGCATCCTGTTCCGCATCGGCAGCGAAATCTTCGTCGCCGCGCAGACCAGCACCCTGCTGGTGCTGGCGATGTTCTTCACCTTCCTGTTCGGCAAGCGCCTGGCGCCGCGTTACGCCGTGCTTACCGCGCTGCTGGTGGGCACGGGCGTGGCCGCTGCGCAGGGCCTGCTCGACTTCAGCCAGGTCCGCCTGGAAATGGCGGTACCAGTGTGGACCACGCCGAGCTTCTCGCTGAACGCGGCGATCAGCATCGGCATCCCGCTGTTCGTGGTGGCCATGGCCTCGCAGAACATTCCCGGCCTCGCCGTGCTGCGTGCCGACGGCTACGCCGTGCCGCCCTCACCGCTGATCGCCACCACCGGCATTGCCTCGCTGTTGCTGGCGCCGTTCGGTTCTCACGGCATCAACCTGGCCGCCATCAGCGCCGCCATCTGCACCGGCGCCGAGGCCCACGAAGACAAGCGCAAGCGTTACACCGCCGCGCTGTGGAACGGCGTGTTCTGTGGCCTCGCCGGCATCTTCGCCGCCACCCTGGCCGCGTTGTTCATCGCCCTGCCCAGCGCGCTGATCCTGTCGATCGCCGCCCTGGCCCTGCTCGGCTCGATCGGCAATGGCCTGGCGCAGGCCATGCAGGCACCGGCCGAGCGTGACGCCGCGCTG
Source organism: Aquipseudomonas alcaligenes NBRC 14159 (assembly GCF_000467105.1). Lineage (GTDB taxonomy): Bacteria > Pseudomonadota > Gammaproteobacteria > Pseudomonadales > Pseudomonadaceae > Aquipseudomonas > Aquipseudomonas alcaligenes. The sequence goes on from NZ_BATI01000009.1 coordinate 86,789, forward strand.
GTGACCTTCATGATCACCGCCTCGGGCATGACCCTGCTCGGCATCGGCTCGGCCTTCTGGGGTCTGGTCGGCGGCGCCGTGACCCTGCTGATCCTGAACTGGAGGAAGTAGCGTCTGTTGCGGACTGTATCCGGGCCAAGCAAAATCTGAACGGCATGCTCTGGCCGTCCCCTCTCCCCTCGGGGAGAGGACTAGGGAGAGGGGACCAGGCGCCGCACCTTCCTCCCGTAGCAAAGCATCGGAAACGAAAAAGCCCGGGCAAGTCCCGGGCTTTTTTTGCGCGGCATCTTCAGGCCGCCTGAGCCTCCTCGGCCGCCAGCTCCTTGCCGTGGGCGAAGTTGACCCACCAGCCGAAGGCGGCGGCAGTGAAGAACATGATGAAGCTGTAGATGGCCGCCGGCACCGCCATGGTCGGGTTGTTCAGCAGCATCGGGCTGAGCGCCAGGGCAATCGCCAGGGTACCGTTGTGAATGCCGATCTCCATGCCGATGGCGACCGCCTGGCGGCGTGGCAGCTTCATCAGGCGCGGTACGCCATAGCCCACGGCCAGGCTGATCAGATTGAATAGCAGCGCGGCCAGGCCCACCACCGGCGCGTAGTCCACCACCGTCTGCCAGTCCTTGATGAAGGCCAGCACGATGACCAGCACCAGGAAGAGCGCGGAAATGATCTTTACCGGCTTTTCCATGGCATTGGCGAAACCCGGCGCCAGCTTGCGAATGACCATGCCGATGGCCACCGGGCCGAGGACGATGGCGAACACCTGCACCACCTTGGTGAACTGCAGCGGCAGGGCCTGGTCGGCCTCCATGAAATAGGCCAGCGACAGGTTGACGATGAAGGGCATGGTGAGGATGGCCACCACCGAGTTCACCGCGGTCAGGGTCACGTTCAGCGCCACGTCACCGTGCGCCAGGTGGCTGTAGAGGTTGGCCGAGGTGCCGCCGGGCGAGGCCGCCAGCAGCATCAGGCCGACCGCCAGGGCCGGGGCGAGGCCGAAACCCTTGGCGATGAAGAAGCACACCAGCGGCAGCAGGAGCAGCTGGCAGCCCAGGCCGATCAGTACCGGTTTGGGAAACTTCACCACCCGGGCGAAATCCGCCAGGGTCAGCGACAGGCCCAGCCCTAGCATGATGATGCCCAGGGCGATGGGCAGGAACAGGGTATTCAAGGCACTTGCGGTCATTCTTGTTGTTCTCCGGAACTGTCTGGCCAGCGATTCTTGACGAGCCGGCCAAGCCTTGTAACTGGCTTTTCAGGCCAAGGAAACGGGTTGTCGTAACAGAATGCAAAAAAATCGCCAGCGGCCTGGCGCCGTTCATCCCGCTAGCCTTGTCCTGAGTCAACAAAGGGCCGGCGCGGTTTGCCCAGGCTGAGGCGAAGTGAAGACGCGAAGGAACGGCACCATGAGCGATCAGCCCCATCCCTGGCATGCCCTGAGCGGCGCAGAGGCGCAGCAGCGGCTGGCTACGCCGCCTGGCGGCCTCGGCAGTGCCGAGATCGAGCGGCGCCGCCGCCAGCACGGCCCCAACCGCCTGGCGCCACCCCGGCGGCGCGGCCCGCTGCAGCGTCTGTTGCTGCAGTTCCACAACATCCTGCTCTACGTGATGATGGCCGCGGCGCTGGTCACCGCCCTGCTCGGCCACTGGGTCGACACCGGCGTGCTGCTGACCGCCGTGGTGATCAACGCGCTGATCGGCTTCATCCAGGAAGGCAAGGCGGAGAACGCGCTGGATGCCATCCGCGCCATGCTCTCGCCGCGCGCCACGGTGATCCGCGACGGCCGGCGCATGGAAATCGACGCCGCCGAGCTGGTGCCCGGCGACCTGGTGCTGCTGGCCTCCGGCGACCGCGTGCCGGCCGACCTGCGCCTGCTGCAGTGCAAGGAGCTGCGCGTCGAGGAAGCGGCGCTGACCGGTGAATCCCTGCCGGTGGAGAAGGACACCGCGGCAGTCGCCGCCGACGCGCCGCTCGGCGACCGCCACGGCATGGCCTATTCCGGCACCCTGGTGGTCTACGGCCAGGCCACCGGCGTGGTGGTGGCCACCGGCGCCGCCACCGAGCTGGGCCGCATCAACCATCTGCTGGCCGGCGTGCGCGCCCTGGCCACGCCGCTGCTGCGGCAGATCGACCGCTTCGGCCGCACCCTGGCCATCGCCATACTTGGCATCGGCGCCCTCACCTTCATCCTAGGTACGCTGTGGCGCGGCCACGCCCCGGAAGAGATGTTCATGATGGTGGTGGCGCTGGTCGCCTCGGCGATTCCCGAGGGCCTGCCGGCGATCATGACCGTCACCCTGGCCCTCGGCGTGCAGCGCATGGCGCGCCGCCAGGCCATCGTGCGGCGCCTGCCGGCAGTCGAGACGCTGGGTTCGGTGACGGTGATCTGCTCCGACAAGACCGGCACCCTGACCCGCAACGAGATGACCGTGCAGCGCGTGGTCTGCGCCGGCCACGTGTTCGACGTCGGCGGGGTCGGCTATGCCCCGGTCGGCAGCCTCAGCGTCGACGGCCGGCATGTCGAGGTCGGCCACTACCCGGCCCTGGAGCTGGCGATCCGCAGCGGCGTGCTGTGCAACGACGCACGTATGCGCGTCGAGGACGATGTCTGGCATGTCGAGGGCGACCCCACCGAGGGCGCCCTGCTGGTGCTGGGCAACAAGACCGCACTCCAGCATGACAGCTGCGCCGCCGCCTGGCCGCGCCTGGACAGCATCCCCTTCGAGTCGCAGCACCGCTTCATGGCCACCCATCACCGCGACCTGCAGGGCCAGGACTGGCTGCTGGTCAAGGGCGCGCCGGAGCGCATCCTGGACATGTGCGACCGCCAGTTCGGCCACAGCAGCCACGAGCAACCACTCGATCCCGACTACTGGCGGCGCATGGCCACCGACACCGCCGCCCAGGGCCTGCGCCTGCTGGCCCTGGCGTGCAAACGCGCCGCCCCGGCCGGCGCCAGCCTGCACATGGACGACATGCAGGGCGGCTTCACCCTGCTCGCCCTGGTCGGCATCATCGACCCGCCGCGCGAGGAGGCAATTGCCGCCGTGGCCGAGTGCCACCGCGCCGGCATCCGGGTCAAGATGATCACCGGCGACCACGCCGAGACCGCCCGTGCCATCGGTGCCCAGCTGGCCATCGGCGTCGGCAAGCCGGCCATGACCGGGGCCGAGCTGGCGCTGATCGACGATGCCGCGCTGCGCCGCGTGGTGATGGAGGTGGACGTGTTCGCCCGCGCCAGCCCCGAGCACAAGCTGCGCCTGGTGCGCGCCCTGCAGGACGATGGCCAGGTGGTGGCGATGACCGGTGACGGGGTCAACGATGCGCCGGCGCTCAAGCGCGCCGACGTCGGCGTGGCCATGGGCAACAAGGGCACCGAGGCGGCCAAGGAGGCCGCCGACATGGTGCTGGCCGACGACAACTTCGCCAGCATCGCCCATGCCGTGCGCGAGGGCCGCGCCGTCTACGACAACCTGAAGAAGTTCATCCTGTTCATGCTGCCGACCAACGGCGGCGAGGCGCTGGTGGTGATCGCCGCCATCCTGCTGCAGCTGACCCTGCCGCTGACACCGGCCCAGGTGCTGTGGATCAACATGGTCACCTCCGCCACCCTGGGCCTGGCCCTGGCCTTCGAGCCGGCGGAAGGCGACGTGATGGCGCGGCGCCCGCGCTCACCGTCCAGCCGGCTGCTGTCGGGCTTCTTCATCTGGCGCGTGCTGTTCGTCTCGGTGCTGATGATGCTCGGCGCCTTCGGCCTGTTCTACTGGGAGCTGCAGGCCGGCACCAGCGTCGAATGCGCCCGCACCATGGCGGTCAACGCGGTGGTGATGGCGGAAATGTTCTATCTGCTCAACAGCCGCTTCATCCTCGCCCCGGTGGCCAGCCGCGCGGGGCTGTTCGGCAACCCCTACGCCCTGCTGGCCATCGCTGCCTGCGTGCCGCTGCAGCTGGCCTTCACCTACGCCGCGCCGATGCAGGCCATATTCGGCTCCACCGGCCTGGCCGGCGACGACTGGCTGAAGGTGCTGCTGGCCGGCGTTCTGGTGTTCGGCCTGGCCGAACTGGAGAAATGGGCAATCCGCCGCAGCCCCTGGGCACGGCACCTGGCGGAGGACTGAAGGCGTTAGCGGTCAGCCTGCACGACAGGCTGACCGGGGCGGCTCAGATGACGGTCGCACCGCCGTCGACCACCAGCGAATGGCCGGTGGTGAAGCCTGCCGCGTCGCAGCACAGGTAAAGCACGGCGGCGGCGATTTCCTCGACCTTGCCGATACGACCGACCGGGTGCATGGCGGCGACGAACTCGGCCTTCTTCGGGTCGGCTTCGGCGGCACGGCGGAACATGTCGGTGTCGATCACCGCCGGGCACACGGCGTTGACGCGGATTTTCTTCTTCGCGTACTCCACGGCGGCAGACTTGGTCAGGCCGATCACCGCGTGCTTGGAGGCGGCGTAGATGCTCATCTTCGGCGCGGCACCGATGCCGGCGACGGAGGCGGTGTTGACGATGGCACCACCGCCCTGCGCCAGCAGCAGCGGCAGCTGGTGCTTCATGCACAGCCACACGCCCTTGACGTTGACGCCCATGATGGCGTCGAACTCGGCTTCGCTGCCTTCGGCCAGCTTGCCCTTCTCGATCTCGATGCCGGCGTTGTTGAACGCATAGTCGAGGCGACCATAGGCGCCCAGGGTGCGCTCCATGAGCACCTTGACCTCGGCCTCGCGGGTCACGTCGCAACGCACGAAGACTGCCTCGCCACCGGCGTCGCGGATCAGCTGCACGGTGCCTTCACCGCCCGCGACGTCGACGTCGGAAACCACCACCTGCAGGCCCTCGGCGGCGAATGCCAGGGCGGTAGCGCGGCCGATGCCGGCAGCACCGCCAGTGACCAGGGCTACTTTGCCGGAGAAAGTCATGCTCATGTCTGCATCCTCGCAGGAGTTGAAATCGGGCGAAGTCTAGCCAGCGAGGCAGAAGACGAGCAGCACTATCAGGGTGCGATGTGCAGGATCATCCAGAAGAGTGATGAAGGCTACCGGCGCTTCATCACTCTTGTGGATGGAGAGATCAGCCCAGCTCGGCGACGATGTCGGCCAGCGCCTGGGCCGGATCGGCGGCCTGGCTGATCGGGCGACCGATCACCAGATAGTCGGAGCCGGCGGCCAGGGCCTGGGCCGGCGTGAGGATGCGCTTCTGGTCATCGGCACTGCTGCCGGCCGGACGAATGCCCGGAGTGACCAGCTGCAGGGCCGGATGGCTGGCCTTGAGCGCAGGCGCCTCCTGGGCCGAGCAGACCAGCCCGTCCATGCCCGCCTGCGCCGCCAGGCCGGCCAGGCGCAGCACCTGCTCCTGCGGCGCGATGTCCAGGCCGATGCCGGCCAGGTCCTGCTGCTCCATGCTGGTCAGCACGGTCACACCGATCAGCAGCGGCTTGCGGCCGGCCAGCTTGTCCAGCTCCTCACGGCAGGCCGCCATCATGCGCAGGCCGCCGGAGCAGTGCACGTTGACCATCCACACGCCCAGCTCGGCGGCGGCCTTGACCGCCATCGCCGTGGTGTTGGGGATATCGTGGAATTTCAGGTCGAGGAACACCTCGAAACCCTTGGCCTGCAGGGCCTCGACCACCGCCGGGCCGCTGCGGGTGAACAGTTCCTTGCCGACCTTGACCCGGCACAGCTGCGGGTCGAGGCGGTCGGCCAGGGCCAGGGCCGCATCGCGGGAAGGAAAGTCGAGGGCAACGATGATCGGGGTGGACATGGCGGGCTCACTGGCAAGTCAAAAACGCCGCGCATTGTAGCGGAAGCCACGCGCCAGGTCAGATCGCCTTGTCCAGCGCCAGCGCGGTCATGAACCCGGTCAGGGTGATCAGCCCGGTCAGCGCGTGGGTTTCGGCGAACGCCTCGGGAATCATCGCATCGACCAGCATGCACAGCACCGCACCGGCGGAGAACCCCAGGGCCACCGCCAGCCAGTGCGGCGACAGGCCGGCAAACAGTCCCGGCCCGGCCATGGCGGCGATGCCCGAGAGCAGCACGATGCCACCCCACAGGCGGAACACATAACGCCGGCTGCGACCCTCGGCACGCAGACCAGCGGCGCTGGCCAGGCCTTCCGGCAGGTTGGAGAGGAAAATCGCCACCAGCAGCATCAGGCTGACCTGGCCGCCGTCGAGCAGCCCCAGGCCCAGGCCGACGGACTCCGGAATGCCGTCGAGGAAAGCGCCGGCAGCAATCAGCAGGCCGGCCATGTGGGTCTGCCCGCCGGCTTCGCGGCCGCGCTGATGGCGCTCCTGACGCTCCAGCCACTCGTTGGCGGCGACGAAGCACAGGCCACCGGCCAGCAGGCCCCACAGGGTCGGCGCCAGGCCGCCCAGGCGCAGCGCCTCGGGAATCTGCTCGAAGCACAGCGCGGCGATCAGCACCCCGCTGCCATAGGCCATCAGCGCCGCTACCACGCGCTGCGGCAGGCGCAGCAGTACCCCGAGCAGGGCCCCGAGCAACAGGCTGCTGGCCGCGACTATTCCCCACAAGCCGGCCTGCGCCAGCATCCCCCAATCCATGCAACCCCCAACTCGCGATAGCCGGTTAGACTGGCCGCCCCTTACCCCCAGGCAAGTGCGATGGCCCGTCTCCAGCTCGATTTTTCCCAGCAGCAGTTCCGCTACCAGACCCCTATGACGGTGCGCAGTACCGACATCAACGCGGCCAACCACCTGAGCAACGATGCCATGATCTCGATGATCTCGGAGGCCCGTGCGCGCTTTCTGTTCGATCACGGCATTCGCGAAACGGCCGAAAGCGGCCCCGGCATCATAGTCACCGACCTCGCCACCATGTACCGCGCCGAAGCCCATGCCCGCGATCAGCTGCTGTTCGAGGTCGGCGTGATGGACTTCAACCGCTACGGTGGCGACATCATCTTCCGCATCACCCGCCCCGCCGATGCCACGCTGATCGCGCTGGCCAAGTCCGGTTTCGTGTTCTTCGACTACGCCCTGGGCAAGGTCACGGCCATGCCGGTCGAGTTCCAGGCCAAATTCCCCGAGGTGAACTGGCTGTAGTTGGCGAACGCTCGGTGAACGCTCTAGGTTTACACAAGTAGCGCCCGCCCAGAGGCGCACCCTCGAGAAGCCTGACATGCGCAAACCCCACCGACTCCTGTTACTCACCACCCTGCTGGCCCTGCCCCTGAGCAGCCTGGCCGACCCATCGCCGGAACGCGGCCGCTATCTGCTGCAGATAGCGGGCTGCAACGACTGCCACACGGCCGGCTACCTGCTGGCGCCGGACAAGACTCCCGAGCAGGCCTGGCTGCTCGGCGACACCCTGGGCTGGAGCGGCCCCTGGGGCACCACCTACGCCAGCAACCTGCGCCTGATCCTGCCCAGACTGAGCGAGGAGCAGTGGCTGCAGCTGGCGCGCCAGGCTGCCTATCGTCCGCCGATGCCCAACCATGCCCTGCGCATCATGGAAGAGGACGATCTACGCAGCATCCACCGCTTCGTCGTCCAGCTCGGCGAAGCCGGACAGCCCGCCCCGGCAGCGCTGGCGCCGGGCCAGACGCCGGCCGGCCCGGCCGTGCTGTTCCCCGCCCCACCCGCGCCCTGACACCGCCCCGACTCAGTGCGCCGCATCCAGGCGGCGCACCGTATTGAGCCGGACCAGGCCGACGCCAGCGCAGGGAATCCCTGTTTGCAGGGCTTCGCCAGCCTTGGCCCGAGTATTGCTGTAGCCCTGTCACAGGCATCCAACGGCGGTTGCCACCGATACGACAAAGGCGTCGCACCTCCTCCGCTCTCGCGGTCCGTGGTGCGGCGCCTTTTGCGTTTCAGCCCCAGCGCATGGGGAGGTTGGCGCGCCGCGATCCGGGCGCCAGCCGGTCACTCTCTCAAACCTGGCTGTGGCTTCGGCCACCGGGCCGGGCGCCACAAGCGCCGGGCTTCTCCCACTGGCGGCCAGGCGACGTGCCCACGATCACGTCGCCGCGCCGCCGGCGGGACTCTAACTCGATGATGAGGTGTTGGATGAATACAAGTTTCTGGAAAGCCGGCCACGCACCGACGCTGTTCGCCGCGTTCCTCTATTTCGACCTGAGCTTCATGGTCTGGTATGTGCTCGGCCCGCTGGGCGTGCAGATCGCCAGCGACCTGGGCCTGACCACCCAGCAACGCGCCATGATGGTCGCCACGCCGATCCTGGCCGGCGCCGTGCTGCGTTTCCTGATGGGCCTGCTGGCCGACCGTACTTCGCCGAAGAGCGCCGGCCTGATCGGCCAGGTGATCGTCATCGCCGCCCTGGCGGTGGCCTGGCAGCACGGCATCCACAGCTACGAGCAGGCGCTGCTGCTCGGCCTGTTCCTCGGCTTCGCCGGCGCCTCCTTCGCCGTGGCCCTGCCGCTGGCCTCGCAGTGGTACCCGCCGCAGCACCAGGGCAAGGCCATGGGCATCGCCGGCGCCGGCAACTCCGGCACCGTGCTGACCGCCCTGTTCGCCCCGGGCCTGGCCGCCGCCTTCGGCTGGAGCAACGTGTTCGGCCTGGCGCTGATCCCGCTGGTGCTGACCCTGATCATCTTCGCCAGCGTGGCCAAGAACGCTCCCGAGCGTCCGGCGCCCAAGTCCATGGCCGACTACCTCAAGGCCCTTGGCGACCGCGACAGCTGGTGGTTCATGTTCTTCTACAGCATCACCTTCGGCGGCTTCCTCGGCCTGGCCAGCACCCTGCCCGGCTACTTCCACGACCAGTACGGCTTCGATCCGGTCAAGGCCGGCTACTACACCGCCGCCTGCGTGTTCGCCGGCAGCCTGATGCGCCCGCTGGGCGGCGCCCTGGCCGACCGCATCGGCGGCATCCGCTCGCTGCTGGTGATGTACACCTGCGCCTCCATCTGCATCGCTGCGGTGGGCTTCAACCTGCCCAGCGCCTACGCCGCCCTGGGCCTGTTCGTGGTCGCCATGCTAAGCCTGGGCGCCGGCAACGGCGCGGTGTTCCAGCTGGTGCCGCAGCGTTTCCGCAAGGAAATCGGCGTGATGACTGGGCTGATCGGCATGGCCGGCGGCATCGGCGGCTTCTGCCTGACCGCAGGGCTCGGCGCGATCAAGCAGTCCACCGGCGACTACCAGCTGGGCCTGTGGCTGTTCGCCAGCCTGGGCGTGCTGGCCTGGTTCGGCCTGCACGGCGTCAAGCTGCGCTGGCGCACCACCTGGGGTTCGGCTGCGGTGACCGCCGCCCGCGTATAAACCTGTGTTCGGCGCCGGGCTCCCTGCCCGGCGTCGCGCAGGTCGGTTGCGACAAAGGCGGGGCAACCACAGACTCCTCGCACTGGTCAGGAAAGGTGGAGTGGCAACACTCCTGGGAGGCTGAGCGGCTCGGCCTTTGTCTCAACCGACTTGCATACCCTCGGGCGCCGACTGGCGCCCTTTGCACAACAAGAGAATCCGCATGGCCCTGCAACTGAGCTTCGGCGAAGCCACCGCCACCGGCCCGCGCCCGGAAAACCAGGACGCCATCCGCGTGGTCACTCCGGCGCCCGCCCTGGCAGCCAGCAAGGGCTACCTGCTGGCCCTGGCCGATGGTGTCAGCCAGTGCGCCGACGGCGGCCTGGCCGCCCGCGCCACCCTGCAGGCCCTGGCGCTGGACTACTACTCGACCCCCGAGACCTGGGCCGTGGCGCAATCGCTGGACCGCCTGCTGGTAGCGCACAACCGCTGGCTGCAGGCCGGCAGCGGCGGCCAGCCGCTGCTGACCACCCTCTCCGCCCTGATCCTGCGCGGCCGCCGCTTCACCCTGGCGCATGTCGGCGACTGCCGCGCCTACCGCCTGCACGGCGGCCAGCTCGAGCGCCTCAGTGAGGACCATGTGTGGGAGCAGCCGGGCATGCAGCATGTGCTCAAGCGCGCCCTGGGCCTGGATCAGCACCTGGTGGTGGACTACCTGGAGGGCGAGCTGCGCGAGGGCGAGCGCTACCTGCTGGTCAGCGACGGCGTCTGGTCAACCCTGGGCGACGCTGGCATCCACAGCCTGCTGCGGGACGAGCACGACCCGACCGCCGCCTGCCAGGCGCTGGTCACCGCTGCTCACCTGGCCGGCAGCCAGGACAACGCCAGCGCCGTGCTGGTGCAGGTCGACGCGCTGCCGGACAACGACCTGGCCGACACCCTGGCCCAGCTGCAGCAGTGGCCGCTGCCGCCCAAGCTGCGCGAGGGCCAGGATTTCGAGGGCTGGCAGGTCGAGCGCCTGCTGGCCGAGTCGCGCCAGTCGCTGGTGTACCGGGTGCGTGATGCCCAGGCCCGGCGCTGGCTGCTCAAGACCCTGCCGACCAGCCGCCACGACGAGGCCCAGGCCGGCGCGGCCCTGCTGCTGGAGGAATGGTTCCTGCGCCGCGTGGCCGGCCGCCACTTCGCCGAGGCCCATGCGCTGCCGCAGCGCCAGCACCTCTACTACGTGCAGCGCGAATACGCCGGGCAGACCCTGGCCGAACACCTGCGCCTGTACGGCCCGCTGGGCCTGCCGGAATGGCTGGACCTGGCGCCGCGCCTGCTCAAGGCCCTGGGCCTGCTGCACCGGCGCAACATCCTGCACCGCGACATCAAGCCGGAGAACCTGCTCTGGTGCGACGACGGCGAGCTGCGCCTGCTCGACTTCGGCCTGGCCTACTGCCCCGGCCTGTCGCGCGACGAGCAGCACGCGCTGCCCGGCACGCCCAGCTACATCGCCCCGGAAGCCTTTGCCGGCGCCGCCCCGGATCGCCAGCAGGACCTCTACGCCGCCGGGGTCACCCTCTATCGCCTGCTCACCGGTCACTACCCCTATGGCGAGATCGAGGCCTTCCAGCACCCGCGCTTCGCCAAGCCGGCCGCGCCCAGCCGCTACCGCCCGGATATCCCGGCCTGGCTCGACGACTGCCTGCTGCGCGCCGTCGCCGCCAGCCCCGGCGAACGCTTCGAAACCGCCGAGGAGTGGCTGCTGGTGGTCGAACAGGGCGAACGCCAGGCGCTGAACGTACGCCCGCGCCCACTGCTCGAGCGCGAGCCGTTGAAGGTCTGGCGTGGCGTGGCGCTGGCCTCGCTGCTGCTCAACCTGATCCTGCTGGTCGCTTTTCTATAGGGCGGGTGAAACCCGCGAGTTATGGGCGCGGGTTTCACCCGCCCTACAGCAAACCGCACCACAACGACGCAGCATCGCTTTATACGGGTGCGCAAAACCACCAAAAACCTCGACAGAGAGCCGCTGAAAGCCCGAAAACCGGGCTTCGAAAAAGTTGGCACGAGGTCTGCAATAACTCATTCGACAGTACATAAAGGCGGCGCCCTCAACGTAGAAGGCACTGCCTCCCGATCGATCGGGACAAGGACAAAGGCGTCCTCGCTAGAGCACTAGCGGGACGCCTTTTTTGTTGCCGACAGTTTTTACGATTTCACACAGGAGAGGACCGGCATGAACAAACTCAAGCTGGTGATGGTAGGCAACGGCATGGCCGGGGTCAGAACCCTGGAGGAGCTGCTCCGGCTCGCCCCGGACCTGTACGAGATCACCGTGTTCGGCGCCGAGCCGCACCCGAACTACAACCGCATCCTGCTCTCCCCCGTGCTGGCCGGCGAACAGAGCTTCGCCGACATCGTGCTCAACGGCATCGAGTGGTACCAGCAGCACGGCATCGACCTGCGCCTGGGGCGCAAGGTGGTGGCCATCGACCGCAAGAAGCGCGTGGTCACCGCCGACGATGGCAGTACCGCGCAGTACGACCGGCTGATCCTCGCCACCGGCTCCAACCCCTTCATCCTGCCGGTGCCGGGCAACCGCCTGGAAGGTGTGATCGCCTACCGCGACATCGCCGACACCGAGATGATGATGCAGACCGCGCGCACCCACAGCCATGCCGTGGTCATCGGCGGCGGCCTGCTCGGCCTGGAGGCGGCCAATGGCTTGCGCCAGCGCGGCATGAACGTGACAGTGGTGCACCTGGCCGACTGGCTGCTGGAGCGCCAGCTCGACCGTACCGCCGGCGAGCTGCTGAAACAGGCGCTGGAGGCGCGCGGCATTCGCTTCCGCCTCAACGAACAGACCGAGGAGCTGCACGACTACGGCAGCGGCCGCGTCTGCGCCGTGCAATTCAAGAGCGGCGACACCATTCCCGCCGACCTGGTGGTGATGGCCGCCGGCGTGCGCCCCAACACCGAACTGGCGGAAAAAGCCGGCCTGCCGTGCAACCGCGGCATCCTCGTCGACGACTGCCTGCAGACCTATGACCCGCGCATCTACGCGGTCGGCGAATGCGCCAACCACCGCGGCATCGCCTACGGCCTGGTCGCGCCGCTGTTCGAGCAGGCGCAGGTCTGCGCCAATCACCTGGCCATGCTCGGCACCGCCCGCTACCAGGGCTCGGTGATCTCCACCAAGCTCAAGGTCACCGGCATCGAGCTGTTCTCCGCCGGCGACTTCATGGGCGGCGACGGCACCGAGACCATCACCCTCTCCGACCCCATCGGCAGCGTGTACAAGAAGCTGGTGATCAAGGACGACGTGCTGGTCGGCGGCTGCCTGTACGGCGACACCCTCGACGGCAGCTGGTACTTCCAGCAGATCCGCGAGGGCGTCGACATCGGCCGCATGCGCGACCACCTGATGTTCGGTCGCGCCAGCCTGGAGGCCGCCGGCCTCGCCGAAAAGGATGCCGCCCGTGCCTGAAGCGACCCTGCAAACCACAGCAGCCACCTGCTGCTACTGCGGCGTCGGCTGCGGCGTGCTGATCGAGCACGATGGCGAGAAGATCCTCGGCGTGCAGGGCGACCCCAGCCACCCGGCCAACTTCGGCCGCCTGTGCAGCAAGGGCTCGTCCCTGCACCTGACCGGCGACCTCGACGCCCGCGCCCTCTACCCCGAGCTGCGCCTAGGCAAGGGCATGGCCCGTGCCCGCAGCAGCTGGGACAGCGCCCTCGACCACGCCGCCAGCGTGTTCGCCGAAACCATCCGCGAGCACGGCCCGGACAGCGTCGCCTTCTACATCTCCGGCCAGTTGCTGACCGAGGACTACTACGCCTTCAACAAGCTGGCGCGCGCCCTGGTCGGCACCAACAACATCGACAGCAACTCGCGCCTGTGCATGAGCTCGGCGGTGGTCGGCTACAAGCGCAGCCTCGGTGCCGACGCCCCGCCCTGCAGCTACGAGGATATCGAGCAGGCCGACTGCCTGCTGATCGCCGGCAGCAACATGGCCTACGCGCATCCGATCCTGTTCCGTCGCCTGGAAGCGGCCAAGGCGGCGCGGCCCGAGATGACGATCATCGTCGTCGACCCACGGCGCACCGACACCTGCGAGCTGGCCGACCTGCACCTGGCCATCGCCCCAGGCACCGATGTGGCGCTGTTCCACGGCCTGCTGCACCTGCTGCTGGCCAACGGCGACTACGACCCGGCCTATATCGACGCTCACACCGAGGGCTTCGAGGCCCTGCGCGGGCTGGCGGCCGACTACCCGCCGAGCGAAGTGGCGCGCCTGTGCGGCATCGATGTGGCCGACCTGCGCCGCGCCGCCGCGCTGATCGGCCAGGCGCCGGCCTTTCTCTCGCTGTGGTGCATGGGCCTCAACCAGTCCACCGCCGGCAGCGCCAAGAACAGCGCGCTGATCAACCTGCACCTGGCTACCGGGCAGATCGGCCGGGTCGGCGCCGGCCCCTTCTCCCTCACCGGCCAGCCCAACGCCATGGGTGGCCGCGAGACCGGCAGCCTGAGCAACCTGCTGCCTGGCCACCGCGAGGCGGCCAACCCGGAGCACCGCGCCGAAGTGGCGCGCTACTGGGGCGTGGACAGCCTGCCGGCGAACACCGGTCTGTCCGCCATCGAACTGTTCGAGGCGGTACGCGAAGGCACGATCAAGGCCCTGTGGATCGCCTGCACCAACCCGGCGCAATCGCTGCCGGACCAGCAGAAGATCCACGAGGCCCTGAGCGCCTGTCCCTTCGTGGTGGTACAGGAAGCCTTCTTCACCACCGAAACCTGTAAGTACGCCGACCTTCTGCTCCCGGCCGCCAGCTGGGGAGAAAAAGAAGGCAGCGTGACCAACTCCGAGCGGCGCATCAGCCATGTGCGCCGCGCCGTGCCAGCGCCCGCAGAGGCGCGGCCGGACTGGGCGATCGTCTGTGACTTCGCCCGCCGCCTGGAACAACAGCTACGCCCCGGCCTGCCAAGCCTGTTCGACTTCGCCAGCGCACAAGCGCTGTTCGAGGAATACAAGCACCTGACCCAGGGACGCGACCTGGACCTTTCCGGTCTCAGCTACGCCATCCTGGACGACCAAGGTCCACAACAATGGCCCTTCCCGGCCGGCGCCCAGCAGGGCACCGCGCGGCTTTACGCGAACGGCCTCTTCCCCACCGCCAACGGCCGCGCCCGCTTTGTCGCCGACCCGTTCGTGCCGGGCCGGGAGCGCCCGGAGAGCGACTTCCCGCTGCTGCTCAACACCGGGCGCCTGCGCGACCAGTGGCATGGCATGAGCCGCACCGGCACCGCCGCACGGCTGTTCGGCCATGCGCCGGAAGCGGTGCTCGGCCTGCACCCGGACGAGCTGAAGCGCCGTGGTCTGCAGGCCGGCGAGCTGATCCAGCTGCGCAGCCGGCGTGGCGGCCTGATCCTGCCGGTACAGGCCGACGAGGCGCTGCAGCCGGGCCAGGCCTACCTGCCGATGCACTGGGGCGACCGCTTCCTCAAGGGCCTGGGCACCAACGTGCTGACCCAGCCGGCGTTCGACCCGCTGTCCAAGCAGCCGGAACTGAAGCTCAGCGCCGTGCAGGTCGAGCGCGCCGAGCTGCCCTGGCAGTTCTTCGCCCTGGTCGAGGGCGACGTGCAGCGCCGCCTAGAGGCCCTGCGCCCGCTGTTCGAGCATTTCGCCTACGCCAGCCTGGCGCCCACCGGCCGCGAACAGCGCCCGGCCCTGCTGATCAAGGCCGCCGCTGAAGCGGCGCCGGACGCCGCACTGCTGGCTGCGATCGACGCCCTGCTCGGCGTCGATACCGGGCCGGTGATGGCCTATGACGATGCCCGGCGTGGCGTAGGCAAGCGCGTGCGCTTCGTCGACGGGCGCATCGTCGCCGTGCGCCTGGCCGGTGAGATCGCCGCCCGCGACTGGCTCAAGGGCCTGTGGGAACAGGGCAGCAGCGACGCCGACCTGCGCCGCTGGCTGCTCGCTCCACTGCCGACGCCACCGGGTGGCGGCCTCAAGGCCAGCAAGGTGCTGTGCAACTGCATGAACGTCAGCCAGGACAAGGTGTGCGCCGGCATCGAGCGCGGCCTGGACCTGGACGGCCTCAAGCACGAGCTGAAATGCGGCACCAGCTGCGGCTCCTGCGTACCGGAAATCAAGCGACTGCTGGCCACCCGCGTGGCGGCCGTCGCCGTGCAAGCCTGAGGAGTAGAAGCATGAGTGCAAAAGTCTGGCTGGTGGGCGCAGGCCCCGGCGACCCGGAACTGCTGACCCTCAAGGCGGTAAAGGCCCTGCAACAGGCCGATATCGTAATGATCGACGACCTGGTCAACCCGGCCGTGCTGGAACACTGCCCGGCAGCGCGCGTGGTGCCGGTGGGCAAGCGCGGCGGCTGCCGCTCAACGCCGCAGGCCTTCATTCACCGCCTGATGCTGCGCTACGCCCGCCAGGGCAAGTGCGTGGTGCGTCTGAAAGGCGGCGACCCGTGCATCTTCGGCCGTGGCAGCGAAGAAGCCGGCTGGCTGGCCGAGCACGGCATCGAGGTGGAGATGGTCAACGGCATCACCGCCGGCCTGGCCGGCGCCACCCAGTGCGGCATCCCGCTGACCCTGCGCGGCGTGGCCCGCGGCGTGACCCTGGTCACCGCCCACACCCAGGACGACAGCAGCCTCAATTGGCAGGCCCTGGCCCAGGGCGGCACCACCCTGGTGGTGTATATGGGCGTGGCGAAACTGGCGGAAGTACGCGACAGCCTGCTGGCCGGCGGCATGCGCGCCGACATGCCGGTGGCGATGATCGAGAACGCTTCGCTGCCACAGCAACGCGAGTGCCGCAGCACCCTGGCCGGCATGCAGCAGGCGGCCAGCGATTTTGCGCTGAAGAGCCCGGCGATCCTGGTGATCGGCGAGGTGGCGGCGCAGCAACAGATTCAAGCTTTGGCAGAGATTGCCTGATCCCCTTCGCTCCTGCGGAGTAGTGCTTCGCCCGGCCGTATGGCCGGGCTTTTTTTTGCTGTGAAAAGGAGCAAGGCCTTGGTGCCGGACTGGCAAGATTGTGTGAGTCTGGAGGGATTTGCTTTCAAGCCGATTATCGAGCCTACCGATACTTCCCGTTTCGCCCCGCCGGGCAACTCACTTTTCTTTGTTTGCGCAAAGAAAAGTAAGCAAAAGAAAGCGCCCCCCGACATCCGGCCCCGCCTGCGGCGCGGTTCCCTCCTTCCGGTGTCGCTCCGGGGGCCGTCACGAAGGGACGTCCCTGTCCCTTCGTTCCTCGCTCGGCGTCCTGCCTCGCGTCCCCCTGCACAACACCTCCACTCGGCCTTCTGACGGGGACTATGGCTCCGAGTTGTCTGAAGGTTTTCTTTCGCTCTTGGTTTTCTCATACGAGCCATCAGGCAGTAAAAGGCGCCCCGTCAGGAGGCCGAGTGGAGATGCCGCGTAGGGGAGCGAGCCGCAGGGATGCGGCGAGAGGCATAGCGGGCCAAGGATGGCCCGTGTATGCCGGCCCCCGAAGGGGCGTCGGAAGGAGGGAACCGCGCCGCAGGCGGGGCCGGATGCCGGGGTGGCCTTCTCTTTGGTTACTTTCTCTTGGCCAGACAAGAGAAAGTGACTCGCCCGGAAGGGGCGAAACCAGAGGATTCAGCTCGCTCGGAAAACGGCTGGACACCGAATCAGGTACACACAGTTTTGCCAGCGCGGTATCAGAGCTCCCCCATCCCAAGATGCTCACCCGGCCTACTGGTGCCAAAGCACACCCTCGCGCCGCTCCCCCCAGGTACTGAAGTGCGGACCATAGGCGCTCTCCACCGAAGCCCGCTTGATCTTCAGCGTCGGCGTCAGGAAGCCGTTGTCCACCGCCCACACCTCGGGCACCAGCACCAGGCCGTTGAGCTGCTCGTGCTTGTCGAGTACCTGGTTGGTTTCCTCCAGCAGGCGCTTGAGGCTGCCTTCCAGGTGCTCGCGTGGTTCCTTGCGCCCCGCTTCAGACAGCACGCACAGGGCCAGAGGCTGCGGCAGGCCGTCGCCGACCACACAGACCTGCTCGATATGGTTGTGCACCGCCAGGCGATTCTCGATCGGCGCCGGGGCGACGTACTTACCCTTGCTGGTTTTGAAGATTTCCTTGATCCGCCCGGTCAGGCGCAGGTTGCCCTCGGCGTCCTGCTCACCCTTGTCGCCCGTGCGCAGGAAGCCATCCTCGGTGATCGCTTCGGCGGTCTTGCCCGGCTCCTTGAAGTAGCCCTGCATGGTCGAGCCGCTGCGCACCAGCACCTCGCCCTCCTCGCTGATGCGCACTTCGACGCCCGGGTTGTTCTGGCCGATCCAGCCTTTCTTGAACTTGCCGGGGCGGCAGACGTGCGAATAGCCGCAGTTCTCGGTCATGCCGTAGACCTCCTGCAGCTCCAGGCCCAGGCGCCGGTACCAGGCCAGCAGCGCATCGGGCACCGGGGCGGCGCCGGACAGCGCGTAACGCACCGCGTCCAGGCCCAGGCCGCGCAGCACCTTGCGCCCGAACAGACGCCCGAGCAGCGGGATGGACAGCAGCATGTCCAGGCGCTTGGCCGGCATCTTGGAATAGACGCCCATCTGGAACTTGGTCCAGATCCGCGGTACGCCGAAGAACACCGTGGGCCGCGCGCGGCGCAGGTCGGCGACGAAGGTGTCCAGGCTCTCGGCGAAGTACACGGTCAAGCCGCTGTACAGCGAATTGAGCTGGACGAACATGCGCTCGGCGACATGGCACAGCGGCAGGTAGGACAACACCCGGTCATCATCGCGCACGCCGAACAGCTCGGTGGCGTGACTGGCGGTGAAGCCGAAGTTGCCGAAGTTGTGCATCACCCCCTTGGGCATGCCGGTGGTACCGGAGGTGTAAATGATGGTGGCGAGCTGCTCGGCGCTCGGTTTCGGCTGGTCCTGGATCGGCGCACAGCCCTGCAGGTCCTGCCAGGTGCGGTCATAGCGACCGTGCGGATGCAGTGGCAGCGACACGGTCACCACGCCCTCGGGCACGCCGGGTGCCATGGCCGGCCAATCATCCAGCTTGCCGATGAAGGCCACCCTGGCCTCGGCGTGCTCCAGCACCTGGCGCACCGATTCGGCGGTGAGGTTGGGATAGAGCGGTACCGAGACATGCCCGGCCATCCAGATGGCCAGGTCGGCGACGATCCAGTGGGCGCAGTTCTTGGAGATGATGGCGATTCTGCTGCCCTGCTCCAGCTCCAGGCTGCGCAGCCAGCTCGCGGCGCGTCGGGCCTGCTCGCCTACCTCGGCCCAGGTCAGCTGTTCCACCTGACCAGCGCCAAGGGGCTGGATCAGGTAGGTCTTGTTCGGATGACGCGACTCACGCTCGAAGAACATCTCGAGCGGCAAACGGACTGCACTGGCCACGGGGCCTCCTTGTTTATTGTTTTTGTCACAGGGAGCAACCAAGCACTTGCTTGGTTTAATATTCCATGCGTCAGGAGGTGCGGCAAGTGAAGAAATGTTACGGGAGCAGAGAAGCGCTCTATTCCGGGTGGTACAGCCCTGCCAGCTGCATCAGCCCGGGAATCGCCGCCGCGCCGTCCAGCTCGACCAGACTGGCGGTGCGCAGCAACAGGGTCTCCTGCAGGTGCCCGTGCTGGAGGAAGCCGGCCAACTGGCCCAGCAACGGGTTGTGGCTGACCAGCAGACAATGACCGGGATAGCTGTCGAGGCGGTTGGCGGCGTCGCGCGGTGAGTCGTCAGGCGTGGCCCAGTCGACAGTTGTCAGTGGCAGCGCCAATCCGAGCACCTCGCGCACGATCTCGGCCGTCTGCTGGGCGCGCAGGTAGGGACTGGCGAGAATGTACTGCAGCGGACGGCCGCGCAGGCGCTCGGCGCTCCTGCGCACTTCCTTGCGGCCGCGCTCGGTCAGAGGTCGCTCGGCATCGCTGCGCGCACGCGCTTCGGCCTCGCCGTGGCGCAGCAGCCAGAGGGTCACAGCTTAGGTTCTTCGTCGCGCACCGGGTGCGGCGCCGGCGGAATGCTGTGCGGCTCGTTGTCCTGCGGCGCGCGCGGGGTCGGCCAGTCGGCGAACGGCCAGGGCTTCTCCTCGGTGTTGAAGGTGCCGAAGCGGCCGATCTGCTGCAGATACTGGCTGAGGCTGTCGCCGAAGCCCTGCAGGGTGCCATTGGGCGCCCCGTAGAACAGGCGGTAGCCGAGCTGCAGCAGAACCACGCCACCGAGCACGATCTCGGCCAGCTGCCAGACGATGGTGAAGATCACCATCCACAGGATGCGCAGGGCGATGGACTCGCGCTCCAGTTCCTTGTTCTCGTCAGTCATGCCGCTCTCCTCATCAGAAACCACTGGGGGAAATGAAGTCCACGTCAGTCTTCGGCTCGCCGCGCATCAGCGCCTGAATCACCTGCTCCAGGGTGCGCCCCTCGAACAGGATGGCATGCAAACCGGCAACCAGCGGCATGTAGACCTGCAATTCCTCCGCCTTGTTCTTCAGCACCTTGAGCGTATTGACGCCCTCGGCCACCTCGCCCAGGCGCGCCACGGCGTCCTCCAGGCTCAGACCTTCGCCCAGGGCGAAGCCGACCTGGTAGTTGCGGCTCTTCGGTGAAGAACAGGTGACAATCAGGTCGCCCACCCCGGCCAGGCCGAGGAAGGTCATGGGGTTGGCGCCGAGCTTGACGGCAAAGCGGGTCATTTCCGCCAGCGCGCGGGTGATCAGCATGCTCTTGGTGTTCTCGCCCATGCCCAGCGCAGCGGCCATGCCGGCGATGATGGCGTAGACGTTCTTCAGCGCGCCGCCCAGCTCCACGCCGAAACGGTCGCGGCTGGCATAGACACGGAAGGTGCGGCCATGCAGGGCCGACTGCACGCGCTGGCAGAGTTCCTCGTCCTCGCTGGCGATCACCGTTGCGGTCAGCGCATGTTCGGCGACCTCGCGGGCCAGGTTGGGGCCGGACAGCACGCCGATACGCGCCTGCGGCGCGACTTCGGCGAGGATCTGGCTCATCAGTTTGAAGCTCTCGGCTTCGATGCCCTTGGTGGTGCTCACCAGCAGCTTGCCGGCCAGGCCCGCGGCGACCGGCTGCAGGGCCTTGCGCAGGGCGGACGAGGGCAGCGCCACGAATACCAGCTGGCAGGCGGCCAGGGTCGCCGGCAGATCGGTCACCGGTTCGACCCCCGGCAGCAGCTTGATGCCCTTGAGGTAGCGCGGGTTCTCGCGCTGGGTGCGCATGGCCTCGGCCTGCTCGGGATCGCGCATCCACTGCAGAACGCGCTGGCCGTTGGCGGCCAGAAGGTTGGCGATGGCGGTGCCGAAGCTGCCGCCGCCCAGTACTGCAACGGGTTGTTGCTCGGTCATAGGAATTCCAGAAAAGCCATCCAGATGGAGGATGCCGCATTATCACGAAGCCTTGCCCGACCGGCCAGTCCCAGACGTGATCCAGGTCCAGCCAGCGCGCTGGCAAAGCCTGTCTTCTCGGTTAACATGCGATTTTCCGCCAGAGAACAAGGCCGTTCCGTGCGCATGCTCCACGCTCAGACTCCCGCTGCCCAGCCACGCTGCCTTCACCATGGAGATTGCCGGCCATGATGTGCGGACGTCGCTGGGATATCCACACCCGCACCCAGCTGATCAGCGTGGGCCCCGCCCTGCTGCTGACGCTGCTGCTGACCGGGTTCTTCACCCACTCGCGGCTGCAGGACCTGCGCCAGGAAATCGACCATACCGGCCAGTTGATGGCCAATCAGCTGGCCCCGGCCGCCGTGCATGGCGTCACCAACGGTGATACGCAGGCGCTGGAGAACCTGCTGCGTGCGACCCTGCAGGCTCCCAACGTGCGCTTTCTCGAGGTGCGCGACCAGAGCGAGAACATCCTGGTCTATGTCGAACAGCCGCGCGCCGACACCACCTCCAGCGTCGACGTCTTCCATGCCCCCATCCGCCGTGCCGGCGAAACCAGCGCCACCTACCTGGGACGTGTCGTGGTGGGCATGTCCGACGAGACATTCACCAGCCGGCAGCAGGCCATTCTGCTCAAGGCCACGATGCTGGCCCTGGTCGCCCTGCTGCTGACCTTCTTCCTCGCCCGCCAGCTGGCACGCCGCCTGGCCAGGCCGCTGAGCGCCATGGGCCGCACCCTCGAGGCGATCAAGGCCGGCGACTATCGTCCCAGCCTGGAGGAGACCGACAGCGGCGAGCTGGGCGACCTCGCCCGGCATATCAACAGCCTGGCCGTGGAGCTGGAACGCTCCGGCCGCGAGCAGCGCGAGGCCATGCAGCAGCTGATTCAGACCCGCGAGGAAGCCGAACAGGCCAGCCGCGCCAAGTCCGACTTCCTGGCCATGATGAGCCATGAGCTGCGCACCCCAATGAATGGCGTGCTGGGCATGTTGCAACTGCTGGAAACCACCGAGATGACTCAGGAACAGGCGGAATATGCCGCCCTGGCGACCGAGTCCACCGAACACCTGCTCAAGGTGATCAACGACATCCTCGACTTCTCGCGCATCGAGCGCGGCGCCCTGGAGCTGGAGCGCATCCCCTTCAGCCTGCAGGACCTGCTGCTCGGCTCGATCCAGGTGTTCCAGCACAGTGCACAACAACGCGGCCTCTATTTGCGCCTGGAGAGCCAGCCGGGGCTCGAGGACTTCGAGGTGCGTGGCGACCCGACGCGTATTCGCCAGATCCTGGTCAACCTGCTGGGCAACGCGCTGAAGTTCACCGAGGAAGGCGGCATCCGCATCGAGACCCGCTGGCAACCGCTGGACAACGAGGTGCTGTGGTTTACCTGTGCCGTGCGCGACAGCGGTATCGGCATCGCCCCCGAGCGCCTGGAGCACATGTTCGATGCCTTCCAGCAGGCCGATACCTCGATCTCGCGGCGCTACGGCGGCACCGGCCTCGGTCTGTCCATCGCCCGCACCCTGGCCGAACGCATGGGCGGCACCCTGCATGCCAGCAGCGAGGAAGGCATCGGCTCGGTATTCACCCTGGAGATTCCTTTGCCGTTCAGCCTGCGCAGCGAGGATGTCCAGGCACAGACGCAGAACGATGTCGCGAGCGGCGGCGATCAGGAAGTCCTGCTGGTGGAGGACAACCCGGTCAACCAGACCGTTATCGAGGCCATGCTGCGCAGCCTGGGTTATCGGGTCACCCTGGTCGGCGACGGCGCCCAGGCCGTGCAGCGCTTCGATGCCCGGCGCTTCTCCGCGGTGCTGATGGATTGTCGCCTGCCGGTCATGGATGGTTACGAGGCAACCCGGCAGATTCGCCGGCACATGCCGCAGAATGGCACCCCGATCATCGCCCTGACCGCCAACGCCCTGCAGGGTGACCGCGAGGCCTGCCTGCAGGCCGGCATGAACGATTACCTGGCCAAGCCATTCAAGCGTGCCGACCTGGAACGGGTATTGCTGCGCTGGCTCGGCAAGCGCAGCCAGGAAAATATCCCGGGCAGCGAAAAATGACTTATGACAAGAACAGCCGGTATACAGGTGTTCACACTAGGCTGTGACTTTCACCGGAGCGCAACAGTCTATGACTAGTCTGCCGCTACACAAGAAAACCCGCGGCGCAGCTTAGCCCCGCCGAGGGGACCATTGAGGAGTTCGCATGACCCAGCAAAACGCCTATACCCGGGAAGAGTTGCTCGCCTGCAGCCGCGGCGAACTGTTTGGCCCAGGTAATGCGCAATTGCCCGCCCCCAACATGCTGATGATCGATCGCATCGTGCATATCAGTGAAACCGGCGGCAAATACGGCAAAGGCGAAATCGTCGCCGAACTCGACATCAATCCGGACCTCTGGTTCTTCGCCTGCCACTTCGAAGGCGATCCGGTGATGCCGGGCTGCCTGGGCCTCGACGCCATGTGGCAGCTGGTCGGCTTCTACCTGGGCTGGCAGGGCAATCCGGGCCGCGGTCGCGCCCTCGGCTCCGGCGAAGTGAAGTTCTTCGGCCAGGTGCTGCCCACCGCCAAGAAAATCACCTACAACATCCATATCAAACGCACCATCAACCGCTCGCTGATCCTCGGCATCGCCGATGGCAACGTCAGCGTCGATGGTCGCGAGATCTACAGCGCCGAAGGCCTCCGCGTCGGCCTGTTCACCTCTACCGACAGCTTCTGAAGGATTTTCCGCATGCGTCGCGTCGTGATCACCGGTCTGGGCATCGTTTCCTGCCTGGGCAATGACAAGGACACCGTTTCCGCCAACCTGCGCGCCGGCAAGGCGGGTATCCGCTTCAACCCGGAATACGCCGAGATGGGCCTGCGCAGCCAGGTTTCCGGCTCCGTCGACCTCAACCTGGAAGAGCTGATCGACCGCAAGGTCCTGCGCTTCATGGGTAACGCCGCCGCCTACGCCTACCTGTCGATGGAACAGGCGATCAAGGATGCCGGCCTGAGCCCGGAAGACATCTCCAACCCGCGCGTCGGCCTGATCGCCGGTTCCGGCGGTGCTTCCACCCTGAACCAGATGGAAGCCATCGACACCCTGCGCGAGAAGGGCGTCAAGCGCATCGGCCCATACCGCGTGCCACGCACCATGGGCAGCACCGTGTCGGCCTGCCTGGCCACGCCGTTCCAGATCAAGGGCGTGAACTACTCCATCTCCTCCGCCTGCGCGACCAGTGCCCACTGCATCGGCCACGCCATGGAGCAGATCCAGATGGGCAAGCAGGACATGGTCTTCGCCGGCGGCGGTGAAGAAGAGCACTGGAGCCAGAGCTGCCTGTTCGACGCCATGGGCGCCCTCTCCACCCAGTACAACGAAACCCCGGAAAAAGCCTCGCGCGCCTACGACGCCAAGCGTGACGGCTTCGTCATCGCCGGCGGTGGCGGCATGGTGGTGGTCGAGGAACTGGAGCACGCACTCAAGCGCGGCGCCAAGATCTACGCCGAGATCGTCGGCTACGGCGCCACCAGCGACGGCTACGACATGGTCGCACCGAGTGGTGAAGGCGCCGTGCGCTGCATGCAGCAGGCCCTGGCCACCGTCAGCGCGCCGATCGACTACCTCAACACCCACGGCACCTCCACCCCGGTCGGCGACACCGCCGAGGCCCGCGCCGTGCGCGAAGTGTTCGGCGCCAGGGCACCGGCCATCAGCTCGACCAAGAGCCTGTCCGGTCACTCGCTGGGCGCCGCCGGCGTGCACGAGGCGATCTACTGCCTGCTGATGATGCAGGGCGGCTTCATCGCCGGCTCGGCCAACATCGAGGAGATCGACCCGGAAATGGCCGACCTGCCGATCCAGCGCCAGACCCGCGACGCCCAGCTCAACACCGTGATGAGCAACAGCTTCGGCTTCGGCGGCACCAACGCCACGCTGATCCTGCAGCGTTACCAGGGCTGATTTCCAGCCCCATGAAAAACGGCGCCCTCGGGCGCCGTTTTTCGTTATGCCGACCTCAGATGCGGAAGCGTGCCACCAGGCCATTGAGGTCCACCGCCAGGCGCGACAGCTCTTGGCTGGCGGCGCTGGTCTGGTTGGCCCCGGCCGAGGTCTGCAGCGACAGGTCGCGAATGTTCACCAGGTTGCGGTCCACCTCACGGGCAACCTGCGCCTGCTCCTCGGATGCGCTGGCAATCACCAGATTGCGCTCGTTGATCGAGGAAATCGCCTGGGCGATCTCGTCCAGCGCGCGCCCGGCAGCCTGCGCCAGCTCCAGGGTCGCACTGGTGCGCCCGGTGCTCTGCTGCATGGCGCCCACGGCCCGTTCGGTGCCCTGCTGGATGCCGCCGATCATCTGCTCGATTTCCTGAGTCGACTGCTGGGTACGGTGTGCCAACGCACGCACCTCGTCCGCCACCACGGCGAAGCCGCGCCCGGCATCGCCGGCCCGCGCCGCTTCGATAGCCGCGTTGAGGGCCAGCAGGTTGGTCTGTTCGGCAATCGAGCGAATCACATCCAGCACCTGGCTGATGCTGCGTATCTGCTCGGCCAGCTGTTCGACCTGCGAGGAACTGCTGGTCACATCACTGGCCAGGCGGCTGATCGAGTCGACGGTCTGGCGCACCTGCTCGCGGCCATGCTGG
The DNA here is from genome assembly GCF_000467105.1 of Aquipseudomonas alcaligenes NBRC 14159. Classification (GTDB taxonomy): domain Bacteria; phylum Pseudomonadota; class Gammaproteobacteria; order Pseudomonadales; family Pseudomonadaceae; genus Aquipseudomonas; species Aquipseudomonas alcaligenes. The sequence continues at coordinate 112,007 of NZ_BATI01000009.1, forward strand.
GCGGTACGGTCGGACTCGCGGGACGCTTCGGAGGTACTCACGGCATTGCGTGCCACCTCTTCCACGGCCGAGGTCATCTCGTTCACCGCAGTGGCAGCCTGTTCGATCTCGGCGTTCTGCTGATGCAGGCCGCGGGTGGCGTCCTCGGTGACCGCATGCAGCTCCTCGGAGGCCGAAGCCAGCTGGCTGGAGGAATCGGCGATGCTCTGGATGGTGCTGCGCAGGCTCCCCTGCATGCGCTTCAGGGCCTGCAGCAGTTGCGCCGGCTCATCCACGCCCTGGTCGTCGAAATCGCGGGTCAGGTCGCCGCTCGCCACCACCTGGGCAACCTGAACCGCTTCGGTCAGCGGCCGCACGATGCTGCGGGTGAACAACATGGCAAGGAACACCGTCAGTACTACAGCCACCAGCATCAGGGTAAGCGCCAAGGTAAAGGCTCGCTCATAGGCAGCCTTGTTGTGGTTGGCAGCCTGCACAGCCCCTGCGCTATTGATATCGGTGAGTTCGACCAAAGCCTTCGCCATATTGTCGGCGTGGGTGTTCAGTTCACCTCCCGCCACGGCAATCGCTTCATCCAGTTCATCCGCCGCCGAGTGGCGCATGATTTTTTCCTGCTCACGCAAGTAAGCCTGCTCCGCCGCCTTGAAGCGCTCGTAGACGGCCCGTTCTTCCGGGGTCGAAATCAGCTTCTCGTAACGCTGCTGCGCCTCGCTGAGGCCTGCCTTCAAGTCATCAATACGCGCCACCGTCTGCTGCATGATGGTGGGGTCGCGCACCACGATCAGACGTAGCGTTCCTGCGCGGATGCGCAGGATGTCCTGACTCACTTCGCCCAGCGCCTTGATGCTCGGCAGCCAGTTCTGATCCACCTCCGAAGATGCCTGGTTCATCTGTCGCATCTGCAGCAGCGAAAAACCGCCAACCAGCAGAACAAGCAGCGCGAGGATGGTGAAGCCAAGGGCGGAGCGAGGGGCGATACGCAGATTTCTCAGCAGCATGGTGATTTCCTTTCAGGCGGACAGGCCCGCTACGCATCAGAGTAGTGCGCGCTGGTCTTGCTGCCAGCTGGACGCAGCGGTCATTGCATACACCAGCGCATCGGCATTGCTGAAAGGAGCTTGAGCAGCAGACAAAAAGAAACCCGGCACGCGGCCGGGTCTGCTCTGACGCGAGAGGAACTCAACGCACGGTGAAACGCTGCTCCAGCAGTTTGCGATCACCCTGGAACACCATGAACTGCCACTCGCCCGGCACCACCTCATGGTGTTCGGTGAACTCGAAGGCCATCACGTCCTGCGGCGCGCCCACCACCAGCTTCTGCTGCAGCTCGATCTTGTCCTGACGCTTGCCGTCCGGCCCGATCAGCCCGGGCGTGAAGTACATCAGGGTGAGCGGCTGCTCGGTTTCGCTCTTGCCCGCCAACTGATAGCGCACACCGAACTTGGTGCCCAGGCGCGCCGGCACCACCGCGGTCGGCTCGATCGGCTGGTTGGCACGGCTGAGAATGCGCTCGCCCGGCTGCGGGTCCTTGATCGGTGCGCTGGCGAATACGCCGTATTCGATCGGCCCCTCGACACGCACATCGGCCATGGCCAGGTTGGCGGACAGGCCCAGGGCCAGGACAGACAGACTGAACAGTTTCATCTCGCGCTCCTTGAGGAAAGTTGGCGCGAGGCTATGACGTCGGGGTTACAGGCTGATGACAGTCAGTCGCGCAGCTGCGCCTGGCGCTTGCGTGGCAATACGGCGAGAAAATTGTCGCGCGCCACGCCCCGCGCCACCTTCGCCGGCAGCGCATCGAGGAACGGTACGAAGGCCTGCATCGTCTCGCCCAGTCCGTCGAACCTGCCGACCACGTCGGAGCCGAGCATGAAGCGCGCCGGGTAGCGGCTGACCAGCTCTACCCAGCGCGGGTCGGGTTTGCCGTCAGCATCGAGCAGATAAGGCTGCAGCACGCTCCAGGACAGGTCGACGTACAGGTTGGGGTAGTCGCCAAGCAGACGCTGCAGGGTTGGCAGGAGAAAATCCAGCTTCTGCTGATGCCGATGGATCTCCATGCTGGTGCCCGCGTGGGCCCAGATGAAGCGCACATGCGGGTGGTTGCGCAGCGGCTCCTCGATCTCCGCCAGGTACAGCGGATTGCGCTCGCGCTGGGAGGTGATGTTGCTGTGCAGCAGCACCGGCAGGTCATACTCGGCGGCCAGGTGGTAGACCCGCGTCATCGCCTCGTTGTTGGCCCGCGGCGTCTCGCCCTGGGTCAGCGCGGTGAGATCGTCATGGCGGGTGAACACCTCGCCGATGCCCTGCCACAGCCCGGGGTCGAGCTCGAGCATGCGGCGGATATGGGCGTCGGAGTTCTTGTCGTTGGGATTGAATCCGCTGAGAAAGGGATGGAAGCGCTCGCGCTGCTCGGCCGGCAAGCGCTTGACCGCATCGGCCACCAGCACATCGGTAGCGCTGTACCAGTAGGCGCCGGCGTCATCACCGGCGTAGTAGCGCGGGCGCTTGGGCTCGTCCTCATGCCATTTCTTGGCCACCGGAATACCGCTGATCAGCACATGGTCGATGCGCCCGGCGGCCATGGCCTCCAGCAGGGGCGTCATGCCCTGGCTTTCCTGGAAGAAGTCGACGTAGTGCAGATGGGCGTCGCTGTAGCGGTAGTCGCGGGCCTGCGCGTATGCGCTGAGCAGACTCAGCACGGCGGCCAGCACGGTGCGATGAATGGACAAAGGCGTCACTCCCTGGCGGTTCGGGCAAGAGTAGACCGCCATCCCCGCCCTGCCGTTCACTGGCGAGAGCCTCAGGCAGGGACCATCATGACTATCCACCTGCGCGAACCCTGAGCCTGCCTATGTCTCGCCTCGCCGCCCTGCTCGCCCTGGTCTGCGCCCTGCCACTGGCCGCCGAGCCGCTCACCTATCCACGGCACTCCAGCGGCGCCGACCCGGAAGCCTATGTGGTCGAACTGCTGCGCCAGGCCCTGGCCAGGAGCGGCGGCGACTATCAACTGCAGCCCTCGCCACGCCCCATGCCACAGAGCCGCGCCGAGCAGTCGCTGGAGCAGAACGACGGTGCCGTGCAGCTGATGTGGAGCATGACCACCCGGGCCCGCGAGGACGTGCTGCTGCCGATCCGCATCCCCCTCTACAAGGGTCTGGTCGGCTGGCGCGTGCCCCTGGTGCGGCGCGAGGACAAGGACTGGCTGGCCCAGGTACGCAGTCTCGACGACCTCAGGCCGATGCGCTTCGGCCAGCGCGCCGACTGGCCAGACACCCGCATCCTGCGCGACAACGGCCTGCAGGTGATCACCAGCCAGAGCTATGAGAGCCTGTTTCGCATGCTCGGCGCCGGGCGCTTCGACCTGTTCCCGCGCGAAGTGGTGGTGGCCTGGAACGAGCAGGCCCAGGCGGCGCGCGAGGGGCTGGCACTGGAGGTCGACGAACACATCGTGATCCACTACCCCACCGCCTTCTATTTCTTCACCTCGCGCGCCCGCGCCGACCTCGCCGGCACTATCGAGCGCGGCCTGGAGGCGATGATCGCCGACGGCAGCTTCGAGGCGCTGTTCCAGCAGCATCATGGCGCTACCCTGGAACACGCCCGCCTGGAGACACGCCGGGTGATCGAACTGGAAAACCTCGATCTACCGGCACAGACGCCGTTTCGCCGCCCCGAGCTCTGGTATCGCCCCAACGCACCACGCTAGAGCCTCGCGCACTGCAGCGGGGCACAAAACAAGACAATTCGCCGGCGCCAGCCTTGTGACGCAGCGCACAGCACATGATGGCACCGTGCTTGCACTTCTCCCGGCAGAACTCTCAGGGAGATGCACCATGCTGCAGTTATTGCGCAAACCCTCGCGGCGCGAACGGGACGAAGAAGCCCTCAGCGCCCTCTTCACCGGTCATGACCTGACCACCCGGCTACCCGAACAGCAGCCCTGGATGGGCCGCCTCAATCGCTTCAGCGACGGCCTGCACCAGCGCATCCGCACCAGCCTCGGCGCCGCTGTCGGCATCGCCGCCCACGCGCCGCAACTGGCCAGCATCGCCAGCGCCAATCAGGAGAGCGGGCAGAGCCTGGCGCAGTCCTCGGAGCTGATCGCCAGTGCCAGCGAGCAGGTCACCACCACTCTGGACGCCGAGCTGGTGCCCGGCGCGGCCGAAGTCGCGCGTCTGTCCGGCGAAGTCGCGGCAACCCTGCGCCAGTGCCAGCAGAGCGGCCAGGCCGTACTCGGCCAGGTCGATGCCATCGGCGCCTGCGAAGCGCAGCTGGGCGAGGTGATCGGCAACCTGACGGCGCAACTGGAGGAAGTCAGCAAGGTCATCGGCGTGATCGCCAGCATTTCCCAGCAGACCAACCTGCTGGCCCTCAACGCCGCGATCGAGGCCGCCCGCGCTGGCGAACATGGCCGCGGCTTCGCCGTGGTCGCCGAAGAGGTCCGTCGCCTGGCCGGCCACACCACCGAAGCCACCGGCCAGGTCGGGCAGATCATCGAACGTTTTCGCGATGGCATGGACCAGCTCGGCGCCGCTGGCGAGCGCATGCACCAGGCCGTGCAGGAGGGCCGCAACGGTATGCTGCAGGTCGGCAGCGGCCTGGACAGCACCCGCCAGGCCATGGACCGCCTGGACGAGCGGGTCGGCCATATCGCCACCGGCACCGAGCAGATCGGCGCGGCCGTCCGCTCGATCAACGGCGACGTGCAGCAGATCGCCCAGGTTGCCGGCGACCTGCTCGGCAAGGCCGGCCAGGTGCTGCGCCACAGCCAGGCCGTGCGCGAAGACGGCGACCGCCTGCTGCAGGGCCTGGGCGACTTCCGCCTGGAGCTGCACCGCTCGGTGCAACGCAGCGTCGAGCAACTGGCCGCCGACGCGCGCCTGAGTGGCGACATCGCCGCGGCCGAGCGTCTGCTCGGCGAAACGCTGCGGCGTGATGCGCGCTTCGAGCTGTTCTACCTGGTCGACGCCAACGGCGTACAACTCTCGGAAAACATCTTCGCCAGCGATGTGCCGCACCAGGAGGGCCCCAGCTGCCGTGGCCGCAACTGGGGGCAACGGCCCTGGTTCCGCAGCGTGGCAGACGACCTGCGCAGCCACATCACCCCGGTCTACCGCTCCTCGGCCACCGACGATTTCTGCTTCACCGTGTCGGCCCCGATCCTCGGCGCCGATGGCCGTCTACTGCGTGTACTCGGCGCTGATGTGCGCCTCTCCGTGCTGGTCTGAGCCCAGCCACCTGGGCTAGGCTGGATCGACCCACCTAGCCCGGGAGCCACCATGATCCGCATCAGCACCGAATCCGGCCTGCGCCACAGTATCGAGATAGGCCCACACCTGCTGCACACCGATGTCCCCGAATCCCTCGGCGGCGGCGCCTCCGGCCCCGAGCCGCACGACCTGTTCGACGCCGCATTGGGCGCCTGCAAAGCCCTGACCCTGATGCTCTATGCCAAGCAACGCGGCCTGCCGCTGGACAGCCTGGACGTGCACCTGGTCCGCGACGACAGCCAGGAACGCCAGGGCACCTACCGCCTGGCCGTGGAACTGGACCTGCGCGGCGCGCTGGATGACGAGCAGCGCCAGCAGCTGCTGCGTATCGCCGACAAGTGTCCGATCCACAAGCTGATGACCAATGTCGAGGTGCAGGTGGAGACCCGCCTGAGCGAAGGCGCATGAGCACGCCGCTGCTGATCACGCCCAAGGCCGAGGACATCGCCGGCCAGCCGATTCTGCGCCCGCTGCCGGCGGCCAAGTGCCGCAGCGTCGGCCCCTTCGTGTTCTTCGACCACATGCTGGAAAAGGCCTACGCCCCCGGCAGCGGCATGAACATCAACCAGCACCCGCATATCGGCCTGTCCACCCTCACCTACCTGTTCGAAGGCGAGCTGCAACACAAGGACAGCCTCGGCTCGGACCAGTTGGTGAGGCCCGGCGATGTCAGCTGGATGAGCGCAGGGCGCGCCGTTGCGCATGTCGAGCGAACGCCTGATCACCTGCGGCAAAAGGGCTCGCGCCTGCATGGCCTGCAGGTCTGGCTGGCGCTGCCGCAGGCGCTGGAGCAAGGCGAACCGAGCTACAGCCACCACCCCGCCGCCAGCCTGCCGCGCAGCGAGGCCATGGGCGTGCAGATTACCCTGATCGCCGGCAGCGGCTTCTGCCTGCAGTCCCCCGTCCCGGTGCCCTCACCGACGCTCTATGCCGAACTCAAGCTGGCGGCCGGCACCAGCCTGCTGATTCCCGCCGAGCACCGCGAGCGTGCGCTGTACCTGATCGCCGGCGAGGCGCAACTGGACGGCGATGATCTGCCGCGACACAGCCTGGCCGTGCTGCCGGAGGGCGAGGAACTGCTGCTATCAGCCTGCGGCGAATGCCACCTGGCGCTGATCGGCGGCGAGCCCTTGGGGCCGCGGCGCATGTACTGGAACTTCGTCGCCAGCGATGCCGCGCTACTGGAAAAGGCCAAGCAGGACTGGACGGCCTGGAACTGGCCACGCGTGCCTGGGGAAACGGCGCGGATCGAGCTGCCGGCACGCACCCCGTAGGGCGGGTGAAATCCGCGACGGAACAGGCAGGCAACGCGGGTTTCACCCGCCCTACCAGGCGCCGCGCCGGCTGGGAGCCTGGCTGGGTCAGCCCTGCAGCTCTCTGGCCTCCTCCTCGGCCAGACGCTGGATATAGGCGGCGAAATCCGGGTCCTCGCCGCGCAGCAGGTGCGGCAGGCGCTCGCGGAAGTCCTCGCGGCGGCTCCATTCGCGCATGTAGTCCTCCCAGGAATGCCAGCGCCGGCGCTGCTTGGCGTCCATGTCTTCCTGGTAAGCCAGCAGATAGGCACGCTCGAACAGCGAGATCAGCATGTCGAAGATCACCCACATGCGCTCGCGCTGCTCGTCGCTGAGGTTGGGCGTGGCGTTCTGGCTGCGCAGGCGCAGGTCCGGATTGGCCAGCACCACTTCGAGGAAGTCGATATAGGCGTCGGAGATCTGCTGCCAGATGGCTTCTTCCTCGTTCGCGCGCTCCTTGCGCTGCTCGAACAGGAATACAGCGATGGCGAACGGCAGGGCCACCACGGTGACGATATAGGACAGCAGCTCCCAGCTTGGCAGACTCATGATGGCTCCCGACGAGTGAAGCCGGCATTGTGCCCTAGTCGCGCTCCGCCCAGCGCTCCTTGATCTCGAGAATGGCCGGCAGCTGGCCGAGGAACAGTTCCACCAGCTCGGGATCGAAGTGCCGCCCGCTCTGCTCACGCAGCAGCTGCACGGCCTCTTCCACCGGCCAGGCCTTCTTGTACGGCCGCTCGCTGGTCAGCGCATCGAACACATCGGCGATGGCGATGATACGTGCCTCGACGGGAATCTCGGCGCCACCGATGCCGCGCGGATAGCCGCTGCCGTCCCACTTCTCGTGGTGATTGAGGGCGATCTCCCGCGCCATGCGCAGCAGTCCCGAGGGATGTTCGCCGATGATGTCCGCGCCGATCTGCGCGTGCTGCTTCATCACCTCCCACTCCTCACCATCCAGCTTGCCGGGCTTGCGCAGTACGGCGTCGGGAATGCCGATCTTGCCCACGTCGTGCATCGGTGCGGCGTTCAGCAGCTCCTCGGCCTGCGCTTCGCTGAAACCGGCTGCCAATGCCAGCACACGGCTGTAGTGGCTCATGCGGATCACGTGCAGGCCGGTCTCGTTGTCCTTGTATTCGGCCGCCAGGCCCAGGCGCTGGACGATCTGCAGGCGCGTCTCGCGCAGTTCCTCGACCCGCACCAGTGACAGGTGCGTGCGTACCCGCGCCTTGACGATGGCCGGGCTGACCGGCTTGGTGATGTAGTCCACGGCGCCGACGACGAAGCCCTGCGCCTCGTCCTCGACATCCGCCAGGGCGGTGACGAAGATCACCGGGATGGTGGACGTCGCCGGTGTCGCCTTGAGCTGCGCACAGACTTCGTAACCGGTCATTCCCGGCATCATCACATCCAGCAGGATCAGCTCGGGCTTCTCGCGTGCGGCAAGCTCCAGCGCCTTGGCTCCATCCTTGGCAAACAGCAGCCGGTAATCCTCCTGCAGGATGTGCCGCAGCACCTGCAGGTTGGCCGGCTCGTCATCCACCACCAGCAGTTGCGGGCGGCGGTCCTGGGTAGATGTCTGGCTCACTCGGCAGTCTCCCGCGACAACAATTGGCGCACCGCACGCAAATGCTCCAGCGCCTGTTCGAATTCGAAATCATCCACGGCCTGGCGCACCGCACGCATCTCGTTCTGCGCTTCCGGCAGGCCCTGCTCCAGCAGGCACAGCGCGGCCTCATCAAGGCCACCGCGCTCCAGTTCGGCGCTAAGGCTTTGCAGCGCCAGCAGCAGTTGCGCGGTATCGACACTCGCCACCGGCATGGCAGCGGCTTCGGGCTGCAGCGGCAAGGCCGTGCGCACCGCGGCGAACGCCTCGGCCCAGGCCTCGATCAGCTCGCCACAACGCGCGGCGGCGCCAGCATGGGCAGCCTGCTCCAGATTGAAGGCCGCCTTGCTCAGCTTGACCAGGCCGAGGTTGCCGGCCACACCCCGCAGGCGGTGTGCCAGTTGCTCCAGACCATTGAAATCCTCCTGTTGCAGCGCCGCGCGCAGCGGTTCGAGATCGGCCTGTTCCTCGAGGAAGCGGGCGATAGCCGCCGCCATCTGCAACGGGCCGCCCCACAGGCGGGCGCCCCGCACCCAGTCGAACAATCCCTGCGCGCCATCGGATGACGTCGGCGCAGCCTGTACCGTAGCGGCCAGCCCGAGGACACCGGCCATCTCCGCTACCAGCGCGGACATCTCCAGAGGCTTGCTGGCGAAACCATTCATCCCCGCATCCAGCGCGTCTTGGCGATCGCGGTCGAGCACGCTGGCCGTGAGGGCAATGATCGGCACCGGCACGCGTTGCTCGCGCTGCTCCCAGGCACGAATCCGCCGACTGGCTTCCAGGCCATCGGTGCCGGGCATCTGCACGTCCATCAGCACCAGGTCGAAAGGCTCACGGGTGAACCGCTCGACCGCCGCCTCGCCATCGGCGACCGTGGCCACCTGGTGGCCCAGGCGCTCCAGGTTGAGCACCAGCAACTCCAGGTTCTGCGCCACATCGTCAGCCGCCAGAATCCGCAGCGGCGGCAAGCGCGGAGCCTGGCGGCGCTCACGCGGGCGCTCGATACCCTGGCCGGCCGACAGCGGCAGTTCGACGATGAAGCGACTGCCCACGCCCAGCTCGCTCTCGACACGAATGCGCCCGCCCATCAGCTCCACCAGCTGGCGCGAGATGGTGGTGCCCAGGCCGGTACCGCCGAAACGCCGGCTCATCGAGGCATCGGCCTGGGCGAAGGGATCGAAGATGCGCTCGAGGCGATCGGCGGCGATGCCGATGCCGGTGTCGTGCACGATCAGGCGCAGCGCGCCCGGCGTACCGCTCACCTGCAGACGCACCGCACCGCGCTCGGTGAACTTCACCGCATTGCCCAGCAGGTTGCTCAGCACCTGCTGCAAGCGCAGCGGGTCACCCTTGAAGTAGTCGCCCAACGCCTCGGCGTAGTCGAGACGCAGCTCGAGACCCTTGCGCTCGGCCGTCAGCCGCTGGGTATCGCAGACCTGCTCACACAGCTCGCGTAGCGAGAAATCGAGGCTTTCCAGCTCGATGGCGCCGCGATCCAGCTTAGCGGTGTCGAGGATGTCGTTGAGCAAGCCGAGCAGCGAGCGCGAGGCCTGCTGCACGGTGCGCAGGTGGCGGCGCTGGGTCTCTTCCAGAGAGGTATCGAGCAGCAGCTCGGTGAAGCCGATGATGGCGTTCATCGGCGTGCGGATCTCATGGCTCATGTTGGCCAGGAAGCTGCTCCGTGCGGCAGCGGCCTGCTCGGCGCGGTCTCGCGCGGTGCGCAGTTCCTGCTCCATGAGTCGGCGCGGGGTCAGGTCGGTAGCCAGCTTGACCACCTTGAACGGCTTGCCGTCGAGATTGAGGATCGGGTTGTAGGTCGCCTGGATCCACACCTCGCGCCCATTCTTGGCCAAGCGCCGGTATTCGCCCTGGCGGAACTTGCCCCGCCGCAGGTCGCTCCAGAAGCAGCTGTAGGCCTCGCTCTGGACGTGCGCGGGATCGCAGAACAGCGCGTGATGCTGGCCGAGCACCTCGTCCAGGCCATAGCCGAACAGGTCGAGGAAGTTTTCGTTGGCCGCCAGCACATTGCCCTGCAGATCGAACTCGATCATGGCCATGGCCTTGCTGATGGCCGTGACCTTGCCTTCATACTCGGCATTGCGCTGCTTGGTTTCGGTCTGGTCGAGCAGTACGCCGTCGATCCAGCGCGGCACGCCCTGTTCGTCGAGTACGGCACTGCCGCTCTCCCAGATCCAGTGCTCGCGCCCGTGGCGATCGAACAGCCGGTACTCGATGACGTAGTTGCGTCCCTCGGCGATGGCAAGACCGACCTCCTCCGCCACCCGCGGCACGTCATCCGGGTGATACAGCTCGGCAAACGACTTGCGCCGGCGGATGAAGTCCTCGGCTGGCCAGCCGGTCAGCGGCTCCACTGCATCGCTGATGAACAGCATGGTCCACTCGGCGTCCAGCAGGCAGCGGAACGACACGCCGGGAATGTTGCGAATCAGCGAGCGGTACTGCTGCTCGCTGTCACGCAGGGCCTGCTCCATCTGCTTGCGCTGGCTGATGTCGGCGACGAACACGACGAACCAGGGCCTGCCTTCGTACTCGCTGATGCCGATGCTCAGGCGCACCGGGATCAGGCGCCCGTCCTTGGCCACGCCGGTGAGTTCCAGCTCGCTGCCGCTGAGCTGCGACGTGCCGCTGGCTACGTAGCGTTGCAGCGCATCGCCGAAGGCATGCGACTGCTCCTCGGTCATCAGCACCGACATGTGGCGCCCGACCAGTTCATCGGGCCGCCAGCCATACAGCCCTTCCACCGCCCGGCTGACCGAACGGATGATGCCCTGGTGGTCGACCGTGAAGATCGCCTCGAAAGCGGCATCCAGGAGCGAGTTGAGGTGACGTTTGCCAGCCTCCAGCTGGGTGAACAGCTGGCGATAGCGCAGCAGGCCATTCACCGCACCGGCCGCCACGCTCAGGGTCAGGGTGGCCATGGCCACGGCCAGCGCCAGGTAGAAGCCGCCGTCGACGCCGCGCGGCTCTGCGAACTCCTGTGCACCAACGAAACGCGCCGCCGCCATGCCGGTGTAGTGCATGCCGCTGATGGCCAAGCCCATGACCACCCCACCGATGACGATGGCCGCCTGGCTGCTCATGCGCCCGCGCAGGCCGAAACGTACCCACAGGGCGATGATAGCTAGCAGCACGGCCACCAGGATCGACAGGGCAAACATCCAGGGGTCGTAACGCAGCAGGGGCGCCATTTGCATTGCCGCCATGCCGCTGTAGTGCATGGTGCCGATGCCGCCGCCGACCAGCACGCCACCGACGATCAGCTGCAGCGGGCTGACCACGCGGCGCGCCAGGAGGCCCAGTGCGACCCGCGACGCCGCCAGGCTGGGCAGCACGGACAGGCAGGTGATCACCGGGTCGTAGCGCACCGTGGCGCACAATTGCAGGGACAGCATGCCGATGAAGTGCATGGCCCACACGCCGCCGCCCAGCGCCACCGCGCCGGTGGCCAGCGCCAGCTCCCGGTACAGCGGGCTGCGGCTGATACGCGCCACGCCGGCCAGCTGCAGCGCCATGCCCGAGGTGAAGGTTGCGACGACCAGCGACAGCACCACCAGCCAGGGGTTGTAGGTGCCGAACAGCAGCAGGCTGGGATCACTATCGAGAAGAAACAGATTGATCAGGTACGACATGCGGCGGGAGACCACCCTGAACGGGGCGCGATACCGCAGTATCGGCCGAAATCGGACATGCAGCGCGAATCGCCATTAAATAGTCACTGCCCGGCAAGCTCCAGCGCTATTTGTCGCACCCATGAAAAAGCCCGCCGAAGCGGGCTTTTTCACAGTTCAGCAGATCAGGCGGACAGCTCGACCAGCAGCTTGTTGAGGCGGCGCACGTAGCTGGCCGGGTCCTTCAGGCTGTCGCCGGCAGCCAGGGCTGCCTGGTCGAAGAGGATGTGCGACAGGTCGGCGAAGCGGTCCTCGTCGGCCTCGGCATCCAGCTTCTCGATCAGCGGGTGGCCCGGGTTGATCTCGAAGATCGGCTTGGACTCCGGCACCTTCTGCCCGCTGGCCTCGAGGATCTGGCGCATCTGCAGGCCGAGGTCCTGCTCACCGATGGCCAGGATCGCCGGCGAATCGGTCAGGCGGTGCGACACGCGCACCTCGGCAACCTGCTCGCCCAGCGCGCCCTTGAGGCGCTCCAGCAGCCCTTCCTTGGCCTTGGCGACTTCTTCCTGGGCCTTCTTGTCCTCTTCCGAGTCCAGCTTGCCCAGGTCCAGGTCGCCGCGCGCCACGTCGACGAAGTGCTTGCCGTCGAACTCGGTCAGGTAGCTCATCAGCCACTCGTCGATGCGATCGGTCAGCAGCAGCACTTCGATGCCCTTCTTGCGGAAGACTTCCAGGTGCGGGCTGTTCTTGATCTGCGCGAAGGTCTCGCCGGTGAGGAAGTAGATCTTGTCCTGGCCTTCCTTCATGCGGCCGATGTAGTCGGCCAGGCCGACGATCTGCTCGCCATCGTCGCCCTGGGTGGAGGCGAAACGCAGCAAGCCGGCGATCTTCTCCTTGTTGGCGAAGTCTTCCGCCGGGCCTTCCTTGAGCACCTGGCCGAAGGCCTTCCAGAACTGCTTGTATTGCTCGGGCTCGTTCTTCGCCAGCTTCTCCAGCATGTCCAGCACGCGCTTGGTCAGCGCCGACTTCATCGAGTCGATCACTGGGTCCTTCTGCAGGATCTCGCGGGAGACGTTCAGCGACAGGTCATTGGAATCGACCACACCCTTGATGAAGCGCAGGTACAGCGGCAGGAACTCGTCGGCCTGGTCCATGATGAACACGCGCTGCACGTACAGCTTGAGGCCACGCGGCGCTTCGCGCTGGTACAGGTCGAACGGTGCGCGGCCCGGCACGTAGAGCAGCGAGGTGTATTCCAGCTTGCCCTCGACCTTGTTGTGGCTCCAGCTCAACGGGTTCTCGAAGTCATGCGCGACGTGCTTGTAGAACTCCTGGTATTCCTCGTCCTTGACCTCGGTACGCGGACGGGTCCACAGCGCGCTGGCACGGTTGACGGTCTCCCACTCGGTTTCGGCCGGCTTGTCCTGCTCCTCGCCGTAATGCTCTTTCGGCAGCTCGATCGGCAGGGCGATGTGGTCGGAGTACTTCTTGACGATGTTGCGCAGGCGCCAGCCATCGGCGAATTCTTCTTCGCCGCTCTTCAGGTGCAGGACGATGCGGGTGCCGCGCTCGGCCTTGTCGATGGTGGCGACTTCGAACTCGCCCTCGCCCTTGCTCGACCAGTGCACGCCCTCGCTGGCGGCGGCCCCGGCACGGCGGGTGTAGACGTCCACCTGATCGGCAACGATGAAGGCCGAGTAGAAGCCCACGCCGAACTGGCCGATCAGGTGCGAGTCCTTCTTCTGGTCACCGGTGAGGTTCTTCATGAAGTCGGCGGTGCCGGACTTGGCGATGGTGCCCAGGTGCGCGACCACTTCCTCGCGGCTCATGCCGATGCCGTTGTCCTCGAGGGTGACGGTCTTGGCGTCCTTGTCGAAGGACAGGCGGATCTTCAGCTCGGCGCCGCCTTCCAGCAGCTCGGGCTTGGCCAGCGCCTCGAAACGCAGCTTGTCGGCGGCGTCGGAGGCGTTGGAGATCAGCTCGCGAAGGAAGATTTCCTTGTTGGAATACAAGGAATGGATCATCAGGTGCAGCAGCTGCTTCACCTCGGTCTGGAAGCCCAGGGTTTCTTTTTGAGTTTCCACACTCATGGTCGTCGAACTCCACATGCAGGACAGGCCGCGTGATTGCGGCGGATGTCCTACAGATGGGGAGTTCGGGAGAGATTTCAAGGGCTTGTCTGCGCGACAAGCCCTGCGCGAGGGAGGCAGCCCGGTTTTAGGGCTCCAGCAGCTCGATGCGGGCGATTTCGTCCGGCTTGAACCTGAAGCTGGCCACCCCGCCGCCGCCGCCCAGCTGCTGGGTGAGGCTGATGCTGCCGTCGCCTTCCACGCCGACGAAGCGCCCTTCCACCGTGCCACCGCCGGCCTTGCTCACGCGCATGCTGAGGTTGCGGTACTGCTCCGGGTTGCGCTGCAGGCGCGCCAGGGAGAAGCGTTGACGACGATCCAGAGGAGCCCTCGCGCTCTGCGACTGTGGCGCCTCTTCCGCAACAGCCGGCTTGCTCGTCTCGGCACGCCGCGCTTCAGCCAGCGCGGGATAGTTGTCGCCCTGTACCCGCCAACCCAGCGCGCCCTTCTCCAGCACCAGCGCCAGATTCTGCTCGGCGCCGTTGATTCGAGCCTGCACCGTCAAAGGCAACTGGGTGGCCGGGAAACTCACGTCCGGCAGCTCCGCCAACTGCACCAGGCGGGTGGCGAAGCGGCGCTGCAGATGGTCCTCGACCACCTTGGCCAGGGTCTCGCGGGAGTCGAAGTGGGTATCCAGGCGGCCGTCCTTGTAGCGCAGGCGGTCGGCGAACAGCTCCAGACGCCCGCTCAGGCTGGTCTTGAACGATGGCGGCAGTACCAGGTGGAAGTCACCCTGCAGTTTGTTCGGCGGCAGCGCCTGCAGGTCCAGGTGCAGGGTGTAGCCCTTGCTCAACCGACGCGCCTCGGGCAGGTCCTGCTCGGGCAAAAGCCAGCTGACTTCCACCTCCGGCAAGCGCCCCTCGTCACCGGGTAGCACATCCAGCCGCACCGGCGCCTTCTGCGCCTCGGGCAGGCGAATCTTCACTTCACGGCGCGCGAAGAAGTCGTCGCCTTCGCGCAGTACCAGCACACCGTCGATCAGCTCGGCATATTGCGGGGCGAAGGCCTGACCGTTGAGCTCGCCGTGCAGGGCGATATCCAGCTCGGCCGGCGCCTTGGCCGGCTCCTTCAGCCAGCGCAGGCTGAGAATCGCCTCCAGGCGCGCGGCATCATGCGCGGCCAGCAGGGTCAGGCCGACGATCAGCGGGATGCAGCCCAGGGCCAGCAGGCCCACGGCCTTGCGCGCGGTGCGCCAGTGACGCAGCACATAGATCAGGGTCACCGGCGGAATCAAGCTACCCCAGCCCCACAACAGGCTGGTGGAGAAGGCCAGCATCACCAGCCAGACCAGGCCAGCCAGAATCAGCAGCAGGCCGCCGAGGATCAGCAACGCGTCCATTCGGTATTCCTTGTTATTGTCGCTTCGATCAGGGCTCGTCGACCTTGAAGTGAGCGCGAGCCGTGGCGATGGGTTCGCTCTGGCTGGTCTGCCAGGCCGTCATGGCGACGTTGGCCACCCGACGCCCCTGGCGCCAGACCTGGCACTGAACGTAGGTGTCACGATAATGACCGGCGCGCAGGTAATCTATCGAGAAGTCGATGATTTTCGGCAAATGCGGAATGCCCATGAACATCAGCAGGTGGAGCATGGCGGCGTGCTCCATGAAGCCGGCGATCACCCCGCCATGCAGCGCCGGCAGGATCGGGTTGCCGATGTTGTCCTTGCTCGCCGGCAGGCGGAACACCATGTCGTCGCCCAGGCGCAGGCACTCGATGCCGATCAGCTTGGCATAGGGGATCAGACTGATCAGGGCGTCGTAGTCGTTCTTCTCGTGGGCTTCACGCACCAGGGTATTGAGGTTCAGAGCGGCCATCAGGCGGCACCTCCCTGAATCTCGCGCTTGAGGTCCTTGTCGCCCTGGGCGCCCTTGCCCATGCGCATGAAGGCACCGACCACATGGGCGATGGGCTCGTCTGGGTTGTCCTGATAGGCATAGCCACGGGTGAAGATGACGTTCTCGGTCACCCGGTAGCACTCGGCGAAGCCGTAGACGTCCTTGTGCGGCTGGGCCGGGCGCATGTAGTCGATGCGCAGGTCGAGGGTCGGACAGATTTCGAACTCCGGCAGCACGCAGACGGTGGAGATGCCGCAAGTGGTATCCATCAGCGTGGTAATGGCGCCGCCATGAATAACGCCGGTCTCGGGATTGCCGATGATCTGGGTGCTGTAGGGCAGACGCAGGGTCAGCCCCTCGGGCTTGGCTGCATGCACGCTCATGCCCAGCACCTGGCAGTGGCGCAGGGCCGAAAGGAAGCGCTCGGCGCGCTCTAGGACAGGGTTATCGCTCATGACTGCAGTTCCTGGCGATGTTGCAAAAGGCGCGCATGATACCCCCTCGAACAACTCCGCACACAGCACTGGAGACGTGACCCAGCGCACGCTTGGCCGGATGCAGCGGAACTTTGGCCGCTCCGCCGCCCTCCTAAGTGAGGATTCAGAATAGTCCCGTCAGTAAAGGAGAGACGACATGAGCAAACCATTCACCTATGCCCTGCTGCTGGCTGCCATGCTGGGCCTGGCCGCTTGCGAACAGTCCGCCGAAGACAAGGTGGAGTCGGCCAAGGAAAATGCGTCCGAGGCCATGGAGTCCCTCGGCGAAGCGGCCAAGGACACCGGCGCGGCCATCGAGCAGAAGACCGACGAGGTGCTGGGCAAGGAGCCGACCACCGGCGAGAAAGTCGAGGACGCGGCAGGCAAGGCGGCCGATGCCATCGAGGAAGCCGGCGACGAAGCCAAGGATGCGATCGACGCTCAGTAAAACCAGAAGGCCCGCAATTGCGGGCCTTCTGCTATTCAGGCCAGCGCCGGACTGAGCATCAGCAACAGGCTGCAGAGCAGCCCCACGACCCAGACCAGGCTGCGCTGCCAGGCCAGGTCGGTCCAGTACAGCAGCAGGTACAGCACCCGGGCGATCACGAACAGCACGGCGGCAGCATCCACCAGCACACCCTGGCTCTGGGTCACATGCGCGACCAGCACGCCCGCGGCGAACAATGGAAAGGCCTCGAAGCTGTTCTGGTGCGCCGCCAGGGCACGCGCACCGAACCCCGTCAGACGTGCCTGCTGGGCGCGAGGATGATGGTTGTCATAGCGCCCTCCTCCTTCCGTCGCCATGGCCTTGGCCACCGGAATCTTGGCCAGGAAGATCAGCACCGCACTGAAGAACAGGCACCACAGGGGTAGTGTCATGAAGGTCTCTCCTTGATCGCCTAAGGTTTGACCCTGCAGCATGGAGAGCAAATCGAGGTGCGGCAAGTCGCAACCGCTGGATTGGGCGAATGCCTGAAGAGGAACAGCGAGGATGGTGCCCGAAGCCGGACTCGAACCGGCATGCCATTGCTGGCGAGGGATTTTAAGTCCCCTGCGTCTACCGATTTCGCCATTCGGGCGGTAGCGCTGTGAAGCGAGGGCTGGACTATATACAGCCCGCGTCAGCCCGGCAAGGCTGAGAAAAGCTTGGCCGATGCAAACAAAAAGCCCCGTAGATCAACAACCTACGGGGCTTTTCTATAGTGGAGGCCGATACCGGAATCGAACCGATGTACGCGGATTTGCAATCCGCTGCATAACCACTCTGCTAATCGGCCTCAAACGAAGACGCCGCTTACCGCGGCGTCAACGTCAACAAACTGGAGCGGGAAACGAGACTCGAACTCGCGACCCCGACCTTGGCAAGGTCGTGCTCTACCAACTGAGCTATTCCCGCGTCTTGGTGACGGGCGCCATTTTATAGATTCACCGCGCCTCGTCAACCCCTTGATTCAAAAATACTTTATTTCTTTTCCGCGTCGATGCTGAGGTGCGGCCAGGCGGCCAACAGGTACTGCAGCATGGACCACAGGGTAAGCGCGGCGGCGATGATCAGCAGTACATATCCCATGCCGACCCAGACGGTGAGCTGCGGCGGATTGCCCAGCAGGATGACCAGGGCGACCATCTGCGCGGCGGTTTTCCACTTGCCCAGCTGCGACACCGCCACCTGCGCGCGTGCGCCCAGTTCGGCCATCCACTCGCGCAGTGCGGACACCACGATCTCGCGACCGATGATGATCACCGCCGGCAGGCTCAGCCACAGGTTGGCATGCTCCTCCACCAGCAGCACCAGCGCCACGGCCACCATCAGCTTGTCGGCTACCGGGTCGAGAAAGGCGCCGAATGGCGTGCTCTGCTCCCAGCGGCGGGCCAGGTAGCCGTCGAACCAGTCGGTGATCGCCGCCAGGGCGAACACGGCGCTGGCCGCCCAATAGCTCCAGGAGAACGGCAGGTAAAAGAACAGAATGAAGACTGGAATCAGGGCGACGCGCAGTACGGTGAGCAGATTGGGGATGTTCATCGGGACCACTGGCCAGCGAATTGAGCGCGCATTCTACTCGCTGTGCAGGGCCGCATAAATCGACTCGGCCAGCTTTTTACTGATGCCCGGCGCCTTGGCGATTTCATCGATGCTGGCGCGATTGAGCTCCTGCAGCCCGCCGAAATGCTTGAGCAGCTCGCGCCGCCGCTTGGGCCCGACTCCGGCCACCTCCTCCAAGCTGGACGTGCGCCGCGCCTTGCCACGCCGCGCGCGATGGCCGGTGATGGCGAAACGGTGCGCCTCGTCGCGAATCTGCTGGATCAGGTGCAGCGCCGGCGAGTCGGCCGGCAGGGTGAATTCATGCTCGGCATCATTGAGGTAGAGGGTTTCCAGGCCCGGCTTGCGGGTTACGCCCTTGGCCACGCCGAGCAGGATCAGCTCCGGTACCGCCAGTTCCTGCAGCACCTCGCGCGCCATGGCCATCTGCCCCTTGCCACCGTCCACCAGCAGGATGTCCGGCAGCTTGCCGTCGCCGTCCTTCAGCTTGCTGAAGCGCCGGGTCAGCGCCTGGTGCATGGCCGCATAGTCGTCGCCCGCGGTGATGCCTTCGATATTGAAGCGCCGGTAGTCGGACTTCAGCGGCCCCTCCGGCCCGAATACCACGCAGGAGGCCACCGTCGCCTCGCCACTGGAGTGGCTGATGTCGTAACACTCCAGGCGCTGCGGCGGCTCGTCCAGATCCAGCGCCTCGGCCAGCGCCTCGAAACGCGCCGCTACATGCTGACGATTGGCCAGGCGTGCGCCCAGCGCCTGCTCGGCGTTGGTCAGCGCCAGCTGCTGCCAGCGCGCCCGCGTGCCGCGAACCCGATGACTGATGGCGATTTCACGCCCGCGCAGCTCGGCGACGGCCGCCGCCAGGGTCGGCAGATCCTCGTGCATGACATTGACGATCAGCTCGCTCGGCATGTCGCGCTCGTGACTGGACAGGTAGTACTGCGCGAGAAACGCTATCAGTACGGCGCCGCCCTCTTCCTCGATGCCCACCTGCGGGAAGAAGTTCTTGCTGCCCAGCACACGGCCGCCGCGCACACTGATCAGATGCACGCAGGCGCCGCCCGGATTGACGACGGCCGCGATCACATCCACATCGCCACTGCCGCCCTCCATGCTCTGCTGGTCCTGCACCCGGCGCAGCAGCGATATCTGGTCACGCAGTTCAGCGGCGCGCTCGAACTCCAGCCCCATCGCCGCGTGTTCCATGGCGGCGGACAGCTCATCGGCCAGAGCGTTGCTGCGCCCCTCCAGGAACATCACCGAGTGGCGCACATCCTCGGCGTACTCGGCCGGCTCCACCAGGCCGACGCAGGGCGCCTTGCAGCGCTTGATCTGGTATTGCAGACACGGCCGGGTGCGGTTCTTGAAGTAGCTGTCCTCGCACTGGCGCACCAGGAAGGTCTTCTGCAGCAGCGCCAGGCTCTCGCGGATGGCTCCGGCGCTCGGATAGGGGCCGAAATAGCGCCCCCTGGCCGACTTGGCGCCGCGGTGAATACCCAGGCGCGGGTAGTCACCATCGGAGAGCAGCACATAGGGGTAGGACTTATCGTCGCGCAGCAGGATGTTGTAGGGCGGCCGCCATTCCTTGATCAGCGTCTGCTCCAGCAACAGCGCCTCGGTCTCGTTGGCCACGATGGTGGTCTCGACCTGAGCGATCCGCGCCACCAGTGCTGCGGTCTTCGGTGCCAGGCCGGTCTTGCGGAAATAGCTGGCCAGGCGCTTCTTCAGGTTCGACGCCTTGCCGACATAGAGCAGCCGGCTCTGTTCGTCGAACATCCGGTACACGCCCGGCCTGCCGCTGCAGGTGGCGAGAAAAGCAGAAGAGTCGAAAGCAGTAGCGGTCATCGCAACAGGCAGGCCAGAAAGACGAAGAGGACGCAGTTTACGTCCTCTTTCATCGCTTACCCAGGGCTGTCAGCCGGCGGCGTCGACCATGCCGTGACGCACCGCCAGCAGCACCAGCTCGACGTCGCTGGTGATCGAGAGCTTCTCGTAGATGCGGTAGCGGTAGGTATTCACCGTCTTCGGCGACAGGCACAGCTTGTCGGAGATGGTCTGCACCTTCTGGCAGTTGGCGATCATCAGGGCGATCTGGATCTCGCGCTCGAACAGCAGGTCGAAGGGCGACCCGCCACTGTTCGGCTGGAAGGACTTGAGCGCCAGCTGCTGGGCAATCTGCGGGCTGAGGTAGCGCTGACCGGCAAACGCCATGCGGATGGCCTGGACCATTTCCTCCAGCGCCGCGCCCTTGGTCAGGTAACCCGCCGCACCAGCCTGCAACAGGCGCGTGGGGAACAGGTCATCCTCGCAGGCAGTAACCGCGACAACTTTCAAATCGGGATGACTGCGCAGCAGTTTGCGGGTGGCTTCGAGGCCGCCGATACCGGGCATCTTGACGTCCATCAGGACAACGTCCGGCTTGATCTCGCGCACCTTCTTCAGGGCTTCCTCGCCCGAATCGGCCTGGCCGATCACCTGCAGGCCGTCGATATCGGCCAGCATGCGGGTGATGCCCGTACGCACCAGATCGTGGTCGTCGACCACCAGCACCTTAATCAAGCGACACCTCGCTGCCCCAAACAGCCAAGATACGAACCTAGCTTGGCGCAAAACCGCCAAAAAGCAAACGCCAGAAAACCGTACTTGGCGGATCAAAGGTCGAGAGAATATGGCGGAGGCGGTGAGATTCGAACTCACGGATAGTTGCCCATCGACGGTTTTCAAGACCGTTGCCTTAAACCACTCGGCCACACCTCCGCATTCGCGGGCCGCCATACTACCCGAACGCAACACACTGTCAAACTCTGCCAGTTGGCAGCCGGATGCGCTCTGTTATGATCGACCCGACTACGGATATTCACCCCTTCAGGAGGGACGTCATGCACGAACAGGATTACGCACTCGCCCAGACGCAGGCGACTCAGCTGGAAGTCAGCAAGGTACTGCGCAACACCTATGGCCTGCTGGCGCTCACCCTGGCCTTCAGCGGCCTGGTGGCCTACGTGGCCATGCAGATGAATGCGGTCTACCCGAACATCTTCGTCGTGCTGATCGCCTTCTACGGCCTGTTCTTCGCCACCGTCAAACTGCGCAACTCCGGCTGGGGCCTGGTCACCACTTTCGCCCTGACCGGCTTCATGGGCTACACCCTGGGCCCGATCCTCAACCACTACCTGGGCATGAGCAACGGCGGTGAAGTCATCAGTTCGGCCTTCGCCATGACCGCCCTGGTGTTCTTCGGCCTGTCGGCCTACGTGCTCACCACCCGCAAGGACATGAGCTTCCTCGGCGGCTTCATCACTGCCGGCTTCTTTGTCCTGCTGGGTGCCTCGCTGGCCAGCTTCTTCTTCCAGGTCAGCGGCCTGCAACTGGCCATCAGCGCCGGCTTCGTGCTGTTCTCGTCGGTCTGCATTCTGTTCCAGACCAGCGCGATCATCCACGGTGGCGAGCGCAACTACATCATGGCGACCATCAGCCTGTATGTGTCGATCTACAACCTGTTCGTCAGCCTGCTGCAGATCTTCGGCATCATGGGCAGCGACGACTGAGTCGATCAGGCACTGAACGAGCCCGCTTCGGCGGGCTTTTTCATGCCTCGGCGTTTATCATGGCGGCATCATCACGGCTGCAGATTCACCATGAAGTTCGCCATCGCCCTCTTCGCCCCCGCACACGCGCCCTCCTCGCGCCGCGCCCTGCGCTTCGCCCAGGCAGCGCTGGACGGCGGTCACGAGATCGTTCGCCTGTTCTTCTACCAGGATGGCGTGCACAGCGCCTCCGGCAATGTGGTGAGCCCACAGGACGAACTCGACCTGCCACGCGAATGGCGCGAGTTCGTGCAGCAGCATCAGTTGGACGCCGTGGTCTGTATCGCCGCCGCCCTGCGCCGCGGCGTCCTCAATGCCGAAGAGGCGCAGCGCTATGGCAAGCCGGCCGCCAACCTCGGCGCCCCCTGGGAGCTGTCCGGCCTCGGCCAACTGCACGAGGCGGCGCAACTGGCCGATCGCCTGATCAGTTTCGGAGGCCACTGATGAGCAAGTCAACGCTGATCATCAGCCGCCAGGCACCCTGGGCCGGTCCGGCTGCCCGCGAGGCACTGGACATCGCCCTGGCCGGTGGCGCCTTCGATCTGCCGCTGGCCATGCTGTTTCTCGACGATGGCGTGTTCCAGCTGCTCGCCAGCCAGCAACCCGCCGCGCTGCAGCAGAAGGACATGGCCGCCAACCTGCAGGCCCTGCCGCTGTTCGGCGTTGAGGAGCTGTATGTCTCCGGCCGCAGCCTGAGCGAGCGCGGCCTGGGTGAAGCGCAGCTGGCACTGCCGACACAGGCGCTGGACGATGCCGCCCTGACCTTGCTGCTCGACCGTTTCGACCATGTGGTGACGATCTGATGGCGACCCTGCATTTACTCTCCCACTCGCCCTTCAGCGACAGCCGCCTGAGCAGCTGCCTGCGCCTGCTCGGCGCCAACGACGGCCTGTTGCTGACCGGCGATGCGGTCTACGCCCTGCAACCCGGAACCGCCCAGCTGCAGGCACTGGAGCTGATGCCAGCCGGCATCGCCCTGTACGCCCTGGAAGAGGATCTGCAGGCCCGCGCCCTGAGCGCCCCTGCCCGCGCCCAGGCCATCGACTACCCGGCCTTTGTCGAGCTCTGTGGCCGCTACGCCAAGGTCAACAGCTGGCTATGACGGCACTGCGCATCGACGGGCGCGAAATCGCCCTGGACAAGGACGGCTACCTGGTGGAGCTGGCAGACTGGTCGCCAGCCGCCGCCGAGGCGCTGGCAGGCCGCGAAGAACTGCAGCTGACCGCCGAGCACTGGGAAATCCTCGAACTGCTGCGCGGCTTCTATGCCGAGTTCCAGCTGTCGCCGGCCACCCGTCCGCTGATCAAGTACGTCGCCCTCAAACTGGGCCCGGACAAGGGCAACAGCCTGCACCTCAACCGCCTGTTCAAGGGCACCCCCGCAAAACTCGCCGCCAAGCTGGCCGGCCTGCCGAAGCCCACGAACTGCCTATGAACCTCGTCACCCCGCCGGAACACCCCTTCGCTCAGTTCGTGCGCATCCTCGGCAAGGGCAAGCGCGGCGCGCGCAGCATGACCCGCGAGGAAGCCCGCGAAGCCATGGGCATGCTGCTCGACGGCCAGGTCGAAGACACCCAGCTGGGCGCCTTCCTGATGCTGCTGCGGCACAAGGAGGAAAGCGCCGAGGAGCTGGCCGGCTTCACCGAAGCGCTCCGTGCGCGCCTGCAGGCGCCGCCGATCCGCGTGGATATCGACTGGCCCACCTATGCCGGCAAGAAGCGCCACCTACCCTGGTACCTGCTGGCGATCAAGGCACTGGCGGCCAGTGGCGTGCGCATTCTGATCCACGGCGGCGGCGCCCATACCGCCGGCCGCCTGTACAGCGAGCAGCTGCTGCAGACGCTGGAGATTCCGCTGTGCGGCAGCTGGAGCGAGGCCGGTGAGGCGCTGGATGAGCACAGCCTGGCCTTTATCCCGCTGGGCGCCTGGGCGCCGCAGCTGCAGCGGATGATCGACCTGCGCAACACCCTGGGCCTGCGTTCGCCGATCCACTCGCTGGCGCGCCTCCTCAACCCGCTGGGTGCGCGGGTCGGCCTGCAGAGCATCTTCCATCCCGGTTACCAGGCGGTGCACCGCGAGGCCAGCCAGTTGCTCGGCGATCACGCCATCGTGATCAAGGGCGAAGGCGGCGAGATCGAGGTCAACCCGGACGGTATCTGCCACCTGTACGGCACCGAAAACGGCGCGAACTGGGACGAGGAATGGCCGGCGCTGTCGGCGCAGCGCCACGTCAAGCCGGACAGCCTGGACCAGCAACACCTGCTCGCCTTCTGGCGCGGCGAGGTGGAGGACAGCTACGGCCGCCTGGCCGTGCTCAGCACCCTGGCCCTGGCCCTGCGCGGCCTGGGCGAGCCGCGCGAAGCGGCGTTCGCCCGCGCCGAAGCGATCTGGCAGGCGCGCCGCTAGCTCTCAGCCCTTGTCGAACCAGGCCAGCTTCTCGCGCAGGGTCACCACCTCGCCGACGATCACCAGCGTGGGCGCGTGCACCTCGTGCTCGGCTACCAGCTGCGGCAGGTTGGCCAGGGTGCCGGTGAACACTCGCTGATTCTGCGTGGTGCCCTGCTGCACCAGCGCCGCCGGAGTGTCGGCATCCCGCCCGTGGTCGATCAGGGCCTGGCAGATCTGCGGCAGGCCAACCAGGCCCATGTAGAACACCAGGGTCTGCCCGGGCGCGACCAGGTCGGTCCAGGGCAGGTCGGTGCTGCCATCCTTGAGGTGGCCGGTGACGAAGCGCACCGACTGGGCATGGTCGCGGTGGGTCAGCGGGATGCCGGCGTAGGCCGCGCAACCGGATGCTGCAGTGATGCCCGGCACCACCTGGAACGGGATGCCCTCGGCGGCCAGCTGCTCGATCTCCTCGCCGCCACGGCCGAAGATAAAGGGATCGCCGCCTTTCAGGCGCAGCACGCGCTTGCCCTGCTTGGCCAGGTCGACCAGCAGCTGGTTGATCTCCTCCTGCGGCACCGCATGCTCGGCGCGGCGCTTGCCGACGTAGATGCGCTCGGCATCGCGGCGGCACAGCTCGATGATGGCCGGGGCCACCAGGCGGTCGTAAAGCACCACGTCGGCCTGCTGCATCAGGCGCAAAGCGCGGAAGGTCAGCAGGTCGGGGTCACCCGGGCCGGCGCCGACCAGGTACACCTCGCCCAGCGCACGCGGCGCGGCGCCGGCGATCTTGGCCTCGAGCAGGCGCTCGCCCTCACCCAGCTTGCCGGCGAACACGCTCTCGGCGATCTGCCCCTGGAACACGTCTTCCCAGAACACCCGGCGCTGCTGCACGTCGGGGAACAGCTGCTTGACCCGCTCGCGGAATTTCTTCGCCAGGCTGGCCAGCTGACCATAGGTGGACGGGATCCAGGTCTCGATCTTGGCGCGGATCAGCCGCGCCAGTACCGGCGCATCACCGCCGCTGGTGATGGCGACGATCAGCGGCGAGCGGTCGACGATGGCCGGGAAGATCACGCTGCACAGTGCTGGCGCGTCCACCACGTTGACCGGAATGCCCAGCGCCTGCGCCTCGGCCGAGATGCGCGCGTTGAGCGGCTCGTCATCGGTGGCGGCGATCACCAGGGCCACGCCCTGCAGGTCGGCGCTGTCATAACCGCGCAGATGCACGCGGCCTTCGCCGGCCAGCGCGGTGAGTTCGCCGCGCACCTCCGGCGCCACCACGCGCAACTGGCCGCCGGCGTCGCTCAGCAGGCGCGCCTTGCGCAGCGCAACTTCGCCGCCGCCGACGACCAGCACGACACGCCCCTGGAGTTTGTGGAACAGCGGAAGGAAATCCATGACTCAGCCTCTCCCGAGGTAAAAAAACGGGGTGGCCATCGCCACCCCGCCATTGTGCATGTGCTATCGGCTTAGCCGATCACCTCGATGCCGCCCATGTAGGGCTTGAGCACTTCCGGCACGCGGATGCTGCCGTCGGCCTGCTGGTAGTTCTCCAGCACCGCCACCAGGGTGCGGCCCACCGCCAGGCCGGAGCCGTTGAGGGTGTGCACCAGCTCGGGCTTGCCGGTTTCCGGGTTGCGGTAACGCGCCTGCATGCGGCGGGCCTGGAAGTCGCCGCAGTTGGAGCAGGAGGAAATCTCGCGGTACTTGTCCTGGCTCGGCACCCAGACTTCCAGGTCGTAGGTCTTCACTGCGGAGAAGCCCATGTCGCCGGTGCACAGGGCCAGCTTGCGGTACGGCAACTCGAGCAGCTGCAGCACGCGCTCGGCATTGGCGGTCATGCCTTCCAGTGCCTCGAAGGACTTGCTCGGCTCAACGATCTGCACCATCTCGACCTTGTCGAACTGATGCTGGCGGATCATGCCGCGGGTGTCGCGACCGGAGGCGCCGGCCTCGCTGCGGAAGCACGGGGTGTGGGCGACGAACTTCAGCGGCAGCTGCTTGGCGTCGAGGATTTCGCCGGAGACGATGTTGGTCAGCGACACCTCGGCGGTGGGGATCAGGTAGAAGTCCGCCTCGCCTTCACGGCTGATCTTGAACAGGTCTTCCTCGAACTTCGGCAGCTGGCCGGTGCCCTGCAGCGCCGGGGCCTGTACCAGGTAAGGCGTGTAGGCCTCTTCATAGCCATGCTCGCCGGTGTGCAGGTTGATCATGAACTGCGCGAGGGCGCGGTGCAGGCGGGCAATCGGGCCGCGCAGCAGGGCGAAACGCGCGCCGGAGAGCTTGGCGGCAGTCTCGAAGTCCAGCCAGCCGTGCTGCTCGCCCAGGGCGACGTGATCCTTGATCTCGAAGTCGAAACTGCGCGGAGTGCCCCAGCGCGAGACTTCGACGTTGCCGTCTTCATCCTCGCCCACCGGCACGGACTCGTGGGGCAGGTTGGGGATGTTCAGCAGCAGGTTGTCCAGCTCGGTCTGGATGCTGTCCAGCTCGCGCTTGCCCTCTTCCAGATCGCTGCCCATCTTGTCGACTTCTGCCAGCAGCGGAGCGATGTCCTCGCCACGCGCCTTGGCCTGGCCGATGGACTTGGAGCGGGCGTTACGCTCGGCCTGCAGCTGTTCGGTGCGGGTCTGTACGGCCTTGCGCTGGGCTTCGAGAGCTTCGAAGCGCACGACGTCCAGCTGGAAGCCACGGGTGGCGAGGCGCGCCGCGACTTCTTCGAGCTGGCCGCGAACGAGTTTGGAATCGAGCATGGTGTAGGTCCCAACAAGCAGATGAACGCCGACGGAGGGTCGGTCTTGAATGTGGCGAAGTTTACGGACTTCGGCGCGCCAAGCCGAGTCCTTTTGCCCGCGAATGGCTCAGAGCCTGAGCCGAGTCACCATGCAGGGCGGCTCAGCGCACCAGCAGCATCCCGAGCCAGGCCGCCAGCAAACCGCCGAGCAGGCTGCTCAGCAGATAGGCGATGGCCACGCCCGGCTGGCCGTTCTCGAACAGCCGCAGCACGTCCAGGCTGAAGCTGGAAAAGGTGGTCAAACCGCCGAGCACGCCCGTGATCAGCCCGGTACGCAGTGCCAGCGGCAGGTCGGTGCGGGCCAGGAACAGCGCCGAGAGAAGGCCAATCAGAAAGCAGCCGACCAGATTCACTGCCAGCGTCGCCAGGTAGTAGTGCCGCGGCCAGTGCGCGACCACCCAGGCACTGGTGAGGAAACGCAGTACGGAACCTGCGGCACCACCGGCGGCCACGGCCAGCACGATCTGCATCATGGGCGACGTCTCCTCGGGCTCTGCCGGTCCAGCTGGGCCAGGCGTTCGAGCTTTTCGCGAATCTTCAGTTCCAGCCCGCGCGGCACTGGCTCGTAGTAGCGCCGCGGCTCCAGTTCCTCGGGGAAATAGTCCTCACCGGCGGCATAGGCATCCGGCTCGTCGTGGGCGTAGCGGTACTCCTCGCCGTAACCCAGCTCCTTCATCAGCCTGGTCGGCGCGTTGCGCAGGTGCAGCGGCACTTCCAGCGAGCCGTGCTCGGCCGCCTCACGCATGGCCGCCTTGAAGCCCATGTACACCGCATTGCTCTTCGGCGCACAGGCCAGATAGACGATGGCCTGGGCCACCGCCAACTCGCCCTCGGGACTACCGAGGCGCTCCTGCACATCCCAGGCGTTAAGGCACAGGGTCAGGGCCCGCGGGTCCGCGTTGCCGATG
Source organism: Aquipseudomonas alcaligenes NBRC 14159 (assembly GCF_000467105.1). Lineage (GTDB taxonomy): Bacteria > Pseudomonadota > Gammaproteobacteria > Pseudomonadales > Pseudomonadaceae > Aquipseudomonas > Aquipseudomonas alcaligenes. The sequence continues at coordinate 139,958 of NZ_BATI01000009.1, forward strand.
TCTTCGCTGGCCATGCGTACCACGCGCCGGGCCAGGTACAGCGGGTCGCAGCCGCCGTCGAGCATGCGCGCATACCAGTACAGGGCGGCGTCCGGGTTGGAGCCGCGCACCGATTTGTGCAGCGCGGAAATCTGGTCGTAGAAGGCCTCGCCGCCCTTGTCGAAACGCCGGCGGCTGTCGCCCAGCAGGTTGTGCAGCAGCTCCGGGCCCATCTCGCCGCCGTCTTCGGCCAGGTCGGCGGCATTCTCCAGCAGGTTGAGCAGGCGCCGGCCGTCGCCGTCGGCGGCGGCCAGGAGGATCTGGAAACTCTCCTCTGGCAGCGATAGATTGCGCTTGCCAAGGCCCTTGTCCTCGCCCAGCGCGCGCGCCACCAGCTTGCGCATGGCCGCCTCGTCCAGGCTCTTCAGCACGTAGACGCGGGCGCGCGAGAGCAGCGCGTTGTTCAGCTCGAAGGACGGGTTCTCGGTGGTGGCACCAATGAAGATCAGGGTGCCATCTTCGACATAGGGCAGGAAGGCATCCTGCTGGCTCTTGTTGAAGCGGTGCACCTCGTCGACGAAGAGGATGGTGCGACGGCCGTACTGGGCGGCCTGCTGTTTGGCCACATCGACGGCCTGGCGGATTTCCTTGACGCCGGACAACACGGCGGAAATCGTCTCGAAATGCGCGTCTGACACCTGGGCCAGCAGCTTGGCCAGGGTGGTCTTGCCGACCCCGGGCGGCCCCCAGAAGATCATCGAGTGCAGCGCGCCCTGCTCCAGCGCCTCGCGCAGCGGCTTGCCCTGCCCCAGCACATGCTCCTGGCCGACGTATTCGTCCAGGCTGGTGGCACGCAGACGCGCCGCCAGGGGCTGAGCGACGGGCGCGGCGCGGAACAGGTCCACCTGGGCCTCTTATTCCTGGATGACGTCGGCGCCTTCCGGCACCTGGAAGTCGAACTGCGCAGGATCCAGCTGCTCGTTCATCTTGACGCCGAGGAACAGGATATTGGTGCGCTGGCCGATGCTGTCGATCAGCTGCATGTCGTTGATCATGCCCTTGCGGAAAGACAGGCGCAGGTTATCGAACAGGCTGTCCTTGGCTTTCGGCTTTAGGATGAAGTCGACCACATCACCGCCTTCCTTGAAGGTGATCTCGAAGTTCTCGCGAATCTTCGACACGTCGCCGGACAGCAGCAGCGCCGGGGTGTGGGTCAGTCGCTGATCCAGGGTCTGGATGGTCACCTGCATCAGGTCAGGATCGTACAGCCAGACCTTCTGGCCGTTGGATACCAACAGCTGCTCCTGCGGCGCGTCGGTGTGCCAGCGGAACAGGCCCGGGCGCTTGAGGGCCAGCTGGCCGGAAGTTTCCTGCAGCTGGGTGCCGGAGCCGTCGAGGGTCAGCTGGGAGAAGCGTCCGCTCAAGGTCTGGGCGCGATCAAGCAAGCCGGTCAGGCGCTTGACCGCGGCTTCGTCGTCAGCATGGGCAAAAACGGGGCTGCAGGCCAGCGCGGCCAGCAGCAGCATGCGGATCAGGCGCATGAAAATCCTCTCAAGTCAGTCGCGGGACGGCCCCGGCGCTATGACCTCGCGCGAGCCGTTGGTGTTCATCGGGGTCACGACCCCGGCCATTTCCATGGCCTCGATCATGCGCGCGGCGCGGTTGTAGCCGATCTTCAGTTTGCGCTGCACGGCGGAAATCGAGGCGCGGCGGCTTTCCAGGACGAAGTTGACGGCTTCGTCGTACAGCGGGTCTTCCTCGCTGCCCTCGCCGCCTTCACCGCTGCTGCTACCTTCGAAGCCGCTGCCGGCTTCTTCAACGCCGGCCAGGATGTCTTCGATGTAGTCCGGCGCGCCGCGCTGCTTCCAGGCCTCGACCACGCGGTGCACTTCATCGTCGGAGACGAAGGCGCCGTGTACGCGAATCGGCAGGCCGGTGCCGGGCGGCAAATAAAGCATGTCACCGTGGCCGAGCAGCTGCTCGGCGCCGCCCTGGTCGAGGATGGTGCGCGAGTCGATTTTGCTCGATACCTGGAAGGCCATACGGGTCGGGATGTTGGCCTTGATCAGGCCGGTGATCACGTCCACCGACGGGCGCTGGGTGGCGAGGATCAGGTGGATACCGGCGGCCCGCGCCTTCTGCGCGATACGGGCGATCAGTTCTTCGACCTTCTTGCCGACGATCATCATCATGTCGGCGAATTCGTCGACCACCACCACGATGGTCGGCAGGGTCTTCAGCAGCGGCGCCTCGTCTTCCATCGACTGGCGCTTATACAGCGGGTCGGACAGCGGCGTTCCAGCTTCCTCGGCGTCCTTCACCTTGCGGTTGAAGCCGGCCAGGTTACGCACGCCCATGGCGGCCATCAGCTTGTAGCGACGCTCCATCTCGGCCACCGACCAGCGCAGGGCGTTGGCGGCCTCCTTCATGTCGGTCACCACCGGGCACAGCAGGTGCGGGATGCCTTCGTAGATCGACAGTTCGAGCATCTTCGGGTCGATCATGATCATCCGCGCGTCTTCCGGGCCGGATTTAAACAGGATCGACAGGATCATGGCATTGACCCCCACCGACTTACCGGAGCCGGTGGTACCGGCCACCAGCAGGTGCGGCATCTTGGCCAGGTCGGTGATCACCGGCTTGCCGCCGATATCGTGGCCCAGGGCGAGGGTCACCGGCGACTTGGCGTCGTCGTACTCGGGCGAGGACAGCACCTCGGAGAAACGCACGATCTGGCGGTCTTCGTTGGGAATCTCGATGCCGACGGTGGTCTTGCCCGGGATCACCTCGACCACGCGCACGCTGATCACCGCCAGCGAGCGCGCCAGGTCCTTGGCCAGGTTGGAGATGCGGCTGACCTTGACGCCGATGCCGGGCTGGATCTCGAAACGGGTGATCACCGGGCCCGGATGCACGGACTCCACCACCACCTCGACACCGAACTCCTTGAGCTTGATCTCCAGCAGGCGCGACATGGCCTCCAGCGACTCGGGGGAGAAGCTCTTCTGCTTCTTCTCGGCCACGTCGAGGATGGAGATCGGCGGCAAGGTGCCGGCCAGCGCAGCATCCTCGAACAGCTGAACCTGCTTTTCCTTGAGCACGCGCTTGCTCGGCTCGCCGGCCTTGGGCGGTGGCGGCGGCGCGATCACCGGGGCGACGCGGGTCTCGCGCTCGACCATGTGCTTGGCCAGAGTTTCCTCACGCTCGATCAGGCGCTCCTTGACCTTGGCCTGCTCGCGACGATCCGGCACCACGGGCGCGGCCACCTCGGCGACACGCTCATCGACCTCGCGCAGCTGGGCCACCAGTTGCTTGCGCTGCAGGCGCGACTCCCACCAGCGGGTGATCAGGCTATTAATCAGCTCGATCAGGTCGAGGGTGATCTTGCCGGTCAGGTCCATGACCTTGAACCAGGACAGATCGGTGAACACGGTCAGGCCGAACAGGAATAGCGCCAGGAATAGCAACGTGCTGCCCTGCACGTTGAGCGCATTGATCGCCAGCTGGCCCAGGCTTTCGCCCAGCGCACCACCGGCGGAGGCCGGCATGCCGGCTGCGGAATGGAAGTGGATAAAGGCCAGGCCGGAACCGGCCAGGACCAGGAATACCAGGCCGATCAGGCGCCAGGAAAACAGCCAGCCACTCCACTGCCAGGGCTGGTGGCGGTTGCGGAACACTTGCCAGGTTTTCACCCCGAGCAGCAGCGGGAACACGTAGGCGAAGTAGCCCAGGGCCATGAACAGTACATCCGCGCACCAGGCACCGGCGCGGCCGGCCGCGTTCTGCACCTGCTGGGCGCTGCTGGTATGGCTCCAGCCCGGGTCGTTCTGGTTGTAGGTCAGCAGCGCCATCCACAGGATCAGGCAGAGCGCGCCGAGCGCGATCAATGCACCTTCCTTGAGGCGATAATGCAATTGCTGACGCCAGGCCGGGGCCTGGGCTGCTGTGCTGGAATTCTTCAAAACGCTGTCATTCCTGCGCGCGGGGCGCGACTGACGATCGGTGGAACACGCAAATCAGACGACCATTGTACAAATTTACAGGTGTCGTGCCAGGCTGCCGAGCCGTTTTGCCGGCCCATCCCGCTTCGGTGTAGCATACCCGGCTATCCCTTACGTGCGGCTCAATTGGAGCATGCATTCTCTTTCGTGACAAAGGCTTATGGGGTCTTTTTATGAGCGAAGTCAAGCATTCACGCCTGATCATCCTGGGCTCCGGCCCGGCCGGCTACACCGCCGCCGTCTACGCCGCCCGCGCCAACCTCAAGCCTGTCGTCATCACCGGCATCCAGCCCGGCGGCCAGCTCACCACGACCACCGAAGTCGACAACTGGCCGGGCGACGTCCACGGCCTGACCGGCCCGGCGCTGATGCAGCGCATGCAGGAGCATGCCGAGCGCTTCGACACCGAGATCGTCTACGACCATATCCACACCGCCGAGTTGCAGAGCAAGCCCTTCACCCTCAAGGGCGACAGCGGCACCTACACCTGCGACGCACTGATCATCGCCACCGGCGCCAGTGCCCAATACCTCGGCCTGCCGTCCGAAGAAGCCTTCGCCGGCAAGGGCGTATCCGCCTGCGCCACCTGTGACGGTTTCTTCTACCGTAACCAGGTGGTCTGCGTGGTCGGCGGCGGCAACACCGCCGTCGAGGAAGCCCTGTACCTGTCCAACATCGCCAAGGAAGTGCACCTGATCCACCGCCGCGACAAGCTGCGCTCGGAGAAGATCCTGCAGGACAAGCTGTTCGACAAGGCCGCCAATGGCAACGTGCGCCTGCACTGGAACCAGACCCTCGACGAGGTACTGGGCGACAACACCGGCGTCACCGGCGTGCGCCTGAAGAGCAGCATCGACGGCAGCACCCAGGAGCTGCAACTGGCCGGCGTGTTTATCGCCATCGGCCACAAGCCCAACACCGACCTGTTCAAAGGCCAACTGGAAATGCGCGACGGCTACCTGGTGGTCCAGGGCGGAGGCGAAGGCAACGCCACCGCCACCAGCATCGAGGGCGTGTTTGCCGCCGGCGACGTGGCCGACCACGTGTACCGTCAGGCCATCACCTCGGCAGGCGCCGGCTGCATGGCCGCGCTGGATGCCGAGAAGTACCTCGACGTCTGAGCCGTGGGCGGGCAGCTGCCCGCCCTACCCTCCCCATGCTGACCTGGCTGCGGCGCGACTCGCTGGATTTTCCAACGCTGGAACGCGCCTTGCGCGAACCCAATGGCCTGCTGGCTGCCGGCGGCGATCTCTCCGCTGAGCGCCTGATCGCCGCCTATCGGCATGGCTGCTTCCCCTGGTTCAGCGAGGGACAGCCGCTGCTCTGGTGGTCACCCGATCCGCGCACCGTACTGTTTCCCGAAGAGTTCCACCTGTCGCGCAGCCTGGCCAAACTACTGCGCCAGCAACGCTACCGCGTCACCCTCGATCAGGACTTTGCCGCCGTCATCGAGGGCTGCGCCGGTCCGCGCGACTATGCCGACGGCACCTGGATCACCGACTCGATGCGCGCCGCCTACCTGGAACTGCACCAGCGCGGCCTCGCTCACTCGGTGGAAGTCTGGGATGGCGAGCAACTGGTTGGCGGCCTCTACGGCCTGGCCATGGGCCAGCTGTTTTTCGGCGAATCCATGTTCAGCCGCGCCGACAACGCCTCCAAAATCGGCTTCGCGACGCTGGTCAGCAAGCTGCGCGACTGGGGCTTCGTCTTGATCGACTGCCAGATGCCAACCCGGCACCTGCACAGTTTCGGCGCCCGGCCCATTGCCCGCGCGGAATTCGCCCGCTATCTGCAGCAGCATCTGGACCGACCCAGCACAGCCGACTGGCAGGCCTGTGGTAGCCGCCAATAGGCTGGCATACACTTGTCCCAGGGGTTCCCCGAGGGTTGACCATGACCGAGCTGGCTCGCCTCAAGTTCTACGCCACTCAGCCACATCCATGCAGCTATCTGCCCGAAGAGCAGGCGACCACCCTGTTCCTCGATCCCAGCCAGCCGATGGATGTGCAGGTCTATGCCGAACTGTCGGAGATGGGCTTCCGCCGCAGCGGCGACCATCTCTACCGACCGCACTGCCAGCGCTGCACCGCCTGCGTACCGGCGCGCATCCCTGCCGACCAGTTCATACCCAACCGCCAGCAGCGACGCATCCTCAAGCGCAACGCCGATATCCAGGTGCGCGCCGTGCGACCTGCATTCAACGAGGAGTACTACGCCCTCTACGTGCGCTACATCGAACAGCGCCATGCCGACGGCGACATGTACCCGCCCAGCCGCGACCAGTTCAGCACCTTCCTGGTCCGCGACCTGCCGTTCGCCCGTTTCTACGAGTTCCGCCTGGCCGGCACGCTGGTCGCCGTGGCGGTCACCGACCTGCTGCCCAACGGTATCTCCGCGGTCTACACCTTCTATGACCCCGCCCTGGAGCGTCGCAGTCTGGGCCGCTTTGCCATTCTCTGGCAGATCGGCGAGACCGCACGCCTGGGCCTGCAAGCCGTCTATCTCGGGTACTGGATCAAGAATTGCCGGAAGATGAGCTACAAGACGCAGTACCGCCCCATCGAGCTGTTCGTCAACCAGCGCTGGGTCGTTCTGACCTGAGCACAACACCCGCAACCACAGCCTGACCCTCCAGCCACTTGGCGGCCATCCCCCTTTTCGGGCACAATGCACGCCGCTTTTGCCTGGGCACCGATGCGCCAGGCCTATCTTTGGATACCGAGGGCTTTACTGCATGTCGAAAGAAGACAGCTTCGAAATGGAAGGTACTGTCGTCGACACCCTGCCCAACACCATGTTCCGTGTGGAGTTGGAAAACGGGCACGTCGTTACCGCGCACATCTCCGGCAAGATGCGCAAGAACTACATCCGCATTCTGACTGGCGACAAGGTCCGCGTCGAACTGACGCCGTACGACCTGAGCAAGGGCCGCATCACCTACCGCGCCCGCTGATCGCCCCGCGATCCCGAATGCAAAAACGCCCGGCATTGCCGGGCGTTTGCGTTTACAGAGCCCGCCGTCAGGCCGGTTCTGCAGCCGTTTCGAACTCGAAGTGCAGCTCGCCACCCTCCAGGTCGATATGCACCACCCCGCCGTGCTCGGCCAGCTCGCCGAACAGGATCTCCTCGGCCAACGGCCGCTTGATCTTGTCCTGGATCAGCCGCGCCATCGGCCGCGCGCCCATCTGCACGTCGTAGCCACGCTCGGCCAGCCAGCCGCGCGCCGCATCCGTGACATCCAGCTGCACCCGCTTGTCCTCCAGCTGCGCCTGCAGCTCGGTGAGGAACTTGTCGACGATGCTCTTGATGGTTTCGTGACTCAGGCGACCAAACTGGATGATGGTGTCCAGGCGGTTGCGGAACTCCGGCGTGAAGCTCTTTTTGATCACTTCCATCGCGTCGGACGAATGGTCCTGCTGGGTGAAGCCGATCGAGGCGCGCGCCGCGGTCTCAGCCCCGGCATTGGTGGTCATGATCAGAATCACGTTGCGGAAGTCCGCCTTGCGCCCGTTGTTGTCGGTCAAGGTGCCGTGATCCATCACCTGCAACAGCAGGTTGAACACTTCCGGGTGAGCCTTCTCGATCTCATCCAGCAGCAGTACGCAGTGCGGCTGCTTGGTGATGGCCTCGGTCAGCAGCCCCCCCTGGTCGAAACCGACATAACCGGGCGGCGCACCGATCAGCCGCGATACGGTGTGGCGCTCCATGTATTCGGACATGTCGAAGCGCACCAGCTCGATACCCATGGCCTTGGCCAGCTGCCGGGCGGCCTCGGTCTTGCCGACACCGGTCGGGCCGGCGAAGAGGAAGGAACCGACCGGCTTGTCCGGCGCCTTGAGGCCGGCACGGGACAGTTTGATGGCGGTAGACAACGAATCGATCGCCGCATCCTGACCGAACACGGTGAGCTTGAGGTCGCGCTCCAGGTTGCGCAGCAACTCCTTGTCCGAGCTGCTGACATGCTTCGGCGGAATCCGCGCGATCTTCGCGACGATGTCCTCGACCTGAGCCACCTCGATGCGCTTGGCGCGCTTTTCCTCCGGCTGCAGACGCTGGTAGGCGCCCGCCTCGTCGATCACGTCGATGGCCTTGTCCGGCATATGGCGATCGTTGATATAGCGCGCCGCCAGCTCGGCCGCCGCACGCAGCGCCTCGTCGCTGTACTCGATGTGGTGGTGCTGCTCGAAGCGCGCCTTGAGCCCCTTGAGGATGCCCACGGTGTCTTCGACGGACGGCTCACTGACATCGACCTTCTGGAAGCGCCGCGCCAGGGCGCGGTCCTTCTCGAAGATGCCGCGGAACTCCTGGAAGGTGGTGGAGCCGATGCAGCGAATCTCGCCGGACGACAGCAACGGCTTGAGCAGGTTGGACGCATCCATGACCCCGCCCGAGGCCGCGCCGGCGCCGATGATGGTGTGGATCTCGTCGATGAACAGGATCGCGTGCGGACGCTTGCGCAACTCGTTGAGCAGCGCCTTGAAGCGCTTCTCGAAGTCGCCACGGTACTTGGTACCGGCCAGTAGTGCACCGAGGTCGAGCGAATAGACCACGCTCTCGGACAGCAGGTCCGGCACCTGGCCGTCGACGATGCGCTTGGCCAGGCCTTCGGCGATGGCAGTCTTGCCGACACCGGCCTCGCCGACCAGCAGCGGATTGTTCTTGCGCCGACGGGCGAGGATCTGCGCAACGCGCTCGACCTCATGCTCGCGACCGACCAGTGGATCGATGCGCCCCTGGCGCGACAGCTCGTTGAGGTTGCTGGCGTAGGCGTCCAGCGGATTACCGGAGGCCGAGGACTCTCCGCCCTCTTCGTCCTGCATCTCCTGCTCGCTTTCGTGCTGATCGGTATGACCGGGCACCTTGGAGATGCCGTGGGCAATGTAGTTGACCACGTCGATACGGGCCACGCTCTGCTGCTTGAGCAGAAACACGGCCTGGCTCTCCTGCTCGCTGAAGATGGCGACCAGCACGTTGGCGCCCGTCACCTCACGCTTGCCGGAGCTCTGCACATGGAATACGGCGCGTTGCAAAACGCGTTGGAAGCCCAGGGTCGGCTGGGTCTCACGATCCTCGTCATGCTGCGGGATCAGCGGCGTGGTGGAGTCGATGAACTCCTGCAGATCATGCCGGAGCTTATCCAGGTTGGCGCCACAGGCGCGCAGTACGGTCGCTGCAGCCTCGTTATCCAGCAAAGCCAGAAGCAGATGCTCGACCGTCATGAACTCATGGCGCTTGGCACGTGCCTCCTTGAAGGCCAGATTGAGGGTGACTTCCAGCTCTCGATTCAACATAGCTTCACCTCTTGCCCAAGCGGGACGACGTCAGCCGTCCTTCTCTATCTCACAGAGTAGCGGATGCTGGCTCTCCCGAGCGTACTGGTTGACCTGCATCGCTTTGGTCTCTGCGATATCGCGGGTAAATACCCCGCAGATTGCCTTGCCTTCCGTATGCACCGTGAGCATGACCTTGGTGGCCACTTCCCGATTCATGCCGAAGAACACTTCCAACACTTCGACCACGAAATCCATCGGAGTGTAATCATCGTTGAACATCAGCACCTTATACATGGGCGGCGCCTGCAACGCCGGCTTCGCCTCCTGCACGGCCAAGCCGGAGGAATCATCCTCGTGCTCGTCCGGACGATCCTGATTGAATGTTAGTCGAATCTGGCTGGGTGAATGCATGCTGAACTGATGGTGTCGTAAGCGGTCGGAGGTAGATACCAGGCGGATTATGACAGGCTTCTCAGCCGCCCGACCTGGTGCCTTGACTAAAGGCGAAACGGTGTTACAAACAGTGAATACCCTACTCGGGTATCGGGGTTCCGCGGCTAGCGCCCTTCAGGGCTGAAGTCGGACGTGGAGCTGAAGTGGATGATACTCCAGTGATGGAGTCCTTTGCAGAGGGATGTCAGCATGCTTAGCGGTAAGGTCAAGTGGTTCAACAACGCCAAGGGCTACGGCTTCATCGTGGCAGATGGCCGAGATGAGGACCTGTTCGCCCACTACTCGGCTATCCAGATGGACGGCTACAAGACTCTCAAGGCCGGCCAAGCGGTCAAGTTCGATATTCTGCAGGGCCCCAAAGGCCTGCATGCCGTGAATATCAGCGCGATTCTGGCAACCAGTGACACCCCGGCGCACGCCAGCGCGCCGCAAAGCACTCCAGTAGAAGCCTGAAAAGAGCAGAAATGAAAAAGGCCGGTCAGATGACCGGCCTTTTTGTTGGGGGCCTACTGCTTACATGTGGGTGATGATGGCATCACCGAACTGCGAGCAGGACAGCAGCTTGGCACCGTCCATCAGACGCTCGAAGTCATAGGTCACGGTCTTGGCGGCGATGGCGCCGTTGGTGCCCTTGATGATCAGGTCGGCGGCTTCGGTCCAGCCCATGTGGCGCAGCATCATCTCGGCAGAGAGGATGACCGAACCCGGGTTGACCTTGTCCAGACCGGCATACTTCGGCGCGGTACCGTGGGTTGCTTCGAACATGGCCACGGTGTCGGACAGGTTGGCACCCGGAGCGATACCGATACCACCCACTTCGGCCGCCAGGGCGTCGGACAGGTAGTCACCGTTCAGGTTCAGGGTGGCGATCACGTCGTACTCGGCCGGGCGCAGCAGGATCTGCTGCAGCATGGCGTCGGCGATGGCATCTTTCACCACGATGGTCTTGCCAGTGTTCGGGTTCTTGAACTGCATCCACGGGCCGCCATCCAGCAGCTCGGCGCCGAACTCGTCACGCGCCACCTCGTAGCCCCACTCTTTGAAGGCACCTTCGGTGAACTTCATGATGTTGCCCTTGTGGACGATGGTCACGGAGCTGCGATCGTTGTCCACGGCGTACTGCAGGGCCTTGCGCACCAGGCGCTTGGTACCTTCCAGGGAAACCGGCTTGATGCCGATACCGCAGTTTTCGGTGAAGCGGATCTTCTTGACGCCCATTTCCTCGGTGAGGAACTTGATGACCTTCTCGGCCTCGGGGCTGCCGGCTTTCCACTCGACGCCGGCGTAGATGTCTTCCGAGTTCTCGCGGAAGATGCACATGTCCACGTCACCCGGCTTCTTCACCGGGCTCGGCACGCCTTCGAACCAACGTACCGGACGCTGGCAGACATACAGATCCAGCTCCTGGCGCAGGGCCACGTTCAGCGAGCGGATGCCGCCACCAACCGGAGTGGTCAGCGGGCCCTTGATCGACACGACGTAGTCGCGCACGGCTTCCAGGGTTTCTTTCGGCAGCCAGGTGTCCTGGTCATAGACCTGGGTGGCTTTCTCGCCGGCGTAGACTTCCATCCAGGCGATCTTGCGCTGGCCGGCATAGGCTTTTTCAACGGCAGCGTCGACGACCTTGATCATCACCGGGCTGATATCGACACCGATGCCATCACCCTCGATGAACGGGATGATCGGGTTGTTCGGTACATTCAAGGTCATGTCGGCGTTGACGGTGATCTTTTCGCCGTTCGCAGGCACCTGGATCTTCTGGTATCCCATGCTGGACTCCGTTTGTTTTCGTGGTCTGACAATCCACCGCACGGGTAATGCGGCGGACGATACTTCTGGGTCTCGGAAAGGTGCTGCATTCTTGTAGTTTTTCTACAGAAAGTCACGCACTTTTCGCCATTTACTGACAGCCCAGCGACAGCCTAGACTGCTTGAATACTGGTTTTGCGCCAAACATGTAGTCAAACTACATCGGCGCTACAAAAAGCCCTCTTGGGGCGATTTCAATCCTAGCAGCTTGGCTCCAGATTGCTTCGATCCAAGCCTCGGCCAATAGTTGCCGCAGACTCGCGGAGGTTCATTGCAATGCGTTTCACCCCACACGTCACCGTCGCCACCGTGGTCGAGGACCAGGGCCGCTTCCTTCTGGTCGAGGAGCTAGCCGGCGGGCAGGCGGTATTAAACCAGCCTGCCGGCCATCTGGAAGCCGACGAAAGTCTCATCGCCGCGGCCCTGCGCGAGACGCTAGAGGAAACCGGCTGGGAAGTTGAGCTGACCGCCGTCACCGGTATCTATCTGTACACCGCCCCCAGCAATGGCGTGACCTACCAGCGCGTGTGCTTCGCCGCCAAGCCTTTGCGCCACCTGCCGGATTCGCCACTGGACGAAGGCATCATCGGCCCGCGCTGGCTGACTCGCGAAGAGCTGGCGGCCCAGCCCGAACGCTGGCGCAGCGAGCTGGTGCTGCGCTGCATCGACGACTATCTGGCCGGCGAACGCCACGCCCTGAGCCTGATCCGTGATCCGGCCGATCGCGGCCCGGCCTGATTCGCCGCGCGCCGCGCGCTCCTGATAGAATTGCCGCCTTTCTGCAGTCAGCCCTCTTCGAACTCCCATGCGCGAACCAGCCAATACCCGAGTGATCGTCGGCATGTCCGGCGGCGTCGACTCCTCCGTCTCCGCCCTCCTCCTGCTCGAACAGGGCTACCAGGTCGAAGGCCTGTTCATGAAGAACTGGGAAGAGGATGACGGCACCGAATACTGCACCGCCATGACCGACCTGGCGGACGCTCAGGCCGTGTGCGACCGCATCGGCATCAAGCTGCACACCGCCAATTTCGCAGCGGAATACTGGGACAACGTGTTCGAACACTTCCTCGCCGAATACAAGGCCGGACGCACGCCGAACCCGGACATCCTGTGCAACCGCGAGATCAAGTTCAAAGCCTTCCTCGACTACGCCCTGAGCCTCGGCGCTGACCTGATCGCCACCGGCCACTACGTGCGCCGCCGCGATGTCGACGGCCGTAGCGAACTGCTCAAGGGCCTGGACCCGAACAAGGACCAGAGCTACTTCCTGCACGCCGTCGGCGGCGAGCAGATCGGCCGCACCCTGTTCCCGGTCGGCGAACTGGAGAAACCGCAGGTGCGCGCCATCGCCGAGAAGTACGACCTGGCCACCGCCAAGAAGAAGGACTCGACCGGCATCTGCTTTATCGGCGAACGTCGCTTCAGCGACTTCCTCAAGCAGTACCTGCCGGCGCAGCCGGGCGATATCGAGACCACCGAGGGCCAGGTGATCGGCCGCCATGTCGGCCTGATGTACCACACCATCGGCCAGCGCCAGGGCCTGGGCATCGGCGGCATGAAGAACGCCGGTGACGAGCCCTGGTATGTGCTGCACAAGGACCTTGCGCGCAACGTGCTGATCGTCGGCCAGGGCAACGATCACCCCTGGCTGTTTTCCCGCGCCCTGCTCGCTTCGGACATCTACTGGGTCAACCCCGTCGACCTGTCCAGCCCGCGCCGCCTGACTGCCAAGGTGCGCTACCGCCAGGCCGATCAGGCCTGCACCCTGGAAAAGACCGAGCACGGCTACCGCGCACTGTTCGACGAGCCGCAACGCGCCGTCACCCCGGGCCAGTCCGTGGTGTTCTACGACGGTGAAGTCTGCCTCGGCGGCGGCGTGATCGAAGTCGCCGAGCCCTGTGCCGAAGGAGCGCCACGCGCATGACCCCGACTCAGGAGCAACTGCTGGCCCTCTCCGCCGTATTCCAGGCCGCCAGCCTGGTGGACAAGCTGGCCCGCACCGGCCAGATCAGCGACGCCCAGCTCGGCTGCCTGCTTGGCAGCCTGCTGGTGCGCGACCCGAAGAACACCCTGGAGGTCTACGGCGGCGACGACCTCAACCTGCGCGAAGGCTACAAGGCGCTGGTCGGCGCCCTGGAGCGCAACCCCGCCAGCCTGCAGCGCGAACCGCTGCGCTACGCCCTTGCCCTGCTCGGCCTGGAGCGCCAGCTGGCCAAGCGCGACGACATGCTGCAAGTGATCGGCAATCGCCTGGACCAGATCCAGAACCAGGTCGAGCACTTCGGCCTGACCCACGACAACGTGGTGGCCGCCTGCGGTGCGCTGTATCAGGACACGCTCAGCACCTTCCGCCAGCGTATCCAGGTGCATGGTGACATGCGCTTCCTGCAGCAGCCGGCGGTCGCGGCCAAGGTTCGCGCCCTGCTGCTCACCGGCATCCGCTCCGCGCGCCTGTGGCGCCAGCTCGGCGGGCACCGCTGGCAGCTGGTGTTCAGCCGCGGCAAGCTGCTCAAGGAACTCTATCCGCTGCTGCGGGGCTGAGGTGAGCCCGCCCAGCCGCAGCGTCAAACCGGTACAGGGCGCCCTGCTGCTGGCACTCTCCGCCCTGCTGTTCTCGCTGATGGGCGTGGGCATCCGCGAGATCTCAAGTGGGGTCAACAACGAGTCGGTGGTGTTCTTCCGCAACCTGGTCGGCGTGCTGTTCTTCCTGCCGCTGCTGCTGTTCAAGGGCGCCGCGCCGCTGAAGACCGGCCGTATCAAATCGCATCTGTGGCGCACCGGCTACGGCCTGGCGGCGATGTACTGCTTCTTCTATGCGATAGCGCACCTGCCGCTGGCCGACGCCATGCTGTTCACCTACTCGGCGCCGGTGTTCACCCCCGTGCTGGCCTGGTGGCTACTCAAGGAACCGCTGACCAAGCGCATGCTGGTCACCACCGCCATCGGCCTGGTCGGCGTGCTGCTGGTGGCCAAGCCCAGCCAGGCACTGCTCGACAGCCAGGCGCTGGTTGGCCTGGCCGCGAGCATCCTGGCCGCCTTCGCCTTCGTCTCCATCCGCGAGATGAGCGACAGCGAACCGGCCTTTCGCATCGTCTTCTACTTCTCGCTGTTCAGCGCGCTGATCTCCGCCGTGCCGCTGACCTGGGCCTGGCAGCCGCTGGATTCGCACCAACTCGGCCTGCTGCTGGTGATCGGCCTGCTCGCCACGGTGAGCCAGATCGTCATGTCCAAGGCTTACGGCCTGGCCCCACCCGGACTGATCGGCCCCTTCGCCTACCTCGCCATCGTCTTCGCCGGCGTTATCGCCTGGCTGCGCTGGGGCGAGACGCCGGACCTCAGCTCGCTCCTCGGTGCCGCGCTGATCTTCGCTTCCAGCCTGCTGTCCATCGCCCGGCGCCCGACCGCCCGCTAATCGGACGGGCCTGCAGCGGCGACTTCATGTATGATGTGCGCCCTTTTCGTTGACCGACCTGTCCGAGAACGCCCCTCATGCAGCTCTCCTCGCTCACCGCGGTTTCCCCCGTCGATGGCCGCTACGCCGGCAAAACCAGCGCCCTGCGCCCGATCTTCAGCGAATACGGCCTGATCCGTTTCCGCGTGATGGTCGAAGTCCGCTGGCTGCAGCGCCTGGCCGCCCATGAAGGCGTCGCCGAAGTCGCGCCCTTCTCCGCCGAAGCCAACGCCCTGCTCAACGAGCTGGCGGAGAACTTCGCCGTCGAGCACGCCGAGCGCGTGAAAGAGATCGAGCGCACCACCAACCACGACGTGAAAGCCGTGGAATACCTGCTCAAGGAGCAGGCCGCCAAGCTGCCGGAACTGGCCGCGGTCAGCGAATTCATCCACTTCACCTGCACCAGCGAGGACATCAACAACCTGTCCCACGCCCTGATGCTGCGCGAAGGCCGCGACACCGTGCTGCTGCCGCTGATGAAGCAGATCGCCGGCGCCATCCGCGAGCTGGCCGTAAAATTCGCTGGCGTGCCGATGCTGTCGCGCACCCACGGCCAACCGGCCTCGCCGACCACCCTCGGCAAGGAGCTGGCCAACGTCGTCTACCGCCTGGAGCGGCAGATCGCCCAGGTGGCCGCCGTGCCGCTGCTGGGCAAGATCAACGGCGCCGTGGGCAACTACAACGCCCACCTGTCCGCCTACCCGCAGATCGACTGGGAAGCCAACGCCCAGCAGTTCATCGAAGGCGACCTGGGCCTGCAGTGGAACCCCTACACCACGCAGATCGAGCCGCACGACTACATCGCCGAACTGTTCGACGCCATCGCCCGCTTCAACACCATCCTGATCGACTTCGACCGCGACGTCTGGGGCTACATCTCCCTCGGCTACTTCAAGCAGAAGACCGTGGCTGGTGAAATCGGCTCCTCGACCATGCCGCACAAGGTCAACCCGATCGACTTCGAGAACTCCGAAGGCAACCTCGGCATCGCCAACGCGATCTTCCAGCACCTGGCCAGCAAGCTGCCGATCTCGCGCTGGCAGCGCGACCTGACCGACTCCACCGTGCTGCGCAACCTCGGTGTCGGCTTCGCGCACAGCGTCATCGCCTACGAAGCCAGCCTCAAGGGCATCGGCAAGCTGGAGCTGAACGAACAACGCATCGCCGCCGACCTGGACGCCTGCTGGGAAGTCCTGGCCGAGCCGATCCAGACCGTGATGCGCCGCTACGCCATCGAGAATCCCTACGAGAAGCTCAAGGAGCTGACCCGCGGCAAGGGCATCAGCCCCGAGGCGCTGCTCGCCTTCATCGATGGCCTCGACATGCCGGCTGCCGCCAAGGAGGAGCTCAAAGAGCTCACCCCGGCGCGCTACATCGGCAACGCCGTCGCCCAGGCCCAGCGCGTCTGAGCGCCACCAGCCTCCTCAACGCCCGGCTGAGCCGGGCGTTTTTGTTTTAGCCATTTCATCTCTTTCAAGGGCTTAGCCATGAATCCTGATACTCCTCTGCAGCTGCTGGGCGGCCTTACTCCTCGCGAGTTCCTGCGTGACTACTGGCAGCAGAAGCCCCTGCTGGTGCGCCAGGCCATCCCCGGCTTCGAGAGCCCGATCAGCGCCGACGAGCTGGCCGGCCTGGCCCTGGAAGAGGAAGTCGAGTCGCGCCTGGTGCTGGAGCACGGCGCCCACCCCTGGGAACTGCGCCGCGGCCCGTTCGCCGAGGACACCTTCAGCCAGCTGCCGGAGCGCGACTGGACGCTGCTGGTGCAGGCCGTCGACCAGTTCGTGCCGGAGGTGGCCGAGGTACTGAAGGACTTCGGCTTCCTGCCCAGCTGGCGTATCGACGATCTGATGATCAGCTTCGCCGCTCCGGGCGGCAGCGTCGGCCCGCATTTCGACAACTACGACGTGTTCCTGCTGCAGGCCGAAGGCCAGCGCCGCTGGAAGATCGGCCAGATGTGCGAGGCCGACAGCAAACTGCTGGCGCACGCCGACCTGCGCATCCTCGCCGAATTCGAGCAGACCGACGAGTGGGTACTGGAGCCGGGCGACATGCTCTACCTGCCGCCGCGCCTGGCCCACTACGGCATCGCCGAAGACGACTGCATGACCTACTCGGTCGGCTTCCGCGCCCCCAGCGCCGCCGAAGTACTGACCCACTTTACCGACTTCCTCGCCCAGTTCCTGCCCGACGAGGAGCGCTACAGCGACGCCGGCATGGCACCGATCAGCGATCCGCACCAGATCCAGCAAGAGGCCCTCGACCGCCTCAAGGCCCTGCTGACCGAGCACATGAGCGACGAGCGCCTGCTGCTGACCTGGTTCGGTCAGTTCATGACCGAGCCGCGCTACCCGGAACTGGTCAGCGGCCCGGAGATTGAGGAAGCGGATTTCCTCGCCGCCCTCGAAGACGGCGCCGTGCTGGTACGCAACCCCAGCGCACGCCTGGCCTGGAGCGAAGTGGACGTCGGCCTGGTGCTGTTCGCCAGCGGCCAGAGCCGTCTGCTGCCGGCCCATCTCAAGGAACTGCTGCGCCTGATCTGCGCCGCCGATGCCCTGCACACCGACAACCTGGCGCCTTGGTTGGCGGACGAGGACGGGCGTACACTGGTGCGTGAACTGGTCCAGCAAGGAAGTTTGGAGTTTGCTGATGAGTGAGATCCACGTCCGCCTCGCCCACTGGCAAAAGGACAATGCCGATCTGCGGCGCATCCGCGAAGCGGTCTTTATCGCCGAGCAGGCCGTGCCCGCAGAGCTCGAATGGGACGATGAGGACATCGAGGCCGTGCATTTTCTCGCCTGCGAGGGCGACTACCCGATCGGCACCGCGCGCCTGCTGGCCGACGGGCAGATCGGCCGGGTCTCGGTGCTCAGGGACTGGCGCGGCCTGAAGGTCGGCGAAGCGCTGATGCGCGCCGCCATCGAAGCCGCCGAACAGCGTGGCCAGCGCGAGCAGAAGCTCAGCGCCCAGGTCCATGCTGCGGCCTTCTACGAGCGCCTCGGCTTTCACATCGAAGGCGACGAGTACCTCGAGGCTGGCATTCCCCACGTCATGATGGTGCGCCATAGGGACTAGGACAGCAGCAATGAGCGAAGAAAACGCCCCGAACGACACGAACGAACCGGATCTGCCGGCCATCGATTTCCAGTCGCCGGGGCGTTTTGCCGTGCACAATCCGCCGAACCCGCCCAGCCTCTCTACCGAGCCGCGTGAACCGGCGCCCTTCTTGCTCGGCAGCCACGTCGAGCTGCAACGTTTCAACCGCCCGGAGCAGGCCCAGGCGCATGCTCTGGCCCTGCTGCAACAGGCACGTTTCAACCTAAGCCTCTACAGCCCCGACCTGGAAGCCTGGCTCTACAGCCACAGCAGCGTGCAGGACGCCTGCACCCAGTTTCTCCTGGCCAGCCCGAAGAACCGCCTGCGCATTCTCGTGCGCGATGTCGGCCGGCCGGTCAGGCAGGGGCATCGCCTGCTCAACCTGGCCAAGCGCATCACCAGCAACCTGCACATTCGCCGGGTCAATCCCGACCAGCCCTGCGACGAGAGCGCCTACCTGTTGGCCGATGATCGCGGCCTGCTGCTGCGCGAGCAGCCCGAGCAATACGCCGGCTACGCCCTCTACAACGACCCCGGCCGCGTCCGCCAGCGCCAGGCGCAATTTGACCAGGCCTGGGACATCAGCCTTTCCGACCCCGACCTGCGGAGCTTCCTGCTATGACCCTGCGCGCCTGCTTCCTCGCTCTGACGCTCGGCCTGAGCCTGCCGCTGCAGGCTGCCACCGAGCTGATCCAGCTCAACTATCGCACCGCCGAGGACGTGCTGCCGGTGGTGCAGGCGGCACTGGATGGCCAGGGCAAGGCCAGCCCCTATGGCAACCAGCTGGTCATCAATGCCACACCGGAGAAAATCCAGGAGGTGCGCGACCTCCTGCACCAGCTGGATACCGCACCGCGCCGCCTGCTGATCAGCGTCGACACCAGCGAGACCAGCTTCCAGGACCGCGACGGCTACCGCGTCGACGGCAGCGCCAGTGCCGGCGACGTCGAGGTGATCGCCGGGCGCGGCGAAGTACAGGGGCGCGACCAGGTGCGCATCATCCGCCGCTCCACCAGCAGCAACAGCGGCGGCACCCAGCAGGTGCAGGCCACCGAGGGCTACCCGGCACTGATCCAGGTCGGCCAGAGCGTGCCGCTCACTACCACCAGTGTCGGCCCCTATGGCCAGGTCTATCAGAACACCGAGTACCGCAACGTCAACCAGGGCTTCTACGTCACCGCTAACGTCACCGGGGATAGGGTTCACGTCAGCATCAGCAGCAACAACGACCGCGTGAACCAGTACCAGCCCGGCGTGATCGACACCCAGAGCACCGATACGCGGGTCAGCGGTCGGCTCGGCGAGTGGATTCCCCTGGGCGGCATCAGCGGCGAGAACCGCAGCCAGGACTCGGCCTTTCTGCGCCAGCATTCCACCCGCGGCGCCAACGACATGAGCCTGCGCATCCGCGTCGAGGCGCTCGACTAAGGTCTAACCCTCATCCATGTAGTTGCACAAAAAAAGCACTACAAAACGATTGACGAACGCCCGTTTGAAAGCGCATGATGGCGCCGCTCCCGCTAGCCAGGGGCTCTTCGCAGAGCCTCCAGATCGATCCCGTACCACCATTCGGGGCGGTCCGTGTTTTAACAGCCCACAAGGCGTTTTAACGAGGTTGCGACTGGAACGAAAGTTGTCCTGAGGGACGGGGAAGCCTAAGCGTTATCAGCCAGACCATTCGAGCAGAACCTGCATCGCCTAGTGGCATCCACGAGCCGCGCAGCCGCAGCAACTGTCTCACCGGGCTGTCTTGTTTCGTCCTCCCCCGCCTCTGCCGCGCTCTCGTCTCCGTCAAAATCTCGAAGTCTGCCCTGTGTCGCCCGCAACACTGCAAGCTTTTTTGCACGTTGGTTTTGGGTGGGAAGTCGGTGCTCAACCAAACTCATACTTTGAAGGATTGACCATGTCAGCTTATCAAAACGACATCAAAGCCGTTGCCGCTCTGAAAGAAGCCGCAGGCAGCAGCTGGAGCGCGATCAACCCTGAGTCCGTCGCTCGCATGCGCGCTCAGAACCGCTTCAAGACCGGTCTGGAAATCGCCCAGTACACCGCTGACATCATGCGCAAAGACATGGCCGAGTACGACGCCGACTCGTCCAAGTACACCCAGTCCCTGGGTTGCTGGCACGGCTTCATCGGTCAGCAGAAGCTGATCGCCATCAAGAAGCACCTGGGCACCACCAACAAGCGCTACCTGTACCTGTCCGGCTGGATGGTTGCTGCTCTGCGTTCCGACTTCGGCCCGCTGCCGGACCAGTCGATGCACGAGAAGACTGCCGTCTCCGACCTGATCGAAGAGCTGTACACCTTCCTGCGCCAGGCTGACAGCCGCGAACTGGACCTGCTGTTCACCGCCCTGGACGCCGCTCGCGAAGCTGGCGACAGCGCCAAGGCTGCCGAGATCCAGAAGCAGATCGACAACTACGAAACCCACATCGTCCCGATCATCGCCGACATCGACGCTGGTTTCGGTAACCCGGAAGCCACCTACCTGCTGGCCAAGCGCATGATCGAAGCAGGCGCTTGCTGCATCCAGATCGAAAACCAGGTTTCCGACGAGAAGCAGTGCGGCCACCAAGACGGCAAAGTGACCGTTCCGCACGCTGACTTCCTGGCCAAGATCGCTGCCGTTCGTTACGCCTTCCTGGAACTGGGCATCGACAACGGCGTGATCGTTGCTCGTACCGACTCCCTGGGTGCCGGCCTGACCAAGCAGATCGCCGTGACCAAAGAGCCGGGCGACCTGGGCGACCTGTACAACTCCTTCCTGGATTGCGAAGAAGTTGCCGCCTCCGACCTGGGCAACGGTGACGTTGTGATCAACCGCGGTGGCAAACTGCTGCGTCCGAAGCGCCTGCCGTCCAACCTGTTCCAGTTCCGTGCTGGCACCGGCGAAGACCGTTGCGTACTGGACTGCATCACCTCGCTGCAGAACGGTGCTGACCTGCTGTGGATCGAAACCGAGAAGCCGCACGTTGGCCAGATCAAGGGCATGGTTGACCGCATCCGCGAAGTCATTCCGAACGCCAAGCTGGTTTACAACAACAGCCCGTCCTTCAACTGGACCCTGAACTTCCGTCAGCAAGTGTTCGATGCATTCGTTGCCGAAGGCAAAGACGTTTCCGCCTACGACCGCGCCAAGCTGATGAGCGTCGAGTACGACGAGACCGAACTGGCTCAGGTTGCTGATGAGAAGATCCGTACCTTCCAGCGCGACGGTTCGGCTCACGCCGGCATCTTCCACCACCTGATCACCCTGCCGACCTACCACACCGCCGCTCTGTCGACCGACAACCTGGCCAAAGGCTACTTCGCCGACCAGGGCATGCTGGCCTACGTGAAAGGCGTTCAGCGTCAGGAACTGCGTCAGGGTATCGCCTGCGTCAAGCACCAGAACATGGCTGGTTCCGACATCGGCGACAACCACAAAGAGTACTTCGCTGGCGAAGCTGCTCTGAAGGCCAGCGGTAAAGACAACACCATGAACCAGTTCCACTAATAGGAACCGGCTCTGCGGTTCGCCGCAGGTGTTATCAGGGGAAGCCCCGGCAGCAATGCCGGGGCTTCTTCATTTCCGCCCCTTGCGTGAAGACAGGCAACCGGCCTTAACTGGGCAACACCCAGCCACCACGATCGCCGCCATGCCCAGACTGCCGCTAGCCGGCCTGCTCATTGCCCTCGCCTGCAGCGCCACGGCCAACGACCTGCAGCAGGTGCTTCCCGCCAACACCGCTGCCGATATTCGCCAGCAATTGCAGGGTAATCGACACGCCCATTTCGCCGTGGTGGACTACGCACGGCACTCCAGCCAGCCACGCCTGATGCTCTTCGAGCGCAACAGCCTGGGCCTACTCGCCAGCTACAGGGTTGCCCACGGCCAGGGCTCGGACCCCGACCATGATGGTTTTACCGACCACTATTCCGACGCACCGGGCAGCCATGCCAGCTCACTCGGCACGCTGCGCACCGACCAGGTCTACCAAAGCAACGCGCCGGGACACGGCCTTTCCATGCGCCTGATCGGCCTGAGCCCCGGCAATGCCAATGCCGAGCGCCGCGCCATCGTGCTGCATGCCAAGAGCTACATGGAGGACGACTTCATCCGCCGCCACGGCGTGGCCGGCCGCAGCCATGGTTGCCTGGTACTGGCCGGTACCGACCGGGACAAGGCCATAGCGCTTCTGCGCGGCGGCGCACTGATTTTCGTCATCGACTCGCGACTCAGTGCGCACCACTATCTCGCCCGAAATCGATAGAACTTGCTCCGTAATTAAGGACGCTCGGTAAAACACTGCGCTCCGCCCACGCATCAATAAGGCTGGGGCTGTAAACAATTACCGACAGAACCTTGCAGAAAAGCGTCATGCACGACTAATACCAAAGCAGTAATTACGCCTGCAGCCCACACCAGCCGGCCCATTGCGGCCGTCTACAGCCTTGGAGCGTTCATTTTTTTATTCGGAAAAATTTACTTAGCGCGCCAAGCAGGCATAAAATTGCCGCCACTACTTTGCAGGGCAATCCCATGAGGTTGCTCTACCATTATTAAAAAGCCGCCCCTTTACCCAAGGAGCTCCGGCATGCCTGATGCGGTAACGACCATGTCCCACAACTGGGCCTTCGCTGTATTCCTGCTCGGAGTCTTCGGGCTCATCGCTTTCATGCTCGGCCTGTCCAGCCTGCTGGGGAGCAAGGCCTGGGGGCGCAGCAAGAATGATCCCTTCGAATCGGGCATGCTTCCGGTTGGCAGTGCCCGCCTGCGTCTCTCGGCAAAGTTCTATCTGGTCGCGATGCTGTTCGTGATCTTCGACGTTGAAGCCCTCTTCCTCTTCGCTTGGGCAGTCTCGGTACGCGAAAGCGGCTGGGCCGGCCTGATCGAAGCTACAGTTTTCATAGCAATTCTGTTGGCTGGTCTTGTCTATCTTTGGCGTATCGGTGCGCTCGACTGGGCACCCGAAGGCCGTCGTAATCGGCAGGCGAAGCTGAAACAATGAGGCTTTGGCGATGCAATACAAACTTACTCGGATCGATCCGGATGCGCCTAACGAGCAGTATCCGATCGGCCAGCGGGAGACCGTAGCCGATCCACTGCTTGAGGATGAGGTCCACAAGAACATCTTCATGGGCAAGCTTGAAGATGTGCTCAACGGTGCGGTGAACTGGGGTCGCAAGAACTCCCTGTGGCCGTACAACTTCGGCCTGTCCTGCTGCTACGTGGAAATGACCACCGCCTTCACGGCGCCGCACGACATCGCGCGTTTCGGCGCTGAAGTCATTCGTGCGTCACCGCGCCAGGCCGACTTCATGGTCATCGCCGGCACCTGCTTCATCAAGATGGCGCCGGTCATTCAGCGCCTGTACGAGCAGATGCTGGAACCCAAGTGGGTCATCTCCATGGGTTCGTGCGCCAACTCCGGCGGCATGTATGACATCTACTCTGTGGTGCAGGGGGTCGACAAGTTCCTCCCCGTGGACGTCTACATCCCTGGCTGCCCGCCCCGTCCGGAGGCATTCCTGCAAGGCCTGATGCTGCTGCAGGAGTCCATCGGTCAGGAGCGTCGCCCGTTGTCCTGGGTCGTCGGCGATCAAGGCATCTACCGTGCCGACATGCCGTCGCAGAAGGAGCAGCGCCGCGAACAGCGCATCGCTGTAACCAACCTGCGCAGCCCCGACGAAGTGTGAGCCGGCTCCCCGAGCCCGCTCACTGACGCCGTACACCGCCGATAGCGACCGAGACCATGACTGCAGACAGCATTCTGTCCGTTCCACCGTACAAGGCCGATGACCAGGATGTGGTCGTCGAGCTGAACTCCCGTTTCGGTGCCGAGACCTTCACCGTCCAGAGCACCCGCACCGGCATGCCGGTGCTGTGGGTCGCCCGTGATCGCCTGATCAACGTGCTGACCTTCCTGCGCAACCTGCCGCGCCCCTACGTCATGCTGTACGACCTGCATGGCGTCGACGAGCGCCTGCGCACCCAGCGCCGCGGCCTGCCGGGCGCCGACTTCACGGTGTTCTACCACCTGATGTCGATCGAGCGTAACAGCGACATCATGATCAAGGTCGCCCTCAAGGAAGGTGATCTCAACGTCCCCACCGTCACCGGTATCTGGCCCAACGCCAACTGGTACGAGCGTGAGGTCTGGGACCTGTACGGCATCACCTTCCAGGGCCACCCGCACCTGACCCGCATCATGATGCCGCCGACCTGGGAAGGTCACCCGCTGCGCAAGGACTACCCGGCGCGCGCCACCGAATTCGATCCGTTCAGCCTGACCCTGGCCAAGCAGCAGCTGGAAGAAGAAGCTGCGCGCTTCAAGCCGGAAGACTGGGGCATGAAGCGCCAGGGCGAGCACGAGGACTACATGTTCCTCAACCTCGGCCCGAACCACCCGTCCGCGCACGGTGCGTTCCGCATCATCCTGCAGCTGGACGGTGAGGAGATCATCGACTGCGTCCCGGACATCGGCTACCACCACCGTGGCGCCGAGAAGATGGCCGAGCGCCAGTCCTGGCACAGCTTCATCCCCTACACCGACCGTATCGACTACCTCGGCGGGGTGATGAACAACCTGCCCTACGTTCTGTCGGTCGAGAAGCTGGCCGGGATCAAGGTGCCGGACCGCGTCGACTTCATCCGCGTGATGCTCGCCGAGTTCTTCCGCATCACCAGCCACCTGCTGTTCCTGGGTACCTATATCCAGGACGTCGGCGCCATGACCCCGGTGTTCTTCACCTTCACCGACCGTCAGCGCGCCTACAAGGTGATCGAGGCCATCACCGGCTTCCGCCTGCACCCGGCCTGGTATCGTATCGGCGGCGTCGCCCACGACCTGCCGCGCGGCTGGGACAAGCTGGTCAAGGAATTCGTCGACTGGCTGCCCAAGCGCCTCGACGAGTACACCAAGGCCGCGCTGAAGAACAGCATCCTCATCGGTCGTACCAAGGGCGTGGCCCAGTACAACACCAAGGAAGCGCTGGAATGGGGCGTCACCGGCGCCGGCCTGCGCTCCACCGGCCTGGACTTCGACCTGCGCAAGGCGCGTCCGTACTCCGGCTACGAGCACTTCGACTTCGAAGTGCCGCTGGCCCACAACGGCGACGCCTATGACCGCTGCATGGTTCGCGTCGAGGAGATGCGCCAGAGCATCCGCATCATCGACCAGTGCCTGCGCAACATGCCGGAAGGCCCGTACAAGGCGGACCACCCGCTGACCACGCCGCCGCCGAAAGAGCGCACCCTGCAGCACATCGAGACCCTGATCACCCACTTCCTGCAAGTTTCCTGGGGCCCGGTCATGCCGGCCAACGAAAGCTTCCAGATGATCGAGGCGACCAAGGGTATCAACAGCTACTACCTGACCAGCGACGGCAGCACCATGAGCTACCGCACGCGTATCCGTACGCCCAGCTTCGCCCACCTGCAGCAGATCCCCTCGGTGATCCGCGGCAGCATGATCGCGGACCTGATCGCCTACCTGGGTAGCATCGATTTCGTTATGGCCGACGTGGACCGCTAATCACATGAGCCAAACTGACCTGATCCAAACCGACCGCTTCGAACTCAGCCAGGCCGAGTACGACGCCATCGAACACGAAATGCACCACTACGAGGACCCGCGCGCGGCGTCCATCGAAGCCCTGAAGATCGTGCAGAAGCAGCGTGGCTGGGTGCCGGACGGCGCCATCTACGCCATCGCCGACATCCTCGGCATCCCGGCCAGCGACGTCGAGGGCGTGGCTACCTTCTACAGCCAGATCTTCCGCGTGCCAGTCGGCCGCCACGTGATCCGTGTGTGCGACAGCATGACCTGCTTCATCGGCGGCCACGAGAACCTGCTTGGCAGCCTCAAGGACAAACTCGGCATCGCCCCCGGCCAGACCACCGCCGACGGTCGCTTCACCCTGCTGCCGGTGTGCTGCCTGGGTAACTGCGACAAGGCCCCGGCGGTGATGATCGACGACGACACCTACGGCAACCTCGATGCCGCAGGCATCGCCCAGCTGCTGGAGTCCTACGCATGATGAAGACTCTTACCTCCATCGGCCCGATCAACAGCATCGCCCGCAGCGAAGAGACCCATCCGCTGACCTGGCGCCTGCGTGACGACGCCCAGCCGGTATGGCTGGAGGAATACCAGGCGAAGAACGGCTACGCCGCCGCGCGCAAGGCTCTGAGCGAAATGGCTCAGGCCGACATCGTGCAGACGGTCAAGGACTCCGGCCTCAAGGGCCGCGGCGGTGCGGGCTTCCCCACCGGCGTGAAGTGGGGCCTGATGCCGGCCGACGAATCCATGAACATCCGCTACCTGCTGTGCAACGCGGACGAAATGGAGCCGAACACCTGGAAGGACCGCCTGCTCATGGAGCAGCTGCCGCACCTGCTGGTGGAAGGCATGCTGATCTCCGCACGCGCGCTGAAGGCCTACCGCGGCTACATCTTCCTGCGCGGCGAATACGTCGACGCGGCCGCCAACCTCAATCGCGCCATCGATGAAGCCAAGGCCGCCGGCCTGCTGGGCAAGAACATCCTCGGCAGCGGCTTCGACTTCGAGCTTTTCGTGCATACCGGCGCCGGTCGCTACATCTGCGGTGAAGAAACCGCGCTGATCAACTCCCTCGAAGGCCGTCGCGCCAACCCGCGCTCCAAGCCGCCCTTCCCCGCCGCCGTCGGCGTGTGGGGCAAGCCGACCTGTGTGAACAACGTCGAGACCCTGTGCAACGTGCCGGCGATCGTTGCCAACGGCGTCGACTGGTACAAGACTCTGGCCCGCCCGGGCAGCGAAGACATGGGCACCAAGCTGATGGGCTTCTCCGGCAAGGTGAAGAACCCCGGCCTGTGGGAACTGCCATTCGGCATCCCGGCCCGCGAGCTGTTCGAGGACTACGCCGGCGGCATGCGTGACGGCTACAAGCTGAAATGCTGGCAGCCCGGCGGCGCCGGTACCGGCTTCCTGCTGCCCGAGCACCTCGATGCGGCGATGTTCGCCGGCGGTATCGCCAAGGTCGGCACCCGTATGGGCACCGGCCTGGCCCTGGCCGTGGACGACTCGGTCAACATGGTCTCGCTGCTGCGCAACATGGAAGAGTTCTTCGCCCGCGAATCCTGCGGCTGGTGCACCCCGTGCCGCGACGGCCTGCCGTGGAGCGTGAAGATTCTCCGCGCCCTGGAACGCAAGCAAGGCACCCAGCAGGACATCGATACCCTACTCGGCCTGGTCAACTTCCTCGGCCCCGGCAAGACCTTCTGCGCCCATGCACCGGGCGCCGTCGAACCGCTGGGTAGTGCGATCAAGTATTTCCGTCCGGAGTTCGAGGCTGGCGTGGCCAGCTCGGGCGCACCGGCTGCCGCGGCGCAATTCGCCCCGGCCTGAAGCATTGGCGTCGCGGCCGCGGCCGCGATGCAACCGTGATTCCATTAGCCAAGCCCGTTTCGACGGGTAAGAAGAAACCTGAAACCATGGCCACTATCCACGTAGACGGCAAAGATTTCGAAGTCGATGGGGCGGACAACCTGCTGCAGGCCTGTCTGTCGCTCGGGCTCGATATCCCTTACTTCTGCTGGCACCCGGCGCTCGGCAGCGTCGGCGCCTGCCGCCAGTGCGCGGTGAAGCAGTACACCGACGAGAACGACAAGCGCGGCCGCATCGTCATGTCCTGCATGACACCAGCGACCGACAACACCTGGATCAGTATCGACGACGAAGAGTCCAAGGCGTTCCGCGCCAGCGTCGTCGAGTGGCTGATGACCAACCACCCGCACGACTGCCCGGTGTGCGAGGAAGGCGGTCACTGCCACCTGCAGGACATGACGGTGATGACCGGCCACAACCAGCGCCGGTACCGCTTCACCAAGCGTACCCACCAGAACCAGCAGCTCGGCCCGTTCATCTCCCACGAGATGAACCGCTGCATCGCCTGCTACCGCTGCGTGCGCTATTACAAGGACTACGCCGGCGGCACCGACCTCGGCGTCTATGGCGCACACGACAACGTGTACTTCGGCCGCGTCGAAGACGGCGTGCTGGAGAGCGAATTCTCCGGCAACCTCACCGAGGTCTGCCCGACTGGCGTGTTCACCGACAAGACCCACTCCGAGCGCTACAACCGCAAGTGGGACATGCAGTTCGCCCCGAGCATCTGCCATGGCTGCTCCAGCGGCTGCAACATCAGCCCCGGCGAACGCTACGGCGAGATCCGCCGCATCGAGAACCGCTTCAACGGCTCGGTGAACCACTACTTCCTGTGTGACCGCGGCCGCTTCGGCTACGGCTACACCAACCGTGACGACCGTCCGCGCCAGCCGCTGCTGGGCAGCCAGAAGCTCGGCATCGACGCCGCGCTGGACAAGGCCGCCGAGCTGCTCAAGGGCAAGCGCGTGATCGGCATCGGCTCGCCGCGCGCCAGCCTGGAAAGCAACCACGCCCTGCGCGAACTGGTGGGCGAGGCCAACTTCTACAGCGGCATCGGCGCCGTCGAGCTGGACAACCTCCGTCTGATCCGCGATGTGCTGCAGAACGGTCCGCTGCCGGTGCCGTCGATCCGCGAAATCGAAGACCACGACGCCGTGTTCGTCCTCGGCGAAGATCTGACCCAGACCGCCGCGCGTATCGCCCTGGCCCTGCGCCAGTCGGTCAAGGGCAAGGCCACCGAAATCGCCGCCTCGATGAAGATCCAGGACTGGCACATGGCTGCGGTGCAGAACGTCGCTCAGGACGCGCTGAACCCGCTGTTCATTGCCAGCGTCGACGCCACCCGCCTGGACGACGTGGCCGAAGCTTGCGTACATGCCGCGCCCGCCGACCTGGCGCGCATCGGCTTTGCCGTGGCCCACGCCATCGACCCGAGCGCTCCGGCCGTGACCGGTCTGGACGCCGAGGCCGCCGAGCTTGTTCAGCTGATTGCCGACGCCCTGCTGGCCGGCAAGCGTCCGCTGATCGTCAGCGGCGCCTCGCTGGGCGAGAAGAGCATCATCGAAGCCGCCGCGAACATCGCCCAGGCCCTGAAGAACCGCGAGAAGAACGCCTCCATCAGCCTGGTAGTGCCGGAAGCCAACAGCATGGGCCTGGCCCTGTTCGGTGGCGACTCGGCAGACGCCGCGCTGGAAGCCCTGACCACCGGCAAAGCCGATGCCGTGATCGTGCTGGAAAACGACCTGTATCGCCGCGCCGACGCCGCCAAGGTGGATGCAGCCCTCGCTGCCGCCAAGGCGGTGATCGTCGCCGACCACCAGCAGACCGCCACCACCGCCAAGGCCCACCTGGTGCTGTCCGCATCCAGCTTCGCCGAAGGCGACGGCACCCTGGTCAGCCAGGAAGGCCGTGCCCAGCGCTTCTTCCAGGTGTTCGAGCCGAGCTACTACGACAGCAACATCCTGGTGCGCGAGGGCTGGCGCTGGATGCACGCGCTGCACTGCACTCTGCAGGGCAAGGCCGTGGACTGGACCCAGCTGGACCAGGTCACCGAAGCCGTGGCCGCCAGCAGTTCCGTGCTGGCTGCGATCAAGGACGCCGCGCCGAACGCTTCGTTCCGCATCAAGGGCCTCAAGCTCGCGCGCGAACCGCTGCGTTACAGCGGCCGTACCGCCATGCGCGCCAACATCAGCGTGCACGAGCCGCGTCAGCCGCAGGACCAGGACTCCGCCTTCGCCTTCTCCATGGAAGGCTATTCGGGCAGCAAGGAAGACCGTCAGCAGATTCCGTTCGCCTGGTCGCCGGGCTGGAACTCGCCGCAGGCCTGGAACAAGTTCCAGGACGAAGTCGGCGGCCATCTGCGCGCCGGTGATCCGGGCGTGCGCCTGATCGAGTCGCAGGGCAAGACCCTGGCCTGGTTTGCCGTGCCGGGCGCCTTTGCCCCGGCCCAGGGCACCTGGCAGGTCGTGCCGATGCACCACCTGTTCGGCAGCGAGGAGAACTCCTCGCGCGCCGCGCCCGTGCAGGAGCGCATCCAGCCTGCCTACGTCGCCTTGGCCAAAGCCGAGGCCGAGCGTCTGGGCATCAATGACGGCGCGCTGCTCAGCCTGACCGTCGCCGGCCAGGCCCTGCGCCTGCCGGTAAAAGTCAGCGAAGACCTGGCCCTGGGCCTGGTCGGCCTGCCGGTCGGCTTCGCCGGCATCCCGGCGGCCATTGCCGGCGCCACAGCGACTGGACTGCAGGAGGCCGCCCAATGAGCTGGCTGACGCCCGAACTGATCGACGTCATCATTGCCGTCCTCAAGGCCATCGTCATCCTGCTGGTGGTGGTGGTCTGTGGTGCGCTGCTGAGCTTCGTCGAACGTCGTCTGCTGGGCTGGTGGCAGGACCGCTACGGTCCGAACCGCGTCGGCCCGTTCGGCATGTTCCAGATCGCTGCGGACATGCTGAAGATGTTCTTCAAGGAAGACTGGACGCCACCGTTCGCCGACAAGTTCATCTTCATGCTGGCGCCGATGATCGCCTTCGCCGCCATGCTGATGGCCTTCGCGATCATCCCGGTGACCCCGTCCTGGGGCGTGGCGGACCTGAACATCGGCATCCTGTTCTTCTTCGCCATGGCCGGTCTGTCGGTGTACGCCGTGCTGTTCGCCGGCTGGTCGAGCAACAACAAGTTCGCCCTGCTCGGCAGCCTGCGCGCGTCGGCCCAGACCATCTCCTACGAGGTGTTCCTGGCCCTGGCGCTGATGGGCATCGTCGCCCAGGTCGGCTCGTTCAACATGCGCGACATCGTCGACTACCAGGCCGAAAACCTGTGGTTCATCATTCCGCAGTTCTTCGGCTTCTGTACCTTCTTCATCGCCGGCGTCGCCGTGACCCACCGTCACCCGTTCGACCAGCCGGAGGCGGAGCAGGAGCTGGCCGACGGCTACCACATCGAATATGCCGGCATGAAATGGGGCATGTTCTTCGTCGGCGAGTACATCGGCATCGTGACGATCTCGGCCCTGTTGGTGACCCTGTTCTTCGGCGGCTGGCACGGCCCGTTCGGCATCCTGCCGCAGATCCCGTTCTTCTGGTTCGCCCTGAAAACCTGCTTCTTCATCATGATCTTCATCCTGCTGCGCGCCTCGATTCCGCGCCCGCGATATGACCAGGTCATGGCGTTCAGCTGGAAGTTCTGCCTGCCGCTGACTCTGATCAACCTGCTGGTGACCGGCGCGCTCGTGCTGGCCTCGGCCCAGTAAGGAGAAACACACATGTTCAAGTACATCTGGGACGTGGTGCACGGCACCTGGACCCAACTGCGCAGCCTGGTCATGGTCTTCAGCCATGGCTTCCGCAAGCGCGACACCCTGCAGTACCCGGAAGAACCGGTGTACCTGCCGCCGCGCTACCGCGGCCGCATCGTGCTGACCCGCGACCCCGACGGCGAGGAGCGCTGCGTCGCCTGCAACCTGTGCGCCGTGGCCTGCCCGGTCGGCTGCATTTCGCTGCAGAAGGCCGAGACCGAGGACGGTCGCTGGTACCCGGAGTTCTTCCGCATCAACTTCTCGCGCTGCATCTTCTGCGGCCTGTGCGAGGAGGCCTGCCCGACCACCGCAATCCAGCTCACCCCGGACTTCGAGATGGGCGAGTTCAAGCGCCAGGATCTGGTCTACGAGAAGGAAGACCTGCTGATCAGCGGGCCGGGCAAGAACCCGGACTACAACTTCTACCGCGTCTCCGGCATGGCCATTGCCGGCAAGCCGAAAGGCGCCGCGCAGAGCGAAGCCGAACCGATCAACGTCAAAGGCCTGCTGCCCTGAGGAGAGGATGATGGAGTTTGCTTTCTACCTCGCCGCGGGCGTTGCCGTGGCGTCTACAGTAATGGTCATCACCGGGACAAACCCGGTGCATGCCCTGCTCAACCTGATCGTCTCGCTGCTGGCCGTGGCCTGCACATTCTTCGCCCTGGGTGCGCCGTTTGCCGGCGCCCTGGAGATCATCGTCTACGCCGGCGCCATCATGGTGCTGTTCGTCTTCGTGGTGATGATGCTCAACCTCGGCCCGGCGGCTTCCGAGCAGGAAAAGAAATGGCTGACGCCCGGCATCTGGACCGGCCCGGCCATCCTCTCCGCCCTGTTGCTGGCACAACTGCTGTACGCCCTGTTCGCCACTCCGAGCGGTGCCGCCATCGGCCTTGAAACCGTCGATGCCAAGGCCGTCGGCATCAGCCTGTTCGGCCCCTACCTGCTGGTGGTCGAGCTGGCCTCCATGCTGCTGCTCGCCGCCCTGGTGGCCGCCTACCACCTCGGCCGCCACGAAGCCAAGGAGCCCACCGCATGAATGCCATTCCCCTGGAACACGGCCTGGCGCTTGCCGCCGTGCTGTTCAGCCTGGGCCTGATCGGCCTGATGGTGCGCCGCAACATCCTCTTCGTGCTGATGAGCCTGGAAGTGATGATGAACGCCACCGCCCTCGCCTTCGTCGTCGCCGGCAGCCGCTGGGTGCAGCCTGACGGCCAGGTGATGTTCATTCTGGTGATCACCCTGGCAGCCGCCGAGGCCAGTATCGGCCTGGCGATCCTGCTACAGCAGTATCGCCGCTTCCACACCCTCGATGTCGACGCTGCCAGCGAGATGCGCGGATGAACCTTCTATTCCTCACCCTTCTCTTCCCGCTGCTCGGCTGGTTCCTGCTGGCCTTCTCCCGCGGGCGACTCTCGGAAAACACCGCAGCCCTGATCGGCGTCGGCTCGGTCGGCCTGGCCGCCCTCAGCGCCGCCTGGGTCATCCTGCAGTTCCTCAGCCTGCCGGCGGGTGGCGTCTACACCCAGACGCTGTGGCAGTGGATGAACGTCGGCAACCTGGCGCCGAGCTTCACCCTGCACCTGGACGGCCTGTCGGCCACCATGCTCGGCGTGGTCACCGGCGTCGGCTTCCTGATCCACCTGTTCGCCAGCTGGTACATGCGCGGTGAAGAGGGCTACTCGCGCTTCTTCGCCTACACCAACCTGTTCATCTTCAGCATGTTGCTGCTGGTACTCGGCGACAACCTGCTGGTGCTGTTCTTCGGCTGGGAAGGCGTGGGCCTGTGCTCGTACCTGCTGATCGGCTTCTATTACAAGCACGTGCCCAACGGTAACGCGGCGCTCAAGGCGTTCATCGTCACCCGTATCGGCGACGTGTTCCTGATGATCGGTCTGTTCCTGCTGTTCCTCAACCTCGGCACCCTGAACATCCAGGAGCTGATGGTGCTGGCGCCGCAGAAGTACGTGGCCGGTGATACCTGGCTGTGGGTCGCCACCCTGATGCTGCTCGGCGGTGCGGTGGGCAAATCCGCCCAGCTGCCGCTGCAGACCTGGCTGGCCGACGCGATGGCCGGTCCGACCCCGGTCTCTGCGCTGATTCACGCCGCCACCATGGTGACCGCGGGCGTCTATCTGATCGCCCGTACCCACGGCCTGTTCCTGCTGACCCCGGAGATTCTCGAACTGGTCGGCATAGTCGGCGCCGTAACTCTGGTGCTGGCCGGCTTCGCCGCCCTGGTGCAGACCGACATCAAGCGCATCCTCGCCTACTCGACCATGAGCCAGATCGGCTACATGTTCCTCGCCCTTGGCGTGCAGGCCTGGGACGCGGCGATCTTCCACCTGATGACCCACGCCTTCTTCAAGGCCCTGCTGTTCCTCGCATCCGGTGCGGTGATCCACGCCTGCCACCACGAGCAGAACATCTTCAAGATGGGCGGCCTGTGGAAGAAGCTGCCGCTGGCCTACGCCAGCTTCGTCGTCGGTGGCGCCGCCCTGGCCGCGCTGCCGCTGGTCACCGCCGGCTTCTACTCGAAGGACGAGATCCTCTGGGAAGCCTTCGCCAGTGGTCACAGCGAGCTGCTCTACGCCGGTCTGGCCGGTGCCTTCCTGACCTCGATCTACACCTTCCGCCTGATCTTCATCGCCTTCCATGGCGAGCAGAAGACCGAGGCCCATGCCGGTCACGGCCTGGCCCACAACCTGCCGCTGGCCACCCTGATCGTGCTCTCGACCGTCGTCGGCGCGCTGATCACCCCGCCGCTGGCCGGTGTGCTGCCGCAGAGCATCGGTCACGCCGGTGGCGAGGCCAAGCACGGCCTGGAGATCGCCTCGGGCGCCATCGCCCTGGCCGGTATCCTGCTGGCCGCGCTGCTGTTCCTCGGCAAGCGCACCTTCGCCACGACCGTTGCACAGAGCGCCCCGGGCCGCTTCCTGTCGGCCTGGTGGTTCGCCGCCTGGGGCTTCGACTGGCTCTACGACAAGCTGTTCGTCCAGCCCTACCTGCTGATCTGCCGTCTGCTCGGTCGCGATCCGATCGACCTGAGCATCGGCCTGGTGCCGCGCCTGGCCCGTGGCGGCAACGCCCTGCTGGCCCGCAGCCAGACCGGCCAGGTGCGCTGGTACGCCACTTCGATCGCCGGGGGTGCCGTGCTGGTACTCGCCGCCCTCCTCTTTCTGAGTTAAGGAAAACAGCCTGATGATTCTCCCCTGGCTAATCCTGATTCCCTTCATCGGTGGCCTGCTGTGCTGGCAGACCGAGCGCTTCGGCAACACGCTGCCGCGCTGGATCGCCCTGCTGACCATGGGTCTGCTGTTCGGCCTCGGCCTGTGGCTGTGGGCCAGCGCCGACTTCAGCCTGGCCCCCGCCCCCGGTGCCGAGCTGGCCTGGGCCGCCGAGTTCCAGGTGCAGTGGATCGAGCGCCTCGGCATCAGCATCCACCTCGGCCTCGACGGCCTGTCGGTGCTGATGATCGTCCTCACCGGCCTGCTCGGTGTGCTGTCGGTGCTGTGCTCGTGGAACGAAATCCAGAACCGCGTCGGCTTCTTCCACCTCAACCTGATGTGGATCCTCGGCGGCGTGGTCGGCGTGTTCCTCGCCATCGACCTGTTCCTGTTCTTCTTCTTCTGGGAAATGATGCTGGTGCCGATGTACTTCCTCATCGCGCTCTGGGGTCATAGCGGCAGCAAGGGTCACTCGCGGATCAACGCCGCCACCAAGTTCTTCATCTTCACCCAGGCCAGCGGCCTGATCATGCTGGTGGCGATCCTCGCCTTGGTGTTGATCAACTACAACGTCACCGGCGTGCTGACCTTCAACTACGAAGACCTGCTCAAGACCCAGCTGCCCTCCGGTACCGAGTACCTGCTGATGCTCGGCTTCTTCGCCGCCTTCGCCGTGAAGTTCCCGGTGGTTCCGGTGCACTCCTGGCTGCCGGATGCTCACGCCCAGGCGCCGACTGCTGGCTCCGTGGACCTCGCCGGCATCCTGCTGAAAACCGCCGCCTACGGCCTGATGCGTTTCGCCCTGCCGCTGTTCCCCAACGCCTCGGCCGAATTCGCGCCGATCGCCATGTGGCTCGGTGTGTTCGCCATCGCCTACGGCGCCTTCCTGTCGTTCGCGCAGACCGACATCAAGCGCCTGGTGGCCTACTCCAGCGTGTCGCATATGGGCTTCGTGCTGATCGCCATCTACTCCGGCAGCCACATCGCCCTGCAGGGCGCCGTGGTGCAGATGATGGCGCACGGCCTGTCCGCCGCTGCGCTGTTCATCCTCTGTGGCCAGCTCTACGAGCGCCTGCACACCCGTGACATGCGCGAGATGGGCGGTATCTGGGCTCGTCTGCCCTGGCTGCCGGCGGTGAGCCTGTTCTTTGCTGCCGCGGCGCTCGGCCTGCCGGGTACCGGCAACTTCGTCGGCGAATTCCTGATCCTGATCGGCAGCTTCCCGGCCGCGCCCTGGGTCGTGGTCCTGGCCGCCTGCGGCCTGGTGTTGGGCTCGGTCTACTCGCTGGCGATGATCCATCGCGCCTACTTCGGCCCGGCCAAGTCCGAGGCACCGCTGCAGGCCATGAAGGCTCGCGAGCTGTACATGGTGCTGGGCCTGGCGGTGCTGCTGATCCTGCTCGGCGTCTACCCGCAACCGGTGCTCGACACCTCCGCCGCCAGCATGCACGGCGTGCAGCAGTGGTTCAGCGGTGCCCTCACTCAACTCGCTTCGGTCCGGTAATCACGCGCTATGGAACTGACGACTCAACACTTCATCGCGCTGCTGCCGCTGCTGGTCACCAGCGCCACCATCGTCGTGGTGATGCTTGCCATCGCGTGGAAACGCAACCACGCCATGACCTTCATCCTTTCGGTGCTGGGCCTCAACCTGGCCCTGCTGTCGCTGATTCCGGCAGCCGGCGTAACGCCGATCCAGGTCACCCCGCTGCTGCTGGTGGACAAGTTCGCCTGCTACTACATGGCCCTGGTGCTGGCCGCCACCCTGGCCTGTACCACGCTGATCCACGCCTACCTGGGCGGCGAATCCGGCAGGCAGGGCTACCCGGGCAACCGCGAAGAGCTGTACCTGCTGATCCTGCTGTCCGCCCTGGGTGGCCTGGTGCTGGTCAGTGCGCAGCACCTGGCGGGTCTGTTCATCGGCCTGGAACTGCTGTCGGTACCGACCTACGGCATGATCGCCTACGCCTTCTTCAACAAGCGCTCGCTGGAAGCCGGCATCAAGTACATGGTGCTGTCCGCGGCGGGTTCGGCCTTCCTGCTGTTCGGCATGGCCCTGCTCTACGCCGAATCCGGCAGCCTGAGCTTTGCCGGTATCGGCGCCAAACTCGCTGCGGACGGCCTGCCGAGCCTGATCGCCCAGGTCGGCATCGGCATGATGCTGATCGGCCTGGCCTTCAAGCTGTCGCTGGTACCGTTCCACCTGTGGACTCCGGACGTCTACGAAGGCGCTCCGGCGCCGGTCGCTGCCTTCCTGGCCACGGCCAGCAAGGTCGCCGTGTTTGCCGTGCTGCTGCGCCTGTACCAGATCTCCCCGGTCACCGCCGGCGGCTGGCTGGAAGGCATGCTGAGCGCCCTGGCCATCGCCTCGATCCTGTTCGGTAACCTGCTGGCGCTGCTGCAGAGCAATCTCAAGCGCCTGCTCGGCTACTCCTCGATCGCTCACTTCGGCTACCTGCTGATCGCCCTGATCGCCAGCAAGGGCCTGGCCGTGGAAGCCATCGGCGTGTACCTGGCCACCTACGTGCTGACCAGCCTGGGCGCGTTCGGCGTGATAACCCTGATGTCCACGCCGTACAGCGGCCGCGATGCCGATGCCCTGTACGAGTACCGCGGGCTGTTCTGGCGCCGCCCGTACCTGACCGCCGTGCTCACCGTGATGATGCTGTCGCTGGCCGGCATTCCACTGACTGCCGGTTTCATCGGCAAGTTCTACGTGGTCGCCGCCGGTGTGCAGGCACAACAGTGGTGGCTGCTGGGCGCCATGATCCTGGGTAGCGCCATCGGCGTGTACTACTACCTGCGCGTGATGGTCACCATGTTCCTCGCCGAACCGAATCTCAAGCGCCACGATGCGCCGTTCAACTGGGGCCAGCGCGCCGGCGGCATCATGCTGCTGGTTGTCGGTCTGCTCGCCTTCGTGCTCGGCGTCTACCCGCAGCCGCTGCTGGAACTGGTGCAGCAGGCCGGGCTGGTAGCGGTCGCCCACTAAGCATCGGAAGCCAACGAAGAACCCGGCCTAGGCCGGGTTTTTTCTGTCCATCGAACTATTCGCGGCACCAGGCGTAGCCCGGATGAAATCCGGATAGTTGGGCTCCCGGATTTCATCCGGGCTACGATGCTAGGCGCCGCCAGCACACAAATAACCCGGCTCAGGCCGGTTTTTTATGGGCGAGCTCCCGGCACAGGCGCGAACACAGCTCGCGAAGCAGCCGTAGCCTGGAGGACGTCCGGGCCGCTACCGCAACAGAAAGAACAAGGGCGCCCATGGGCGCCCTTGTTCTTTGCGTAGGTACTCAGATACGGAACTGTCGCACCAGCGCCCCCAGGCGCTCGCCCAGACCCGCCAGGCTGCGCGAGGTCTCGGCGCCGTGACGGGTTTCGTCCGCCACGCTTTCCACCGCCACGGCGATCTGGTGCACGCTGCGGTTGATCTCCTCGGCCACCGCGGTCTGTTCCTCGGCGGCGCTGGCGATCTGTGCGTTCATCGCATTGATGGTACCGATCAGCTGAGCGATGGCATCCAGCGAGGCGCCGGCCTGGTTGGCCTGTTCGCTGGTGATCTCGCCGGCATCGCTGGAGCGGCGCATGGCGGTGACGGCGTCGCGGGTACCGCCCTGCAGGCGGTCGATCATGCCCTGGATTTCCTGGGTGCTCTGCTGGGTACGGCTGGCCAGCGCACGGACCTCGTCGGCGACCACGGCAAAGCCGCGACCGGCCTCACCAGCACGGGCGGCCTCGATGGCGGCGTTGAGCGCCAGCAGGTTGGTCTGCTCGGCGATGGAGCGAATCACGTCGAGCACGCTGACGATGGACTGCACGTCCTGCTGCAGGTTGTCCAGCGACACACCGCTCTCGCGGATATCTTCGACCAGCGCGTGAATACGGTCGATGCTGCCATCGACCACCTTCTTCGCCGCCTGGCCTTCGTTGTCGGTCTGCTGCGCCGCCTCGGCCGCGCCCTGGGCGCTGCGCGCCACTTCGTGGGCTGCGGCGGACATTTCGTTGATCGCCGTGGCCACCTGGTCGGTCTCGTGCCGCTGGCGTTCCATGGCCTGCTCGGAGCGCTGTGCCTGCGCCGCCACCTCACCAACCAGACCGGTCAGCTGGGTGGTCATCTCGGCAATCTGCCGCACCAGGCCGTGGATTTTCTCGACGAAGCGGTTGAAGGAGCCGGCCAGTTCGCCCAGCTCGTCCTGGCTGGTTACCGGCAGGCGGCGGGTCAGGTCACCCTCGCCGGCGGCGATGTCGTCGAGGTTGGCCTTGATCAGTTGCAGCGGACGTAGGAAGGCGTTGCTCAGGGTCAGGCCGAGAATGCCGAACACCACCAGCATGATCACGGCAATCACCAGGATGCTGGTGAGAATGGTGCTGACGCGCTCATCGATGGCCGCCTCGACCTCGGCGACCTGAGCCTCGACGCCGTCCAGGTTGACCGCCGTACCCAGGGCCAGATCCCACTTGGGCAGGTAATAGCTGTAAGCCAGTTTTGGAACCAGGATGCTGTCGTTGTTTGGCAGCGGCGAGCTGTACTGCACATAGTTGCTACCGTCTTTCGCCACACGAACGAGTTCATCGTTGACCCGCACCCCGTTGGGGTCCTGGCGGCCAGTGAAGCTCTTGCCCACGTCCACCGGGCTGTCGCCGCGGAACAGGCGAACCACCTGGGAGTCGTAGCCGAAGAAGTAGCCGTCCTTGCCGTACTTGATCTTGGAGAGAATGGCGATGGCCTGATCGCGGCTGGCCATGTCGCCCTGGCTCGCGCCGTCATACAGCGCCTGGACCGAGCCCATGGCGATCTGCATGTAGTGCTGCAGTTCCTGACGGCTCTCCTGCACCAGACGCTCACGCGTTTCCTTGACCTCATCCTCGGCCAGGTTCAGCAGGATCTTCGCCGCCGCGCCGCTGAGCACGATGGCGAACAGGATGACTGGCAGCAGGGCCAGCAGCAGCATTTTGCTTTTAAGTGTGAGGCGCATTGTCCTTTCCTCTGGAGGGCGTCTGTTCGAATACGAAACGGGGCTGCCGAGTTATCGGCAGCCCCGTCGATTACATAAGCGACCGGACGGTCACTTAGGTGTAGCTCAGGGTGTCGGATTGCGCTCTACAGCAGCATGGCAGCGGCCCAGCCGAACACCAGCAGCGGCAGGTTGTAGTGCAGGAAGGTCGGCACCACGGTATCCCAGATGTGGTTGTGCTGACCGTCGATATTCAGACCCGAGGTCGGGCCGAGCGTCGAGTCGGAAGCCGGCGAGCCGGCGTCGCCCAGGGCGCCTGCGGTGCCAACGATGCAGACGATGGCCAGCGGGCTAAAGCCCAGTTGCACACCCAGCGGTACGAAGATCGCGGCGATGATCGGCACGGTGGAGAAGGACGAGCCGATGCCCATGGTCACCAGCAGGCCGACCAGCAGCATCAGCAACGCGCCCAGCGCCTTGCTGTTGCCGATCCAGGCAGCCGAAGCATCCACCAGCGCCTGCACGTCGCCGGTGGCATTCATGACCTCGGCAAAGCCCTGCGCGGCGATCATGATGAAGCCGATCATGGCCATCATCTTCATGCCTTCGGTGAACAGGTCATCGGCCTCTTTCCAGCGCACCACGCCGGATACCGAGAACACCACGAAGCCCGCCAGCGCCCCGACGATCATCGAGTCCAACCACAGCTGCACGACGAACGCGACCACCACCGCCACAGCGGCCACCAGCAGGCTCAGCGGGCTGTAACGCGCCTCGACCCGCTCGGCCTGGGCAATCGGCTGCAGGGCATAGTCGCGCTTGCCGCGGTAACTGAAGAACACCGCCAGCAGCAGACCGAACAGCATGCCGGCGGCCGGGATCAACATGGCCTCGGTGACGTTCACCCCGCTGACGTCCACTCCACCCTTGGCCACGTTGGCCAGCAGGATCTCGTTAAGGAAGATGTTGCCGAAGCCTACCGGCAGGAACATGTAGGGGGTGATCAGGCCAAAGGTGATCACACAGGCGATCAGCCGGCGGTCGATCTGCAGCTTGCTCAGTACGTACAGCAGCGGCGGCACCAGTAGCGGAATGAAGGCGATGTGAATCGGCAGAATGTTCTGCGAGGCCACCGACACCGCCAGCAGCAGGCCGATCAGCAACCACTTCACGGCGTTGCCGCCCTGCTCCTGCTGGCGCCCGACCAGCGCCAGTGCCCGATCGGCCAGGGCATGGGCGAGACCCGACTTGGCAATGGCCACGGCAAAGGCACCGAGCAGCGCATAGGACAGCGCCACGGTAGCACCGCCGCCGAGACCTTTGTTGAAGGCCGCCAGCGAGCCCTCCAGCCCCAGGCCACCGAGCAGGCCGCCGGCCAGGGCGCCGACGATCAGCGCCACCACCACGTGCACCCGGCACAGACTAAGGACCAGCATGATGCCGACTGCGGTTACCACTGCGTTCATTGCGAGACTCCAATTGCCGACTTGCATGACCCGCCCGGGGCGGGAAAAAAGCGCAAGACTCTGCACGATCGGTCAGCTTCTGTCAAAAATGCCGACGTGCGAAATACTGTGCAAAGCGTGCATAATTCTTTTATCTGCACGCAGCGGCTTTCCGCGAAAGCTCAAGTCGGCCATGAAAACGGTCAAGCTTCGGCCGTTGGCACCGATACATGGCTAAGAAGTCTGAAACTGATAAGGACCCGCCCATGCTGTCCCGCCTCTCGATCCAGTGGAAAATCACCCTACTCGCCGGCCTCTGCCTGCTGGCCATAGTGACCCTGCTGGTGGGGGCATCGCTCTATCAGTCCACGCACAGCGCGGCGCTGGTGAAAGCCTCCAGCTCGAGCATGCTCGAAGACTCGGCACGCCTGCGCATGGCGGCACGCGGCGAGCTGCAGGGCATCCGCATCCAGCGCTACTTCATGGATGCCTATCAGTACGGCAAGGGCTTCTCGCGTCAGGTGCTGTTCCTCAAGGAACAGGCCGAGAAACGCTTCCTCGATGCCTTCGACCTGCGTGAGGACATGACCCGCCAGGTACGTTCGTCGCTGGAAGCCAACCCCAACCTGCTCGGCCTCTATCTGGTTTTCGAGGCCAATGCCCTGGATGGCAAGGACGAACTGTTCGCCGGCCAGAGCGAGATTGGCAGCAACGACAAGGGTCGCTTCTCCCTCTACTGGTCGCAGAGCACGCCGGGCGAACTGGAGGCGGAAGCGATGGACGAGGCACAGCTTGCCGATACCACCGCCGGCCCCAGCGGCACGCCCTACAATGCCTGGTATACCTGCCCGCGTGACACACGCCGCGCCTGTGTACTCGACCCCTACTTCGATGACGTCAACGGCCAACAGGTGCTGATGACCAGTATCGCCTTCCCGCTGGAGCAGGATGGCAAAGTAATCGGCGTGATGGGCGTCGATATCAGCCTGGAGAGCCTGCAGCAGATCGCCCAGAAGGCCAGCAGCGAGCTCTATGACGGCCAGGCCCATGTCAGCATCATCAGCCCTGCCGGCCTCCTCGCCGGCCACAGCCGCGATGCCAGCCAGCTGGGCAAGCCCCTGGCAGGCGCTTTCCCCAACCAGGAACAGGAAATCATCGGCCTGCTTGCCGGTGGCCAGGCACAGTTCCTCGAGCAGGAAGGCAAGCTGCAGGTGATAGAGCCGCTGCTGCCGATTCCCGAAGCCAAATCCTGGGGCGTGCTGCTGGAAGTGCCCACCGCCACCCTGCTCGGCCCGGCCCTGCAACTGGAGAAGGAGCTGGACGAGCGCCGCACCAGTGACACCACCTTCTCGGTCGTGCTGGCGCTGATTGCCATCCTGCTCGGCATTGCCCTGATGTGGCTGACCGCCCTCGGCGTCACCCGCCCGATCCTCGGCGTAGCCAGCATGCTGAAGAACATCGCCAGCGGCGAAGGTGACCTGACCCGGCGCCTGGATTACGCCAAGCAGGACGAGCTGGGCGAGCTGGCAGGCTGGTTCAACCGCTTCCTCGATAAGCTGCAGCCGATCATTGCCGACGTGAAACTCTCGGTGCAGGACGCCCGCAGCACTGCCGACCAGTCCGCGGCCATCGCGACCCAGACCAGTGCCGGCATGCAGCAACAGTTCCGCGAAGTCGACCAGGTCGCCACCGCCTCCCAGGAGATGAGCGCCACCGCCCACGACGTGGCCAACAATGCGGCCCAGGCCGCCGACGCCGCTCGCAGCGCCGATGCCGCCGCCCGCGAGGGGCTGACGGTCATCGATCGCACCACCCTGTCGATCGAACAACTGGCCAGCGAGCTGAGCTCGGCAATGCACGAGGTGGAGACGCTGGCCAGCAGCAGCGAGCAGATCGGCTCGGTGCTGGAAGTGATCCGCGCCATCGCCGAACAGACCAACCTGCTGGCCCTCAACGCGGCCATCGAAGCGGCCCGCGCCGGTGAAGCCGGCCGCGGCTTTGCCGTAGTGGCCGACGAGGTGCGCAACCTGGCCAAGCGCACTCAGGACTCGGTGGAGGAAATCCGCCAGGTGATCGAGAACCTGCAGAGCGGCACCCGCGACGTGGTCGGTTCCATGCACAGCAGCCACAAGCAGGCGCAAAGCAGTGTCGAACTGGTCGAGCAGGCGGTAACGTCGCTGCGCCGCATCAGCGACGCGGTCACCGTGATCAACGACATGAACCTGCAGATCGCCTCGGCCGCCGAGGAGCAGAGCGCAGTGGCCGAGGAGGTCAACCGCAACGTGGCCAGCATCCGCGATGTCACCGAGGCGCTGTCCGGGCAGGCCGACGAGTCCGCCCGGGTCAGCCAGAGCCTGAACAGCCTGGCCAACCACCAGCAAGGCCTGATGGACCAGTTCCGCGTCTGACTCTATCTCTGCGCCGCGCCCCGGCCGGGGCGCTGGCGTCATCCGACCACATCCCTGTCGCCCCGCCACTTGCCGCGTTCCAGAGCGGCCGGTAGCCTGCGCGCAGTCATTCGCCAGGAATTCCCGCCATGCTCAATATCGCCCTGATCGCCGGTTCCAGCCGCAGCGGCAGCCAGTCCGCCAAGGTCGCCCGCTTCCTCCGCCAACGCCTGATCGAGCTGGGTCTGACCCGCCATGAGCAAAGCAGCCTGCTCGACCTCGGCGAGCGCGGCCTGCCGCTGTGGCCGGCCGACGACAAGGGCCCCTGGGCCGAATACCAGCAGCAGCTGGCCGCCGCCGACGCGCTGGTGGTGATCGCCCCGGAGTGGAACGGCATGGCCTGCCCGGCCGTGAAGAACTTCTTCCTGTACGCCAGCAAGGCCGAACTGGCGCACAAGCCTGCGCTGCTGGTGGGCGTTTCGTCGGGCATCGGCGGCGCCTACCCGATCAGTGAACTGCGCGCCTCGGGCTACAAGAACTGTCGCATTGCCTATCTGCCGGAGCACCTGATCGTGCGTCAGGTGGAGGCGGTGATGAATGAAGGCCCGGCGGCCGGCGAAGACGACCTGCGCATCCGCGCCCGCGCCGACTACGCGCTGGACATCCTCGGCAAGTACGCCGAGGCACTGAAGCCGGTGCGCGCGGCCATCGACCTGAGCAATCCGGCCTTCACCAACGGCATGTGATCAGCGCCGCCCGGGCAGGCTGATCGCGACCCGCAGCCCGCCCAGCGGGCTGTCCTCGAGGCTCAGGCTGCCGCCCCAGGCCTCAACCATGTCACGCACGATGCCCAGCCCCAACCCGTGGCCGGCAAC
This sequence comes from Aquipseudomonas alcaligenes NBRC 14159, assembly GCF_000467105.1. GTDB lineage: Bacteria > Pseudomonadota > Gammaproteobacteria > Pseudomonadales > Pseudomonadaceae > Aquipseudomonas > Aquipseudomonas alcaligenes. Next base: position 184,109 of record NZ_BATI01000009.1, read on the forward strand.
CTGCTCGTCCAGGCGGGTGCCACGCCCCAGTACCGCCTCGCGGCGCTCAGGGGCGATGCCGGGCCCATCGTCATCCACCCACAACCGATAGCCCTCGCCCTCCTGCACCAGGCTCAGGCGTACCTCGGCATCGGCCCATTTGCAGGCGTTGTCCAGCAGATTGCCGAGCAGCTCGAGCAGGTCTTCCCGGTCCCACGGCAGGCACAGCCCGGGCTCGGCCTGCCACTCCAGCTTCAGGCCGTGGCTGTGGATGATGCCCAGGGTGCTGAACAGCCCAGGCAGCTCCGCCGCACAGTCGAAATGCGCCCCCGGTAGCGCCTCGCCAGCCAGGCGCGCGCGCCCCAGCTCACGCTCCAGGCGCTGGCGGATCTGCGCCAGCTGCTCGCGCAGGGTGGCCTGCAGCTCGGGCTGATCGCGCAACTCCTCACGTTCGCTGAGGCTGACCAGCACCGCCAGCGGCGTCTTCAAGGCATGCCCGAGATTGCCCAGCGCATTGCGCGAACGCTTGAGGGTGTCCTCGGTATGGCTCAGCAGGTGATTGACCTGTGCCACCAGCGGCTCCAGCTCCTGCGGCACCTGGCTGTCCAGCTCGGTGCGCCGGCCCTGCTGCAGCTGGGCGATCTGCTCGCGCACCCGCTCCAGCGGGCGCAGCGCCGAGCGCACCGTATAGCGCTGGGCCAGCAGGATCAGCAGCAGCGCGGCAGCGCCGAGCCCCAGTCCCAGCCATTGCAGACGGCGAAAGCTCTCCAGAATGGGCGTGTAGTCCTGCGCCACGCTGATGGAAAAGCGCTGGCCAAAACGCTGGTAGTCGCCACGATAGACCAGCAGCAACTGACCACGCGGACCATCACCCAGGCCGTCCTGCAGGCCCGCGTGGGCAGGCTTGGGCAGGTCGCGATCCCACAGGGAACGCGAGCGCCAGGTCTCGTCGGCGAAATCGATACGGAAGTAGTGGCCGGAAAACGGCCGCTGGAACGTCGGGTCCAGGCGCCGCTCGTCCAGCTGCACGCCATTCTGGCCGCGCACCAGGGCGACCAGCAGGGTCTGTGTCTCGTCCTTGAGGTCCTCCTGCAGGTAGCGGCGCAGGCTGTGATCGAACAACCACAGGCTGCTCTGCGCCAGGATCAGGCCCACCACGATCAGCACACTGGCCAGCCCCAGGCTGAGGCGACGCTGGATCGACTTCAAGTGTCGACCCCGGCGTAACGGTAACCCTGGCCACGCCGGGTCTCGATCACCTCGCGCCCGAGCTTGCCGCGCAGGCGATTGACATGCACTTCCAGGACATTGGAATCGCGCTCGCTCTCGCCATCATAGAGATGATCGGCCAGCTGGCTCTTGGACAGGATCTGCCCGGGATGCAGCATGAAGTAGCGCAGCAGGCGGAATTCGGCGGACGTCAGCTCGATCTGCTCACTGCCACGCGTCACGCATTGGCGGCTTTCGTCCAGCTGCAGCCCGGCCGCTTCCAGCTGCGGCTGGTTGGCCAGGCCGTGAGCGCGGCGCAACAGTGCCTGGATACGCAGGGCCAGCTCCTCGGGATGGAAGGGTTTGGTCAGATAGTCGTCGGCGCCGGCCTTGAGGCCATCGATGCGCTCGGCCCAGGAACCGCGCGCCGTCAGAATCAGCACCGGCGTGCTCAGGCCGCCGGCGCGCCACTCACGCAGCACTTCGAGCCCCGGCTTGCCCGGCAAGCCGAGGTCGAGAATGATCAGGTCATAAGGCTCGGTTGCCCCCTGATAGGCGGCATCACGGCCATCGGCCAGCCAGTCCACCGCGTAGCCCTGCTCTTTGAGGCTGACCAGCAGTTCATCGGCCAGGGGCACATGGTCTTCCACCAGCAACAGGCGCATCAGTCCTCCACTTCGTCCTTGAGGATACGACCGTCACGGGCATCCAGCTCCAACTCGCGAACTGTGCCGTCGGCGGTCAGCAGCTCCACCTCGTAGACCAGCACGTCATCCTCCTCTTCCAGTTCCGCCTCCAGCAACTCGGCCCCGGGGTAACGCCCCAGGGCCGGTGCCATCAGATCTTCCAGGGGGCGGATGACACCCTCCTGGCGCAGGCGCAGAGCCTCATCCTGGTCGAGGTCGCGGGCCTGGGCATCAAGGGCCAGTACCGCGACGATCAGAGCGAGGATGCCGCTATAGCGGAACACGAACTTCATCAGTCATCCCGGTGCTCTTGCAGGATCTGGCCATTGGTGGCGTCCAGCTCCACGTCCCACTGCACGCCCTGGGCATCACGCAGCTCGACCTGATAGACATAGCGGCCATGCTCCTGCTCCAGTTCAGTGTCCTCGATCTTGCCGCCCGGGTACTTGGCCAGCGCAGCCGCGTTGAGCTTCTGGAAGTCCTGGATGGTGCCTGCATCGCGCAGCTTCAGCGCTTCGTCCGGGCCCAGGTCACGAGCCTGGGCGATACCGGCGGTAGTGGCGAGGGCCGCGATGGCAAAAAGACTGGTCAGCTTGTTCATGGTGTTCTCCTCGGGGGTATCTGTTGTCTACGGTGCCCAAGATAACGATGCCGACTTAATTCAAGCTGAATCCACACAAGGCTCATAACTGACGGGATATTCACCCGCTGAAGCCGCTTGGCCTGAACCGGCACGCCACTATAATCGCTGGCCTGCAATACGGAGCCGAGCATGACCGCCATCCATATCAAGTCCCCAGCCCTCAGCCTGCGCGCCGGCAAGCGCGCCCTGACACGTATCCGCGAGCAGGGCCTGCAGCCAGCCGATGTCGCTATTCTGCCTGGCGCCGCCGGCGGCCCCAAGGGCCTCGGCATCCAGGGACTCGATCTGGCCCTGTTCGGTGACTGGCTGCCACGGGCGCCCCGCGAACGTACCCTGATCGGCGCCTCGATCGGCTCCTGGCGTTTCGCCAGTGCCTGTCTGCCCGATCCCTGCGCGGGTATCCGCCGCCTCGGCGAGCTTTATACCAGCCAGCGCTTCGCCAAGGGCGTGAGCATGGCCGAGGTATCACGCAGCTGTGTGCAGCTGCTCGATGACCTGCTCGAAGGCCAGGACGCGGCAGTGCTGGATAATCCGCTGTACCGCCTGAATATCGTGGTAGTACGCAGCCACGGTCTGCTCCAGCATGACCATCGCGGCAAGCTCGGCCTGGGCCTGTCGTCGGTGATCGGCAACAACCTGCTGAGCCGCAGCCGCCTGGGTCGGCATTTCGACCGGATAATCCTCCACGACGCCCGCCAGATGCCGCCACTGGGTGCCTTGAACGACTTCCGCTCGCACTTTCATGCCCTCGGCGAGGGCAATCTGCGTCACGCCCTGCTGGCCTCGGGCTCGATCCCCATGGTGATGGAGGCGATCCGCGAGATCCCCGGCCTCGAACCAGGCGCCTACCGCGACGGTGGCCTGCTCGACTATCACCTCGACTTGCCCTACCAGGCCGATGGCGTGGTGCTCTATCCGCACTTCACCGACAAGGTGATTCCCGGCTGGTTCGACAAGAGCCTGCCGTGGCGCCGCGCCGACCGCGAGCGCCTGCAGGACGTCTTGCTGCTGGCGCCGTCCGCCGAGTACCTCGTGGGCCTGCCCCACGGTAAACTCCCTGATCGCAGCGACTTCAAGCGCTACCTGGGCGACGATCTAGGCCGTGAGCGCTACTGGCACAGGGCGATGGCCGAAAGCCGCCGCCTTGGCGACGAGTTTCTAGAACTGGTCGACAGCGGTCGGCTGGGCGAGCGCCTGCAACCTCTTTAACGACCCTGCAAGGAAGCCATCATGTCTCTGCATCAAACCCTGGCCCTGTCCGCCCTGCTCCTCTGTACCAGCGCGCAGGCAGCCCTGGATGGGCAAGGCCGCCAGGAAGTCGACGCCCTGCTCGCTTTCGTCGAGAGCAGTGGTTGTCAGTTCATCCGCAATGGCAGCGAGCACTCGCCCGTCGATGCACGCAAGCACCTGCAGAAGAAACTCGATTACCTGGATGACAAGGGGCTGGTCGACTCGCCCGAGGACTTCATCGCCCGCGCGGCGACCGAGAGCAGCATGAGCGGAGAGCCCTACCAGGTGAATTGCCAAGGTCGCCTGCAACGTTCGGCCGACTGGCTGAATGGCGAGCTCAGTCGCCTGCGCCAGGCCCGCTAACGCCCAAACTGGTAAACTGCGAGGCGAGCTTCACGCCGCCTCGCGGCCTATCCAGCAGAGCGTTTACCTTGGAACTGTTCAAAGAATTCACCTTCGAATCCGCCCACCTCCTGCCCCACGTCCCAGCGGGTCACAAGTGTGGTCGCCTGCACGGCCACTCCTTCCGTGCCGCCATCTACATCGAGGGCGAGGTCGATCCGCATACTGGCTGGATTCGCGACTTTGCCGAGATCAAGGCGATCTTCAAGCCGATCTATGAGCGTCTCGACCACAACTACCTGAACGACATTCCCGGCCTGGAAAACCCGACCAGCGAGAACCTGGCGAAGTGGATCTGGCAGGAACTCAAGCCGCTGCTGCCGGAACTGTCACGCATCCGCGTACACGAAACCTGCACCAGTGGCTGTGAGTACCGTGGCGACTGACCTGCCCTAGCGCTGAAGAAACGCAGAAGCCACCGGTGCGGTGGCTTTTTAATGCGCGCGATTCACGCATGCGGCCTGCGCACTTTGCCCTCGGACTGCCGAGACAGCAGCCCTAGAAAGTTTTCGCCCATAATGGCCAAACCCCCACCCGCTGG
>NZ_BATI01000008.1 GCF_000467105.1 Aquipseudomonas alcaligenes NBRC 14159
CCCTAGGGCGGTTGATTAATGCTGAAGTGCACCTTGAGCCAGAAGAGTCAGCGTGGCCAGAGCTGGTCAGGGAAAGAGCTACTGTCGGTGCTTTTACTGCTTTGACTTGGTTCCGAACAGTGCGTGTACCTCAGTTATTCAAAGCAAACGAGACCAGGAAGAGCGGCAGGCTGTCTGTAATTGACAGCTATTACGATATTCTTATCGCCTGTTATCTTGGCGACGATTCTTTTGAGTGGCTGCTATCTAGAGACGACCCCTACTTTCCCACCGCGCACGCAATGGTTCAAGCAGACTGGAAAAATCTCCCCAAAGCGGATCTATTAATCTTTCTCCGACTAGACGAGAAAACTTGGCATGAATTCATGGATCGCCGTGACAGGGACTTTGACCGCACGGCAGAACTAACTAAGCACTTCGAGATGCAAGCCAAAATGGAGCAAGCTTGCAGGAAAGCAGCAGAAGATCACGGCACTCGCTTAATAATTATTAATCAGACATCAGCGACACCAGAGATCACTGCTCGCAAAGTAGCCGCCTCCATTGGAATAGCAATATGTCCGCATCAGTAGCTCTGACTCTTGCCCAAACCACCGCAGCAATCCGCCGAGGAGACAACTCAACAGCTTTGCTCTCCTCGCCTCTTACACCCGCGCAATCGGGCTGCGCCCTCAGACTTATCCAAGCCGGCGGGTTAACCACTGAAGCCGCTGCAACTCAAGCAGTAATTAATGCAGAAACTATAATTAAGCAGACTTTCAGCAAAGGTAGTGAAGCAGCAACAATGCTCGGCCAAGCAACTTCTTTGCAAACTCTCGAAAGAGTTGCTGGGCGCTGGTTTTCCCCAGAACTAAAGGATGTTTGCAGTGAGACAGCTGCCGGCTACTGGCTTGCAGATGCATTCATACGCGGGGTTACTCTATCAGAGGCAACGAACCTTACACGCTTCTTAGCAGGACCTCCCGCAGTCCGCTATCAGAACAGAACAATCTCAGCCAGACGATATCCAACTGGTGGAATATCAGAAAAACAAGCATTGCTACTTCCCCCACTTATGCGCGCTCTTGCGCATGAGTTCCGCTGGTGCTCTCCCTTTCTAGTCGCAGCTAAACTAGCCCATACCGGAGGTACTCGTGACAAGCTTGCGGTAATCCCTGGATTCAAGATTGCTAGTGCGGCCGAACTTCCGATATGGGATGGAGTAGATCGCCCAGTTCGCTATTTCTCAGCAGGTACAGAATTATGCCCTCGTGATGCAATGATGTACCGCATTCGCGGTGAAACCGGAACCGTAGCAGACACTGGCTTGATGTCATCTAGCATAATGTCTAAGCAAATCGCATTACCCGCTGACGTCATTATTTTAGACATACTGCACGGCCCTACAGCTTTTTTGCAAACCCGCTTAGAGGCTGAGAAGTTCGGAATTATGTGTGAGATGATCGGAAAATCAAACGATGTCAAAATCGTCACAAAACTCAGAAAATCCGCAAACATCCTTGGCCGATCAATAGGCTCAAGCACAGAACTAGTTGAAGCGTCCGAATTACTACGAGGAGACATCCGCGATAAATCAGGCCAAAGAGAGATTACAACCTCGTTAGGATTTATTAAGACCTTTGCGAAGGAGCTTGACTTAGATCCAGAGAAAGTATGTAAGAGAGCCGAAATAGCCCTCAATAATGGAGAGGCATTCGATGCAATGCTCGCCCTATTTGCAGACCATGGCGCAGACCACAATTACATACGCTCTTTCGCTAACAATCCACGAAATACAGTTCTCGGCAACCTTAAGAAAACGACAGTACTGGCCTCACGCCCAGGCACACTAATGTGGAATGCAGTATCAATAGCAGACATAGCAAACAATATAATAAATTCATATGTACAGAATAGCCAACTCAGCGACACGATAAACCAAGGAGGAATCGAACTTATTGCACAGGACGGCACACAAATACAAGAAGGGGACCCGCTGGCTATAGTCTACGGAGAAAGCTCAGAAACAGCAGCAAGAATACTATCAAGCGCGATGACGATTACTTAGCGTCCACGGATGGCATAGCTACACTTGCCGTCTGCCAAAGCGCATCAAAATCCTCCATCTGCTTTTCAAACAGCCAGCCCTTACCAAGCTTCAGAGTAAATGCTGTGGCACTTTTAGCAGATGCGGGATATGGGCCAGTAAAAAGCGTATCGTCAATTCTATAAACCATCATGGAGAGATGGCGCTTTGATAGCCTTACCTCTACACCCTCAATGTTACCAAGCGCCTTGAGCAAAGCATTCCGAGAGCCCAAATACTGTCCAGCTGATTGATTCTCAGCTGCCTCCATGATCTGAGAAGCCTCCGAATCGGGGTCAACCAAAAGGATACGAACCCTGATTGGTTTTCCTTTCGCGGCCCTTGCCCTAAGCACCGCTTCATTCTGCTCGCTAAACGACTTAAGCGTGTAGCCAGTGACGTCAATAACCTTGGCATCAGCAACAAGCGCATCGTATTCTTCTGTCAGGTTCCTTCGGGGATAGGCGGCAACCAGCCCCGTCTGGATGAGATCCTTTATCCTGATCTCTTCGCCATTTCTTATCTGCTCTATCCATAGCGTGGCGAGAGACATCAGGCCCCCTGCAATCAACGACGTTCCGATAGACAGTGCGAATGCGTTGTCGAGCGTAGCTAGATAAATCCCTAGCACCAGGAAAAAGGCAAAAACAAGTGCAACCGTGGTGCGCGACCTGAAGAACAAGTGACGCGCATCGGCGAGCGCAAATTTATCCGGAGTAATTTTCAATGCCATCCCTTTCAGAAATTCAGCCAGGCTACTTGGTAATCATCGAGGGCGGTGACGGGCTTGGCAAGTCCACGCAGCTGAACATGCTGAAAAACCAGCTCGAATCACAAGGTCGACGTACAGTGACTTACGACTTCCCCAACAAATCAGGTACACCTATCGGCCAACTGATTGGTGATTTTCTGCGAGGCCGTTTTGGGCAAGTCACACCAGAATTCCTGGGGCTCGCATTCGCTGCTGATCGTCTTGTCGCGCGTAAAAGCATCATAGAAGCATTAAGCGCCGGTACTGTCGTGCTATGTGACCGATACGTTGCATCTAACATTGCATTCCAAGGAGCCAAAATTCCCGACGACCAGCGCCGAGCGCAGCTGGACGACCTACTGCGCTGGCTTGAGTATGACGTTTATGAGCTACCACGCCCCGACCTTGAAATTGTTCTGACAGCCTCTGATCGACACTACCTGGAAGGGGCTCATCTTGTGAGAGCAAATGACCCCACACGGGCCTACGCAGAAGGCCAAGCGGACATTCACGAGGCGTCATCAGATCTTCAGCGAGCGGTTAATCTCTACTTTCGGAGCCTGCACGAGACCCCAGCTCTAAGAAAAGTAGACATTGAAGACACCGAAGGAAACAGGCGCAGCGTTGAGGAAATGGCAGCAATCATTTGGGGGGCAGTAAAGGCCGCAATACAGCCTAGCCAGCGGGGCTGATCCTCCGCACAATAGAGCTTTGAAAAACTCACGGCCACCTGGAAAAAGCAATGAATCAGAACATCGAGGATCTCATCCGCGACATCTGGCAGTCGGAAAATCCGATACGTCGGACAGAAGAGCTTAGCCAGGCACTACAAGATGACACCAAGGCCGTAATACGAGAGGTTCTCAAAAACATTCAAGCCCGTGCGACCGCACGCTCGAACCTTACGTCAGGCAGCGTATCCAACATCGCCGACGATGCTTCTGCCTCGGTCGAACCCCGCTCAAATCAAAACTCTCTTCTTTTGCTGTACTTTGCGATGTACGACGCGGATAGCCTCTCGGATGTATCACGAGACTCACGAGAGCGCTGTTTGAAGAGCTGGTCAGAACAGACTGGCTTTTCCATTGACGTCGTCCGAGAAGCCGTAATTCTCGGCCAAAATGGCCTCAGACCATTGATATCAGCGTCCTCGTCCAATCTTGAATGAGGTACACCAGCGGTACAGTGACCAGCTTCTACCCATTTCGCCAAATTACGCTCAACATCAAGAAACACGCTACTTTCAGCTCACTGTACCTGCACCAAGCTACGCCCGATTTCACTGGGCTTGCAGCGTTTCTAGGCAACTCATAATCCTTTGGTCCACGGTTCGAGTCCGTGTGGGCCCACCATCTTCAAAGCCGCGCACTGCGCGGCTTTCGTCTTTGTAGTGCCGGCGCCTGCTACACCGGCGGCAAGAGCTTGATGACTAGCAATCAGCGCACGGTCAGGCCAAAGGGTTCCTCGGCGAAGTCAAAGCACCCCAGAAAGGTCTTGATATCGAGCAGGCTGCCGTCGACCTTGACGTCGCCCAGCAGTGCGCCTTTGACCAGCCCGCCTTCCCCCGTCAGCAGGGTGTCCATGAAGCTCTTGTTCATGGTCAGCCTGAGCGACGTGCCCTCCGGGATGCCGCGATGCAACTGGGCGACGCCGCGGCGTACCTCCAGCGCCCACTGCTCGCCCACGTCGGGGAACTCGAAGCCCAGTGTCATCTGCACATCGCCGGCCTTCTCCGGGTCGATGCGGGTGACCCAGTTGCCGAGGAAGGCCTGCGGCGTGAAGTTCTTCACCATCTGCGGTGAGAGGAATACGCCGCGCAGCACCTGGGACTGCTCGCGCACGTCGTCGCCGTCGAACTTGCCTTCCAGCTCCATGGCGCTGCTCAGGTACCAGTTGCGCCAATTGATGTTCATGCTGGCGTAGCCCAGCTTGCGCAGGCTGCGGGCCTTGATGTCGCGGGCCAGCGCGTCTTCGTTGTCCACTCGGATGGCATATCCGGACAGCTCCGCGGCCCACTGGTAATCGCCCTTGAGGTAGGCCTCGCCGGCGGCCAGCAGGACCTTCTCGCGGCCGCCCATCAGCGCGATCAGGCGCTGTGCCTTGTCCTTCGGCGGGATCGGGTCGAGGTCCACCGGGTCGCCCTGGAACCAGCCCAGGTAGCCGTTGTAGATCTGCCGCACGCTGTGCTTGACCGTGCCGTAGTACTCGCGCAGGTAGGGGGTGTAGCCGGCCAGGTGCGGCGGCAGCTTGACCTTCTCGACCAGCTCGTCGGGGGTCAGCCCCTTGTTCATCCAGCGCACAGTCTGGTCGTGGATATAGGCGATGCCGTCACGGGTCATGCGCAGCACTTCCTCGACCTGCTCGGCGCCGCTGACCGGCCGCCCGTGCAGCGGCACCATGTGCTCGGCCTTGAGCGAGCGCAGCAGGTCGAGGCTGGCCACCCATTGCACCGGATCACGGAACTTGGTGCCGCGCAGGGTGTGGATGTTCGGCAGGGTCGGTCCCTGATCGACCTCGGCGCTGATCAGCACCTGGTTGTCGGGCAGGTACAGCACGATTTCGTCCGGCGCCTCGCTGGGTGCATGCAGGAATTGCACCGGCAGGCCCGCCACCCGGGTGTCCAGGCGCTCCTTGAAGGTGATGGTAGGCGCGATGAAGGTTGACGGCTCGGCCTTGGCCAGCGGGCCGATGCCAGCGTTCATGTCCTGGTTGTCGGCGGCCGGCAGGAAGCTGCCGAAGCTGTAGGCCGAGCGCACACCGAGGATGGGACCGACCTGCGCGCCCTGGGCTACCACGTTGGCCAGCAGGGTTTCATGGGCGTAGATCTGCACCTCGCCGCTGGCCACCTGCTCGGGACTGACGAACGCCTGCACGCCGTTGATGTGGTCCGGGTGGAAGTGGGTGTAGACCACCGCCTTGACCGGCTTGTCGCTGACCTTGCGCAGCTCGGCCATGATCTTGCGCGACTCGCTCACCGACTCGCCGGTGTCGACGATGATCAGGCCCTCGGGCGCCTCGATGGCCACCACGTTGCCGAGCTGCCAGCCCACCGCCGACCAGACGTTGTCGGCCACCCGATACAGCTTCTGGTTGAAATGCGCGGTGTGCGCCTTGAGCTCGGGGTGGATGCTCGGCGTGATCTGTTCCTCGGGCAGCGCGGCCAGGGCACCGAGAGACAGGGTGGCGGCCAGGAGCAGGCCGCTGAAACGACGGAGTGCAGACATGGGAGGCGAACTCGTTGTTGTTATCTCGCCTGGCAGACTGGCAAAGGCCTTGTGATAATTCCAATGCATTCCATTCGAAATACCGATGCGAGATACGCATGAACGATCTACGCCAGCTTCGCCACTTCGTCGCCCTCGCCGAGCACGGCCACTTCGCCCGCGCCGCCGAAGCCGTGCACCTCAGCCAGCCGGCGTTGAGCCGCAGCATTCAGGCCCTGGAAAGCAGCCTGGGCTGCGCGCTGGTCAACCGCCACAGTCGCGGTATCAGCCTCACCGCCCATGGCCAGCTGGTGCTGGAACATGCACGACGCCTGCTGGCCGGCAGCCAGGCGCTGAGCAATGCGGTGAGCCAGCTGGGCAACCTGGCCAGCGGTGAGGTGCGCCTGGGCGCCGGCCCCTACCCTGCCGCGCGGCGGGTACCGCAGGCCATGGGCAGTTTCGCCGAGCGCTTCCCCCGGGTGCGCCTGCACCTGCTGATCGACAACTGGCAGCAGCTGCGCCGGCGCCTGCTGGATGACGAGATCGAACTGTTCGTCGCCGATATCCGCGAGTTCGAGGGCGACCCGCAGCTGCACATCGAGCCGCTGCGGGTGCACCCCGGCGTGCTGTTCTGCCACCCGCAGCACCCGCTGCTGCAGCGCCAGCCGGTGGGGCTGCAGGACCTGCTGGACTACCCGCTGGCCGGCACCCAGCTGCCCGAGGAGGTCAGCGCCGCCCTGCGCAACCTGGGCGCCGGCGCCAGCCCGCTGACCATCCAGTGCGACAACTTCATGGTGCTCAAGGAACTGGTTTCCAGCAGCCACGTGGTCAGCCTGGCGCCCTGGGACGTGATCGCCCAGGACGTGGCCAACGGGCGCCTGGCGCCGCTGCAGATCAGCGTGGCGCTGAGCCAGCACTCGGCCTACGGCATCGTCAGCCGCGCCGGCCACAGCCTGTCGCCGGGGGCCGCGCAGCTGCGGCTGATCCTGCTGGCGCAGGATGCCGCCGACTAGCCGCGCTTGTGGCGGTAGGCGTAGAGGCAGACCATCTCCATCGCCAGGGTGGCGCCGGCCAGTGCGGTGACCTCGGCGTGGTCATAGGGCGGCGCCACCTCGACCACGTCCATGCCGACCAGGTTGATGCCACGCAGGCCGCGCAGGATTTCCAGCGCCTGGTGGCTGGACAGCCCACCGCACACTGGCGTGCCGGTGCCGGGAGCGAAGGCCGGGTCGAGGCAGTCGATGTCGAAGGTCAGGTACACCGGCTGATCGCCGACGCGAGCGCGGATCAGCTCGGCGATCTGCTCCGGAGTGCTGCGGTTGACCTGGCGCGCATCCAGCACCTGGAAGCCCATCACGTCGTCGTTGGTGGTGCGCAGGCCGACCTGCACCGAGCGCGCCGGATCGACCAGGCCCTCGCGGGCGGCGTGGTAGAACATGGTGCCGTGGTCGATGCGCTGGACTTCCTCGTCCGGCCAGGTGTCGCTGTGCGCATCGAAATGGATCAGCGCCAGCGGGCCGTGCTTCTTCGCATGGGCCTTGAGCAGCGGGTAGCTGATGAAGTGGTCGCCGCCCAGGGTGAGCATGGCGCAGCCGGCGTCGATAATCCTTTCGGCGTGGGCCTCGATGGCCGCCGGGGTGTCCTGCGGCGTGCCGTGGTCGAAGTGGCAGTCGCCGTAGTCAACGCAGGCCAGCAGATCGAAGGGGTCGAACTCCCAGGGATAGTGGCGGGCCCAGGCCGACTGGATCGAGGCCGCGCGAATCGCCCGCGGCCCGAAGCGGCTGCCCGGACGGTTGGTGGTGGCGGTGTCGAAGGGCACACCGCTGACTACCAGGTCCAAGCCGCGCAGGTCGCGCGTGTAGCGGCGGCGCATGAAGCTGGTGATACCGGCGTAGGTCGGCTCGGCTGCGGTGCCATAGAGGCTGTCGCGGGTGATCGCCTGGTCGTTGTCGAATGCATGGTCCATGGTCGTAGTCTCGAACGGGCCGCTCGGTGCCGGAGCAGCCAAACGGTTGTCAGTACTGGGTGCGGAACGCCGTCCACAGGCGGGTGCGCTGGCGCATCTCGCGCAGCGGCAGCGCCTGCTCGGCGAACAGCCGGGCACGCAACTCGGGGCCGGGGTAGATGTCCGGGTCGCCACTCACCGCCGCGTCCAACAGCGGCGTGGCCGCACGGTTGGCGTTGGCGAAGTACAGCGAGTTGGTCAGCTCGGCGATCGACTCGGGCTTGAGCAGGTAGTCGATGAAGGCCCGCGCGGCTTCGGGATGCGGCGCATCCACGGGGATGGCCAGGGTGTCGAACCAGATCAGCGTGCCCTCGCGCGGAATGCGGTAGACCACCGAGAACGGCTGCTGCGCCTCGCTGGCACGCGCGGCCGCCATGCCGGCATCGCCGGTGTAGGTCAGCGCCAGGCAGATTTCGCCCTTGGCCAGGTCATCGATCTGCCGGCTCTGGCCAACGTAACGCAGGTTCGGCTGCAGCTGCGCCAGCAGGGCCTTGGCGGCCTCTCGGTCGGCCTCGGCGGTGCTGTACGGGTCCTTGCCCATGTAGTTGAGCACGACCGCGATCACCTCCTGCGGCGAGTCGAGCACGCTGATGCCGCAATCCTTGAGCTTGCTGGCGTACTCGGGCTTGAACAGCAGGTCGAGGCTGTCCAGGGCGACGCCCGGCAGGCGCTGCTCGACAGCCTCGCGGTTGATCCCCAGGCCCACCGTGCCCCAGGTGTAGGGCACGCCATAGGCATTGCCGGGGTCTATGCCCGCCAGTTTAGCCAGCAACTCAGGATCGAGATTGCCGCGGTTGGCCAGCTCGCCGACGGGCTGCAGGGCCTTGGCCGAGATGGCCCGGCCCAGCACGCTGGAGGAAGGGAACACCAGGTCGTAGCCGCTGCCCCCGGTGAGCAGCTTGCTCTCCAGCACCTCGGTACTGTCGAAGCTGTCGTATTTGACCCGGATGCCGGTCTCGGCCTGGAAGCGCTGCAGCGCCTGCTGCGGCACGTAGTCGGCCCAGTTGTAGAGGTTGAGCACTTTTTCCTCGGCCTGCAGCGGCAGGGCGAAGGCACACACAAGCAAGCTGGCGACCAAGCGCATGATCAATTCCTCAGCAGGATCGGTTGGCCGCGCCCCTCTGTCGGGGGCTGCGGATAGCGGCATCCTGCGCCGGCCATTGCTTCGGATAAATACGAAGTGATCTACTCTGACATCAACAAAAATCAATGTATGGAGCCGGCATGCTCAGCCAGCTGCGCGACCTCGATCTGCAACTGCTGCGTCTGTTCGTCACCGTGGTGGAGAGCGGCGGCTTCAGTGCCGCTCAGGGCGAGCTGGGCATCGGCCAGTCGACCATCAGCACGCAGATGGCCAAGCTGGAGACGCGCCTGGGCTTTCGCCTGTGCGAGCGCGGCAAGTCGGGTTTTCGCCTGACGCCCAAGGGCGAGCAGGTGCTGGTCGCCACGCGCAAGCTGTTCGCCGCCATCGAAACCTTCAAGGGCGAAGCCCAAGGCATGGCCGACAAGCTGCTCGGCGAGTTGCATATCGGCCTGTCCGAGGCCCTGGCCGACCAGGTGCTGGAAAAGCTCGGCGCGGCCATCGGCGCCTTTCGCCAGCGCAACCAGGCGGTGCAGATCGAACTGCTCAGCGCCATGCCCGCCGAGCTGGAGCGCCGCCTGCTGCAGGGCCAGCTGCAGCTGGCCATCGGCTACTTCTCCGGCAGACAGACGGCGCTGGACTACCGGCCGCTGTTCAGCGAACCGCAGCACCTGTACTGCGGCCGTGGCCATGCCCTGTTCACCAGGACGCGGATCGACCCGGCCGAGTTGCAAGGGTGCGATGGCGTGCTGCACCCCTACCGTTTCATCGCCGCCGACGAACCCTGGCAGGCCGGCGCCAGCAGCGCCCGCAGCGAGCAGGTCGAAGGCAGCCTGGCGTTCATCCTCAGCGGCGCCCACATCGGCTACCTGCCTGAGCACATCGCCGCGCCCTGGGAGGCACGCGGCCAGCTGCGGGCCCTGCTGCCCGAGGAGCTGGGCTTCGCGGTGGAATTTCGCCTGGCACGCCATCGCGCGCGGCAGCCCAGCGAAGCACAGCGCGCGCTGGAGGAGGACCTGCTGGCGGCTTTCGCCTAGCGCCTGTGCGCGCGCAAGCGCCCGCGCAGGCGCCAGGCCAGGCGATCGAGGGCGTGCAGGGTGCGCTGGATTTCCTGATGGCTCAGCGCTGCACGGCGGCACTGAGCGAGAGGGTCTTCGGCTTCGAGCTGATAACGCGGGTCGAACAGGGCCATGGCGATTTCCTCAACAGGGTGGCTGTCGGCAGTCGGGGAATCTTCGGACTTGTTCTTGTGAGGCCAGCCTGCCGGAGGCGGATGACCGTTGTGCGGACGCCGGCCTTGCGTCGACGTCTGGTCAATTTCTGCGCAACGGGCCGATTCGTCAACCGCGCCCTATAGTTTCAGCTCCACTTTCCGTCCGCTGTGGCAAAGGAGCCTCCCATGAGCAAGATCCACAAGGTCGCCGTCCTGGTCGGCAGCCTGCGCAAGGCCTCGATCAATCGCAAGCTGGCCCTGGCGCTGGCCGAACTGGCACCGCCCTCGCTGCAGTTGCAGCTGGTCGAGATCGGTGACCTGCCCCTGTACGACGAGGACATCGACGTCAGCCCGGCGCCCGAGGCCTATAGCCGTTTCCGTGAGCAGGTCAGGGGCGCCGACGCCCTGCTGTTCGTCACTCCCGAATACAACCGCTCGATTCCCGCGCCGATGAAGAACGCCATCGATGTCGGTTCGCGCCCCTACGGGCAGAGCGTGTTCAGCGGCAAGCCGGGCGCCGTGCTGAGCGCCTCGCCGGGCGCCATCGGCGGCTTCGGCGCCAATCACCATCTGCGCCAGTGCCTGGTGTTCCTCGACGTCTACGTGCTGCAGCAGCCGGAGGCCTACCTGGGTGGCGCCGGCAAGTTCTTCGACGACAGCGGTAAACTGGACGCCGGCATCGAGGGTTTCCTGCAGAAGTTCATCGATGCCTATGCCGCCTGGGTCGAGCGTCACCTCGGCCGCTGAGCGGCGTCAGCGTACCGGCACGGGGCGCGACTGCACGCTCTGCGCCGGACGCTGGAAGCACCAGGCCTTGTTCGGGGCGCCCGACGCGCCGCAGCCCCTCACGGAGAACCACCATGAGCACCATGACCCTGTTCCACTCCCCCGCCTCGCCGTTCGTGCGCAAGGTGATGGTGCTGCTGCATGAGACCGGACAGACCGAGCGGGTGGCCCTGCATGAGGTGCAGCTCAGCCCGGTGGCGCCCAGCGCGGCGGTACTGGAGGGCAACCCGGCCGGCAAGATCCCGGCCCTGCGCCTGGCCGACGGCAACGTGCTGCACGACAGCCGGGTGATCCTCGACTACCTCGACAGCCAGCATGTCGGCGAGCCGCTGATCCCCACCGGTAGCGCGCGCTGGCGGCGCCTGACCCTGGCCTCGCTGGCCGATGCCATCCTCGATGCCGCCGTGTTGCTGCGCTACGAGACCTTTTTGCGCCCCGAGGACAAGCGCTGGGAGCAGTGGCAGGCCGCCCAGCAGGACAAGATCGAGCGCGCCCTGGCCTACTTCGAGCAGGACTGCCTGGCCGAACTCGCCAGCCGCTTCGATATCGCCGCCATCGGCCTGGCCTGCGCCCTCGGCTACCTCGACCTGCGCCAGCCGCAGCTGGGCTGGCGCGGGCGCTTCCCGGGCCTGGCCGGCTGGTTTGCCGATGTCAGCCAGCGGCCGTCGATGCAGGCCACGCTACCGCGCTGATCAGCGCAGGCGCTGCAGCTCCTTCGGCACCCCGTAGCGCTCGCCGTCGTAGGTCAGGCGGTAGCGCTGCTGCCCTCTGTTTTCATCAACCGACACACACTCATCACCGCGGACCTCAGCGCTGCTGAAGGTGCGTTTCTCACGCAGGATGATGTCGTTATAGCCATTGGGCCCGGCCTGCTCGGCCAGCGCCAGGGTCCGCTTCATATCGTTCCACTCGCCCGCGCAGTTGGTGTCCCACTCACCGGAGCCCTCCGCCATCACGAGATCGCTGAGCACCGGGCGAATAGCGTCGCCATCCAGGACATAGAGGTTCAAGGACTGCTCGAAGAATGGATTGGCCCGCGAACTACCATTTCGTGAAACCCGCACGCCGAAGGCCAGCCGCCTCTCGCTTACCCAGTAGGGCGCGGTATCGAACGAGATGCCAGACACATAGACCGCATCCCAGTCCAGCTCACCCGGCAGCAACTTCCTCACACTCACCTGGCCGCTGGCGCTGCCGGCCACCAGCAGCTCCAGATCGGTTTCGCCATAGCCGTCATGCTCGGCCCGCGGCAGCGGCACCGCCACCAGCGTCAGCTCGGAGCGCGCCGGCCAGACCTTGCAGATCACCTGCTCCAGCGCCACGGGCGGTGCCGCTCCGTAAGCACTGGCCAGGATCTGCGGCAACTGCTCGCGACAATCCTGCGCCTGTGCCATACCGGCCAGCAGAGCGGCCACCGTGACCAGTCCTCTTCCCATCGACTTCATCCCTGAACACCCTCGCCTGTATTGAGCGGAGGATTCTAAGGTGTCGGCGTCCCCCTTGCGCAGACCCAGAGCTCACCCGAAGTAACCGAACACGATCAGCCCCTCGCGCGGCAGGACCAGCAGGGCACCTTCGTGCTTGGTGGTGTAATAGCCCTGGCTGGCCCGGCCGATCCGTGCGCTCAGCTCGTCATCGGCGTCGGCGCACTGCAGCCCGAGGAAAATCGGCGCCAGCCCGTCGCCATCGCCCTGCGCCGGCAGCGCCTGCCAGGGCTCGTAGCGGTAGTAGTCATCGTCCGCATAGCCGCGTGCCTGCCGCGCCTGCTGCAACGCCGCCAGGCCCTCGCGTTGCAGGCGCGCGCGCAGGGCGGGCGACATGCGCAGCACGGCGACACCACAGCCTTCGCGAAAGCCGCTCTCACCGCCGACCAGCACCAGGCCATCCACTTCGAGCGGAGCCGGCAGCGCATCGATCGCATAACTGCGCTCGGCCAGCTTGTAGCACAGGTAGAGCAGCAGGAGCAGGCAGAACCACAGCAGCACGGCGCGATAGAGCAGCTGTGCGACGACATACAGAGCACTCGTCAACGGGTTCATAGTGCCCCTCCGTAGCCATACAACAGCCAGGCCAGCGCCAGCACGGCGGCCCCCAGGAGTGCTCCCAGACGCCAGCTCGCCAGGTTGGCGGCCTGCGGGCGCCACAGGTACGGCGTCTGCAGCGCCAGGCTGAGCACGGCCAGCGGGGTGAACAGGGCGTTGAACGGCCAGGACGGCAGCCAAAGCCCCAGCAGCACGCTCAGCAGGTAGGCCAGGGTGATACCGCCGCTCAGGCCCACCGTGAAATACCAGGGAGTGCCTGCCTTCAGCGCCATGGTGCAGGCTCCCGGCGCAGCTCCGTCAAGGGCTGCAAGGGCCGTGGAAACAGGCGGGCGATACGCCACGCCAGCAGGTGCCCCAGGCGCGACTCCTCGCGCAGTCCGACGCGGCCGCTCATGTGCGGTACCACAGGCGGAAAAAGCCGGCGCCCAGCAGCAGGGCGACCTGCGCCAGGGCCACGCACAGCTGCAGGAACGACTGGATATGGGCATTGCCGGCGGCATCCGGCACGCCGGTCAGGCCGTCCCAGAAACCGCCCGGCAGCAGCGTCAGAGCGACGCTGGCCAGCGGCCGGCCGCTGAGGTTGAGGCCGTGGATCAGGTCGAACTGGCCGAAGAACATCAGGCCGATCAGAAGCATCCCGGCCACCACCAGGCCGAGGGCGAAGCAGGCGGAAAACTGCATCAGCAAACGCAACATGGCGATCTCCTCGCAGGGGGCGCGGCCGACGCCGCGCCCGGTCGATATCAGGCGGCGACGGCCGGTTTGCCCAGGCCATACCAGTCGAGACGGCGGGTCAGCACCATCACCGCGGCAAGCAGGCCGAACACCAGCAGCGAGCCCATCAGCAGGGCGTAGTCCTCGGCGGACAGCAGGGCATAGAGCATGGCGTAGAGCCCGGCCAGGGCCGCGGTGAAGCCGCCGCCGCGCAGCCAGCTGTGCAGCACATGGCTGACGTAGAAGCCGATCAGCAGCACGCAGGCCGAGGCCGCCAGGGCATAGGCGCGGGCGAAGGCCATGTGCTCGGCCAGCGACAGCAGCAGCAGGTAAAACATCGCCAGCGACAGGCCGACCAGGCCGTACTGCACCGGGTGCACGGCCAGGCGCTTGAGCACCTCGAAGAGGAAGAAGCCGGCAAAGGTCAGGGTGATGAACAGCAGTGCGTACTTCAGCGCGCGGTCGCTCTTCAGGTACTGGTCCACCGGGTCGACGAAGCTGACGCCGAACTGGCGCCCCAGGAAGGCGTTGCACTCACCGCCGTAGGCGCACTCGCTCAGGGCCTCCTCCATGTTGGTGGCGAAGAAGCTGGTCTGCCAGCGCGCGGTAAAGCCGTCACCACTGATCTCGCGTTCACTCGGCAGGTACTCGCCGATGAACTTGGGATGTGGCCAGTCGGCACCGAGATCGACCTGGGTCTCGCGGCCGACCGGGGCGATGCTCAGCTCGCCCGTGCCCTGCAGCAGCAGGTCGAAGGCGAACTCCAGGCGCTGCCCCTGATGCACGTCGGCCACCGCCATCGGCAACGGCGCATGCACGCCGGCACCGAGCAGCGGGTCGGCGCTGCCGGGCTGGAACGGCAGCTTGCGCTCGCCCTGCTGCAGCACCAGGTTGTTCTTGATGCCGCGGATATCGCTGATGCCGACGCTGACGAAAGGCTCGCCGAAGCGATAGTCGCCCAGGTCCTCGGTCACGCCGAAGTTGGCGGGCAGCTCGAAGTGGCCGGCGAGGTGGCTGTCGCTGTGGAACAGGCGGGCCTGGTAGATGCCGCGCGCACGCAGCTCGGTACGGATGTCGCCGCCGACGCTGAGGCGCTCCGGCAGGAAGTACAGGCGCCCGCCAACCTCGCTTTCCTCGAGATAGCGCTCGCCGGTCTTGTCGTGGGTTTTCCACTCGCGCACGGTCTTGCGGTAGGGCACCACCAGCAGCGGGCCGACGATCTTCTGGCTGTAACTGGAACTGCGCGCGATGTCTTCCAGCACGCCGTCGCGCAGGCTCTGGCGCTCCTCGATCATGCCGTCGATCATCAGGATCGGGACCATCAGCAGCAATATCAGCGCAGCAATGGCGCCGAGCTTGATCAACAGGTTGCGATTCATTGGGACTCTCCTTGGGTTGGACCGTGGGGAGAGTCTCGACGGCGCCCGTGGCGGCGCCGTGCGAGGGATGTGGAGTCTGTGTGGAGTTTGTGTGAACTCAGCCGCCGCGGATGTACTGCTCCAGCTGCTGGATCAGGCTGGCCTGGTCGTCGATGGTCTGTTTGACCAGGTCACCGATCGACAGCATGCCGATCAGCTCGCCCTCGGCCACCACCGGCAGGTGACGCAGGCGGTGGTCGGTCATCATCTGCAAGCAGTGCTGCACGCTGTCACGCGGGCCGACGGTGATCACCTCGGCGGTCATGATGTCGGCAACCCGCGCGTCGAAGGCGGCGCGTTCCAGCTCGGCCAGCTTGCGCACATAGTCACGCTCGCTGACGATCCCCACCAGGCGTCCCCCGGCCATCACCAGCAGGGCGCCGATCTTCTTCTCGGCCAGCAGCTTGACCGCATCCAGCACCGAGGCCTCCGGACTGATGTGATGCACGTAGGTGCTGGGCTTGGTTCTGAGCAGTTCCGCAACGGTCTTCATGCAACGCCTCCCCGGCTGTTGTCGTCTTCTCGTCAGGCGATGCTCCTGGCAGGCGCCTGCTGGGTTCTGCGACGAAGCATAGTCCACCTCGCCACCGAGCCCGCCACCATCAGGTTAACGGCAAATGCAGGCTGGCGCGCACGCCGCCCTCGACATTGCGCAGGGCCAGTTCGCCGCCGTGCAGCAAGGCCACCTCCTGCACGAAGTTGAGCCCCAGGCCGGTGCTCTTGCGCCCGCTGGCGGGGCGCGGCAGCGAGTAGAAGCGCTCGGTCAGGCGCGGCAACGCATAGTCGGGAATCGCCGCACCCTGGTTGTACAGGGCCAGTTCCACGCGACCGTCATGCGTCTCTGCGCTGAAACGCAGCAGGCCGCCGGCAGGGGTGAAGTCGAGGGCGTTGTCCAGCAGGTTGGCCAGTGCCTGGCGCAGCAGGAAGCGTTCGCCCTGCATCAGCAACCCGGCCGGGATGGTGTTCTCCATGCGCAGGCCGGCGGCCTGGATGCGCGCCGCCTGGGCCTGCAGTAGCTCTTCGGCGAGGCCATGCAGATCGACCGCCACACGCTCTTCCAGACCCTGGCGCTGCTCCACCAGGGCCAGGTTGAGCAGGCGCTCGATCAGTTGCTGCAGGCGCGCGCCCTCGCTGGCGATATTGGCCACGAAGCGCTGCCGCTGCTCGGCCGGCATCTCGCTCTCGAGCAGCTCGGCGGCGCCACGGATGGCCGCCAGCGGGCTCTTCAGTTCGTGGGTCAGGGTATGCACGTACTGCTCGACGTAGGCCTTGCCCTCCAGCTCGGTGCGCATCTTCTGCACCGCGGCGGCCAGCTGCTTGAGCTCGCCGCCGCGCAGCTCCGGCAGCTCGGCGCGCTCGCCGCGGCTGACCGCACCGGCATAGCGGGTGAGCTGGCGCAGCGAGCCGCTGAGCCACCAGGACAGCGCCCCGCCGATCAGCAGGCCGAGCACGATCAACCCGGCGCCGAGCCAACCCAGGCGCCGCTGCGAGCGTTCGATATAGGGCTGCAGCGACTGGTTCGGCTTGGCCACCGAAACCACCCCGATGATCTGCGCGCCATCCCTTATCGGCGCCGCCACGTACATCACCGAGCTGTCCTCGTCGGCCGGGTCCTCGCGGGTGGAGCGGGCGCCATACTCGCCACGCAGGGTCAGATAGACATCGTTCCAGCGCGAGTAATCCTGGCCGACGGCGCCGCCGCTGGAGTCGAGCAGCACGATGCCGCGCGCATCGGTGACGTAGATGCGGTGGCTCACAGCGCGTTTCTCCACGCCCCAGATCTGCGCCTGCGGCTGGCGCTGGCCATAGGCCTTGAGCAGCTCGGGCAGACGGCCCTGGGCCAGGCTGCCGTTCTTCACCTCGTCACGCAGGATCTCGGCCAGCAGGTTGGCGGTATCCACCAGGGTTTCCTCGGTGGACTGGCGTACGCCGGGGCGGATCTCGTCCATC
Source organism: Aquipseudomonas alcaligenes NBRC 14159 (assembly GCF_000467105.1). Taxonomy (GTDB): domain Bacteria; phylum Pseudomonadota; class Gammaproteobacteria; order Pseudomonadales; family Pseudomonadaceae; genus Aquipseudomonas; species Aquipseudomonas alcaligenes. The sequence goes on from NZ_BATI01000008.1 coordinate 17,229, forward strand.
ACCGTGCTGAGAACGAACCAGCCGGCCAGGCCGACGAACAGGAAGTACACCAGGAAAATACGAACGCCTAGCGGCATGGCCGCCCTCCCCGGTGACGCGCAAAACGCTGCTGCATGGATGACTTCCCTGTGGCTGGATGGACGCTCGGAGCGGGTGTCGCCGCCGCCCGGCAAGGATGGCAGAATGGTGCCGCGGTCACGGCCGACCCTGCCAGCGTGAACGACAAGGCCAGCATACCGCACAACCGAACCGGATCTGCCCCACTCGCCACCGAGCCCGCGCCGCCAAGGCCGGGAAGCCCGACATGGACGCTGTCACCTCCGCCGCGCCGCTGCGCCTGAACCTGCTCGGCAGCTTCGCCGTCACCTGGCGCGATCAGCCACTGGACGGCTTCAACTACGACAAGATGCGCGCGCTGCTCGCCTACCTGAGCCTGGAGCACCAGCGCGAACACAGCCGCGAGACGCTCGCCGCCCTGCTCTGGGAGGCCAGCCCGGCGAACACCTGGCGCGGCAACCTGCGGCGCACCCTGTCCGACCTGCGCCGGGTACTGGAGACACCGACCGGCCTGGCGCTGTTCGAGGCCGGCAAGAACAGCCTGCGCTTCCTGCCGGCCGGGCACATCGACGTGCTGCGCTTCCGCCAGCCGCCGCAGCACTGCAGCGCCAGCCCGGCCTGCCAGCAGTGCCCGAACTGCATCGCCGAACTGGCCGAAGCCGTCGCGCTGTACCGCGGCGACTTCCTCGCCGGCCTCGACCTGCCCGACTGTCCGGACTTCGAAGAATGGCTGCTGTTGCAACGCGAATCGCTGCGCTGCCACGCCCTGGCCCTGCTGGAACACCTGAGCAATCACTTCGAACAGCAGGGCGAGCTGCAGCGCGCCCTGCCCCATGCCCTGCGCCTGGTGGAGCTCGACCCCTGGCAGGAAAGCGGCCAGCAGCGCCTGATGCGCCTGCTAGCGCGCAATGGCCAGAGCGCCGCCGCCCTGGCGCAGTACGAAAGCTTTCGCCACCAGCTGTGGAAAGAGCTCGGCGTGCACCCGAGCAAAGCCTGCCAGGCCCTGCAGCAGAGCATTCGCCAGGGTGAGCTGAGCGCCGCCCCCAGGCCTTCACCGACGCGCCCGGTGGCGCTGCCACCACCGCCGGCCGAGCTGCGCCAGGTCACGGTGCTCTATTGCGAGATCGCCACCCCGGACAGCATCGACCCCGAGGAGGCCCTGGCCCTGCTGGCCGAGCCGCAGGCACAGTGCGCCCAGGTCATCCGCGCGCACGGCGGCTACCTGGTGCAGGCCCATGGTGGCGGTTTGCTGGCCTACTTCGGCTACCCGCAGGCGCGCGAGGATGCCGCGCGCATCGCCGTACTGGCCGCGCTGTCGCTGGCGGCGGCCTGCGAACCAGCGCAGGTGCGCTGCGGCCTGCACACCGGACAGATCGTCACCGCACCGGGCCAGGCGATGCCCGACGCCACCGGCATCACCTCCGACCTGGCGATCCAGGTACGCCAGCTCGCCGGCTATCAGGAAGTCACCCTCAGCAGTGCCACCTTCCGCCTGGTGCAGGGCTACTTCCGCTGCCTGCCCCTGCAGCTGTGCCTGCTCGGCAGCGGCGCCAGCGCCGGCACCATCTACCGCGCCGAGGCGGCTAGCTCGGCACGCCATCGCCTGGCCGCGCAACCGCGCCTGACCCCGCTGGTCGGTCGCCGCGACGAGCTGGCCCGCCTGCACGATATCTGGCGACAGGTGCACCAGCAGCAGCGCGGCCAGGCCCTGCTGCTGTGTGGCGACCCCGGCGTGGGCAAGTCACGCCTGGTGCACGAGCTGAGCAAGCAGATTCCGGTGACCCTGCCCGGCCACCAGGTCGAGCTGCGCTGCCTGGAACAGCACCGCAGCGACCCGCTGTTCCCCTGTGCCGAACTGATCCGCAGCCTGACCGGCTTTGCCCCGGACAGCGCACCGGCACAGCGCTACCAGCGCCTGTGCGAGGTGCTGCAGGCATTCGGCCTGGACGGGCCGCGCTGCGACCTGGTCGCCGACCTGCTCGGCCTGCCGCTGCCGGAGGGCTCGCCGGTGCACGGTCTGCGTGGCGAGCAGTGGCACGAGGGCATGCTGGAAACCCTGCTGGCGATCATCCGCGCCAACCGCCAGCAACCGCTGTTGCTGGTGCTGGAGGACGCCCACTGGGCCGATGCCTCGACCCTGCGCCTGTTCGAACGCCTGCTCCACGAACCCGAGCTACGGCCGCTGATGCTGCTGATCACCGCGCGCCCGGAGTTCGCCACGCAGGCCTGGCTGGAAGCCGGCGCCCATCTGCTGCAACTGCCGCACCTGAGCCCGGCGCTGGCGCAGAGCATGGTCGCCGACCTGGCCGCCAGCCTCGACCGGGACGATCTGCAGCGCGTGCTGGAGATGGCCGACGGTGTGCCCCTGTTCATCGAGGAACTGGCCCAGTGGGCGGCCAGTGGCCATGGCCAGCAGGGCATCCCGCTGACCCTCAACGACCTGCTGATGGCGCGCATCGACCTGCTCGGTGCCGCGCGCGGCACCGCCCAGCTGGCCGCCTGCATCGGCCGCGAGTTCCCCATCGAGCTGCTCGAGGCCCTGTATCCGGGCAGCCCCGCCGAACTGCAGGCGCACCTCGGCGAGCTGCTGCGCGCGGGCCTGATCAACCCGGGCAGCCAGGCCAGCCTGAGCCAGTTCAAGCACGCCCTGATCCAGCAGGCCGCCTATCTGTCGCAGCCCCGGGCGCTGCGTCGACAAACCCACGCGCGCATTGCCGAAATCCTGCAGCAGCGCTTTCCGGCGCGCGCCCTGCACGCCCCCGCACAGGTCGCCCACCACCTCAGCGAAGCCGGCCAGGGCGCGGCCGCCGTGCCCCTGTGGCAGAGTGCCGGCGCCCATGCCCAGCGCATCTCGGCCTACCGCGAGGCCGCCCAGTAGTACCAGCGCGCGCTCGACTGCCTGGGCGATGTGCCACCCGGCAGCCAGCGCGACAGCCAGGAGCTGGCCCTGCAACTGGCCCTCGGCGTGGTCCTGAATGCCGCCGACGGCTATGGCGCGCAGCGCACGGTGCGCGCCTTCGAACGCGCCCGCGAGCTGAGCGAGCGCACCAGCAACATCGAGGAGCGCTTCGGTGCGCTGGTCGGCATCTGGGCCGGTACCGGCTCGCTGGGCGGCCATATCAGCGCCATGGAACTGGGCCGCGAGGTGATGCAGGCCGGCGAACAGAGCGGCCGGCTCAGCCACCGTCTGATCGGCATGATCTGCTTCGTCGGTGGCAGCTTCTGGGTGCGGCCGATGGCGGAGACCATCGCCGTGTCCGAGCGCATCCTGGCCCTGAGCGAGCCCGCCGCGCGCCTGGAGTGCCGGCAGAACTACGGCGAGGACCCCCTGGTCAGCGGGCGCACCTTCATGTCCATGGCCCTGTGGCTGCACGGCCAGCCCGAGCGGGCCCGCCAGGTCAGCGCCGAGCTGCTGGCGCATGCCCGGGGCGACGGCTTCGCCAATGCCCTGTGCTTCTCGCTGGTCACCAGCAACATGCTGCACTTCATGCTGCGCGAGCCGGCCACGGTGGCCACGCTGGCTGCGGAGTGCCTGCTGCAGGCCGAGCGCCACGGTCTGCGGGTCTGGCAGGACATCGCCAATGTGCAGGCCGGCTGGGCCCGGGTCCTGCAAGGTGACGAGACGGGTCTGCAGCTGATGCACGAAGGCATCGCCGGCAACCGCAGTTCGATGTCCAGCATCGAGGTGACCATGCAGCTGTTCCTGCTCGATGCCTACGCCCACCTCGGCCGCCACGACGAGCTGCTGGCGCTGGTCGACCCGGTGCTCGCCACCGCGCGCCGGCGGGGGGAGAACTACATGATGGCCGATCTGCTGCGCCTGAAGGCCGAGGCCCTGCTGGCCAGCGGCCTGGAGGAGGAGGTGGCGGCGCTGCTGGAAGAAGCCGAGCAGCTGGCCGAATGGCTACAGGCGCGCGCCCTGCAGCTGCGCCTGGCCATGACCCGTGCGCGCTGGCAGGGCGGTGCCGCGCTGCGCCAACTGGTCGAGACGCGCCTGGCCGCCATCGACGGAGGCCACGATGATCTCGACCAGCAGGCAGCCCGCGACCTGCTGCGGGCCATGCGCTAGTTCCTGCCCCCTCTCCCAGCGGGTGCGGGGTTGCCGCAAGCGCTAGGCACTCTTCGGGCTGTAGCTGTAGCCCAGGCCGCGATGGGTCTGGATCGGCTCGGCCTGCGGCGCCACCTGGCGCAGCTTGGCGCGCACGCTCTTGATGTGGCTGTCGATATTGCGCTCGTAGCCGGCGTCGGCCGGCACGCCCAGGGCGTCGAGCAGTTGCTCGCGGGAGAACACCCGCTCCGGTTGCGCCAGCAGCGCCTGCAGCAGACGGAACTCGTGGCGCGTCAGCACCAGCAGCTGCTCGCGATAGTGGATCTGCACCCGCTCGCCATCCACGCGGAACGGCCCGCCCGCCTCGCCCTGCGGCTCGACCGGGCGCGGCGCCATGCGCTTGAGGATGGCCTTGACCCGTGCCGCCACCTCGCGTGGGCTGAAGGGCTTGACCACATAGTCGTCGGCACCGATCTCCAGGCCCACCACCCGATCGATCTCGGCATCGCGCGCGGTGAGGAAGATCACCGGCACGTCGGAGAAGCGGCGCAGTCGCTTGCAGGCCTCAAAACCGCTGATGTCGGGCAGGCCGACGTCGAGAATCAGCAGGTCCGCGGGCGTGCGCTGCTGGAATTCCAGGGCAGCCTCGGCCAGGTTCAGCCAGGTGGTGGTGAAGCCTTCGCCCTGCAGGGCGAACACCAGGGTATCGGCGATGGCGGCTTCGTCTTCGACTATGAGAATGTGCGGCATGGCATCCGTGCTGCAGGTTGGAACTTGCCGGCACGGTGCCGCATGGCGCCGGGCGCGTCAATTGCGCCCGGCCACATACAGGCCGCTGACATACACCAGCAGCAGCGCGCCAGCGATCAGCCAGTGCTCCATGGCTCATGCTCCCGATAAAGGTGGGCAACATCCCTGTAGGCCCGTGACAACGCGTGCAAAGGAAGGGCGCCATCCCTGGCGCCCGAACTCAGAACTGCAGCCAGCGCGGACGCACGCTGGCGATGAAGGCGCGCTCACCGTCCAGTTGCCCGACCAGCAGCTGGCCGTCGGCGCTGACGCCATTGGCCTGCACCACGGGCACCGCGGCGGCGGCCAGCCCATGCTCGTACAACCAGTTCTCGACCGAGCGCATGCCGCCTTCGGCGGTCCAGACGAAACCACGCTCCTCGTTGCCGGCCTCACCATCGCTGGCGACACCGACAACCACCGCGCCGTCGGCGCTGACCGCGTTGGCCCGCGAGACCAGGCCGCCGTTGAGCCCGCCCAGGCTGCGCATGCCGCTGTCCTCGCGCCAGACGAACGCCCGCAGGGCCTCCCCGGCGTGACCGTCGCTGGCCACCCCGACGATGGTGCGGCCGTCGGCGCTGATTGCCGTGGCCGTCGAGTAGTGGCCGCCGTTCAGCGTGCCCAGGCTGCGCAGGCCGTCCTGCTCGGTCCAGCGCACGGCGCGGCGGGCGTTGTCATGGGCGCCGTCATCGGCGTAGCCGGCGATCACCCGACCATTGGCGCTGACCGCACAGGCGTGACTGGTCAGGCCGCCATTGAGCACGCCGAGGCTGCGCATGCCGCTGGCGAAGGTCCAGTAGAAGCCCCGACTGGCATGGCCGATGGCACCGTCGGCGGCATCACCGACCACCACCAGACCATCCGCGCTGCAGGCGTAGGCATGGGAGTAGCGGCCGTAGTTGAGCGTGCCCAGGTCGTGCAGGCCGCCCTGGCGGGTCCAGCGAAAGGCACGGTCGGCGCCCTCGGCGGCACCGTCCTCGGCGGTGCCCACCACCACCCGACCGTATGCACTGATGCCTTCGGCCGAACAGTAGCGCCCGCCATTGAGGCTGCCGAGGCGCTGCAGGCCGCCGGCGCGGGTCCAGAGAAATGCACTGAGGCTGAGGGTATCGGCCGGGTCGGCGAACATGCCGACCACGTGCTGGCCGTCGGCACTCACCGCGGTCACCCTCAGGTAGCCGTCGCCGGCCGCCCCGCTGATTCGCTCCAGCCCCACGAACTCGGGCTCCGCCGCGAGCAGCCGGGCGGTCAGCGCAGAGCTGACGGGGCTGGCCTGGTACTGCATGTCCTTCATCCTTGTCACCACTTGATCTGTCGAAAGGCGCAGGCGGCTCATGGCCACCTGCAGCGACGATTTTCCACGGCAGCGTTCGCCCAGCGTTCGCACCGTTGCGCGTCACTAGCCCTGGGGCTTGGGCGCATGTACCGAGGTCGGGCGGTGCGGCTCGACGCGCGCCTTGTCGGCGTTGCCCTCGCTGCGCGGCGGCGGGCTGGGCAGTTCGGCGCTGGCTCCGGGTGTGGCCGGCGTGGTGGTTTCCGGCGGCCTGGCAGGCGATGCTGAACGACAGGGCCAGCAGGATGGTGGTGAGTTTCGGGTACATGGGGTAGGTCCTCTTTCCTGAAGAATTGCGCCACCGACTTCCCCGCTGGTGGCCAGCCATGCCGCCGACGGGTCGATGTCGGCAGGCATGGCTGTCACTGTGCGCAGGGGGCGTTCGCGATTCGTTCGCAGGAAACAGGCAATGGATGGCGACCGACGAACGGTCGCCAGGAGAGGGGGTCAGTCGAAGTAGGAGCCGCTGCGTGCGGCCAGGCCGGACCAGAGTTCCTCGATGTTCTTGAAGCCCCACTCCTCGGCCGACTCGCGACCGACGATCTTGTCGCGGCCGACCAGCTTGGCCAGGTCGACCACTTCCTGGGGAATCGGCAGCCTGGAGCGGGCCGAGAAGAACACCTTGACCCGCGGCGTCAGCAGCGACTTATCGTGCTGTTCCATGACCACGCCGAGGCGGCCACTCTCCAGGCGCACCAGCGCCCCTACCGGGTAGATGCCCACCGATTTGACGAAGGCCTGGAACACCTGCGGATCGAAGTGGCCCTTCCATTCGGCCATCTTGCGGATCGACTCGGCCGGGTCCCAGCCCTTCTTGTAGGGCCGGTCCGAGGTGATCGCGTCATACACGTCGCAGACCGCGCCCATGCGCGCGAACAGGCTGATCTGCTCGCCCGTCAGGCGGTGCGGGTAGCCGGAGCCATCGAACTTTTCGTGGTGGTGCAGGCACACGTCGAGTACCAGCGCGCTGATCTGGCCGCACTCCAGCAGCATCTGGGCGCCCTTTTCGGGGTGGCTGCGCATGGTGCCGAACTCGCTGTCGGTCAGCTTGCCCGGCTTGTTGAGAATGCTGTCGGGAATCGCCATCTTGCCGATGTCATGCAGCAGGCCGGCCTCGCCCGCCTCGCGCACCTGCGTCTCGGGCAGGCCGAGCTGGCGGGCCAGGGCGATCATCAGGGCGCAGACCGCCACCGAGTGCATGTAGGTGTATTCGTCGCTGGTCTTCAGCCGGGCCAGGCTGATCAGCGCGTTGGGGTGGCGCAGGACCGAGTCGGAAATCTCGTCGACCAGCCGGGTTACCTGGTCCAGCAGGATCGCCTGGCCCATGCGCGCATCGCTGAACATCTGCACCACGGCGGCCCTGGACTGGGCGCAGAGCTTGAGGGCGCGCTGCACCTCATCCTCAAGGCTGGCGCGCGGCGGCGGCGTGCGGCTCTCGGCCACGGCCTGCAGGCGCGCCTCGGTCTCGGCCTCGACTTCCTCGACGGTCTGGCTGGCCTGCCCGGCGGCCACATCCAGCCCCTTGCTGACGTCGATCCACACCTCGTGCACTTCGCTGTCGAGCACGCGCTGCAGGTCGCGCTCGTTATCGAGCAGAAAACGTCCTCGCCAGAACGGATGGTCCATCCATGAACCGCAGAACTCGTGAATGTACATGCCGAGGCACAGCTCGGTGACTGCTATACGTTTGAGCACGATGGGGGAGCCAATGGTCTGGTTGTTTCAGTGAACAAGGATACGCCAGGCGCAGGCAAGGCACATTGCCAGCAGACACTATTTATTGCGCCGGACGACAAACGCGCTGGCTATCATGGCCGTGCCCGCGACAAGGAGAAACCATGCGTCGACTGTTCATCGCCGGCAGCGTGATCCTGCTGCTATTGCTCAACACCCTGATCCTGATCGGCCCGATGATGCTGATCGCCCTGCTCAAGCTGATACTGCCCGGCAAGGCCCTGCGCACGGCCTGCTCGCGCGGGGTGATGTGGATCGCCGAGACCTGGGCCGAGATCGACAAGCTGATCTTCGCCACCCTCACCCCCACGGTGTGGGATATCCGCGGTGGCGAGGGCCTGCGCCGCGACCGCTCCTACCTGGTGGTGAGCAATCACCAGTCCTGGGTGGACATCCCGGCCCTGGTCCAGGCGTTCAACCGCAAGACGCCCTACTTCAAGTTCTTCCTCAAGCAGGAGCTGATCTGGGTGCCCTTCCTCGGCCTGGCCTTCTGGGCTCTCGACTACCCCTTCATGAAGCGCTATTCCAAGGCCTACCTGGCCAGGCACCCGGAGATGGCCGGCCAGGATCTGGAGATCACCAAGCGCGCCTGCGCGCGTTTCAAGGACCTCAACGTCACGGTGGTCAACTACCTGGAGGGCACCCGCTTCACGGCGGCCAAGCAGGCCCAACAGGGCTCGCCCTACCAGCACCTGCTCAAGCCCAAGGCTGGCGGCGTGGCCTTTACCCTCGCCACCCTGGGGCCGCAGCTGGACGCCCTGCTCGATGTCACCCTGGTCTATCCGGGCCAGCGCGCACCAGGCTTCTGGAAGCTGATCAGCGGCCAGGTGCCCAAGGTGATCATGGACATCCGCACCCGCGAGCTGGACCCGGCACTCTGGGCCGGCGACTACCAGGGCGATGCCGAATTCCGCCAGTACGTCCAGAGCTGGGTCAGTCAGTTGTGGCAGGACAAGGACACGCGCATCGCCGAGCTGAAGCGGGAGCTCTGAGGGGCCTGCTACAATCGGCCACCGCCCTCCCCTTCAGGTTCGCTCCGTGACCACCGCCTTCGCCTCCCTACCGCTGTCCGCTGCCATGCGCGACAACCTCGCCGCGCTCGGCTACGCCGAAATGACGCCGATCCAGGCCGCCGGCCTGCCGCTGATCCTCAAGGGCCGCGACCTGATCGCCCAGGCCAAGACCGGCAGCGGCAAGACCGCCGCCTTCGGCATCGGCCTGCTGCACCCGCTGAACCCACGTTTCTTCGGCTGCCAGGCGCTGGTGCTGTGCCCGACCCGCGAGCTGGCCGACCAGGTGGCCAAGGAGCTGCGCCGCCTGGCGCGCGCGGCGGACAACATCAAGATCCTAACTCTCTGCGGCGGCGTGCCGCTGGGCCCGCAGATCGGCTCGCTGGAGCATGGCGCGCACATCATCGTCGGCACCCCGGGGCGCATCCAGGAGCACCTGCGCAAGGGCACCCTGAAGCTGGACGGGCTGAATACCCTGGTGCTGGACGAAGCCGACCGCATGCTCGACATGGGTTTCTTCGACAGCATCGCCGAAGTCATCGAGCAAACCCCGGCCAAGCGCCAGACCCTGCTGTTCTCCGCCACCTACCCGGCCGGTATCGAGCAGCTCGCCGCACGCTTCCTGCGCGATCCGGAGCGCGTGCAGGTCGAGGCCATGCACGATGACGGGCAGATCGAGCAGCGTTTCTACGAGATCGACCCCAAGCAGCGCATGGACGCGGTGATCCGCCTGCTGCGGCACTTCCGCAAGCAGCCGGCAGTGGCCTTCTGCGCCACCCGCCAGCAATGCGACGAACTGGCCGCCCTGCTCGAATCGGAAAAGATTTCCGCCGCCGCCCTGCACGGCGACCTCGAACAGCGCGACCGCGACCAGGTGCTGACCCTGTTCGCCAACCGCAGCCTCAGCGTGCTGGTGGCCACCGACGTGGCCGCCCGCGGCCTGGACGTGGCCGGCCTGGAGCTGGTGATCAACGTCGAACTGGCGCGCGACGCCCAGATCCATATCCACCGTATCGGCCGCAGCGGCCGCGCCGGCGAGAAAGGCCTGGCGCTGTCACTGGTGGCCCCGAGCGAGGCCTACCGCGCCCAGGCCATCGAGGAGCTGCAGGGCAGCCCGCTGACCTGGCAGCTGCTCGGCGAGCTGAAGGACAAGGGCGAGGCGCTGCTGCCGCCGATGCACAGCCTGTGCCTGGCCGCCGGGCGCAAGGACAAGCTGCGTCCCGGTGATATCCTCGGCGCCCTCACCGGTGACGCCGGCATCCCCGGCGACAAGGTCGGCAAGATCGCCATCTTCGATTACCAGGCCTATGTCGCCGTGGAGCGCAGCGTGGCCCGCGAGGCCTTGCAGCGCCTGCAAAGCGGCAAGATCAAGGGACGCGCGGTCAAGGTACGGATGCTCTAGGGGGAAAGCGGCTGATGCGTAACGTTCTGGTGGTGGAAGACAGCCCGCTGGTGCTGAAGATTCTCGAGCACCTGTTCCGCCAGGAGCCGGACCTGCAGCCGCTGTTCTGTGCCTCCCTGGGCGAAGCCCAGGTCCTGCTCGAAGCCTCCTCGGCGCTGTTCTTCGCCGCCATCGTCGACCTCAACCTGCCGGACGCGCCGCACGGCGAGATCGTCGACCTGGTGCTGCAGTACAGCGTGCCCTGCATCGTGCTCAGCGGCTCCTATGACGAACACCGCCGCGACGAGCTGCTGCTCAAGGGCGTGGTCGACTATGTGCTGAAGGAGAGCCAGCACTCCTACGAGTACGCCTTCCGCCTGATCCACCGGCTGGAGCGCAACAGCCACGTGAAGATCCTGGTCGCCGAGGACTCGGACGCCACGCGCCACTTCATCCGCCGCATCCTTACCCCGCACCTGTACCAGATCATCGACGCCTGCGACGGCGACGAAGCGCTGCGCCTGCTGCAGGAACAGCCCGATATCGACCTGTTCCTGGTCGACCACAGCATGCCGGGCATCAGCGGCTTCGAGCTGGTCAAGCTGCTGCGGCAGAAGATGAAGCGCAACGAGCTGATCATTCTCGGCCTGTCCGCCGACGCCAAGGGCTCGCTCAGCGCCATGTTCATCAAGCACGGCGCCGACGACTTCCTGCGCAAACCCTTCTGCCCCGAGGAACTGAACTGCCGGGTGATGTCCAGCCTGGAACGTCGCGACATGCTGCAGGCGCTCAAGCAGGCGGCACTGTTCGACTCGCTGACCGGGCTGTGCAACCGCCGCGCCTTCTACGAGCAGGGCACGGAACTGCTGCGCCTGGCGCACAAGGGCAAGCGCACGGCGGGCGTCGCCATGCTCGACCTCGACCACTTCAAGCAGATCAACGACAGCTTCGGCCATGCCAGCGGCGACAACGCCCTGGTCCTGTTCGCCAACGCCCTGCAGCAGGCCTTTCCCGACGCCCTTTGCGGACGCCTGGGTGGCGAGGAGTTCGCCCTCGTCAGCCAGCTCGACGGCGCCACGCTGGGCGCACGCCTGGACGCACTACGCCAGCAGTGCAGCACGCTCAACTATGCCCCCGGCGCCCCCGCGCTGAGCTTCAGCGCCGGCATCTGCCACGGCCAGCCGGAGGATCTGGAAAACATGCTGCAGCAGGCCGACATGCAGCTCTACCAGGCCAAGCGCAGCGGCCGCGGGCGCACCCTGGGCGCCACGGCTACAGCCCATAGCGGCTGAAAATCTTCCGGTAGGTGCCGTCCTCGCGCATCGCCGCCAGCTCGCGATCGAAGTCCGCGACTATCTGCCGGTGCAACGGATGACTGCGCCGCATCAGGATGTGCAGGCCGTTCTCGCTCAGCGGCTTCTCGACGAACTCCACCGCATTGCGGATCTCGCGCAGATCACGGTTGAGGTGGTACTGCGCCACCAGCTCATCCTCCAGGGTCAGCTGCACCCTGCCGGCCGCCAGCATGCGTGCGCCCATGGCGAACTCCAGCACCGGCACCTTGCTCAGTCCCTGGGCCGCGTCGAAAGCGGAGTCATAGCTGTAGCCCCGCACCACGGCAATGCTGTGCGGCCGCAGGCTGTCCAGGCCGGCAAACTCGATAGGCATGCCGGTGCGGCGCAGGAAGCGGATGCGGTTGACCAGATAGGCGCTGGAATAGAAGCCATAGCGGCTGCGTTCGTTGCTGTACCAGGCCGCGACTATCACGTCATAGTCGCCCTGCTGCAGCCCGCGCAGCACGCGGGCCCAGGGCACCTCGACATACTCGGTGCTATGCCCGGCGCGCTGCAGGGCGGTGCTCACCAGCTCCACCGCCAGCCCGTTGCCGGGCAGGCGCTGGTCGGTGAAGGGTGGCCAGACATCACCGACCAGGCGCACATGCTCGGCCGAGGTGAGCGGCGCCAGAAGCAATCCGCCCCATAGCATCAGCGTGGCGATACCTTTCATGAACGCGTTCCGACTACTGGAGACACCCACAAGACTAGTCAGTCGCGCGGGCCTGCGCGCGTCCACCCGGCGCGCCCTGCACAGGCAAAATTTGGCTGCCGTAATAAAACTGGCACAGCTTCTGCTTAGTATCAGGTAACTCCAGTTTTGGGGACCTTGGTACAGGCAGGCCGGGGAATCCCCTCTTTTACACCCCAGGCAAAAAGGCCGCCCCAAAGGCGGCCTTTTCGCGTTCTAGCGGTACAGCTCGCGGCGGAAAATCAGCGGCGCAGCGCCCCGGTAGATGCCGAAGCTGGCCAGGCCCCGCGCCAGCTGGCGATTGGCGCCATCCCAGGGATACTGCAGCCAGCTCGGCGAGGCGGGGAAACTGACCTGCACCGAGCCGTCATTGCCGGCGCCCGGGGCGCTCAGCGACACGCTGCCGCCACCGGCAGACAGACCCACCAGGGTCGGCGTGGTCTCTCCGAGGGCCAGGTTGCCGGTGAACATATCCAGTGCAGGCGTCCCTAAGTTGGTGCAGGTATCCATGCCCTCACGCTGGAAGCTGCCACCAGCGATGTTCTGCCAGGACTCCACGACCAGCGGCAGGCTCAGGCTCTGCAGCTCGGAGCCATGGGCATTGCCGATGCGCAGACGGCCGAGGCGGACTTCGCTGCCCGGTTGATCGGAAAAGGTATAGACATAGTCCTGACAGGCGCCCCCCGTGCCGTGGCAGGCGCCATCGGCATCGGTCAGGCTGGCCGCCGGGAAGCGTTGCTCTACCTTGGCATCAAAGGGATAGTCATCGACGCTGGGCAGCAGGGCCTGCTTATAAAGCAACCGCTCGCCGGTCCAGCTGTAAATACGCTTGCCATCGCCATTGTCCGCCTCAGCGACGGCCAAGGTTGCCGTGCCATCACTGGCGAGGCGCGCATCCAGCGTGGCAATGCCGGTAATGGAGGCATAGGCGCCTGCTGCGGGAGCACCCAGCCGCCAGAAGGCACCCCGGTCATAGTTGCGGGTCACGACGCCACTGCGATTGCGGGCGGTGACGGTCAGCGTGGGCTGGCGGCCACTGGAAAACCCCATCGGCTGGCCCTGGTAGCTGAAGGCGCTACCACAGCTAGGCGTCAGGCTGGCGTTGCCCTCGGCCCGCAGATAGGCGGGGATGAAGCGGCCGACCAGGTCGCTGCTGCCGCCGCTGACCGTTTCCCCATCCAGATAGCCATTGGCGGGTGGAGTGGCGGTGATGGTGAACACACCGACTTCGGAAACCGCGGGGTTCGACAGCGTCGCATTGCCCAGCGCGTGGTTGTAGTTGAGTGGCGTCACCACACCATTGTCGCCACCGCTCGGCGCCACCACCGCACTGGTCAGTTTGATGCCATCGTGGCGGAAATTGGGGGTGGTGATATTGCCGCTGCACAGCTGCGCCGCGGTCAGCGCCTCGCCATCGGCCTGCCAGCCCACGGCACGAATGCTCAGCGGGAAGCTATCCCCAGCACGAATGCCGCCGGGGAACACGGCACAACCGGCGCCATTGCAATTGCTGAGGTCCCCGGTGATGGACGCCGGCCTTTGCAGGCACAGGCCATAGGGCTTGCTGACGAACAGATCGTCGGTATTGCTGTTGTCCAGCACCAGCCCCTCGTCACCACTGCCGGCGCCGCCCACATAGCGGGCCCTCAGCTTCATCTCCCCGGCATCGTCGTAGCGCACGGTCAGCGGCGCGGTGCCGGTGGCGTCGAAGTTGAGGTTCAGGCTAACGGCGGCGGCACCGACATTGCTGCCGTTGACCACCACCGGCTGGGTGCCGCTGCTCGGATTGCTGTAGGCCGAGGTGAAGCTGACGCTGCGGGTGACATTGGCGAAGGCCGGCACGCACTGCAGGGCGTTGTCCGCCTTGCGCACCGCGCTCAGCGTCGCCGCCGTCGGCTTGGCCGCCAGCATGTTCGGCACCTGCAGCAACAGGCCGCTGTTGGCATAGCTGATCTGGCAGCCGCTGGTGGAGCACACCGGCACGCTCAGCGGCTTGGTCGCCGGCACCGAGGACTGTACCCCCAGGCTGACCGTGCCGGCCGTGGGCCTGCCCAGGCGAACCTGGGCCGTACCGCCAGTGAAGGTGATGGTGCTGCCGCTGACGCTGGCCGGGGCAATCGCGGACCAGGAACTCGCAGGATTCAGCGTGACGCTTACCGGGTCGGTGTACAGGCTGCTGCAACTGCTGTTGAGGCAGGCGCGGATGGTCACCGGCTGCGGGTTGCAGGTCAGCGCCGTGCCCGAGTAGCTGAACTCGAAGTGATCAATCTGCGCGCCAATCGGGTTGATCCGCGTGGCGCACACCTGCAGGTCGTCCAGTTCGTGGATATTGTTGGAGCCCCCCGTCGAGCCCGTCAGGGACAGGAAGAAGTCGCTCGGCAAGCTCGCCTGGTTGGTGACGGTGCGGATATCGAAGGACGGGATCAGCGTGGTGAAGCCCGAGCCGGTATTGCGCTCGACCATGACCATGGTTCTGCCGCTGACCCGGCTGTCCAGGGTGATCCGGTAGGTATGCCCGGGGCCAGCCGTGCTGCCCGACACATCGATGCCGGGGCTCAGATTGGCGGCCGTACCGGCGGCGTAGCGATAGCCCGTGGTGCCGCTGCCGGAGCCGCGGATCGATACCGAGTCCTGGCGCAACCCGGGCCCGCCGACGCGGGTTTCGGTGGGGTTGGAGAAGTTGCCGTATTCATCCAGGGCGATGCCCGCCCAGCCACCGGCGAAACCGCTGGTGCCGTTGAGCTGCGCATAGCCCAGCGAGCCACCGTAGCCACCAGGCTGCGGCGTGATCGAGGCATCGGAGAAGATCACCGCCACGCCATCGGCACCATTGCCGTTGTAGGCGTAGTACTTGAACTGCACCTGCACGAAGTTGCCGCTGGCCGGCAGCAGCCGCTGCAGCGTCGCGCCAGTCGCCACGTTGCCGGTGTTGTCGGTCAGGCGCAGACGGTTACCGACCGTTCGCGGCACGCCGAAGCTGCCATTGCGGCTGGTCACCGCCCAGTTGTCGGTACCCAAGCTGGCGCGGTCGAAGTTGTCGGTGAAGCAGGCCGTGACGGGAGAGCTGTCGCACAGGGTGGTCGGGCTGGTCACGCTGGGCGTACAGGTGCCGTAGACCTTGCTACTACCGGTACCGCTGATGGAGTTGTTCCAGCCGCCGCCCGTGACATTGCCGTACACCGTACTGTTGTTGAAAGTGATTCTATTGTCGTTGCTGATGGTACCGGTAATCGTGCTGTTGTTGATCTCCAGCTCGTTGGCCGAGCTGATATTGCCGGTGACATAGGCGCCGCTGATGGTGATCTTGCAGCAGTCGCCGTTGATATCCGCATTGATGGTGCCGCCGGTGAAGGACGAGGCGCCATTGGTGGCCGTGATAGTGCCGCTGAAATTGCTGTTGCTGGCCGTAATGCCGTTGGTCGCGGTGACCGCGCCGATCACACTGGTATTGGTGAAGGACGCATTGCCATTGGTACTGGCCGCGCCAGACAGGATGCCGCCGGTGATGCTCAGGCCATTTCTGAAACTCACATTGCCGCCGACATTGGTGTTGCTCAAGCTGCCGTTGCCGGTACCCATGACATTACCCGTGACGCTGGAGTTGGTCAGGGTGACGCTGCCGCTGGCCGTTTCGAGCGAGCCGTTGATGGTGACGTTGGTCAGGGTGATCGCAGCGCTGTCATTCCTGACAGAGCCGTTGATGATGGTCGCGGCATGCGGCGCAATGGTCTCGATTGCGTTATAGGCAGCCTGCAGGGTGATCGGGTTGCTGGCCGTGCCTATGGTGTTGCCGCGCAGGGTGAAACCACCGTTGGCGGTCAGGGTCAGCGCGCTGCTGCTGGTCAGGGTGTCGCCGCTGGCAAATCTGATCTGCCCGCTGCAGGTATTAGTCGCCTGATTCCAGTTGCCCGCTCCCTGGCAGGGTGCAAAGGATGCGCTCGGCAGCGTATAGGCGGCGCCTTGCGCCTGAGCCGCGATCAGCATGCCCGCAATGCTCAGCAGCAGATTCCTGAGCAGTCCGCTCGGGCGCATGATCATCGTTCCACCGTGGCAGTCAGTCGGCGATAGGCATAATCCGGGCGCCCGCCTGGCGTGCCGTTCTGCGCCTCGGCGGTGAAACGAAAGATCTGCACCGGATTACCCTCGTTATCGGTATAGCTGGCGCTGTTGCAGCTGACGCTGACGCTGAACTCGGCCAGCCCCGTACCGGTCATGCTCGGGGTACCGGCGGCGCACAGGTTGCTCTGCACCGCCTGACTGATGCCCCACTCCAGCCCGGCACGCGCGGCCTGGTAGGCGCGCGCCTGCTGGATGGCCAGGCTGGTGCTGCCATGCTGCACCGTGGACAGGCGCGCCATGGTGATCACCAGCAGGGTCACCACGATGATCAGGAACAGCGCCGCCACCAGGCCGAAGCCCGACGCGCGACGCAGGTGAGGTTCACGGCGCATTGTCGACATGGACCTGTTGCAGCAGTTGCAGGTTTTCTCCGTCCTGGGCGATGCCCAGGCTGAGCGTGAGCAGCCCGGCGCGCTGGGTGCTGCCGGATTGATAGGTGAAGTTGCAGTTGGCCACACTGCGCGCCACCGGCTGTGGATTGGAGCCCGGCGGCGGGCTGGCTGGCAGGGTGTCGTTGAGCGCGTTGTAGCTGTAGCGCACCAGCTGGCCGCCCTGGCAGCGGTAACCCACTACCGTCTCGGCCAGGTACAGGCGGTGCTGCGGCGAAGCGAAGGCAAAGCGGAAACCGCCAACCGGCAGGTTGCCCAGAGCGATATGGCTCTCGCCGGCCGGGGCGCCGGCCAGGCTGGTGAAGCTGGTGCCGGTCGGCGTGATCACCCCCGGATTGCCGTACTTCCATACATTGCTGCCCTGCTGCGGACTACCACCGGACTCGGCGCCGATGTTGTACAGCACCAGCCAGCGCGCGCCGGCGGGGTTGAACGCGCCGTCCAGTACCTGCAGGCTGTCGCAACGCCCACCCTGGGTGGTGCTGTTGCAGGTGCCGGCCGCGTCGCTGGAAAAACGCAGGCCCGGCTCGCCGATACGATTGGGACGATAACGCGCCGCGCTGTGGATCAGCAGCAGCTCCACCGCCTGACCATCGGCGGAGACGCGCAGCGAGTTGGGTATGGCCAGCCGCACATCGCGGCTCATGCGCTGCAGGGCGCCGGCGGCGATATCCACCAGCTCGGCGCGCCGGCTCTGGCCGATGAAGCCCTCCATCGGGCGTGACAGCACGGTGCTGATCATCACCCCGACCAGCCCGGCCAGGGCGATGACCATGACCAGTTCGACCAGGGTAAAACCGCGCAGGCGCCGCATCAGTAGCGCGTCCTGATGCCGTCGAGCGCCAGCGTCTGGCCCGCCGGGTCAGTGACCGTCACGCGCACCAGTAGCACATCGCTGGCGGCCAGGCCGACCAAGGCCTGGGCCGTAACGGCGACCTGCACCCGATAGTTGGCCAGCGCGGCAATGGCCTGGCCACGGGCATCGCGCACGCCGTTGTCGTTCAGGCCGTTGTAATCGCAGACATTGTCGAAGCTGGCGCGACTGGCCGGCGGCGGCGGGCAGACCGCGTTGCTGCTGTCGAGGAACGGCTGCAGGAGGATCTCCTCCAGATAGCCCTCGGCGATGCTCAGGCTCTGCTGACGCAGCAGCGGGTCGGCGGAACGCCCGGTGATGGCGGCCATGGCGCTATACAGCGCGGCGGCGGCAATGCCGATGATCACGATGGTGATCACCAGCTCGACCAGGGTCATGCCGGCCTGGCGCTTCATCGCACCATGCCGGTGTCGGCAGTCACGTTGATGGTGAAGCTGCCGAGGGTGGCACTCGCCGCGGCCGAAGGACGGCCGAGGGAGTCGAATACCACGGGAAAGGTGTTTGCCGAGACACTGACCCCATTGGGTAGAGGCGCGGCGAAAGGAGACTGGCCATCCGGCCCCTGCACCTCGCTGGTGAAGCCACCGGAGGTGCAGTTGGCGGCGCGGCGCAGGCGGTAGCCACTGCCATCCAGGCTGACCTGGATCAGGCAGCCGCTGGCCACTGCCAGCTTCTGCCCATAGCGCACGGCGGCCAGGGACTCTTCGTAGAACAGGCGCTCGTCGAACACCCGCCGGTCGAAGAAACGCGGCCCCACCACGGCGGCGAGGATGCCGATGATCACGATGACCATCGTTAGCTCGACCAGGGTAAAGCCGCGCATTGGGGTTTAGCAGCCGTCAGTAGTTGCAGTAATTCCCGGAGGGGTAACAACTGGCGGAGTACCAGTGGAAGTAGCTGCGGTGTATACCACCTGGCAAGAAGCCGCTGTGGTGGCGCCAATAGCCTGCACGGTCGTAGTAGTAGCCGTGTGCGTGACGGTGAACTCAGTGTTAGAAATCTGAGCGGCAGCCTCAATGCCTGCAGCCGAAGAGGATGGATAACCGTTGGTCACGGCAATATCCGCGCCCTCAACCGCAACTGTGGTTGTAGCAGCAGTGCCACCACGCGCCAGAAAAGCTGAGTGAACAATGGCAGAGGCTGACTTCATCGAAGCCTCAACCCCTTGGATCGTTGCGCGACGAGCATCCCCGCCTAGATTGGCAAACCGCGGCAGCGCAAACGCCGCCAGAATGCCCAGAATCACGATGACCATGATCAGTTCGATCAGGGTGAAGCCACCTTGTTGCCTTTTCATACGCACAGTCCCCGAGGGTCAGTTATTCGACGTAGGTAGTAGTAACGGTGCCATTAGCTGCATCGTAAACAATCAGATCGTCCGCCACACCGGCGGCAGAAGGATCACGCTGGTAGGTATAAGTGCAAACCTGCCCCGCCAGGCTGGCCTGATAGTCGCTACCAGTGGCTGCCGACACGCTGGGCGCGGAGCCTTGCAAAACGTTGGTCCAGATATCCACACAGTCGCTGGCACTACCGAGGGTGGCACCATCATCAATGCCCACCGGCCAGCCAGAAGCATTCACATCGACGTTATTGGCGCCGAATCCGGCCACGTTGATATTCGGAGTTGCTACCCCTTTGCTGCGATTGACCTCCCACTGAGCCCGTACCAGCAGCACCGCCGAGGCCAGTGCACCACCAGCACCGCGGACAGCGGACTCATGCGCATCCTTGGTGGTATCGATAAACCGCGGCAGCGCCACCGCAGCCAGAATGCCGAGGATGACGATCACCACCACCAGTTCGATCAGGGTAAAACCTTTGCTGTTCTTCATCTTGCTTCCTCTGTGACTCAAAAACCCTGCGCGGACAGTTCCGCGGCGGGAACTTCTTCAAGCTCCAGGGCAAAGGGGGCGCCCCTGGATTGTGACGCAGTCGACAGCCCCTCGGGAACCGTCGACAGGCGCCAGGCATGCAGCTCGTGCCTCCTTCCCCTCCATCCGTCGGCGAACCGGGGGCGGTAGAGTACCCAGGCCTGCGGTGGCAACCAGTACCAGCAGCCGGCCCGCGGCTCGCCAGGCGCGGTCAGTTCGCCGCAGTAGTTGTCCTGCCGCCAGCGCAGCAGCACGAACGGATTCTTGCGTTTCCAGGCCTCGTCCAGCACCCGGTCCTTCGCCATCTGCTCCGCCGCCAGGCCACTCAGGCTGGCAGCCAGGTGGGCACGGGTGGCATCCATGGCCCGCAGTTCGCTGACCTCGGCTATTTTCCAGCCTAGCGCCAGCACCACCGCCAGTGCCATGACCAGGATCAGTCCCCAGCCAAACAGGCGCGCGCGCCTGACCCAGTAATCGGCCTGGTAGTCCGGGCTCACGCGCCGCCCTTGGCCACCGAGGCCAGTTCCCACATCGGCAGGAACACGCCCAGCGCGAGGATCAACACCATCACCCCCATGGCCACGATCAGGATCGGCTCGATGGCCGACGCCAGCTGCTTGAGGTCGTAGTCTACTTCCTGCTCGTAGAAGTCCGCCACCTCGACGAACAGGTCATCCAGGGCGCCGGTTTCCTCGCCCACGGCCATCATCTGCAGCACCAGCGGGGTGAACAGGCCGCTGCTCGACGCGGTGCGGGTCAATGCCTCGCCACGCTCCACCCCCTCGCGCATACCGAGGATGGCCTGGCCGATATGCCGGTTGCCGACGCTGGCGCTGTTGATCGACAGGGTCTGCAGCAGCGGCACGCCGGCCTTGTACATCATGGCGAAGGTGCGGGTGAAACGGGCCAGGGCAATGCGCTCGAAAATGCCGCCGACGATGGGCAGGCGCAGCTTGGTGGCGTCCCACTTGAGCGCGCCGGCGTCGGTCTCGATCCACTTGAAGAAGGCATACAGGCCGCCACCGAACAGCAGCAGGAGCAGCCACCAGAAGTCCTGGAAGAACTGCGAGGTGCCGATCAGCACCTGGGTCGGCCAGGGCAGGTCCGCCTTGAACTGCTCGAACACCTTGGCGAACGCCGGGATCACCAGCAGGTTGATCACCACCAGCGCCACGCTCATGGCGATCAGCACGAACAGCGGGTAACGGGTGGCCTGCTTGATGCGCTTGCGCGTCTCGCGCTCCAGCTCCAGGTAGCCGGCCAGCTGGCGGAAGGCCTGGTCGAGCTGGCCGGTGTTCTCGCCGACACTGACCATGCTGATGAACAGGGTGGTGAACACCTTGGGGTGGGCATGCAGGGCCACGGCCATGTTCATGCCACCTTCGAGGTCGGCACGCACCTGCTGCAGCACCTCGCGGAAATACAGGTTGCGGTGCGACTCGGCGAGGCCGCCGATGGCGCGGATGATCGGCACGCCGGCCTTGCTCAGACTGTACATCTGGCGGCAGAAGATGATCAGTTCCTCGAGGTCGACACGCCGGCGCCGCAGCTTCTCGGTGAGCGTCGCGAGCAGGTCGTCGCCGCCCTGCTCGCGCTGTTCCTCGATGGTCAGCGGGGTGATCTTCTGCGCCAGCAGCTCGCTGGCCACGCTGTCGCTGCTGGCGCTCTGCAGGGTGCCGGTGACCCTGGCACCCTGGGCGTCGCGGCCGGTGTAGCGGAACTGGCTCATGGCCGAGACTCCCCTCTCCCCTCGGGAGAGGGGCTGGGGGCAGCGGCGCCGAAGTGCAATCCGGGAAGCAGGCGGCTCCGGCCCCGGATTGCATCCGGGCTACAGGTGCGCCCTCTCCCCAACCCTCTCCCATGAATGGGAGAGGGAGCGGTGGCTGCCGGTCGCAACCACCCACTCACACCAGCACCTCGTCGGTCAGGGTGGCGCAGACCTTGAGCACCTCTTCCACACTGGTCACCCCGGCCAGGGCGTAGTCCAGCGCGCAGGCGGCCAGCGGTCGGTAGCCGGCGCTGGCCTTGGCCGCCTCGGCGAAGGCCTGAGGATCGCTGCGGCGCAGTGCGGCGATCATCGCCTCGTCCATCTCGAGCAGCTCGTAGACGCCGATACGCCCGGCGTAACCGCTGTTGTGGCACTGGTGGCAACCGGCGCCCAGCTTGAAGGAGCGGCCGGCCAGCGAGGCGCCATACAGGCTCTCCAGCCAGGCCTGCTGCTGCGGCTCGGGATGGTGCTCCTCCATGCAGTTCTCGCACACCCGGCGCACCAGGCGCTGGGCCAGCACGGCATTCAGCGAGGTGGCGACCAGGAAGGGCTCGGCGCCCATATCGACCAGGCGCATGGCCGAGGTCAGGGCGTCATTGGTGTGCAGAGTGGACAGCACCAGGTGGCCGGTGAGCGCGGCACGCAGGCCAATCTCGGCGGTTTCCTGGTCACGCATCTCGCCGATCAGCACGATGTCCGGGTCCTGGCGCAGGGCAGCGCGCAGCACGCGGGCGAAGGTCAGCTCGATCTTGGTGTTGACCTGCACCTGGTTGACCCGCGGCAGACGGTATTCGACCGGGTCCTCCACGGTGATGATCTTCTTCTCCGGGCTGTTCAGCTCGGCGAGGCCCGCATACAGCGTGGTGGTCTTGCCCGAGCCAGTGGGGCCGGTCACCAGCACCATGCCGTAGGGCCGCTGCAACAGGCGCCGGAAGCGCGCCAGCATGTCTGCCGGCATGCCGCCGGCATCCAGGCTGGCGATGCCGGCGCTCTGGTCGAGCAAGCGCATCACCACCGACTCGCCGAATTGCACCGGCATGGTCGACACCCGCACGTCGATGTTGCGGTTCTTCACCCGGATGTTGAAGCGACCGTCCTGCGGCAGGCGCTTCTCGGAGATGTCCAGGCCGGACATGATCTTCAGGCGCATGACCAGCGCCGAGGCGATGCGCTGCTCCTTCATCACCTGCTCGTTGAGCACGCCGTCGATGCGCTGACGGATACGTACCACTCCCTCGTCCGGCTCGATGTGGATGTCCGAGGCCTTCATCTGCACCGCATCCTCGAACAGGGTCTGCAGCAGGCGCACCACCGGCGCGTCGCTGACGTTGTCGGCGCCCAGCTTGGACAGGTCGAAGTCACTGTCCTGCAGCTCGCCTTCCAGCTCGCCGGCGATCGAGGCGATCTCGCTGGTACGCCGGTAGACCAGGTCGAGGGTGGCCAGCAGCTCCGCCTCGCGCACCACCGCCGGGTGCACGCGGGTCTTGAGCAGGCGTTCCATCTCGTCCTGGGCAAACAGATCGAGCGGGTCGGACATGCCGACCAGCACCCCACCGCCCTCGCGCGACAGCGGGATGGCGCGGAAGCGCCGGGCCATGGCCTCCGGCAGGGTCTGCACGAGGTTCTGGTCGAACTTGAAGTGCTTGAGCTCGATAAAGGGAATCTTCAGCTGCTCGGACAACGCGGTGAGCAGCTTGACCTCGGCGACGAAGCCCAGGTCGATCACCGTACGGCCGAGCTTGGAACCGGTGCGTTTCTGCTCCTGCAGAGCCAGCTGCAGCTGTGCCTCGCTGATTAGCCCGGTCTGCACCAGCAGATCGCCCAGGCGGACCTTGCGCTGTGCCAGATCGCCGGACTGGTGACTGTTCTCTGTCATCCTCGACCTCCCAGCGCCGCGGCGCGTTCGCTGGCGAAGCGCCTGGCGCTGTCGTCCAGCCCCGACCCCTGCAGGGCCAGGCGATAGTGACGGGCAGCCTCGGCCGGCTGGTCGAGCTGCTCCAGGGCGATGGCCAGGCCCAGCTGCCAGGTGGCCTGGCCGGGGCGCAGAGCGACCAGCTGCCGATACGACGCGGCGCTCTGCTGCCATTGCCCGGTCTGCTGATAACTGGCGGCCAGCAAGCTGTGATAGGTGGGTTCCTGCACCAGCGCCGGGGCGTTCTGCTCCAGGGTGGCAACGGCCCCCTGGGTGTCGCCGGCCTGCAGCTGGGTGCGCGCCAGCAGCAGGCGCAGCTCGCTGTCCTGCGGCATCTGCGCCAGCTGCGCCGGCAGCCAGCCGAGCAGACGCTGCTGCTGACCGTCGGCCAGGTAGGCGCGAGCTAACCAGCGCAGCACCTCGGGATCGCGCCCACGACTTTGCTGCAGCGCTTCCAGCTCGCGGATGGCCGAGCGGTAATCGCCGGCCGCAATGGCCTGGCGGGCAAGGGTCAGGGCATCGGGACGGTAAGGCTCGATCTTCAGTTCGGGGGCGCTGACCGGCTCGGCTGGCGGCGCCGCCGGCGCGGCATCGGCTGGTGCCACCGGGGCCGTGGCCCAGGCCGGCAGGTCCGGCTCGACTGCCAGCGTCTCGGCCGGCGCGGCGACCGGCAACGGCTCTGCCGCGGGCTGCGCCTCGACCTCGCTGGCGACGTCCGCCAGCGGCACCTCGATCCACAGCAGCCAGCGCTCACCGGCGGGCTCCAGGCGGTCACGCACCTCCAGCTCGCCAGCGAGGCCGACCAGCAGCACCTGCACGTCGGCGCCCTGCTGCTCGACACGCCAGGACAGGCTGCGCCCATTGCGCTGCAGGCGCCCGGACTGCGCCTCCCCCGCGAGCTGCAGGCCAGGCAGACGCAGGCTGACCGCGCCACTTTCCTCAGTGCGCTGGTAAGGCACCGAGCGCTCCAGCAGCAGTTGCAGGGTCAGGCCACGGGCATCGTGCTGCGGCAACACCTCCAGCAGGCGCGGCGCACTCACCACGGGGGCCGCAACCACCGGCGCCGCGGGCTTGGGCACGACGCCGCCCCAGGGAATCTGGCCGTTGACCACCCGGCCGATCATCATGCCGACCAGCACGGCGATCAGCATCACCGCCATGAACCAGATGGAACCGCGGCGCAGGCGCTCGATACGCTCGCGGCGCGCCGCGGCGGCCTCGTCCACCGCCTGCAGGCCTTCCAGCGCCAGGCGCTCGGCGGGGGCGGCGCGACGCTCCTCGAGGTCGCGCAGCATGTCGTTGACCAGGCTCATGGCAGCAACTCCCGCCACTGGCCAAGCCAGGGCCAGGCACCGACCAGCGCCAGCAGTGACAGGCTCACGGCCGCCAGCCCCCAGCCGAACCAGGCCGGGCGGCGCGCCAGGAACGGTTGCGCGCCCTCGGTATCCAGCTGGGCGCGCCGCACATGAGCGGGACTCACCTGCCGGCGACCTTCGCCGAACGCCACCATCAGCGCCTTGTGCGCGAGGATATTGATCAGCCGCGGGATGCCACCGCTGCCGCGCACCAGGCGGCGAATGGCGCGCGGCGCGAACAGCGGCTCGCCACGGTAGCCGGCCACGGCCAGGCGTTCGTTGATATAGCGGGTACAGTCCTTCACGTCGAGCGGGCGCAACTGGTAGGAAAAGGTGATGCGCTGGCGCAGCTGGCGGAACTCGTCACGCGCCAGGGTGGCATCCAGTTCCGGCTGGCCGAACAGCACCACCTGCAGCAGCTTGGCCTGCTCGGTCTCCAGATTGGTCAGCAGGCGCAGCGCCTCCAGAGTGGCGGTTGGCAGCGCTTGCGCCTCGTCGATCAGCAGCACCGTGCTGCGGCCTTCGGCGGCCAGCTCGATCAGCCGGCAGTGCAGGACATCGAGCACACCCTGGGCATCCAGCTCGTCGAGGTTCTCCACCAGCAGTTCGCGGGCCAGGGCCTGACGCAGGCCGACCGGGCTCATGCCGGGGTTGGGCAGGTAGGCCAGCTGGTAACGCTCGGCCGGCAGCGTGTTGAGCAGCGCACGGCACAGCAGGGTCTTGCCGGTGCCGACCTCGCCAGTCACCTTGATGAAACCCTCGCCTTCGCCCAGGGCGACGCGCAGCAGGTTGAGGCAGGCCTGATAAGGCGCCAACTGCACCAGGAAGCCGGTGTTGGGCGTCAGCGCGAAAGGTTTCTCGCGCAGGCCGAAGAAGGCCTCGTACATCGCCTTACCTCAGTTCCTTGAAAGATTCCGCGCTGCGCCGGATTTCATCCAGCCACACCTCGTCGCTGACCACCTGGGGGCGCATGAGGATGACCAGCTCGCTCTTCTGCATGGCCTTGCGCTGCTGCTTGAACAGGTTGCCGACGATGGGCAGGGTGCTGGCCCAGGGCACTTCGGAGTCGGTGTTTTCGTTGTTGTTCTGCAGCAGGCCCCCGATCACCACCACCTGGCCGCTGCGTGCACGCACGATGGAGTCGGACTGGCGCGAGGTGGACAGCGCCAGCGGTAGGTTGAACACATTGTCCTCGCCGAGCACGATGGTCTTGTTCTGGTCCTGCACGCGGCTCACGGTGGGGCGCACGTGCAGGGTCACCACGTCGTTCTGGTCGATCTGCGGGGTGACGTCCAGCGAGATACCGGAGAAGAACGGCGTCAGGGTCACGTCTTGGGTCGGCTGGGTGACCCCGGCCACGGTGGAGGTGCTGCTGTTGGAGGAAACGTCGGTGACGAAGAATTCGTCGGTACCGACCTTGATCACCGCCTTCTGATTGTTCAGCGTGGAAATGCGCGGGCTGGACAGCACCCGCACCTCGCCCTGGGTCTGCAGCAGCTGGATCAGCCCGGTGAAGTCACCGAGGTTGAGAATGCCGCTGAATACTCCGCCGATGCCGTCGGGGCCGGTCAGGTTCTCGCCATCGAGCACACCGCCGACCTCGCTGCCGATCTGGCTCCAGCTGATGCCGGCCTGGAAACCGTCCTTGAGCTGCACTTCGAGGATCTTGGTCTCCAGCACCACCTGACGCTGCAGGTTGCGCTGGGCCTGTTCGAGGAAGCGCGCGACGTTCTCCTGGTCGGCGCTGCTGGCGCGCACCACCAGCAGGCTGGCCTGCGGGTTGACCACCACACTGTTGCCTTCCTCGCCGCCGACGACGGCGCGCACCACACCCTCAATCTCCTTCCAGAAATCGACGTTGCTGGTGGTGATCACCTTGCTGGCATTGAGCGTGGTCACCGAGCGGTCGCTGCTGGTGCTGCCGCTGCTGTCCGAACTGGTGTCGGTCTCGGAGCTCTCCACCTGACCCGAGCTGACCCGCGTATCCGACTCGCCAAGGCGCTGCAGATTGAGGTAGTTGAGGTCGTAACTGCGGGTCACTTTCTCGTTCGGCAGGATCTGGTAACCGTAGCTGGTGTGGCGGAAGTCATAGCCATAGCTGTCGCGCACGGCGGCGAGCACTTCCTCGAGGGTCACCCGGCGCAGGCTGAACGTGATGTTGCCGCTCACGGCGGGGTGCACCACCAGGTTCTGCCCGGCGCTCTCCATCAGGCTGAGGAAGAAATCGCGGGCCGGCATGTCCTTGGCGGCCACGTCGAAGCGCGGCCCGCCGGCAAACACGGAACTGCTCAGGGGCGGCAACAGCGCGGCCTGTACCGCCGGCGGCGGGGTCACCTTGGCGCTGGTCTGGGCCTGTTGCAGGCTCTCGTCGAGCAGCTTGCCGCTCTGCTCGTAGAGCTGCTTGTCGCCATCGATGAAGGTCTGGCAGGCACTGAGCAGGAAGGCCAGGCCCAGCAGCAGGCCGCGTTTCGGCAGGGTCGGAGTCATCGGCATCATCGGCTCGGTTTGATTACGGGTTCGACCAGGCGCAGCAGTTCGCGCTGGCCCTGGCGTTCGATCAGTACGGCATGCGGCTGGATGGCCAGGATGCGCACGCCGCCATGTTCCTGGCCGACGCGCAGGGTCTGGCCGTCGATCACCGCGCGGCTGCCCTGGGCACCGCGCAGGATGGCCTGCAACTGCAGTGCGGCCGGCGCTGCTGTGGCATCCACCGCAGGCAGCAGGTCGGCCGGCGGCCGGGTCGGGTCGACGGTCGCGTGTGCGCTGGCGCAGCCCAGCAGCAGGACGAAGAGCAAGGTTCTAGACACCGACCCATCCCGCCTTGCGGCTCAAGGTGAAGAGTTTCAGGCTGATCTTCGCCCGCCCCGGGCCGGCTTCGCCGACGCGGTAGTCGAGGCTGTCCCAGTTCAGCTTCCAACCGCTGGCGTGGACCGCCTGCAGATACTGCAGCAGGTCGAAATAGCCGCCCTCGAGCTGCAGCACCAGGCCGTGTCGGTACAGCACCGTCGGCAGCTCCGTCTTGGTGGCGCCGGTCGATGTCGCTGCCGAGGCCTCGGCCAGGCGTACCGGCTCGCTGAAGCTCTGCATGCCGGTCAGACTCAGCCCCTGCTGGGCCTGCAGCAGGCTCTGCAGCACGGCTTTCATCTTTTCCGGGGTGATCAGCGCGGCGGTGCCTTCGTCGATCTGCCGCAGCAGCGCCTCGCGGTCGGCCGATGCCGCCAGCAGGGCACTGCGATAGGGAATGTTGGGGTCGGCGGCGAGCCTGGCCTTGAGTTCTTCCAGGCCGACGGCGGCCTCGGCGCTACGCCCTTCGGCCAGGCGGATGGACGATTCCGTGCGCGCCACCGCTGCGCTCAGCGGGTCGCCGACCAGCAGCAGATAGAGCATGCCGAGCAGCGCCAGGCCGACGCCATAGGTCAGCCACTGCTCACGCGGCGCCATGCCCTGCCAGCGTTGCAGCCACTTATTCATCGGCCTTCTCCTGATCGGCGGGACGCGAAGACAGGTCGAAGTCGAGCAGGCCATCCTCGCCCCGCTCGACATCCAGGCGCGCAAACTCGCGCCCGCTGAATACCGGGCTGCGCCCCAGCGCGTCGAGGTAGCCGGGCAGCAACTGCTGGCTCTGCGCGCGACCCTGCAGGCGCAGCTGGGTGCCGCCCTGATCCAGATGGATGCCGGTCAGCCACAGGCGCCCCTGCGGATGATGCTCGGCCAGGGCCTGCAGCGGCGCGACGAAACCGGCGTTCTGCTGTTCGGCCAGCACCCGCAGGTAATTCAGCAGCCCCTGCAGCTGACTGTTCTCCGCCTGGCGCGCAGCGACTTCGGTGGGCAACTGCGGATCGAGCTGCGGCTCGACAAAGCCGGCTTTGGCCGTGGCCAGCAGGCTCTCCTGCTCGCCAGCCTGCGCCTCGGCCAGCAGCAGTTGCTGCCGCGCATCGCGCAGCTGCCAGTACTGCCAGCCGGCATGCAGTAGGCAGAACAGCGCCAGCAGAGCCAGGCCGAGGAGCATGTGCGTCTGCCGAGGGCCGCCGCGACGGCGCCGCTCGACCTGGTAAAGGTTGAGGTTCTGCATCAGTCGGCCTCCTGACGCAGGGCTGCGCCGACCGCGGTCATGCAGTAGGCCTGCTGCACGGTATCCAGCTCAGCGCTGGCCTGGCCGGGGAACAGCTCGC
The DNA here is from genome assembly GCF_000467105.1 of Aquipseudomonas alcaligenes NBRC 14159. Lineage (GTDB taxonomy): Bacteria > Pseudomonadota > Gammaproteobacteria > Pseudomonadales > Pseudomonadaceae > Aquipseudomonas > Aquipseudomonas alcaligenes. Next base: position 46,069 of record NZ_BATI01000008.1, read on the forward strand.
GCAGGTCCAGCGCCTGCAGCTTGACCGCCAGGCCGCCGCCCATGGCCTGCTGCACGGCAGCGCCATCGCGCTTGCTCGGCAACAGCAACAGACGATTGATATAGCCCTTGCCCAGCTGGCTCTCGAAGTAGTCGAGCGAGCGCTGGATCTCCAGGGTCAGGGTGCCGTAGTCGCCGGCGGCGCCATCCAGGCCATGCTCGATACGCCGCGCCATGTACAGGTCGGCACCGTTCTGCACACTGATCAGGCCCTCGCTGGAGCGCAGCCGCAGCAGGGCGACGTTCATGCCTTCGGCACCCGCCAGCAGGCCGAGGTTGCGGAAGGCCATCTCGGTGACATCGATGCTGCGCAGGCGCAGACCGGCTTGCCGGAAGAGATCACCCCAGGCCTGCATGCGCGCCTTGCTCAGCACGGCGCAGTAGGCCATGCGTGAACGGCCGCGATAGGCGTCGTCGGGCAGGCAGAAGGCATCCACCACCACCTGCTCCAGCGGCTCGGCAATCAGGTCCTTGACCCGCCAGCGCATGGCATCGCGCAATTCCTCGGCGGGCACGTCGGGAGCATCGAGCAGGAGCATCTGGTAGGTCGCGGGGTGCAACACCAGGTTGACCGGCATGTCACCCAGGGCGCGCTCGGCCACCAGGCTCTTCAGCAGCGCCGGCTGCTCGGCGGGGGTCGCCTGGCGAAACAGGCAGTCGAGCAGGCGCGGCGCCTCACCGGGCAAGCGCTGCACGCGCGCCAGCGCTATGCCTTCCGGGCCGGTTTCGATGCCCAGCAGGCCGTCCGCTGTAGTTCTTCTTTTCGCGAACCACACCAACTGCAAATCCCCCTGCGTCCTGCCGTCGCCGCCCTGCATGGGCCAGTCGCGTCAGGTGCATTGTAGAATGGTGGCTACAGACCTAGCTGAGCCCGATCAATGTTCCATGTCGTCCTGTTCCAGCCGGAGATTCCTCCGAACACCGGCAACATCATCCGCCTCTGCGCCAACACGGGCTGCCATCTGCATCTGATCGAGCCGCTGGGCTTCGAGCTGGACGACAAGCGCCTGCGTCGGGCCGGACTGGACTACCACGAATACGCGACATTAAAGCGCCACTATTCCTTGGCCGACTGTATCACGTCTGTTCAGCCCGACAGAATCTTGGCATTCACCACCAAAGCTAGTCACAGCTACGCACAAATGGAATACCGCGCCGGCGACATGCTGCTGTTCGGCCCGGAAAGTCGCGGCCTGCCCGCCGAGGTGCTGGAGCAGTTTCCTGACGAACGCCGCCTGCGCATGCCGATGCGCCCGCAATGCCGCAGCCTGAATCTGTCGAATGCGGTGGCCGTGGTGGTCTATGAGGCCTGGCGCCAGCTGGATTTCGCCGGTTCCTGAAACGCAAAAGCCGCCCGAAGGCGGCTTTGTCCTGCCGGCAGCCGATCAGGCCTGGGCAGACTGCTGCTGGCGCTGCAGTTCCTGGGCATACAGGGCGTCGAAGTTCACCGGCGACAGCATCAGGGCCGGGAACGAACCGCGGATCACCAGGCCGTCCAGCGCCTCGCGGGCGTAGGGGAACAGGATGTTCGGGCAGAACGCGCCGAGGGTGTGGCCCATGGAGGCGGGGTCCAGACCCTTGATCAGGAAGATGCCAGCCTGCTGCACTTCGGCGATGAAGGCGATTTCCTCACCGGTCTTCACGGTCACGGACAGGGTCAGCACCACTTCGTGGAAGTCGCCATCGAGCTGCTTCTGCTTGGTGTTGAGATCCAGGCCCACACTCGGCGCCCACTCCTGACGGAAGATTTCCGGGCTCTTCGGCGCTTCGAAGGACAGGTCCTTCACATAGATGCGCTGCAGGGAAAATTGCGGCCCTTCGTTGTTCTGGGCGGCGCCGTTGTTCGCTTGTTCGGTCATGGCTGTTCTTCTTGTTGCGGGTTGCTGAAAGGGTTCAGGCCTGCAGCAGCGCGTCGAGCTTGCCGGCGCGCTCCAGGGCGTAGAGGTCGTCGCAGCCACCGACATGGGTGCTGCCGATCCAGATCTGCGGTACCGAGGTGCGCCCGGCCTTGCGGCTCATCTCGGCACGCACATCGGGCTGGCCGTCCACGCTGATCTCGCGGAACGCCACGCCCTTGCTGGTCAACAGTTGCTTGGCGCGAATGCAGTAGGGGCACCAGGCACTGGAGTAGACGAGGACCTCGGGCATGTCACTTAACTACCGGCAGGTTGTCGCCGCGCCAGCTGGCGATGCCGCCGCCCAGTTTGGCCGCGGTGTAGCCGGCCTTCTTCAGGTCGCGGGCGACCATGCCGGCGTGCTGGCCCATGGCATCGACCACGATGATGGTCTTGGCCTTGTGCTTCTCCAGCTCGACCATGCGTTCGGCCAGCTTGTCGAAGGGAATGTTCAGCGCATCGACGATGTGGCCGCTGCTGAAGTCCTTGTGGTTGCGCACATCCAGCACCACGCCCTGCTCACTGTTGACCAGCGCCGTCAGCTCGCGGCTGCTCAGGCTCTTGCCGCCCTTGCGCAGCTCGGTGACGATCAGGAGCACCAGCAGGAACACGAAGCATCCGCTCAGTACATAGTGGTTAGTGGCAAATTCAATCAGGTGGGCCAACATCGCGCGGTTCCATAGCCTTAAAATGGCGGCCAGTATACACAGCCCCACAGGTCGGCCAAGCCCCGCCCAGCGGTGACGCGGCGGGCCTGCATCGGTAAAATGCGCGACCTTTTTTGATCACCACGAGCGAGCCAGCCGCCATGAGCGCAACGCCCAAACCCCTGGTCCTGATCATCCTCGATGGCTTCGGCCACAGCGAGAACCCCGAGCACAACGCCATCTACGCGGCGCAGACCCCGGTCTACGACCGCTTGCGCGCCACCTACCCGCATGGCCTGATCTCCGGCTCGGGCATGGACGTCGGCCTGCCGGACGGGCAGATGGGCAACTCCGAGGTCGGCCACATGAACCTCGGCGCCGGCCGCGTGGTGTACCAGGACCTCACCCGGGTGACCAAGGCCATCCGCGACGGCGAGTTCTTCGACAACGCCGAGATCACCAAGGCTGTGGACCAGGCCGTCGGCGCCGGCAAGGCCGTGCACATCCTCGGCCTGCTGTCCGACGGCGGCGTGCACAGCCACCAGGACCACCTGGTCGCCATGGCCGAGCTGGCCGCCCAGCGCGGCGCCGAGAAGATCTACCTGCACGCCTTCCTCGACGGCCGCGACACCCCGCCGAAGTCGGCGCAGCCGTCCATCGAGCTGCTCGACGCCACCTTCGCCAGGCTGGGCAAGGGCCGCATCGCCAGCCTCACCGGCCGCTACTTCGCCATGGACCGAGACAACCGCTGGGACCGCGTCGAGCAGGCCTACCACCTGATCGTCGACGGCCAGGGCCAGTTCAATGCCGCCAGCGCCGTCGGAGGCCTGCAGGCCGCCTACGCCCGCGACGAGAGCGACGAGTTCGTCAAAGCCACCACCATCGGCGAGCCGGTGAAGGTCGAAGACGGCGATGCCATCGTCTTCATGAACTTCCGCGCCGACCGCGCCCGGGAGCTGACTCGCGCCTTCGTCGAGGCCGACTTCAACGAGTTCCAGCGCCGGCGCGTGCCGCAACTGGCAGGCTTCGTCATGCTCACCCAGTATGCGGCCAGCATTCCGGCGCCCAGCGCCTACAAGCCGGAAGCGCTGACCAACGTGCTCGGCGAGTACCTGGCCAACAACGGAAAAACCCAGCTGCGCATCGCCGAGACCGAGAAGTACGCCCACGTCACCTTCTTCTTCTCCGGCGGCCGCGAAGAGCCCTTCGCCGGCGAAGAGCGCATCCTGATCCCCTCGCCGAACGTCGCCACCTACGACATGAAGCCGGAGATGAGCGCGCCGGAAGTCACCGACAGGATCGTCGACGCCATCGAGCACCAGCGTTATGACGTGATCATCGTCAACTACGCCAACGGCGACATGGTCGGCCACACCGGCGTGTTCGAGGCGGCGGTCAAGGCCGTGGAGACCCTCGACAGCTGCGTCGGCCGCATCGTCGAGGCGCTGGACAAGGTCGGCGGCGAAGCGCTGATCACCGCCGACCACGGCAACGTCGAGCAGATGGAAGACGAATGCACCGGCCAGGCGCATACCGCGCACACCTGCGAGCCGGTGCCCTTCATCTATGTCGGCAAGCGCCCGGCGACCATCCGCGAAGGCGGCGTGCTGGCCGACGTGGCACCGACCCTGCTGACCCTGATGGGCATGCCGGTGCCGGCAGAAATGACCGGCAAGACCATCGTCCAGCTGCAATAACCCGGAGTAATCCGTGAAGCGCTCGCCGGCTGCCGCCTGCGGGCGTTTTTTTTGCGCCACACCGCGGGCATACTAGGCCCTTCTTCGCTCCAGGTGCCGCACCCTCCATGTTCCGCGCCCTCGCCCTCGTTCTCCTCGCCAGCCTGACCGTCCCGGCCTTTGCCGACGACAAGGCGCAAACCCAGAAGCAGCTGGAAGCCGCCCGTGCCGACGTGGCCGAGCTGAAGAAGCTGCTGGAAAAGCTGCAGCAGGAGAAATCCGGCGTGCAGAAGGAACTGCAGCGCACCGAGAAGGAAATGGGCGGCCTGGAGAAACAGGTCAAGGGCCTCGAAGGCGAGCTGAAAAAGAGCGAGGAGGAGCTCAAGCGCCTCGATCAGGAGAAAAAAAAACTCCAGCAATCGCGCCTTGAACAGCAACGCCTGATCGCCATCCAGGCCCGCGCCGCCTACCAGAGCGGCCAGCAGGAACCCCTGCGACTGTTGCTCAACCAGCAACAGCCGGAACAGTTCGCCCGCACCCTCAGCTACTACGACTACCTGGGCAAGGCCCGGGTCGAACAGCTCGACGCCTTCAACGAAACCCTGCGTCAGCTGGCCAATGTGGAAAGCGACATCGCCAACCAGCAGAGCCAGCTGCTGGCACAGAAAAGCTCCCTCGACAGCCGCCGCAGCGAGCTGGCCGAGGTGCGCAAGCAACGCCAGGCGGCACTGGCCAAGCTGAACAAGGAATACGGCGCCGGCGACCGCAAGCTCAAGGCCCGCGAGCAGGAACAGGCCGAGCTCGCCCGCGTGCTCAAGACCATCGAGGAAACCCTCGCCCGCCAGGCCCGCGAAGCCGAGGAGGCGCGCCGCCTGGCCGCCCTGGAAGCCCAGCAGGCCCGCGACCCGAACCGCAAGCCGCTGCCGCTGGGGCCCGCGGTGTCGAGCGAGGGCGCCAGCTTCGGCGGCCCGTTCGCTAAGGCCAAGGGCAAGCTGCCCTGGCCGGTCAACGGCCGCCTGGTCGCGCGCTACGGCTCGCCACGCGCCGGCGACGCCCGCGCCACCTGGGACGGCGTGCTGATCGGCGCCAGCGCCGGCAGCCAGGTGCATGCCGTGCACGGCGGCCGCGTGGTGTTCGCCGACTGGTTGCGCGGTGCCGGCCTTCTGGTCATTCTCGACCACGGCAATGGCTACCTGAGCCTGTACGGCCATAATCAAAGCCTGCTCAAGGACGCCGGTGACATCGTCAGCGCCGGCGAAGCCATCGCCACGGTCGGCACCAGCGGTGGCCAGGACACCCCGGCGCTGTACTTCGCCATCCGCCAGCAGGGCCGCCCCAGCGACCCGGCTCAGTGGTGCCGCGCTCAGGGATGACAGCCGAGGCTGTCGCCTCATCATTTTGGGAGTTCACATGCAGCAATTCCGTCGCCTCACCCCCCTCGCCCTGGCTCTTGGCCTGATGCTCGGCAGCCCCACCCTGCTGGCTGCCGAGGCTGTCGAAGTGCCAGCCGTCGAAGCCGTGAACGGCAAGGCGCCGCTGCCACTGGAGGAGCTGCGCACCTTCGCCGAGGTGATGGACCGCATCAAGGCGGCCTATGTGGAACCGGTGGACGACAAGACCCTGCTGGAGAATGCCATCAAGGGCATGCTCGGCAACCTCGACCCACACTCCGCCTACCTGGAGCCCGAAGCCTTCGCCGAGCTGCAGGAAAGCACCAGCGGCGAGTTCGGCGGCCTCGGCATCGAAGTCGGCACCGAGGATGGCTTCATCAAGGTGGTGTCGCCGATCGACGACACCCCCGCGTCCAAAGCCGGCATCCAGCCGGGCGACCTGATCGTCAAGATCGATGGCCAGCCGACCAAGGGCCTGTCGCTAATGGAAGCGGTGGACAAGATGCGCGGCAAGGCCGGCAGCAAGATCAACCTGACCCTGGTACGCGAGGGCGGCAAACCCTTCGACGTGGAGCTGACCCGCGCCGTGATCAAGGTCAAGAGCGTGCGCAGCCAGCTACTGGAAGACGGTTACGGACTGATCCGCATCAGCCAGTTCCAGGTCAACACCGGCGAGGAGGTGGGCAAGGCCCTGGCCAAGCTGCGCAAGGACAACGGCAAGAAGCTGCGCGGCCTGGTCCTGGACCTGCGCAACAACCCTGGCGGCGTGCTGCAGGCAGCGGTGGAAGTGGCCGACCACTTCCTCAAGAAGGGCCTGATCGTCTACACCGAAGGCCGCATCGCCAACTCCGAGCTGCGTTTCAATGCCGACCCGGCGGACGCCAGCGAAGGCGTACCGCTGGTGGTGCTGATCAACGGTGGCAGCGCCTCGGCCTCGGAGATCGTCGCCGGTGCCCTGCAGGACCACAAGCGCGGCGTGCTGATGGGCACCGACAGCTTCGGCAAAGGCTCGGTGCAGACGGTGCTGCCGCTGAACAACGACCGCGCCCTGAAGCTCACCACCGCGCTGTACTTCACTCCCAACGGGCGCTCCATCCAGGCCCAGGGCATCGTCCCGGACATCGAGGTGGCACGCGCCAAGCTGACCCGCGAGGACGGCGGCGAGCTGATCAAGGAAGCCGACCTGGCCGGCCACCTGGGCAACGGCAACGGCGGTGCGGACAAACCCAGCGGCAGCAAGCAGCAACAGGCCCCGCGTCCGCAGGACGATGACTACCAGCTGAGCCAGGCACTCAACCTGCTCAAGGGGCTGAACGTCACCCGCGGCGAGTAACCCGCGGCGCAGAAACAAAAAACCCGGGCTTGCCCGGGTTTTTCATGCGCGGCGCGCTTACTGCACGTAGCTCTGGAAGATCTGGTCGACCCTGCCGCTGGCGCGCAGTTCGTCCAGCGCCTTTTGCAGGCGCTCGACCACCTCGTCCGGGGTTTCCGGGTTCAGGGCCAGGTACAGCTGGGCGCTGTCGAAGCGCAGCACGGTCTTCAGGCCGGTGATGCCTTCCTGCTTGGCCAGGTAGCGGCCGGCGGGGTCGCCAGTGGCCCACAGGTCGATCTTGCCTTCCTGCAGCTTGTGCGCGTTTTCCTGGTCGCGCAGCGAACTGATCGGCTCCAGGCCCTGCTTGCGCAGGTGCTCGTCGATGGCGTCGCCCTTGTAGGCGCCGACGCGGTAGGACTTGGCCTGCTCCAGGCTGATCAGACTGATGCTGCTGTCGGCACGGGCCAGCATCACCCAGTCATCCGGGCCGATCGGGCCGACCCACTTGAACAGCTTCTCCCGCTCGGGCAGCTTGGCCGCGACAAACACGGCGTGATTTGCGTTCTCCAGGGCCATCTTGTAGATGCGCGCCCAGGGGAAACGCAGGGTCATGTGGTAGTTGATGCCGGCCTTCTTGAACGTCTCGCGCACCACCTCCACGGCGATGCCTTCGAGGTTTTCCTCGCGAGCGTAGTTCTTGCCGTTATTGGCCATGTTGTAGGGCGGGAAGTTCTCGGTGAGCAACACCACCTTGTAATCGGCGGGCAGCTCGGCGCGCACCACAGAGGAGAACAGCAGGCCTACGCCCAGCAACAGCATGCTCAGTCGCTTCAACAGCATATCCGTATCCTTGACAGTCGGGGACGCCCGCGGCGCAACGGCATCGCCAACCCGGGGGCGGCCAAAGGGTAGCAGAAGCGCGCTGGGAAACGCAGTACCGGCGGCCAGCCGCCGGTACTGTGGCGGTTGGCCGCCGGGGTATTACAGGTAGCTGCTGGTGATTTCGTCGACGAAACCTTCGTTGCGCAGCTCGTCCAGCGCCTTCTGCAGGCGTTCGACCACCTCGTCCGGCGTCTCCTTGTTCAGCGCCAGGAACAGCTCGGCACTGTTGAAGCGCAGCACGACCTGCAGCCCGCTGGCGCCTTCCTGCTTGGCGATGTAGCGGCCGACCGGGTCGGTGGTGGCCCACAGGTCGATCTTGCCGCTCATCAGCTTGGCCACGTTCTCCTGGTCACGCAGGGAGTTATCCGGCTTCAGCCCCTTGCTTTCCAGGTGCTGGCTGACGGCATCGTTCTTGTAGGCACCGATCTTGTACTTGGCGGCCTCTTCCAGGCTGCCGACCTTGATGGTGCTGCCCGGCGCGGCGAGCAGTACCCACTCGCTCTTGGCCAGCGGCCCGACCCATTTGAACAGCGGCTTGCGCTCGTCCGTGTAGGTGGTGGAGAACAGGCCGTAGTTGGGCTTGTCCAGGGTCAGTCGGTAGATGCGGTCCCAGGGGAAGCGCAGGCTCAGGTTGTAGCCGATACCGGCGCGTTTGAAGACCTCACGCACCAGATCGGCGCTGATGCCGTCGATGTTGTCGTCGCGGGCGAAGTTCTTCTCGTCGATGGCCATGTTGAACGGCGGGAAGTTCTCCGTCAGCAGGATCACCTTGTAATCGTCGGACAGCTCGGCATGCGCGCCGCCGGCCAGTAACAGCAGGCCGCACAGCAGCCCCTTGTGCAGATACTTCAACATTGCAGTACAGCTCCAGATTTATGGTTGTTTGGGCGACTTCTCTGCAAGTGGCCACTGCGGGGCATTGCACCCCGGAGTGGTCTTCGACCGGCACGCAGTCCGGCGCAGTGGCGAGCGGGCATAGTGCCACGCGCCAGGCCGACTGCGTTGAACTGCGTCACGCCGGTAGTCGCTCGCGCCCAATCGCTCGCAAGAAACGAACCAATCAGCGACAAACGCAGCCGGGCTCAGTACTTCTGCATCACAGCCTGCAGCGCGCCCTCGCTGCGCAGCTGTTCCAGCGCCGCACGCAGCTTGTCCACGGTGGCATCGGTGGTCTGCTGGTTGAGCGCCAGGTAAAGATCGCCGCGACCGAAGGTCAGCACCACGCGGAAGTCCTGATAACCCTGCTGGCGCGCCAGATACTGACCGGCGACGGAGGAGGTCACCCACAGGTCGATCTGGCCCTTGGCCAGGCGCTCCGGGTTTTCCTTGTCATACAGCGACTGCTGCACGTCCAGGCCCGACTCGACCACCTTGTTGGTCGGCGCATCGCCTTTGTAGCCACCCAGACGATACTGCTTGGCCTGTTCCAGGCTGCTCAGCTGGATCGGCGAATCGGCACGGGCAAGCAGCACCCAGTCTTCGCTGGCGATGGGACCGACCCATTTGAACAGCGTCTCGCGCTCCGCCGTACGGGCTACCGAGAACAGGCCGTAGCCGGCATCGTTGAGCGCCTGGTTATAGACACGCTCCCAGGGGAAGCGAAGGATCTGCTGGCACTCGACGCCCGCGCGCTGGCAGACCAGACGCATGGTTTCGGCACTGATGCCGGTGATGCCGTCGTCGCGAGCGAAGTTGCCGCCGCTGACGGCCATATTGAAGGGCGGTAGGTTTTCCGTGAGCAGCACCAGGGATTCGGCACGTGCTTGCGCGGTGCCGACCAACAGCAGGAACAGGGTCAGCAGCCTGGGGAACAACATAGAGACTCCTTGTCGAGGAAGGGGTTCGCCGTATGGCAAACAGACCTTCCTATTCTAGCCGGCGAAGCAAAGACCGGTTAGCGACTCCCGCACAGCAAGTTTCAGCGCACCACGATGCCGCGGCTGGCCAGATAGGCTTTGGCTTCGGGCACGCTGTACTCGCCGAAGTGGAAGATGCTGGCGGCCAGCACAGCATCGGCCTTGCCTTCGAGGATGCCGGCAGCCAGATGCTCCAGGTTGCCAACGCCGCCGGAGGCGATCACCGGGATACCCACGGTCTCGCTGATGGCGCGGGTCACGCCGAGGTCGTAGCCGCTTTTGACGCCATCCTGATCCATGCTGGTCAGCAGGATCTCGCCGGCGCCGAGGTCTTCCATCTTCTTCGCCCAGAGCACGGCATCCAGGCCGGTCGGCTTGCGCCCGCCGTGAGTGAAGATTTCCCAGCGGCCCGGGGCGACTTTCTTGGCGTCGATGGCGACGACGATGCACTGCGAGCCGAAGCGCGCGGCGGCCTCACCGACGAATTCCGGGTTGAACACCGCGGCGGTGTTGATCGAGACCTTGTCGGCGCCGGCATTGAGCAGGTTGCGGATGTCCTGCACGGTGCGCACGCCACCACCGACGGTGAGCGGGATGAACACCTGGCTGGCCATGCGCTCCACCGTGTGCAGGGTGGTATCGCGGCCGTCGACGCTGGCGGTGATGTCGAGGAAGGTGATCTCGTCGGCGCCCTGCTCGTCGTAGCGGCGGGCGATCTCCACCGGATCACCGGCGTCGCGGATGTTCTCGAACTTGACGCCCTTGACCACGCGGCCGTTGTCCACGTCCAAACACGGGATGATGCGTTTTGCCAGCGCCATCTCAGCAGTCCTCAGCCTTTGAAGGAATCGCAGAAGGCTTGCGCCTCGGCCACATCCAGGGTGCCTTCGTAGATGGCACGGCCGGTGATGGCGCCGATGATGCCGGGCGAACGGGCCAGCAGCAGTTTCTCGATATCGCCGAGATTGTGGATGCCGCCGGAGGCGATCACCGGAATGCGACTGGCAGCAGCCAGCGCGGCGGTAGCCTCGACGTTGCAGCCCTGCATCATGCCGTCTTTGGCGATGTCGGTATAAACGATGGCGGAGACGCCGTCGGCCTCGAAACGCTTGGCCAGATCAGTGGCCTGCACGCTCGACACCTCGGCCCAGCCATCGGTGGCGACGAAGCCGTCCTTGGCGTCCAGACCGACGATCACCTTGCCCGGGAAGGCCTTGCAGGCCTCGGTGACGAATTCCGGCTCTTTAACGGCCTTGGTGCCAATGATCACGTAGCTGACACCAGCCTTGACGTAATGCTCGATGGTTTCCAGCGTGCGGATGCCGCCGCCGATCTGGATCGGCAGGTTCGGGTAGCGCTTGGCGATGGCGGTAACCACTTCGCCGTTGACCGGCTGGCCCTCGAAGGCGCCATTGAGATCGACCAGGTGCAGGCGACGGCAGCCGCCCTCGACCCACTTGGCGGCCATGCTCACCGGGTCATCGGAGAACACCGTGGAGTCTTCCATGCGGCCCTGGCGCAGACGCACGCAGGCGCCGTCCTTGAGATCGATAGCGGGGATAATCAGCATCGCTTGAACCTGCTCAAATCGTGAATTCGGGATGGGTCAGCTCTTCTCGAGCGCCCACAAATCGCTTTCCAGGCTGGCGAAACGCTCGGCCAGCAGGGCCTGCGTGTCGGCAATCGCCTTGTTGTAGTAGTGCGGGGCGATCTCGCGACCGATCAGGTCGAGCACCTCCTGCACCTCGAACGAGCCCAGTTCGAGCTCGAAGCGGTCTTCCAGGAAATTCTTCAGCACTTGCAGAGCGGCCTGCTGCTGACCGCCTTCCAGCTCCAGCAGCACGACCTTCTTGCCCCGGCTCATTTACCAGCGGCCATCCCAGCCGACGAAGTTCTGCAACAGTTGCAGACCGTGGGTATGGCTCTTCTCCGGGTGGAACTGCACGGCAAACTTCGAACCTTCGGCCAGCGCCGCGGCGAAATCCTTGCCGTAGTGACCGCCACCGACCACCTGTACCGGGTTGCCGGCCTCGATGTAGTAGCTGTGCACGAAATAGAAGCGGCCCATGTCCGGAATCTCGTGCCAGAGCGGGTGGTCGACCACTTGCTCGACCTCGTTCCAGCCCATGTGCGGCACTTTCAGGTGCTCGCCGTCTTCACGCAGATCCTTGCCGAAGAAGCGCACCTGGCCGGGGAACAGGCCGATGCAGTCGACCCCGCCGTTCTCCTCGCTGCGCTCCAGCAGGGCCTGCATGCCGACGCAGATGCCGAGGAACGGACGATCCTGGCTGACTTCGCGCACCAGCTCGTCGAAGCCCAGGCGCTTGATCTCGGCCATGCAATCGCGGATCGCGCCGACGCCGGGGAACACCACGCGGTCGGCCTCGCGGATTACCGCGGCGTCACTAGTGACCAGCACCCGGCCGGCGCCAACGTGCTCCAGCGCCTTGGCTACCGAGTGCAGGTTGCCCATGCCGTAGTCAATGACAGCAACCGTCTGCATTTACAGGCAGCCCTTGGTCGAAGGCATCTGCCCGGCCATGCGCGGGTCCAGCTCGACGGCCATGCGCAGGGCACGACCGAAGGCCTTGAACACCGTTTCGATCTGGTGGTGGGTGTTGGTGCCACGCAGGTTGTCGATGTGCAGCGACACCTGGGCGTGGTTGACGAAGCCCTGGAAGAATTCCTGGAACAGGTCCACGTCGAAGCCACCGACCACCGCGCGGGTGAAGGGCACGTGCATCTGCAGGCCAGGGCGACCGGAGAAGTCGATCACCACGCGCGACAGCGCCTCGTCCAGCGGCACGTAGGAGTGGCCGTAGCGAGTCATGCCCTTCTTGTCGCCGACCGCCTTGGCAAAGGCCTGGCCGAGGGTGATGCCGACGTCTTCCACGGTGTGGTGGTCGTCAATGTGCAGGTCGCCCTTGCAGTGGATGTCCAGGTCGATCAGGCCATGACGGGCGATCTGGTCGAGCATGTGCTCGAGGAAGGGCACGCCAATATCGAACTTGGCCTTGCCGGTGCCATCCAGGTTGATCGAGACCTTGATCTGGGTCTCCAGGGTGTTGCGCTCGACGGATGCCGTACGTTCGGCCATCTCCAGCTCCACAGGCTGCTCACGGGAAAAGGCCGCCATTATAGGCGGGCCGTGGCTTGGCCGGCTACCGGCAGCGGTCGGCCGCCCCGGCTATCGGCGCGATTGACGGGCGCTTACACTGCGCACCCACTCCCAAGGAGGTCACCATGCCCGTTCTGGTCGAAACCGTCAGCCGCCCGTCCGCCCAGGATCACACCGACCTGGGCAAGGTCTATGCCGATGCCCCCGACTGGCTGCTGGCGCCCTATGCCAGCGTCGACGCCCTGCTGGCCGAAGGCATCGGCAGCGGCCAGCTGATCGCCGGACGCTTCAACGACCGCCTGCTTGGCGCCGCCCTGCTGCAGCGCGGCGACACGCACTGGCGCCTGTCGCACCTGTGCGTGCGCAAGGTCACGCGCAAGCGTGGCGTGGGTCGGCGCATCCTCGACGAGGCGCGACGCCTGTCCAGCGAGGCTGGCAAGCCGCTGCACCTGGCGGCACCCCGCGATCACCTGGAAAGCCAGGCCCTGGCCGCGCGCACCGGCCTGCCGCTGGACGCCCTGTAGGAACGAGCCCTAGAGCCCGGATTGCATCCGGGCTACGCCTGCGCCATCTGCGGCCGCGCCGCCAGCCAGACCAGCCACAGCAGGCTGGCCGCGCACAATCCGGCCAGGCCCATGCCGAACAGCCACTGCGCCGGCGCCAGCCACAGCCCCCAGGCCAGGGCGAACGCTGCCAGCAGTGCCAGACGCACGGCCTCCAGCCGCCACAGCGCGCGCCGCCCCTCGAACAGCCAACCCAGGCTGACACAGCCGAACAGGATCAGCGGTCCGAGCAGCAGCGGCAGCAGCCAGCCCGCCTGCTTGACGCTGGCCAGGTAGACCAGAGTCAGGGCATTGATCGCCACGAACTGGGCAAAGGCGTACCAGCGCAGCCCGGCCTGGCTGGGGCAGTCGAACTTCTCCGAGCCCATCTTCGGCCACGGCCGCGCGCGTACATCAGCCGGGCGCCAACCGGTGGGCATCCACCACAGGCGCAGCTTGTCCCGCCAGGAGCGGGTCGCCACGGCATCGGCCCATAGCAGGCGCCACCAGGAGAACTGCAGGCGCAGCGGGTCGAAAGTACGCACCGGGGTGGTCACGCCGTAGCGCACCGCCTCCGTCTCGTCGGCAAAGGTGCCGAACAGGCGGTCCCAGACGATGAATACGCCACCGTGGTTCTTGTCGATGTAGCGATCATTCTGGCCGTGGTGCACGCGGTGGTTGCTCGGCGTGACCATGAACCACTCGAGCATCCCCAGCCGCCCCACATGCTGGCTGTGAATCCAGAACTGGTAGACCAGCTGGGCGCCGAGCAGCACCAGGAACAGCGGCAGCGGCAGGCCGAGCAGCGCCAGCGGCAGGTAGAAGGGCCAATCGAAAGCGGTCTGGAAGGCGCCCTTGCGCAGCGCGGTGGACAGGTTGAAGTCCTCGCTGGAATGGTGCGGCTGGTGCGCGCCCCACAGCAGGTTGTAGCGGTGCAGGCTGCGGTGCGCCCAGTAGAAGCAGAAGTCCACGGCGACGAAGCCGAGCAGCCAGGTCCAGGGCGAGGCCGGATCCAGCGTCCACAGCCGCGCATGCTCGTACAGCCAGGCGTAGGGGACGACCAGCAGCAGACGCAACGGCCCTTCCAGCAACATGCGCAACACGGCGGTGTCGATGCTGGTCACCGCGTCGGCCAGGCGATAGGTGTGCCGCCCGCTCCAGCGCTCGTAGGCGAGCTCCAGCAGGATCAGCAGGATATACAGCGGCACGGCCATTACCGCGACATTCATGGGCGAACCTCATCCGCAGGCTTTTACCCAAGACTATCGCGGCCGGCGCGCGCCAACCCGGCGGATTCCGCCAAAGTGGCGCGCAGGCCGTGCCAGCGGCGTCAGTCGACCGCGATCTCGCGCGCCCGCGGCGTCGCCGTCTCGCGCTTGGGCAGGGTGAGGTGCAGCACGCCGTCGCGGTACTCGGCCTTGATCTGCGCCTCGTCGGCGTCGTCCGGCAGACTGAAGCTGCGCGAGAAGCTGCCGTAGAAGCGTTCGACGCGGTGCTGCTTCTTGTCCTTCTCCTCTTTCTCGAACTTGCGCTCGCCACTCAGGCGCAGCTGGCCGCCCTCGACCTTGACCTGAATGTCCTCGCGCCGCACACCGGCCAGCTCGGCCTTGATCAGGTAAGCCTGCGGGGTTTCACTGATGTCCACCGCCGGCGCCCAGTCGGCCGCGGTCATCAGCTCCTGGCTGGCGCCGCCCAGGCCTTTGCCCAGGCGCGGATAGTGATTGAAGAATTCCTCGAACTCGCGAAACGGATTCCAACGTGCAAGCGACATGATGGGCCTCCTGAGTGATCCACGAAGCGGCCACGCCGGCCGCCCTGTCACGCTAGAACAGCGCCGGCCGGCGATATTGACCTGCATCAAGGAGCCCCCATGGACGCAGTGGGCGACCTGATCATCGGCGCCGGCGCCAAGGAACCGGGCGCCGACTTGCCCATCCAAGCCCCTGCCGGCGGCCAGCACGACCAGCAGGTCGCCACCGCGCGGTGAAGCACAGCGGCGTTATACTCCCGCGCCTGACAGAAGAACTCCCACACAAGGACTGGTCCATGAAAGCCTTAGGCAAAATCCTGGGTCTGGTAATGCTCGGCCTGCTGCTGATCGTCATCGGCCTCGGCTTCGCCCTCACCCACCTGTTCGATCCCAACGACTACAAGGACGAGATCCAGCAGCTGGCCCGCGACAAGGCCAACCTCGAGCTGCAGCTCAAGGGCGACATCGGCTGGAGCCTGTTCCCCTGGCTCGGCCTGGAGCTGACCGACGCCACCCTGGCCAGCGCCGAGACCCCGGACCAGCCCTTCGCCAACCTGCGCCTGCTGGGCCTCTCCGTGCGTGTGCTGCCGCTGCTGCGCCGCGAAGTGCAGATGAGCGATATCCGCGTCGATGGCCTCGACCTGACCCTGCAGCGCGACGACAAGGGCCGCGGCAACTGGGAAGGCGTGGGCCAGCCAGCCAAGCGCGAGACTGATCCGACCGCCGCTCCCGCACAGCCAACAGCCCAGCCGCCGGTGGCCGACGCAACCGCGCAACACGGCCAGCCGCTCAAACTGGACATCGACAGCCTGACCATCAGCAACTCGCGGGTGGACTACCAGGATGCCAAGAGCGGCCAGCAGTTCAGTGCCGAGGGCATCGAGCTGTCCACCGGCGCCATCCGCGAGGGCGCCGATATCCCGGTCAAACTGCTGGCCTTCCTCGGCAGCAACCAGCCGGTGCTGCGCGCCAAGACCGAGCTGCAGGGCCTGCTGCGCTTTGACCGCACCCTCAAGCGCTACCAGCTGCAGGACCTCAAGCTGGCCGGCGAAGCCTCGGGCGAGCCCCTGGGCGGCAAGACCCTGACCTTCGCCAGCCAGGGCCAGCTGCTGCTCGACCAGTCAGCCCAGGTGGCCGAGTGGACCGGCATCAAGCTCTCCGCCAACCAGCTGCGCGCCCTCGGCGAGCTGAAACTGCGCGACCTGGACAAGACCGCCCAGCTGGAGGGCAACCTGTCGCTGGCGCAATTCAACCTGCGCGAGTTCCTCGAGGGCATCGGCATCGTCCTGCCAGCCATGCGCGACAACACCACCCTCAGCCGCTTCGAGATGTCCACCCGCCTGGCGGGTACGCCGACCAGCATCAACTTCAACGACCTGAGCCTGAAGCTGGACGACAGCACCTTCAGCGGCAACCTGGCGCTCAGCGATATCGCCAAGCAGGCCCTGCGCCTGCAGCTCAAGGGCGACAAGCTCGACCTCGACCGCTACCTGCCGCCGGAGAACAAGGACGCCAACGCCGGCGCGGCGCGCCAGAACGAGGTCAAGCAGGCCGTGGCCGCCGCCGGCAACAGCGGCACCACCCCGCTGCCCGGCGCGCCGACCCAGCAGGCCTGGAGCAGCACGCCGCTACTGCCGCTGGAAACCCTGCGCAAACTCGACATCGAGGCCGCCATCGGCCTCGGCCAGCTGACCCTCAGCAAGCTGCCGATCGAGGATGCGCGCCTCGCCCTGACCGCCAAGGGCGGCCTGATCAATCTCAAGGAACTGCGCGGTGACCTGCACGGCGGCGAGTTCGCCGTGCGCTCGCAGCTCGACGCGCGCCCAGCCATCCCGCTGCTGACCGCCAGCAAGCAGATCAAGCGCATCCCGCTGGAGAAGCTGCTCGAGGCCCGCGGCGAGAAGGCACCGGTGCGCGGCCTGCTTGATCTCAACGCCGACGTGCGCACCCAGGGCAACAGCGAAAAGGCCTGGGTCGATGCGCTGAATGGCAACGCCAGTTTCAGCCTGAGCGACGGCGTGCTGGTCGACGCCAACCTGGAACAGCAGCTGTGCCAGGGCATCGCCACGCTCAACCGCAAATCGCTGTCCGGCGAGCCGCGCGGCAAGGACACGCCGTTCGAGGAACTGCACGGCAATCTGAAGTTCACCAACGGTGTCGCCAGCAACCCCGACCTCAAGGCGCGCATCCCCGGCCTGACGGTCAACGGCGACGGTGCCGTCGACCTGCGCGTGCTGGGCATGGACTACCGCGTCGGCATCATCATCGAGGGCGACAAGACCGCCATGCCGGACCCGGCCTGCCAGGTCAACGAGCGCTATGTCGGCCTGGAGTGGCCGCTGCGCTGCCGCGGCCCGCTGGAGCTCGGCGCCAAGGCCTGCCGTCTGGACAAGGACGGCCTCGGCAAGATCGCCGCCAAGCTGGCCGGCAACAAGCTGGAGCAAAAGATCGAGGAGAAGCTCGGCGACAAGGTCAGCCCCGAGCTGAAGGACGCACTCAAGGGCCTGTTCAACCGATGAGTCCCGAGCAGTTCAACGGCGCTGTGCTGGCGTGGTACGACCAGCACGGGCGCAAGGACCTGCCCTGGCAGCAGGGCATCACCCCCTATCGGGTGTGGGTCTCGGAGATCATGCTGCAGCAGACCCAGGTCAGCACCGTGCTCGGCTACTTCGACCGTTTCATGGAGGCCCTGCCGAGCGTACAGGCCCTCGCCGCAGCCGCCGAGGATGAAGTGCTGCACCTGTGGACCGGCCTCGGCTACTACACCCGCGCGCGCAACCTGCACAAGGCGGCCAAGCTGGTGGTGGAACAACACGGCGGCGAGTTCCCGCGCTCGGTCGAGCAACTGGCCGAGCTGCCCGGCATCGGCCGCTCCACCGCCGGCGCCATCGCCAGCCTGAGCATGGGCCTGCGCGCGCCGATCCTCGACGGCAACGTCAAGCGCGTGCTGGCCCGCTACCAGGCCCAGCAGGGCTATCCGGGCGAGCCCAAGGTGGCCGCGCAGCTGTGGCAACTGGCCGAGCAGCTGACCCCGCACGAGCGGGTCAACCACTATACCCAGGCGATGATGGATCTGGGCGCCACCCTCTGTACCCGCAGCAAGCCGAGCTGCCTGCTGTGCCCGGTGCGCGAGGACTGCCGCGCCCACCTGCTCGGCCGTGAAACCGACTTCCCCGAACCCAAGCCACGCAAGGCGCTGCCGCAGAAACGCACGCTGATGCCGCTGCTGGCCAACGCAGAGGGCGCCATCCTGCTCTACCGCCGTCCCTCCAGCGGTCTGTGGGGCGGTTTGTGGAGCCTGCCGGAACTGGACGACCTCGATGCCCTGGGCGAACTGGCACGCCAGCACGCCCTGCACCTGGACGAGCCGCGCGCGCTGGCCGGGCTGACCCACACCTTCAGCCACTTCCAGCTGGCCATCGAACCCTGGCTGGTGCGTGTCGAGCAGGCCGGTAGCGCCGTGGCCGAGGGCGACTGGCTCTGGTATAACCTCGCCACCCCGCCGCGCCTGGGCCTGGCCGCCCCGGTGAAGAAGCTCCTCAAGCGAGCCGCGCAAGAACTGAATGCAGGAGAAGCCTCATGAGCCGCACCGTCCACTGCCGCAAGTACAACGAACAGCTACCCGGCCTCGACCGCCCGCCCTACCCTGGCGCCAAGGGCCAGGACATCTACGACAACGTGTCGAAGAAGGCCTGGGACGAGTGGCAGGCGCACCAGACCATGCTGATCAACGAGCGTCGGCTGAACATGATGAACGCCGAGGACCGCAAGTTCCTCCAGGCCGAGATGGACAAGTTCCTCTCCGGCGAGGACTACGCCAAGGCCGACGGCTACGTGCCGCCGAGCGCCTGACGCGAGGGCGGGCCGGAAACCGCCCGCCGCCTCCCGAAAATGCGTAACCGCCCGTCTGCACTCAAATTTTTTTCATTCTCTCGCTTGACACTGCAAAGCCAAATCCGTTTAATGGCGCCCCGTTGCCCAGGTAGCTCAGTCGGTAGAGCAGGGGATTGAAAATCCCCGTGTCGGCGGTTCGATTCCGTCCCTGGGCACCAAAATACCGAAACCCCTGATTCCGCAAGGTCTCAGGGGTTTTTGCTATCTGCGGCGCAGGAAGCGCGCCGGTGAACGCGGAGCCCCCGATGGAATTCGTCCAGCTCGTCATCGACTTCATCCTGCACATCGACCGCCACCTGGCGGAGCTGACCGCGGCCTACGGGCCCTGGATCTACGGCATCCTGTTCCTGATCATCTTCTGCGAGACCGGCCTGGTGGTGACGCCTTTCCTGCCGGGCGACTCGCTGCTGTTCGTCGCTGGCGCCATCGCCACCCAGGACGCGATGAACATCCACCTGATGGTGATTCTGCTGATCATCGCCGCCATTCTCGGCGACGCCGTCAACTACAGCATCGGCCGCTTCTTCGGCGTCAGGCTGTTCGCCAACCCGGACTCGAAGATCTTCCGCCGCCGCCATCTGGAGATCACCCAGACCTTCTACGCCAGACACGGCGGCAAGACCATCATCCTCGCCCGCTTCGTGCCCATCGTGCGCACCTTCGCCCCCTTCGTCGCCGGCATGGGCCACATGCCCTACCGCCGCTTCGCCGCCTACAACGTGGTCGGCGCCATCGCCTGGGTCACCCTGTTCAGCTACGCCGGCTATTTCTTCGGCAACCTGCCGATGGTGCAGAGCAACCTGCACTACCTGATCGTGGCGATCATCTTCGTCTCGATCCTGCCGGGGGTGATCGAGATCCTGCGCCATCACCGGGCAACCCAAGGCAACACCTGATAGCGGCAAACCGAGACCCTTCACCTGCCTGGGGCGCTTCAGTACAATGCGCCCCGCCAGCAACACCCCAAAGCCCGATCCATGTATCGGGCTTTTTGTTTCGGCGCGACACACAACTGTCACGATGCGACAACTGGCCACAGCCGGCGCCGCCCCCGGCAGATGCCCGCTTGGCGCTGCCGCGAACGCTATGCTAGGTTCAGCCGCACGCTAGGAAGGCGGTCAGCAGCCGGAGCGCATCCGCATAACAAGAGGACCCCCCGATGGCCGAGGCACCGCCCGCGCTGGAAATCCGCAACCTGCACAAACGCTATGGCGACCTCGAAGTGCTCAAGGGCATCTCGCTGACCGCCCGCGACGGCGACGTGATCTCCATCCTCGGTTCCTCCGGGTCCGGCAAGTCGACTTTCCTGCGCTGCATCAACCTGCTGGAGAACCCGCATCAGGGCCAGATCCTGGTGGCCGGCGAGGAACTCAAGCTGAAGGCGGCGAAGAACGGCGATCTGGTGGCCGCCGACAACAAGCAGATCAATCGCCTGCGCAGCGAGATCGGCTTCGTCTTCCAGAATTTCAACCTGTGGCCACACATGACCATCCTCGACAACATCATCGAGGCTCCCCGTCGCGTGCTCGGCCAGAGCAAGGCCGAAGCCACCGAAGTGGCCGAGGCGCTGCTGGCCAAGGTCGGCATCGCCGACAAGCGCCACGCCTATCCCAACCAGCTTTCCGGCGGCCAGCAGCAGCGTGCCGCCATCGCCCGCACCCTGGCCATGCAGCCCAAGGTGATCCTGTTCGACGAGCCCACTTCGGCCCTCGACCCGGAAATGGTACAGGAAGTGCTTAACGTGATCCGCGCGCTTGCCGAGGAAGGCCGCACCATGTTGCTGGTCACCCACGAGATGAACTTTGCCCGGCAGGTGTCCAGCGAAGTGGTGTTCCTCCACCAGGGTCTGGTGGAGGAGCAAGGGTCGCCCGAGCAGGTGTTCAACAACCCGCAATCGGCACGCTGTAAACAATTCATGTCCAGCAATCACTAACGGAGCAACACGCATGCAGAACTATAAGAAGATCCTGCTGGCCGCCGTCGCCACCCTGGCTTTCGGTACCCAGGCCATGGCCGCCGACAAGCTGAAAATCGGCACCGAAGGCGCCTACCCACCCTTCAACCTGATCGACGCCAGCGGCAAGGTCGGCGGCTTCGACGTCGAGATCGCCCAAGCCCTGTGCGCCAAGATGGGCGCCGAGTGCGAAGTGGTCACCTCCGACTGGGACGGCATCATTCCGGCCCTGAACGCCAAGAAGTTCGACTTCCTCGCCGCCTCCATGTCGATCACCGAGGAGCGCAAGCAGGCCGTTGACTTCACCGACGCCTACTACACCAACAAGCTGCAGTTCATTGCCCCGAAAAGCAGCGATCTGAAAGCCGACAAGGCCAGCCTGAAAGGCAAGGTGATCGGTGCCCAGCGCGCCACCATCGCCGGCACCTGGCTGGAAGACAACCTGGCAGACACCGTCGAAATCAAACTGTACGACACCCAGGAAAACGCCTACCTCGACCTGTCCTCCGGCCGTCTGGACGGCGTACTGGCCGACAAGTTCGTCAACTGGGAATGGCTGAAGAGCGATGCCGGCAAGGACTTCGAGTTCAAGGGCGAGCCGGTGTTCGACAACGACAAGATCGCCATCGCCGTGCGCAAGGGTGACCCGCTGCGCGAGAAGCTGAATGCCGCGCTGAAGGCCATCGTCGAAGACGGCACCTACAAGCAGATCAACGACAAGTACTTCCCGTTCAGCATCTACTGATGCGTCCGACCGCCGCCGCCTTCGGGCGGCGGCCGTCATTCTGCAGTAGCCTCCCATGATCTTCGACCTGCACGGCTTCGGCCCCGCCCTTGTCGCCGGCACGCTGGTGACCATCCAGCTGGCCCTGTCCTCCCTGGCCCTCGGCCTGGTGCTCGGGCTGCTCGGCGCATTGGCCAAGACTTCCCCGAACAAGTTCCTGCAGGGACTTGGCGGAACCTACTCGACCATCGTACGCGGCGTTCCTGAGCTGCTCTGGGTCCTGCTCATCTATTTCGGCACCGTCAGCGGCCTGGCCGCTCTCGGTGAGTTCCTCGGCGTCGGCAGCCTGGAACTGAACCCCTTCGCCGCTGGCACCATCGCCCTCGGCCTGTGCTTCGGCGCCTACGCCACCGAGGTGTTCCGCGGCGCGATCCTGGCCATCCCCAAGGGCCATCGCGAGGCCGGCATGGCGCTCGGCCTATCCAAGGCACGCATCCTGTGGAAGCTGATCCTGCCGCAGATGTGGCGCATCGCCCTGCCCGGCCTGGGCAACTTGTTCATGATCCTGATGAAGGACACCGCACTGGTCTCGGTCATCGGCCTGGAAGAAATCATGCGTCGCTCGCAGATTGCCGTAACCGCCAGCAAGGAGCCCTTCACCTTCTATATGGTCGCGGCCTTCATCTACCTGGGCCTGACCGTCATTGCCATGACCGGCATGCACTTCCTCGAAAAGCGCGCCAGCCGCGGATTTGTTAGGAGCGCCTGATGAACTGGGAAGTGATCATCAAGTACCTGCCACGCCTGCTCGAAGGCGCGGCGCTGACCATCGAACTGGTCGCCTTCGCCGTGATCGCCGGGCTGATCCTTGCCCTGCCCATGGGTATCGCCCGTGCATCCAAGCACTGGTATGTGCGCGCCCTGCCCTACGGCTACATCTTCTTCTTCCGCGGCACGCCGCTGCTGGTACAGCTGTTCCTGGTCTACTACGGCCTGGCGCAGTTCGACATCGTGCGCCACGGTCCGCTCTGGCCCTACCTGCGCGACCCGTACTGGTGCACCGTCATCACCATGACCATGCACACCGCCGCCTACATCGCGGAAATCCTGCGTGGCGCCATCCAGGCCGTGCCGCCCGGCGAGATCGAAGCGGCCCGCGCGCTGGGCATGTCGCGGGCGCAGGCCATGCTCTACATCATCCTGCCGCGCGCCGCGCGCATCGGCCTGCCGGCCTACAGCAACGAAGTGATCCTGATGCTCAAGGCCAGCGCCCTGGCCAGCACCGTGACCCTGCTCGAGCTGACCGGCATGTCGCGCACGATCATCGCCCGCACCTATCTGCCGGTAGAGATCTTCTTTGCCGCCGGGGTGTTCTACCTGGTCATCGCCTACGTCATGGTGCGCGCCTTCAAACTGCTGGAGCGCATGCTGCGCGTCGACGCCTGCCAGGGCCGCTGATGTCGCCTATCCCTCTCCCGCCCGGGAGAGGGATAAACTGCGCCGCACCATCCAGACCCCACTGCCCGCATGATCCTCACCGGCCACGCCCTGCGCGAACGCTTTCAGGCCCTGGACGACTTCCTTGTCAGTCATCAGTCCCTGTGGCGCCCCAAGCCCTTCACCTGTCCGGTGCTGCCCTGGGAGGCCGAGCATGCCGAGCTGGCCGCCTGGCTGCGCCGCCGCAGCCTGGCGCAGGCCGACGCCGAGCACAATCAGCCCGCAGAACTGCCGGCACCAGCCCCCTTCCCGGCACTGGCGCGGCGCGCCGCCGAGTTCTCCGCGCTGGACCAGCTGCCCAGCCGTGAACTTGGCCCGCTGCCCGAGCGCCTGAGCGTCGACGTGCCGGGGCGCAAGTGGCAGCAGATCAGCGCTTTCGCCGAACGCCTGCAGTTCCAGCGACCACCGGCTCACTGGCTGGACTGGTGCTCGGGCAAGGGCCATCTGGGCCGCCTGCTGGCCCAGGGCGGCCAGCACCTGACCTGCCTGGAATACGACCCGCAGCTGGTAGAGGCCGGGCAGCGCCTGAGCGAGCGCCTGCAGCTGGCCGCCAGCCACCTGCAGCAGGACGTGCTGGCCGACGATGCCGGCACGCGCCTCACTGCCGAGCACAGCCCGGTGGCCCTGCACGCCTGCGGCGACCTGCACGTGCGCCTGCTGCGCCTGGCCAGCGCGGCCGGTTGCGCCCAACTGGCGGTGGCGCCCTGCTGCTACAACCGCATCGCCGCCGAGCACTACCAGGCGCTGTCGGCGCCTGCCCGGGCCTCGACCCTGCAACTGTCGCGGGATGATCTGCGCCTGCCATTGGCCGAGACCGTCACCGCCGGCCAGCGCATGCGCCGCCAACGCGACCTGTCCATGGCCCGGCGCCTGGCCTTCGACCTGCTGCAGCGCCAGCAGCGCGGGGTGGATGACTACCTGCCAACCCCCTCGCTACCGACCAGCTGGCTGGACAAGGACTTCGCCAGCTACTGCCGCGACCTGGCCGATCTGCGGGGCGTGACGGTGTCAGGCCCGGTCGACTGGCCTGCGCTGGAAGACGCCGGCTGGCAACGCCTGGCCCAGGTGCGCAACCTCGAGCTGGTCCGCGGCCTGTTCCGTCGCCCGCTGGAACTGTGGCTGCTGCTCGACCGCGCGCTGTTCCTCGAAGAGCAGGGCTACCAGGTGCGCCTGGGTACGTTCTGCGCCCATGAGCTGACCCCGCGCAACCTGCTACTGCTCGCCGAGCGGGACTGAGCTCATCCACAGAAGCTGTGGATAACTCTGTGCGCAGTTTCTGCAGAACTCGCTGCAAAGCGGACTCCGTCTACTCCGCAAGCGCTTGCCGATTTTTTGATCAAAGATAAAAAATCTATAAAAAACAGATTGTTATGCGAAACAAGGGCACAGCGCACAAAATCCGTGCAGCACGCCATACGCCCAGCTCTTCTTTGTGCATAAACACAAGGCTGCTGATAGCCGGGCCCGTGCCCAGCGGGTTCAAAACAGACTGCACGCCTCGGTTTACAGGGTCGAAGCAATGGCTATAATGGCGGCCCCTTGCCGGTATAGCTCAGCTGGTAGAGCAACTGACTTGTAATCAGTAGGTCCCGGGTTCGATTCCTGGTGCCGGCACCATACAAAACGAAGGCCCGCAGCGATGCGGGCCTTTGTCGTTTCTGCAGCCTGTGCGCTGGCATACTAGGGCGACTCCCCTGGCGCAGATCGCAGCATGACCGCAGCTCCCACTCCCCACCGCCCGCGCTGGCGCAGCCTGGCCTTGCTGGCCCTGCTGCTCGCCCCGCTGCTGTGGCCGCTGCAGTTCTTCGCCGAACGTTATTACCGCGAGGAACTGCTCGAACAGAATCGCCAGACCCTCGACCTGTACGTCGCCACGCTGTTCGGTACCCTGCAGCGCTACGAAGTGTTGCCGAACATCCTCGCCGAGCTGCCACCGCTGCGCGCCCTGCTCGCCGCGCCGGCCGACGGCGATCTGCGCAACCGCGCCAACCTGCTGCTCGCCCAGGTGCGCAGGGAAACCGGCGCCGACGTGATCTACCTGATGAGCCCGCAAGGCCTCACCCTGACCTCGTCGAACTGGGACCAGGCCGACAGCTTCGTCGATCGCGATTTCAGCTACCGCCCCTATTTCCGCGAGGCCCTGGCCGGCAAGCCGGGACGCTTCTTCGGCCTCGGCACCACCTCGCGCAAGCGCGGCTACTTCTTCTCCAGCCCGGTGCGCGATGGCACGCAGGTAGTCGGCATCCTGGTGGTCAAGGTCGACCTCGACGATGCCGAGGCCCTGTGGGGCAACACGCCGGAACAGCTGATGGTTACCGACGGCAACGGCGTGGTGATCATCTCCTCGCGCGAGGACTGGCGCTTCCGCGCCACCCGCGAGCTGGACAACGCCGAACGCACCGCCATCGCTGCCAACCAGCCCTACCCGACCCAGGCGCCCGCGCCGTTGCGCCTGGACGAGCGCGCCTGGCTGACCCAGAGCCGCGAGCTGCAGGAAGCCGGGCTGACCGCCAGCATCCTCGCCCCTCGCCAGTTGATCGACCGCCAGGTACGCACCACGCTGGTGATCGGCGCTGCCGCCCTGCTGGTCGGCCTGCTGCTGCTCGGCCTGCTGTTGCAACGCCGCCGTCACTACATCGAACGCATCGCCCTCGATGCCCGAGCCCGCCGCGAGCTGGAAATGCGCGTGCTGGAACGCACCCGCGACCTGGAGATGCTCAACAACCGCCTGAAAGACGAGGTACTGGTGCGCGAGCATGCCCAGCAGGAGCTGGTGCGCACCCAGGACGAGCTGGTCCAGGCCGGCAAGCTCACGGCGCTGGGCACCATGAGCGCGAGCATCAGCCACGAGCTGAACCAACCCCTGGCGGCCATCCGCAGCTATGCCGACAACGCCGGCGTGCTGCTCGACCACCAGCGCCTGGACGATGCGCGCGGCAATCTCAAGCAGATCAGCGAACTGACCGGGCGCATGGCCTCGATCATCGCGCACCTGCGCGCCTTCGCCCGGCGCGACCGGCATGCGCCGGAGAGCGTCGCGCTGCAGCCGGCCATCGACGACGCCCTGGCCCTGCTGGCCAAACGCCGGCGCGCCCTGGAAGTGGAACTGGTCCGCGACCTGCCGGATGCCACCCTCTGGGTACAGGCCGGCGAAACGCGCCTGCGCCAGGTACTTGGCAACCTGCTGGCCAATGCCCTCGATGCCCTGAGCGAGAAGGCGCCGCCAAGACGTATCTGGATCAGTGCCGAAGTCACCGCCGAGGGCGTCGATCTACAGTTGCGCGACAATGGTCCGGGCTTTTCCGCACAGGCGCTGCAACATGCCCGCGAGCCGTTCTTCACCACCAAGACACGCACCCAGGGCCTCGGCCTCGGCCTGGCCATCTGCGAGACCCTGATGCGCGCCCTGGGCGGCGAGCTGCTGCTGGCCAACCACCCGGAAGGCGGCGCGCTGATCACCCTGCGACTGCGCAACAGCACCCCAGGTGCCAACCTGCAACCGCCCGAGGAGTTTTCATGACGGCCATTGATGCCCGCACCCAGGTCCTGCTGATCGACGACGACGAGCACCTGCGCCAGGCCCTGGCGCAGACCCTCGATCTGGCCGGCCTGCGCGTCGAGACCCTGGCCGATGCCCGCGGCGTGGCCGAACGCATCACCGCGGACTGGCCGGGCGTAGTGGTCAGCGACATCCGCATGCCCGGCATCGACGGCCTGCAGCTGCTGGCGCAGCTGCACCAGCAGGACGCCGATCTGCCGATGCTGCTGATCACCGGCCACGGCGATGTGCCGCTGGCGGTGCAGGCGATGCGCGCCGGTGCCTACGATTTCCTCGAGAAACCCTTTGCCAGCGAGGCACTGCTCGATGCCGTGCATCGCGCGCTGGAGCTGCGCCGCCTGGTGCTGGAGAACCGCAGCCTGCGCCTGGCCCTGGCCGACCGCAATGAGCTGAGCGCGCGCCTGATCGGCCAGTCCGCGCCGATGCTGCGCCTGCGCGAGCAGGTCGGCGCACTGGCGGCGATTCACACCGACGTGCTGATCCTCGGTGAAACCGGCGCGGGCAAGGAAGTGGTGGCGCGCGCCCTGCACGATCTGTCGGCGCGCAAGAAGGGCCCCTTCGTCGCGATCAACGCCGGCGCGCTGGCCGAGTCGGTGGTGGAAAGCGAACTGTTCGGCCACGAGCCGGGCGCCTTTACCGGGGCGCAGAAGCGCCGCATCGGCAAGTTCGAGTTCGCCAACGGCGGCACCCTGTTCCTCGACGAGATCGAGAGCATGAGCCCGGGCGTACAGGTCAAGCTGCTGCGCCTGCTGCAGGAGCGGGTGGTCGAGCGCCTTGGCGGCAACCAGCTGATCCCCCTGGATATCCGCGTGATCGCCGCGACCAAGGAAGACCTGCGCGTGGCCGCCGACCAGGGGCGCTTCCGCGCCGACCTCTACTACCGCCTCAACGTGGCGCCCCTGCGCATCCCGCCGCTGCGCGAGCGCGGTGCCGACATCCTGCTGCTGTTCCGCCACCACGCCGAGGCCGCCGCACAGCGCCATGGCCTGCCGATCCGCGAACTGCAGGACGGCCAGCGCGCGCAATTGCTCAGCCACGCCTGGCCGGGCAACGTGCGCGAACTGCAGAACGCCGCCGAACGCTTCGCCATGGGCCTGGATTTGGGCCTGGACCTGCCGCCCGGTGCAACGCCCAGCAACGCCGGCGAGCAGAGCCTGAGCGAACGCGTGGAAGCCTATGAAA
Source organism: Aquipseudomonas alcaligenes NBRC 14159 (assembly GCF_000467105.1). Lineage (GTDB taxonomy): Bacteria > Pseudomonadota > Gammaproteobacteria > Pseudomonadales > Pseudomonadaceae > Aquipseudomonas > Aquipseudomonas alcaligenes. The sequence continues at coordinate 73,986 of NZ_BATI01000008.1, forward strand.
AGGCGCTGATCGCCGCCGAGATGGCCAAAGGGCATACCTCCCTGCGCAGCCTGGCCGAAGCGCTGGGCCTGCCACGCAAAACCCTGCACGACAAGCTGCGCAAGCATGGGCTGGACTCGGGCGGCGAAGACGACTAGGTACTCGCTACCCGCCTATACCCATTCGAAATATTCAGCCCAAGAGCTATTCGCCAATGCTGCAACGGCATTGAGCCATTACGAATAAGCGTCTTACTTCTGCAACTTGCAAGCGATAAAAGCTCAACTAGCTTTTCCTCCACGCCGCATCGAAAACACTGACGCAGCCCTCTGGATCGGCGCGCTTGCGAATCACTGGGGTGGCCCTGAGCGACATCCGCAGTACAGGGACAGTAAGACGAATCGATGGATAGCAGGCTATTGATCAAGATCAATACCCCCTCCTCCCTGAGAGAGCCCAATGGTTCTCAACTTCTCTACACCATTTGGAGGTGTTAGATGTCCGACTCGGCAAACAAACTCAAACTGGGCGCACTGATCGCCCTGGTGGTCGGCTCGATGGTCGGCGGCGGGATCTTCTCCCTGCCGCAGAACATCGCCAACAGCGCCGGCGCCGGCGCCACCCTGATCGGTTGGCTGATCACCGGTGTGGGCATGCTGACCCTGGCCTTCGTCTTCCAGACCCTGGCCAACCGTAAGCCCGAGCTCGACGGCGGGGTCTACGCCTACGCCAAGGCCGGTTTCGGCGACTACATGGGCTTTTCCTCGGCCTGGGGCTACTGGATCAGCGCCTGGATCGGCAACGTCAGCTACATGGTGCTGCTGTTCTCCACCCTGGGATATTTCTTCCCGGTGTTCGGCGAGGGCAACACCCTGCCGGCGGTGATCTGCGCCTCGGTACTGCTGTGGCTGCTGCACTTCCTGGTGCTGCGCGGGATCAAGGAAGCCGCCTTCATCAACACCATCACCACCATCGCCAAGATGGTGCCGCTGGTGCTGTTCATCGTGATCGCCGCCATCGCCTTCAAGATGGACGTATTCACCAGTGACTTCTGGGGTGCGGGCAATACCGAACTGGGCAGCGTGATGGACCAGGTGCGCAACATGATGCTGGTCACCGTCTGGGTGTTCATCGGCATCGAAGGCGCCAGCATCTTCTCCGCGCGCGCCGAGAAGCGTAGCGATGTGGGCAAGGCCACCGTGATCGGCTTCGTTGGCGTGCTGCTGCTGGTGCTGGTCAACGTGCTGTCGCAGGGCATCATGGCCCAGGCCGAACTGGCCGGGCTGAAGAACCCCTCGATGGCCGGCGTGCTTGAGCACGTGGTCGGCCCCTGGGGCGCCCAGCTGATCTCCATCGGCCTGATCGTCTCGCTGGCCGGGGCCCTGCTGTCCTGGACCCTGCTGTGCGCCGAGATCCTCTTCGCCAGCGCCCGCGACCACACCATGCCGGAGTTCCTGCGCAAGGAGAACGTCAACCACGTTCCGGCCAACGCGCTGTGGCTGTCCAACGGGCTGATCCAGCTGTTCCTGATCATCACCCTGTTCAACAGCTCCACCTACCTGAGCCTGCTGTACCTGGCCACCTCGATGATCCTGGTGCCCTACTTCTGGTCCAGCGCCTACGGCGTACTGCTGGCGGTGCGTGGCGAGACCTACGAGAACGCCGGCGGCGAGCGCAACAAGGACCTGCTGATCGCGCTGATCTCGTCCATCTACGCCATCTGGCTGGTCTATGCCGCCGGCATCCAGTACCTGCTGCTGTCCGCGCTGCTCTATGCGCCGGGCGCCATCCTGTTCGCCAAGGCCAAGCGCGAACTGGGGCAACCCGTATTCACCGGCGTCGAGAAGATCATCTTCGTCGCCGTGCTGATTGGTGCCGCCATTGCCGCCTACGGGCTGTACGACGGTTTCCTCAGTCTGTAAGAGAAGGAGTTCGACATGTCCAAGAAAGCCCTAGGCGTTCATTCCGAAGCCGGCAAGCTGCACAAGGTGATGGTCTGTTCGCCGGGTCTGGCCCATCTGCGCCTGACCCCCAACAACTGCGACGAATTGCTGTTCGATGACGTGATCTGGGTCTCCCAGGCCAAGCGCGACCACTTCGACTTCATGACCAAGATGCGCGAACGCGGCATCGAAGTGGTCGAGATGCATAACCTGCTCGAGGAGACGGTGAAGAATCCCGAGGCCCTGAAGTGGATCCTCGACCGCAAGATCACCGCCAACAGCGTCGGTCTCGGCCTGCAGAGCGAAGTACGCTCCTTCATCGAGGGGCTGGAAGCGCGCAAGGTCGCCGAGTTCCTGATCGGTGGCGTGTCCGGAGCCGATCTGGCCAAGCACAAGGATTCCGAGGCGGCGAAGATGTTCAACGCCTACCTGGGCGAGTCCAGCTTCCTCTTCCCGCCGCTGCCGAACACCCAGTTCACCCGTGACACCACCTGCTGGATCTACGGAGGCGTGACCCTCAACCCGATGTACTGGCCGGCGCGCCGCCAGGAAACCCTGCTGACCACCGCGATCTACAAGTTCCACCCGGATTTCATCAACGAACAATTCGAAATCTGGTACGGCGATCCGGACCAGGATCACGGCTCGGCCACCCTCGAAGGCGGTGACGTGATGCCGATCGGCAACGGTACCGTGCTGATCGGCATGGGCGAGCGCTCCTCGCACCAGGCCATCGGCCAGGTGGCCAAGGCCCTGTTCGCCAAGGGCGCCGCGGAGAAAGTGGTGGTCGCCGGCCTCGGCAAGTCCCGCGCCGCCATGCACCTGGACACCGTGTTCAGCTTCTGTGACCGCGACCTGGTCACGGTCTTCCCGGAAGTGGCCTACAACATCGTGCCCTTCGTGTTGCGACCGGACGAAAGCAAGCCCGGCGGCATCGACGTGCGCCGCGAGGACAAGTCCTTCATCAACGTGGTCGCCGAATCGCTCAACCTGAAGAAACTGCGCGTGGTGGAAACCGGCGGCGACAGCTTCGAGGCCGAGCGCGAGCAGTGGGACGACGGCAACAACGTGGTCTGCCTGGAACCGGGCGTGGTGGTCGGCTACGACCGCAACACCTACACCAACACCCTGCTGCGCAAGGCCGGGGTCGAGGTGGTGACCATCAGCGCCAGTGAACTGGGCCGCGGCCGCGGCGGTGGCCACTGCATGACCTGCCCGATCATCCGCGACCCGATCGACTACTGATCCATCACGCCCCTCCCAACCGGGAGGGGCAGCTCGCGCCAACGCGAGCCGCCTTCTGCCGCAAGACGAAGGCCATTCCCTCTATCAGTGCCAAGGAGAAAGAACCATGGCGTTCAACATGCACAACCGCAACCTGCTCAGCCTGATGCACCACAGCACCCGCGAGCTGCGCTACCTGCTCGACCTCTCGCGCGACCTCAAGCGCGCCAAGTACACCGGCACCGAGCAGCAGCACCTGCAGCGCAAGAACATCGCGCTGATCTTCGAGAAGACCTCCACCCGCACCCGCTGCGCCTTCGAGGTCGCCGCCTATGACCAGGGCGCCAACGTCACCTATATCGACCCGGGCTCCTCGCAGATCGGCCACAAGGAATCGATGAAGGACACCGCCCGCGTGCTCGGGCGCATGTACGACGCCATCGAGTACCGCGGCTTCAAGCAGGAAATCGTCGAGGAACTGGCCAGCTATGCCGGCGTGCCGGTGTTCAACGGCCTGACCGACGAATACCACCCGACGCAGATGCTCGCCGACGTCCTGACCATGCGCGAGCACAGCGACAAGCCGCTGCATGACATCAGCTATGCCTACCTCGGCGACGCGCGCAACAACATGGGCAACTCGCTGCTGCTGATCGGCGCCAAGCTCGGCATGGATGTGCGCATCGCCGCGCCCAAGGCCCTGTGGCCGAGCGACGAGCACGTGGCCGCCTGCAAGAAATTCGCCGAGGAAAGCGGCGCACGCATCACCCTCACCGAAGATGCCAAGGCTGCGGTCAAGGGCGTCGACTTCGTCCATACCGACGTCTGGGTATCCATGGGCGAGCCGGTGGAAGCCTGGGGCGAGCGCATCAAGGAGCTGCTGCCCTACCAGGTCAACATGGACATCATGAAGGCCACTGGCAACCCGCGCGCCAAGTTCATGCACTGCCTGCCAGCCTTCCACAACAGCGAGACCAAGGTCGGCAAGCAGATCGCCGAACAGTACCCGAACCTGAAGAACGGTATCGAAGTCACCGAAGACGTGTTCGAGTCGCCCTACAACATCGCTTTCGAGCAGGCGGAAAACCGCATGCATACCATCAAGGCGATCCTGGTCTCGACCCTGGCCGATATCTGACCACGCGCGGACAGTCCCCTCTTCCTCCGGGAGAGGCTCAGGGTGAGGGCGTTGCCGGCCATTCGATGCTGACGGGCAGCCCCTCCCCCCCACTCCCTCTGCCAAAGGGCGAGGGGAGAACAAACAAGGAGAACGAACCATGCGACTAGTCATAGCCCTGGGCGGCAACGCCCTGCTGCGGCGTGGCGAGGCCATGACCGCGGAGAATCAGCGCGAGAACGTGCGTATCGCCTGCGAGCAGATCGCCAAGGTGGCGCCGGGCAACGAGCTGGTGATCGCCCACGGCAACGGCCCGCAGGTCGGCCTGCTGGCCCTGCAGGGCAACGCCTACGACCCGAGCAACCCCTATCCGCTGGATGTGCTGGGCGCCGAGACCGAAGGCATGATCGGCTACATGATCGAACAGGAGCTGGGCAACCTGCTGCCGTTCGAGGTGCCCTTCGCCACCATCCTCACCCAGGTCGAGGTGGACTGCGGTGATCCCGCCTTCAAAAAGCCGACCAAGCCGATCGGCCCGGTCTACAGCAAGGAAGACGCCGAGCGCCTGGCCGCCGAGAAAGGCTGGAGCATCGCCCCGGACGGCGACAAGTTCCGCCGCGTGGTGGCCAGCCCCCGGCCACAGCGGATCTTCGAGATCCGCCCGGTGAAGTGGCTGCTGGAAAAGGGCAGCGTGGTGATCTGCGCCGGCGGCGGCGGCATCCCGACCATGTACGAGAACGGCAAGCTGCGCGGCGTCGAGGCGGTGATCGACAAGGACCTGTGCTCGGCACTGCTGGCCGAGCAGCTCAACAGTGACCTGCTGGTGATCGCCACCGATGTCGATGCCGCCTATATCGACTGGGGCAAGCCGACCCAGAAGGCCATCGCCCAGGCCCATCCGGATGAACTGGAACGCCTCGGCTTCGCCGCCGGCTCGATGGGACCGAAAGTGCAGGCCGCCTGCGAGTTCGCCCGCAACACCGGCAATGTCGCGGTCATCGGCTCTCTGGCCAATATCGAGGCCATCGTGCAGGGCAAATCCGGCACCCGCATCAGCACCGCCGAACCCGGCCTCAGCTACCGCTGAAGTCAGTCCGCCGCATCCAGGTCGTGACCTGACGGTCACGACCTGCGTCATTCAGACATTCCGATTCATTTCGAGTCGCCTCCGGCAATGCCCCCGGCTGGATAACCGTTGCCGCTGCACGCAGCCGGCCGATCCCCGCCTGCCCGATGCGACCCTCAGGAGTTCTGCGTGATGTCTCGTCTTCCCGTCATCGTCGGCTTCGGCGGCTACAACGCTGCTGGCAGGAGCTCGTTCCACCATGGCTTCCGGCGCATCGTCCAGGAATCGCTGGATGCCGCCAGCCGCCAGGAAACCCTGGCCGGCCTGGCCGTGATGATGAAGCTGGTGCAGGTGGTCGACGGCCAGTTTCGCAGCCATGCCGACCAGCCCCTGACACCCGCCGAGATCGAGGCACGCTACGGCGCCGAGATTCTCGCCGGCACCCTGGTGCGGCGCATCGACAAGCGCCACCTGGACGTGGATGCGGCCCACTGGCAGAAGAACCTCACCGTCAGCGGCGCCCAGTTCACCACCCTGCGCAAGCACCTGCCCGAACCGCTGCCGGCCAGCTGGACGATCGAGGCGCTGGACGAGCAACAGGTCCGCGTTACCCTGAATGACAGCTGCGAGTTCAAGGTCGACAGCTACCGCGCCCTGCCGGTGAAGTCCGCGGGCCAGCTGCCCAGCGGCTTCGAGCCGGGCGAGCTGTATCACTCGCACTTCCATCCGCGCGGCCTGCAGCTGGCGGTCACGGGCGCCACCGATGCACTGCGCTCGACCGGCATCGACTGGCGCACCATCCAGGATCATGTGCAGCCGGACGAAGTCGCGGTGTTCGCCGGCAGCATCATGAGCCAGCTGGACGAGTACGGCTTCGGCGGCATGCTGCAGTCGCGCCTCAAGGGCGGTCGCGTCACCGCCAAACAGTGCCCGCTGGGCCTCAACACCATGCCGGCCGACTTCATCAACGCCTATGTGCTGGGCAGCGTCGGCACCACCGGCAGCGTCACCGGCGCCTGCGCCACCTTCCTCTACAACCTGCAGAAGGCCACCGAGCAGATCGCCAGCGGCAAGGCGCGCGTGGCCCTGGTTGGTAACGCCGAAGCACCGATCACCCCGGAAATCATCGACGGCTACGGCGCCATGGGCGCCCTGGCCACTGAGGAAGGCCTGCGCAAGATCGAGGGCCGCGAGGAGGTCGATTTCCAGCGTGCCAGCCGGCCGTTCGGCGACAACTGCGGCTTTACCCTGTCCGAGTCCTGCCAGTTCCTGGTGCTGATGGACGACGCCCTGGCCCTGGAGCTGGGCGCCGATATCCACGGCGCGGTACCGGACGTGTTCATCAATGCCGACGGCTTCAAGAAGTCCATCTCGGCCCCCGGCCCGGGCAACTACCTGACGCTGGCCAAGGCCGTAGCCAGCGCCGTGCAATTGGTTGGCCTGGACGCCGTGCGCCAGCGCAGCTTCGTGCATGCCCACGGCTCCAGCACGCCGGCCAACCGGGTCACCGAGTCCGAGCTGCTGGACCGCGTGGCGGCCGCCTTCGGCATCGAACAGTGGCCGATCACCGCCGTGAAGGCCTTCCTCGGCCACTCACTGGCCACCGCCAGCGGCGACCAGGTCATCGCCGCCCTCGGCACCTTCCGCCACGGCCTGCTGCCGGGCCTGAAAACCATCGACCGGGTCGCCGACGATGTGCATCGCCAGCACCTGAGCCTGGAAACTCGAGATCGTGCGGTCGCGGGCCTGGAAGTGTGCTTCATCAACTCCAAGGGCTTCGGCGGCAACAACGCCACCGGCGTGCTGCTGGCCCCTCAGGTGGTCGAACGCATGCTGCGCAAGCGCCACGGCGAAGCCGCCTTCAGCGCCTGGCAAGCCAAGCGCGAGGCAACCCGCGCCGCGGCGGCGAGCTACGACCAGCAGGCCCTGCGCGGCCAGTTCGACATCCTCTACAACTTCGGACATGACCTGATCGACGACCAGCAACTGCGTTTCAGCGCCGAGGGCATCCAGGTGCCGGGCTTCGCCCAGCCGTTGCTGTACCGGAGGGATGAGCGCTACAGCGACATGCTGTGACGCTTGGCTTCCTCTCCCTCCGGGAGAGGGTTGATTCAGAGGTAGCCCGGATGTAATCCGGGGCAGGCAGCTCCGCTCCCGGATTGCATCCGGGCTACCCGAGACAGGCGGGCGCTATCAGCGGTGCAGTACGTAGTGCCCGCTGAAGCGCACCGCCTCGATGTCGCCGACCAGAATGCGGCTGTGCAGCTTCAGACGCGCCAGGCCGCGGCGCCGGTAGAGGGCAAGAAACTTGTCCCACTCCGCAGCGGCGGGCGCCGTGCATACCGCCAGCGCATCGCTAAGCACCGGTTCGGCATAGTCGATCTGCGCCTGCTGGATGACGATATGGCCATCCGTCACCCCAGCCTCGCGCAGGCTCAGGTGCAACCAGCCCCAGCCAGCCAGTACCGCGCCGCAATACAGGCTGCCACCGAACATGCTGCTCTTGTGATTGAGGTTGGCCGCCAGCGGCAGGCCCAGGCGCAGCTCGCCGTCGCGCCAACCCAGCACACCCAGGCCAAGGGCCTGGGTCAGCGGGATGTCCTGGTGCAGCAGCTGCTCCAGGTAGGCGCGATCATTCATCAGTCCAGCGCACGCGCCAGCTGGATCAACTCGGCGCGCCACTCGGCCGCCTGCGGCAGACCGAGGAACGACGGGTTGAGGTAGCTCTCGCGGGCCTCGTAGGTCAGGGCTTCGCCCTTGAGGTCGAGCACCTCACCGCCGGCGCCTTCCAGCACGCCCTGGGCCGCGGCCGTGTCCCACTGCGAGGTGGGCGCCAGGCGCGGGTAGCAGTCGGCATTGCCTTCGGCCAGCAGGCAGAACTTCAGCGAGCTGCCGATATTGGCCAGCTGCAGATCGCCGAAACGCTCGGACAGGCCGGTTAGCAGGCGCTCCTGGGCCGGGCTGGAGTGACGCTTGCTGGCCACCAGGGTAAAGGCCTCGGCCGGTGCCAGGCGCACCGCGATGGCCTCGGGCGCGCCAACGGCCTCCTGACGCCAGGCGCCCAGGCCGGCGCCACCGAAATAGCAGCGACCATTGGCCGGTACGCCAACCACGCCGAAGACCACACGCCCGCGCTCGATCAACGCGACATTGACGGTGAACTCCTCGCTGCCGGAGATGAACTCCTTGGTGCCGTCCAGCGGGTCGACCAGCCACCAGCGTTGCCATTCGGCGCGCTCGGCAAAGGCAATGCCGGCGTCCTCCTCAGACAGCACCGGAATCTCCGGCGCCAGCGCGCGCAGGCCGCTGGCGAGAATGTCGTGGGCGGCCAGGTCGGCGGCGGTCACCGGCGAGGCATCGGCCTTCTCGGTCACGGCCACGTCGTTGCGCCAGTACGGCAGGGTGGCCTGACCGGCCCGCTGAACCAGGGCGATCACCGCCGGCAGATAGGGATGACTCACGGTTTGAACTCTCCACGTTGGGTCAGCAGGTCGCGGACCAGATACAGGGCGGCCAGGGCGCGGCCCTCGGTGAATTGCGGATGCTGGGCCAGGGCGCTGAGTTCGCGCAGGTTGACCTTGTCCACGCGCAACGGCTCGGGCTCGTCGCCCGGCAGGCTCTCCGCGTACAGATCACGCGCCAGCACCACCTGGATCTTCTGGCTCATGTAGCCGGGTGACAGGCTCAGCTCGGCGATCAGCTCCAGGCGCTCGGCGCCGAAGCCGGCCTCCTCCTTGAGCTCACGGTTGGCCGCCACCAGCACGTCCTCGCCCGGCTCGATCAGGCCCTTGGCCAGCGACAGCTGGTAATCGTCGGTGCCGGCGCAGTACTCCTCGACCAGCACCGCATGCTCGGCATCGAGCATCGCCACCACCATCACCGCACCGTAGCCGGAACCCTTGCTGACCAGACGCTCATAGGTGCGCTCGACGCCATTGGCGAAGCGCAGCTGCAGCTCTTCGACGCGGAACAGGCGGCTGCTGGCGACTATCTCGCGGGCCAGCACCTGGGGTTTCTCACGCATCACTCGCTCCTTGATTCGAACGGGTATCATACCCCGCTGCCCCGAAATATCCGCGCCGGATATTCGCTCTCCGTCTGTTTCCGGACTTTGCCATGCATCAGTTGCCCTGGGCCGACATCGATACCGTCCTGCTCGACATGGACGGCACCCTGCTCGACCTGCATTTCGACAATCATTTCTGGCTGGAACACCTGCCGCAGCGCTATGCCGAACTGCACGGCATCAGCCGCGCGGCCGCCGATGCCGAGCTGCTGCCGCTGTTCCGTGCCCACGCCGGCACCCTGCCCTGGTACTGCACGGACTTCTGGAGCCGCGAGCTGAAGCTCTCGGTGCGCGAGCTCAAGCGTGAGGTAGCGCACCTGATCGCCCTGCGCCCGGACGCCGACACCTTCCTCAAGGCCCTGCGCGCCGCCGGCAAGCGCGTGGTGCTGATCACCAACGCGCATCGCGATTCGCTGTCGCTGAAGCTGGAGCGCGTGGAACTGGCGCCTTACTTCGACCGCCTGATCAGCTCCCACGACTACGGTTTCCCCAAGGAGGACCAGCAGTTCTGGTTCGCCCTGCAGCAGGACTTCCCTTTCGAGCCTGCGCGCAGCCTGTTCATCGACGACAGCCTGCCGATCCTGCGCAGCGCACGTCGCTATGGCGTGGCCCATCTGCTGGCAGTACGGCAGCCGGACAGCCGCGGACAGGCCAAGGACACCGAGGAGTTTGCTGCGGTCGAAGACTACCGCCAGCTCGTGCCCACGACCTGACAGCCGCCCGGCACGACGGTTCGCCCTCTGCGCCATTTTTTGCACAGGCCGTGAACGCCCTCGCAGCAGCGCAATCTGCCTCTTGCCCGGCGCGGCGGCGCTGGCAGCATGTGCAGCCATCCAACCATCGAGGTCTGTAGTCCATGAAGTATTCCTCCCTGCTCCTGCTTTCTCTGGGCCTGGCCAGTGCTGGCGCCTTCGCCGGCAATACCTCGGCCGGTGTCGGTGGCGCCCTGGGCGGCGCGCTGGGCACCGTGGTTGGAGAGCAGATTGGCGGCAGCACCGGCGCAACCATCGGCGCCGGCGTCGGCGGCGCGGCGGGTAGCGCCGTGGGCGCGGACAAGGGCAGCCGCACCGAGGCGGCGATAGGCGGCGGCATCGGCGCGGCAGGCGGCCAGGTGATCGGCAGCAAGGTTGGCGGCAGCACTGGCGGCGTCATCGGTGCAGCGGTCGGCGGTGGCGCCGGCGGCGCGCTCGGCAATGCCTATGGCGGCGATGATGACGATGACGACCGCCGCTATCGCGATGGCTACTACCGTGACCACGACGGCCACCCGGGCCGCGCCCTTGGCCACAAGAAGGACAGGTGGCACAAGAAGCACCGCTGAGAAACGACAAGGCCCGCATGATGCGGGCCTTGTGTTTATGCGGCGCTGAAACCTTGCGCGATCAGATGCCTTCGCGACGCAGCGCGGCGGCAGTGAAGTCGCTCTTCTTCAGCTGTACGTTGAAGTCGTACATCGGCTCGTTGTTGTCCAGGCCGTCGACGAAGTAACGCTCGCCCTTGAAGTCGTAGATGGTCTCCAGGGTGCTGAGGAACATGGGGATGTCGTAGTAGCTGATCGGGTGGGCTTCCTGCAGACCGACCAGTTCGCCGTTCTTGTCGTACAGGTCGACGGCGAGGATCTGCCAGCTGTCCTCGTCCAGGTAGAAGCGACGCGCGCCGTACGGATGGCTGAAGCCCTTGCGCAGCTTGGCATCGACCACCCACACGCGGTGCAGCTCATGGCGCAGCAGCTCGGGGTTGACATGCTTCGCCTGGAGAATCTTCTCGTAGGCAATGCCCTTCTGGTGGACCGCGTAGCTGTTGTACGGCACCAGCATTTCCTGCTTGCCGACCAGGGTCCACTCGTAGCGGTCCGGCGCACCGTTGTAGGCATCCACCACGTCGGCGGTGGCCATGCCGTTGGTGTCCGGCTGCATGGCGTCATAGGCCAGCATCGGCAGGCGACGCACGCGACGCTCGCCGCGGTTGAAACGCCAGGCCTTGCGGATCGCCAGCACCTGGTCGAGGGTCTCCTGCACCACCAGTGCGGAGCCGGCCAGCTTACTCGGCGCGGTCACCACGTACTTGTAGAAGAACAGGGTGTTGTCCAGGTCCGCCGGCGTCAGGCCTTCGCGACCGTAGATGAACATCAGGTCACGCTCGCGCTTGACCAGCACGTAGTCGCCACCCTTGAGCACGGCGGCGTGGTTGGTGACCATGCGCACCTGCTCGCCGCGGTAGCGGGTGATGTGGTTCCAGATCACTTCCTGGCCGCTCTGCGGAATCGGGAAGGGAATACCGGCGGCAGTGCCCTCGATGCCGTTACCACCGGCGATCAGGCCGGCGTTGGTGGCGTTGTAGCGGGTGGCGTCATAGATGCGCTGCGGCGAGGCGGCACTGCGGCGGCTGGGCAGCACGCGCAGGTAATAGTCCGGACTCTTTTCCAGCAGCTTCTGGTAACCCGGGGTCAACAGGGCCTTGTACTGCGCCATGTTGCTCTTGTCGACGCGGTACAACTCCTGATCGGCAGCGTAGGGGTCGGGATGGTGCATGCCGGGCTGGTAGTTGGCCGGTGGCGTGGACAAACCGCCCTCCCAGGACGGAATGGTGCCCGCGGCATTGCCGGCACGCTCGCCGCCCAGCGGCATCAGGTCTTGCCCGAGGCGCGCGGCCTGGGCGGCGTCGACGCGGGCATGCGCCGGCAGGCTGACGGCGGCGGCCAGCGACAGGACTGCAATAGTTCTCAGCACAGCTTTCTCCTCGCGGCACGCTCAGGCGCCGCTGTTCTTATTCGTACGACCCATTCGGGTCGCGCATGCAGATTGCCGGTGGGTGAGGCTTGGCCTTCCTGGCGCCGGGTGGACCCGGTCGTTTGGGCCCCGCATCCTGCGGAGCGTCGAATCTTTACTCGCAGCGTTGGAACTTGAGATCCCACACACCATGCCCGAGGCGCTCGCCGCGCTTCTCGAACTTGGTCACCGGGCGCTCGCTCGGCCGTTCCACATAACCTGCGTTACCCGCCACATTATGGTAGCCCGGCGCCAGCGACATTACCTCCAACATATGTTCCGCGTATGGCTGCCAATCGGTGGCCATATGCAGCACCCCGCCAATCTTCAGCTTGCTGCGCACCAGTTCGGCAAACGCCGGCTGGACGATGCGGCGCTTGTGATGGCGGGCCTTGTGCCAGGGATCGGGGAAGAACAGCAGGACGCGATCGAGGCTGGCATCGGCCACGCAGTCGCGCAGCACTTCCAGGGCGTCGCAGCTATACACACGAATATTGGAAAGATTCTGCGTGAGCATGCCGTTGAGCAGGGCACCGACGCCCGGCTTGTGCACTTCCACGCCGATGAAGTCCTGCTCCGGCGCGGCGGCCGCCATCTCCAGGGTGGCATGGCCCATGCCGAAGCCGATCTCGAAGGTGCGCGGCGCGCTGCGGCCGAACACCTGATCGAAGTCGCGCAGGCCGTCGGCCAGCTCCAGGCCGTATTTCGGCCAGCCTTGATCGAGGCCGCGCTGCTGGCCCTCGGTCATGCGCCCGGAGCGCATGACGAAACTCTTGATGCCGCGCCGCGGGCGCTCGTCGGCGCCTTCGTCTACCGGCTCGATGACTTCACTCATGGGGTTCTCTTACTTGATCAGGCCATCCAGCGGCGAGGACGCGCTGGCATAGAGTTTCTTCGGCATGCGCCCGGCCAGGTAGGCCATGCGCCCGGCGATGATCGCGTGCTTCATCGCCGCGCCCATCAGGATCGGGTTCTGCGCGTGGGCGATGGCGCTGTTCATCAGCACCGCCTCGCAGCCCAGCTCCATGGCGATGGTGGCATCGGAGGCGGTGCCCACGCCGGCATCGACCAGCACCGGCACGGTGGCCTCCTCGAGGATGATGCGCAGGTTGTACGGGTTGCAGATGCCCAGGCCAGTGCCGATCAGGCCGGCCAGCGGCATCACCGCGATGCAACCCATCTCGGCCAGCTGGCGGGCGATGATCGGGTCGTCGCTGGTGTACACCATCACGTCGAAGCCTTCCTTGACCAGCACTTCGGCGGCCTTGAGGGTCTCGATCACATTGGGGAACAGGGTCTTCTGGTCGGCCAGTACTTCCAACTTGACCAGCGTGTGGCCGTCGAGCAGCTCGCGCGCCAGGCGGCAGGTACGCACCGCTTCCTCGGCGTTATAGCAGCCGGCCGTGTTGGGCAGGATGGTGTATTTGTCCGGCGAGATCACGTCGAGCAGGTTCGGCTCGCCCGGGTTCTGCCCGATATTGGTCCGGCGCACGGCCACGGTGACAATCTCGGCACCGCTGGCCTCGATGGCCAGGCGGGTTTCCTCGAGGTCCTTGTACTTGCCGGTACCGACCAGCAGGCGCGACTCGTAAGTGCGGCCAGCCAGGGTAAAGGGCTTGTCGATGATGGCGCTCATGGCAGTTCCTCGGGCGACTAGCCGCCGCCGATGGCGTGGACGACTTCCAGCTGGTCGCCGTCATGCAGGACGGTGGTGCCGTGCTGGCTGCGCGGCACGATGTCCAGGTTGAGCTCGACCGCCACCCGCTTGCCGGCTGCATCCAGGCGCACGAGCAGGTCAGCGACAGTGGCGCCGTCGGGTAGCTCGAAGGGTTGGCCGTTCAACTGGATGTGCATGGCTGGGCGGTCAGAACATGAAAGGGTCGGCATTCTAGCCCGATCAACCGGATCGACCAAGGTACGTGCGTACCATCGGTCAGGCCCGCCCGCCCCGCAGCGCGGCCAGCCCCAGGCACAGCCAGCCGGCAAGGAAGCTCACACCGCCCAACGGAGTGATCATGCCGAGCTTGCTCAGGCCACTCAGGGTCAGGGCGTAGAGGCTGCCGGAAAACAGCAGGATACCGAGCGCGAACAGGCTGCCGGCGGCCTTCACCAGACGCCCCGGCAGACGTTCGGCCAGCAGCGCCACGCCGAACAGCGCCAGCGCGTGCACTAGCTGGTAGTGCACGCCGGTCTGGAACACCGCCAGGTACTCGGCACTCAGCTGGCCTTTCAAGCCATGGGCGGCGAAGGCGCCCAGCGCCACGCCGAAGAAACCGGCCACGGCCGCCAGCAGCAGAAAGACTCGTAACATCATTGCTCCCCAGACAGATTCAATGCGGCCGCTATAATGGCCGCTCCCTCCAACCGGGCCAAGCCATGCTGCGCAACCTGCTCCGCCGCCTGACCAAACTGCTGCTGTGGTTCGCCGCCCTCAGCGCCGTGCTGGTGCTGGCGCTGCGCTGGATCGACCCACCCGGCACGGCACTGATGGTCGAGCGCAAGGTACAGTCCTGGGTCGACGGCAAACCGATCGACCTGCAGCGCACCTGGCGCCCCTGGCACGAACTGCCGAACGACCTGAAGATCGCGGTGATCGCCGCCGAGGACCAGAAATTCGCCGAGCACTGGGGCTTCGACGTCAGCGCCATCCGTCAGGCCCTGGCGCACAATGCCGATGGTGGCAACCTGCGCGGCGCCAGCACCATCAGCCAGCAGGTGGCGAAGAACCTGTTCCTCTGGTCCGGCCGCAGCTGGCCACGCAAGGCGCTGGAGGCCTGGTTCACCGGGCTGATCGAGCTGCTCTGGCCGAAGCAGCGCATCCTCGAGGTGTACCTCAACAGCGTGGAATGGGGCGACGGTGTGTTTGGCGCGGAGGCGGCCGCGCGCCACCACTTCAAGGTCGCCGCGCCCTACCTGTCACGCCAGCAGGCCAGCCTGCTAGCCGCCGTGCTACCCAATCCGCGCGCCTGGAGCGCCAGCCGCCCGGGGCCGCGCATCCAGCGGCGGGCCAATTGGATCCGCCAGCAGAGCTACCAGCTCGGCGGCAGCCACTACATCAGCCAGCTGTCGCGACGGGCGCCGGACTGGTGGCCGCAGTGGCCGCCGCTGCCCTGAGGCGCACCAGCCCCCAGGCGATCAGCGCCTGGCCGCTGAAGTAACAGCAGACGATCACCAGCACGGCATGCGGGAACGGCTGGACGAACTTGTTCACCCCGATCAGCGAATCCGCCACCACGAACAGCATGGCCCCCAGCCACAAGGGACCTGGCTTCGCCTCCAGACGCGTGGCGAGCAGCGCCATGAGCAACAGGCTCCCCAGGTAGATCGCCACCGGCACCTGCAACGTGCCAGCGGCTGGCAACAGCCAGGCACCGACCGTCAGGCCATAGATCAGTACCGGCGCCACCCGCGGCCAGGACCAGCAACGACCGCGACCGAGCAAGATGAAGGCGATGGCAAAGGCGATCTGGTTGACCAGGAACGCCAGCAGCGCCTGGATGAACAGGCCGTCGCGATCACCGAAATCGAGAAAGAAGTCACCGGCCGCCGCCGCGCCATAACCCAGCGCCAGCCAGCGGCCGGGCGCACCGGGAAAGGCACGCCAGACCAGCCAGGCGAACAGCAGCATGGGCAACGGCTTGAGCAGCCAGCCGAGGGGGTAGGGCTTGAACGGCAGTAGGGCCAGATAGAGCAGGCCCAGGCCGATGGCGAGAATAAAACAACAACGCTGGGAGACGGACATGGAGGGCACTCGCTCGGGGGATACAGGATCCTGCCGGCAAGGCGCCCTGCCCCGCCACACCGGACACGCCAGCCGCCAATGCCGAGGACGTCAGCGACTGAGCAATCGTCGCGGCACTGCTCGCAGCAACTGCAGCTGTTCGCCGCGCAGGTGCGCGGTCAGGCCCAGCTGCGGATAGACCCAGGCTTCTCCCTCTTGCAGCTGCAGGCGCAGGCGCGGCTCGCCCAGACTGGCGCTGAGGCCCGCCGCGGGGACGGCCTGCTGCGGCTTCAGGTTGAGCGCCTCGATGCGCTGCCCGGCCAACTGCTCGAGCATCTGTGCCGATTGCGGCAGCTCCGCATCATTGGGCTTCACCCCGCTGGCGGCCGCCAGGCTGCTGCGCTGGGTATCGCTGAGGGCCAGCTCGGCCTCCAGTGCCCAGGTGCCCGAAGCCAGGGACTGGTTATCGCGCAGCACCAGGCGCGGGCCATCGAGACGTGGCTGCAGCCACAGCTCGGCCGCAGGCAGCCGGGCCTTCAACTGGCCCAGGGTCAGGCGGTCTTCGGCCAGTGGCTGCAGCACTCCCGCCTGCCACTCGCTCCACCAGGGCAGCGGCGCGGTCTTTTCGGCCCGCGGCAGCAGCCACCAGTAGCCAAGCAGGCAGCTGGCCAGGGCGACGATAGTGAACAGCAAGGCAGGCGGACGACGACTCACGAAAAGGCTCCGGACAGAAAAAAGCCGCACCTGGGTGCGGCTTTGCGGGGTGCTGCAGCTTACGCCTGAATCGAGCCCTTGAGCTTGTTCATGGCGTTTTTCTCCAGCTGGCGGATACGCTCGGCCGAGACGTTGTACTTGGCGGCCAGGTCGTGCAGGGTCGCCTTCTCCTCGGCCAGCCAGCGCTGGTAGAGGATGTCGCGACTGCGCTCGTCCAGGCCTTCCAGCGCCTCGTGCAGATTGGCGCTGGAGCTGTCGCTCCAGTCGGCATCTTCCAGCTGGCGCGCCGGGTCGTAGCGATGGTCTTCTAGGTAGTGGGCCGGCGACTGGTAGGCGGTGTCGTCGTCGGCATCGGCGGCCGGATCGAAAGCCATGTCCTGACCGGACAGGCGGCTCTCCATCTCGCGCACTTCACGCGGCTCCACGCCCAGGCTCTCGGCCACGGCATGGACTTCGTCATTGCTCAGCCAGGCCAGACGCTTCTTCTGGCTGCGCAGGTTGAAGAACAGCTTGCGCTGCGCCTTGGTGGTGGCGACCTTGACGATACGCCAGTTGCGCAGGATGAACTCGTGGATCTCGGCCTTGATCCAGTGCACGGCGAAGGACACCAGGCGCACACCCATTTCCGGGTTGAAGCGCTTGACCGCCTTCATCAGGCCGACGTTGCCTTCCTGGATCAGATCGGCCTGGGACAGGCCATAGCCGGCATAGCTACGGGCGATATGCACGACGAAACGCAGGTGGGCCAGCACCATCTGGCGCGCGGCTTCCAGGTCTTGCTCGTAGTAGAGACTCTCGGCCAGCTCGCGCTCCTGCTCGACGGTCAGCAGCGGGATGCTGTTCACCGCATGCACGTAGGCCTCCAGGTTGGCGCCTGGGACTAGGGCATGGACAGGTTGCAGGGCAGTGGTCATCAAAAACCTCCGGTATTACAGGGCTGGTGCAGTCTAGCACTGCCGATTCTGAGCAGGGAACCGGTGGAAAAGTTCCCTTACAGATGTTCAATTTTTGATCGAAATCAAGGGATTGCTAGCGTGGTGCAAGCTCGCTCAGGTGCCGCGCCACAGCCAGCCAGGCGCCAATATAGCCGAGGAACAGCGCTCCCAACAGCAGCGACAGACCATCGGCCACCGGCACGCCATCCAGGGCGAAGTCGCTACCGTAGAGGCCGGCCAGGCGCACCACCGCATCGTTCAGCCAGTCCAGGCCGAAGGCCAGCAGCCCCCAGGCCAGCAGCCCGGCGCCCAGGCCATAGAGCGCGCCCATATAAAGGAAAGGACGACGCACATAGCCATCGGTGCCGCCCACCAGCTTGATCACCTCGATCTCGCTGCGGCGGTTTTCGATATGCAGGCGGATGGTATTGCCGATCACCAGCAGCAGCGCCATCACCAGCAGCAGAGTCAGGCCGAAGACGAAGCGATCACCCAGGCCGAGGATGGCGGTCAGACGCTCCACCCACTGCAGGTCGAGCTGCGCCTGATCGACGCCCGGCATTTCACTGAGGCGCAGACGCAGGGCCTCGAGGCGCGGCTTGTCGATTTCCTTGGGCGTCACCACCACCACCGCCGGCAGCGGATTCTCCGGCAGATCGCGCAGCGCCTGACCGAGCCCGGATTGCTGCTCGAACGCCGCCAGACCGGCCTCGCGGCCGATGAACTCGGCTTCGGCGACGTCATCCAGCGCGGCGATCTCGTCGCGCAACTGCAGACCGGCGTCATCACCGGCCTCCACCTTGAGGTACAGGGAAATCTGCGCCGCCTTCTGCCAGGAGCCGCCGAGACGCTCGACGTTGTCCAGCAACAGGGCCAGGCCCATGGGCAGCGACAGCGCCACGGCCATCACCAGGCAGGTGAAGAAGCTGCCGATCGGCTGACCGACCAGGCGCCCGAGACTGTCGACCAGGCTGGCACGATGGCTCTCGACCCAGGCGGCGAACAGATGGGAGAAGTCCGGGCCCTGCTTGATCGGCTTGTCGGCCTTGCTCTGCACGGCGCCGACACGCTCGGCAGCCTTGATATTGCGTTGCTTGTCGCTCATCAGCCGGCCTCCCCATCGCCGATCAATCGGCCGCGTTGCAGGGTGAGCATGCGGTGGCGCATGCGCGCGATCAGGGCCAGGTCGTGACTGGCGATCAGCACGGTGGTGCCGAGGCGGTTGATGTCCTCGAACACGCCCATGATCTCCGCGGCCAGGCGCGGGTCGAGGTTACCGGTGGGTTCGTCCGCCAGCAGCAGGGCCGGGCGGTGCACCACGGCGCGGGCGATACCGACGCGCTGCTGCTGACCGGTCGAGAGGTCAGCCGGATACTGCTCGGCCTTATCCGACAGCGACACTCGCTCCAGTGCGGCGCCGACCCGCTTGGCGATGTCCGGCTTGGACAGGCCGAGGATCTGCAGCGGCAGGGCGACGTTGTCGAACACGCTGCGGTCGAACAGCAGCTGGTGGTTCTGGAACACCACGCCGATCTGCCGGCGCAGGAAGGGAATCTGCGCGGTAGTGATCTGCGACAGGTCCTGGCCGGCCAGCAGCAGCTTGCCGCTGGTCGGCCGCTCCATCGCCAGCAGCAGACGCAGCAAAGTGGACTTGCCGGCACCGGAATGGCCGGTGACGAACAGGAACTCGCCGCGGCGCACGTGGAAACTCAGTTCGTGCAACCCGACATGGCCATTGGGGTACCGCTTGCCGACCTGCTCGAATCGAATCATCCCTGTTCCTTCTCCGCGAAGAGCGCCTGGACGAAGTCCTCGGCAACGAAAGTGCGCAGATCGTCGATGCCTTCACCGACACCGATATAGCGGATCGGCAGGCCGAACTGCTTGGCCAGGGCGAAGATCACGCCGCCCTTGGCGGTGCCATCCAGCTTGGTCAGGGCCAGGCCGGTAAGGGCCACCGCCTGGTTGAACTGCTTGGTCTGGTTGATCGCGTTCTGCCCGGTGCCGGCGTCCAGCACCAGCAGCACCTCGTGCGGCGCCGTCTCATCCAGCTTGCCGATGACCCGACGGACCTTCTTCAGCTCTTCCATCAGGTTGTCTTTGGTGTGCAGACGTCCGGCCGTGTCGGCGATCAGCACGTCGATACCGCGCGCCTTGGCCGCCTGCACCGCATCGAAGATCACCGAAGCGGAATCGGCGCCGGTGTGCTGGGCGATCACCGCGATGTTGTTGCGCTCGCCCCACACCTGCAGCTGCTCGACGGCGGCGGCGCGGAAGGTATCGCCGGCGGCGAGCATGACCTTCTTGCCCTCGCCCTGCAGCTTCTTGGCCAGCTTGCCGATGGTGGTGGTCTTGCCGACGCCGTTCACGCCGACCACCAGGATCACGTAGGGCTGCTTCTCGGCGGCGATCAGCAAAGGCTGCTCGACCGGCTTGAGCAGCGCGCCCAGTTCTTCCTGCAGGGCCTTGTACAGCGCACCGCTGTCGGCCAGCTCCTTGCGCGCCACGCGCTTGGTCAGGCTGCCGATGATGGCGCCGGTGGCCTCGACGCCGACGTCGGCGGTGAGCAGACGCGTTTCCAGCTCTTCGAGCAGGTCGTCATCGATGGCCTTCTTGCCAAGGAACAGACTGGCCATGCCCTCGCCCAGGCTGGCGCTGGTCTTCGACAGGCTCTGCTTGAGGCGGGCGAACCAGCCGCCCTGGTTGTCACCGGGCTTGCTCTGCTCGGCCTGCACGGGTGCGGCTTCGGCCTCCGGCTGAGGCTCGGGCAGTACCTCGACCGGCAGCGGCTGCTCGTGCACCGGATGAGTGACTGCGGTGCCGGCATTGATGCGAAAGCGCGAGAAGGCCGGGCGCGGTGTCTCATCCACGGCAACGGTCGGCGGGGCAGTGTCTGTGGGCTCCACAATGGCAGGCGCAACCGGCACGGGCTCGGTCACCGGCACCTGCTCGGTAACGGCAGGCACCACGACCACCTCGGTGGGTACGGCCGGAGCCGGGGCCTCGACTGGGGCAGCCGGCGCAGCGGCAACCGGCTCCGCCGGCGGCGCCTCAGGTGTCGGCGCAGGCTGGGCCTGCTCGGCCGCTACCTGAGCAGCCTCCGGCTTCTTGCGCAGCCAGCCAAACAGGGATTTCTTCTCGCCGGACTGCTCCGGCGATGGCTTGTCGTCTTGGGAACCAAACATGGGGTCATCTCAAAGGGGGTAGGCGCCCGCGTAGCGCTTGGCTCTCCCCGAAATAGCTAGCCACTCACTTTGCCGGACTTCGGTGCCTGTTCTGCAGCCCAGGGGATGGCGGGGCGCCTGCATGGACGTACCGAAGAGACCAGCACACACGATGTGCCCGCGACTTTATCACTTTAGGCTGCCACCGGGCAGCGTTCGCCGTCCTGCGTCGAGACGGGAATCCGATGGCCGTCATGGCCGATGCGCCACTTCGCCAGCATTAATTCTGTACATAAACCTGTACAACAACGCAGAATTGCACTGTTTTAACTTTCGCAACGCCAGGTGACCCCATGCTCATTCGCCTTACTTACGCCAGCCGCGCAACCAATGGCGTCTCTTCGCAGCTGATTCGCGACATCCTCGACAGCTCTCAGCGCAACAACCCTGCCAAGGGGCTGACGGGCATGCTCTGCTGCAATGCGGAAATCTTCCTGCAGGTTCTGGAAGGGCCGCGCGCGGCAGTGAACGAGCTGTACACCCGGCTAGCCGATGATCATCGCCACAAGGACCTGACCATCCTCGACTATGCGGAAATCAGCGCCCGCCGTTACGCCAACTGGAGCATGGGCTGGGCCGGAGCTAAGCAGTCCAACCGGGAGCTGTTCCTGAAGTACTCCTGCAGTGATCGCTTCGATCCGTTCAGCATGCATGCCGAGCAAATTCGCGGGCTGCTGCTGGAACTGGAGGACAACGTCAGTGCCATCAAGCCCCCCTTGATCGACTAGCACGGCGCCTCGGCCGCAGAGAGTCTCGCTGCTTCGGGATACGGATCGGGTATTCTGATGTCCCACCGTCAACGTCGCCCCGACTCTCTGACAGGACTGATCATCAATGAATTCTGCTGTTCGCTATGGCCTGAGCCTGGTGCTTGGCGCACTGGGCATCCCGTTGGCTGCCCTCTGCGCCGAACCCCAGCCGACTCACGAGTTCACCCTGGACAACGGCCTCAAGGTCATCGTCCGCGAAGACCATCGCGCCCCCGTGGTGGTTTCGCAGCTCTGGTACAAGGTCGGCTCCAGCTACGAGACGCCCGGCCAGACCGGCCTGTCCCACGCCCTCGAGCACATGATGTTCAAGGGCAGCCGCAAACTCGGCCCCGGCGAGGCCTCGCGCATCCTGCGCGACCTCGGCGCCGAGGAAAACGCCTTCACCAGCGACGACTACACCGCCTATTACCAGGTGCTGTCGCGTGATCGCCTGGCCGTGGCCTTCGAGCTGGAGGCCGACCGTCTGGCCAGCCTCAAGCTGCCGGCCGACGAGTTCGCCCGCGAAATCGAGGTGATCAAGGAGGAACGCCGCCTGCGCACCGACGACAAGCCGACCTCGCTGGCCTACGAGCGCTTCAAGGCCATGGCCTACCCGGCCAGCGGCTACCACACCCCGACCATCGGCTGGATGGCCGACCTCGAGCGCATGACCGTCGAGGAACTGCGCGCCTGGTACCAGGCCTGGTATGCACCGAACAACGCCACCCTGGTGGTGGTTGGCGACGTGACCAAGGACGAGGTACGCGGCCTGGCCGAGCAGTACTTCGGCGCCATTCCACGGCGTGACGTGCCGCCGGCAAAGCTCCCGCGCGAGCTGGCCGAGCCCGGCGAACGCCGCCTCACGCTGCACGTGAAGACCCAGCTGCCGAGCCTGCTGATGGGCTTCAACGTGCCCGGCCTGGCCACCAGCGCCGATGCCCGCCAGGTGCAAGCGCTGCGCCTGATCGCCGCCCTGCTCGATGGCGGCTACAGCGCCCGCCTGCCGGCCAACCTGGAGCGTGGAGAGGAGCTGGGGTCAGGCGCCTCGGCCAGCTACGACGCCTTCCAGCGCGGCGACAGCCTGTTCCTGCTTTCCGCCACACCCAATGTGCAGAAGGGCAAGACCCTGGAGCAGGCCGAAGCCGGCCTGTGGCGCCAGCTGGAGACCCTGCAGAAGACGCCGCCGAGCGCCACCGAACTGGCACGGGTACGCGCCCAGGTGATTGCCGGGTTGGTCTACGAGCGCGACTCGATCACCAGCCAGGCCACCACCATTGGCGCGCTGGAGACCGTCGGCCTGTCCTGGACGCTGATGGACCAGGACCTCGCCGCCCTGGAAGCGGTCACACCAGCCGATATACAGAAAGCCGCGCAGACCTTCTTCACCCGCTCGCGCCTGGCGGTCGCCCATATCCTGCCCGAGAACCCTGCTGAAGGAGCCCAGCCATGAGCGAGCGTAACGGCCTGCGCTACGGCCTGCTCGGCCTCGGCCTGATCCTGCTGGTCGGGCTGCTGACATTCATCGCCACGCGCACCGCGCAGGCACCAACCACCAATGCGCCGGCATCGACCCAGCTGGAATCCTTGGCCGCGCTGGAGGGCCAGGCGCCGAGCAAGCGCACCCTGGACATCCAGCGCTGGCAGACCGCCGAAGGCGCCCGCGTGCTGTTCGTCGAGGCGCGCCAGCTGCCGATGTTCGACCTGCGTCTGACCTTCGCCGCCGGCAGCAGCCACGACGACGTGCCCGGCCTGGCCACCCTGACCAATGCCATGCTCAACGAAGGAGTGGCCGGCAAGGACGTCACCGCCATCGCCGAGGGCTTCGAAAGCCTGGGCGCCGAGTTCGGCAACGGCGCCTACCGCGACATGGCCATCGCCAGCCTGCGCAGCCTCAGCGCGCCAGCGCAGCGCGAGCCGGCACTCAAGCTGTTCGAACAGGTGGTCGGCCAGCCGACCTTCCCCGCCGACGCCCTGGCGCGCATCCAGAACCAGCTGCTGGCCGGCTTCGAATACCAGAAGCAGAACCCCGGCAAGCTTGCCGCCCTGCAGCTGTTCGAGCGCCTGTATGGCAAGCATCCCTATGCGCATCCGAGCGAAGGCACCGAGCAATCCATTCCCGGCATCTCGGTCGCACAGCTGCACGCCTTCCACCAGAAGGCCTACGCCGCCGGTAACGTGGTGATCGCCCTGGTCGGCGACCTCTCGCGCAGCGAGGCCGAAGCCATCGCCGCCGAAGTCTCCGCCGCCCTGCCCAAGGGCCCGGCACTGCCGCGCATCGCCCAGCCCGAGGAGCCCAAGGCCGGTCCCAGCCATATCGAGTTCCCCTCCAACCAGACCCACCTGCTGCTGGCCCAGCTCGGCGTCGATCGCCGCGCGCCGGACTATGCCGCACTGATACTGGGCAACCAGATCCTCGGCGGCGGCGGTTTCGGCACCCGCCTGATGGAGGAAGTGCGCGAGAAACGCGGGCTGACCTACGGAGTGTACTCCGGCTTCAGCGCCATGCAGGCGCGCGGCCCGTTCATGATCAACCTGCAGACCCGTGCGGAGCTGAGCGAAGGCACCCTCAAGCTGGTGCAGGACATCCTGCGCGACTACCTGGCCAACGGCCCGACCCAGAAGGAACTGGACGACGCCAAGCGCGAGATGGTCGGCAGCTTCCCGCTGACCACCGCGAGCAATGCCGATATCGTCGGCCAGCTCGGCAGCATGGGTTTCTATGACCTGCCGCTGACCTACCTGGACGACTTCATGAGCGAAGTGCAGGGCCTCACCGTGGAGCAGGTCAAGGCTGCCATGGCCAGGCACCTGGATGTCGACAAACTGGTGATCGTCACCGCCGGCCCCAGCGTCGCGCAGAAGCCGCTGCCACCTCCCACCGACAAACCGGCCGAGCAACCCGTCGGCCCGCCGGAGCACTGATGCGCAAGTCCCCAGGCAAGAAACCCACGGAACACAACGGCAGCGGCCAGCTGCGCATCATCGGTGGCGAATGGCGCAGCCGCCAGTTCAGCTTCCCGATGGCCCAGGGCCTGCGCCCGACGCCCAACCGCGTGCGCGAGACGCTGTTCAACTGGCTGGCGCCCTATGTCGAGGGCGCCCATGTGCTGGACTGCTTCACCGGCAGCGGTGCGCTGTTTCTCGAAGCCTTGTCGCGCGGCGCCAGCAGCGCCTTGGCACTGGACAGCAACAGTAACGCCGTGGCCAGCCTGCGCCAGATCCTCGCCACGCTGAAGTGCAGCAACGGCCAGGTACTGCAGGCCAATGCCCTGCAGTACCTGGAAAGCCAGCCGGCCACGCCCTATGACCTGCTGTTCCTCGACCCGCCCTTCGGTCAGGACCTGCTGGCCCCGGCCTGTGCGCTGCTGGAAGAAAAAGGCTGGCTGGCCAAGGACGCCTGGATCTACACCGAAAGCGAAACCGCCCCCTCGACCCTGGCCATGCCCGGCAACTGGCGCCTGCACCGCGAGCAGAAGGCCGGGCAGGTGTATTACGCGCTGTGGCAGCGCGGCGCCGCTCAGGGGCAGTGAAAAAACCGAAGGGCGCAGCAGGGCCGGTGATCCGTTCGCCCCTCCCCTCAGTAGAAGGCGACCGCCTGGCCGTCCCGGTCGAAGGCCAGGAAGTTGCCGATGCTGCCGCTCTCGATGGCGCCCACCATCATCTTCAGCGGTTGCTCGGCCTCGCCGGCGCTCGGCGCGATGCCGCCAAGCCCGGACAGGCAGGCGGCAAATAGCAGATCCCAGGCGATGCCGGTACGCCCGGACTCGCCCAGCAGGGCGGCGAAGTCGTCGATTTCCTCCGGCAGCTTGTCGACGCACAGCACCGGCTGCAGCGAACCGCCCTGGCCCTCCTGAAAACGCTGGCGCTCCGCCTCCGTGGCATCATCCGGCAATTGCGCGGCCACGAACACGAAAAGCAGACGCTGGGGTTCCACCTGCCCCCGGGCAGCACTGAGCAAATCGGCAAACTGGGTGATATTCATCGCATGGCATTCCCGAGGGCAAAAAGTTGAGCACAACCTGCACTGTAACCACTGCCGGCGGCTTGACCATATCTCTTAAGACATAGACGTCGGGCCAGATCGAGAGCCAGAGCGCTGCATTCAATCCATGCATAGTGCTTCTCTTTGCCGCATCCAGGTTCTAGCCTGAATTCATGAGCCCTGCTGTTATCGAGCCCGTCATGCCCAACTCCTTCCACGCCGCCTGGTGGCTATGCAATCCGCACCTGCAGACCCTGTGGGGCTCGCTGTGCCGCACCGCACCCGAACTGCAGCGTCGGCGCGAACGCCTGTGGCTGGACGATGGCGATTTTCTCGACCTGGACTGGCATGGCCCGCATGAGGCCGAAGCGCCGCTGGTGCTGGTGCTGCACGGGCTAACCGGCTCCTCCAGCTCGCACTACGTGCTGGGCCTGCAGCAGCAACTGGCCGCGCGCGGCTGGGCCAGCGCTGCACTGAACTGGCGCGGCTGCTCGGGTGAGCCCAACCTGCTGCCGCGCGGCTATCACTCCGGTGTCAGCGAAGACGTGTTCCGCGTGGTGCGCCACCTGCAGGCGCAACGACCGCTGGCGCCACTCTATGCGGTGGGCTATTCGCTGGGTGGCAACGTGCTGCTCAAGTACCTGGGCGAGTCGGGAGATGCCTCGGGCTTGCAGGCCGCGGTGGCGGTGTCGGTGCCGTTTCGCCTGGACCACTGCGCCGAGCGCATCGACCGCGGCTTCTCCAAGGTCTACCAGGCGCATTTCATGCGCGCGCTGGTCGCCTATGTGCGTGACAAGCAGCAACGCTTCACCGATGAGGGCCATCACGAACGCCTGGCGTTGCTGCAGCAGCTCGGCCCGCTGCAGGGCATGCGCACCTTCTGGGACTTCGACGGCCGCTTCACCGCGCCGCTGCACGGCTATGCCGACGCCGAGGACTACTATCGGCGCGCCTCCAGCCGCTACTTCCTCGGGCAAATCCGCACGCGCACGCTGATCATCCAGTCCAGCGACGACCCCTTCGTGTTTCCACACAGCGTGCCGACCGCCGCCGAGCTCTCCGCCTGCACCCGCCTGGAGCTGCACAGCCGCGGCGGGCATGTCGGCTTCATCGGTGGCTCGCCGCGCCAGCCCAGGTTCTACCTGGAAGAGCGCATTCCGGCCTGGCTGGCCGCCGCTGACTAACCGGTAATCGCCGCCATGGGCACATGCAGGCGCTGCAACAGCGCCTGCACCGCCGGACGCGCCGAGTCGGTGACGTAGCCACCCTCCAGCGCCAGGATCTGGTATACGCCGCGGCGCATCAGCTCCTCGCTGAGGTCTCCGGGGTTACTGCGCACGGTACACAGGAAGCGCACCCAGGAGGTCAGGATGATCCAGCTGTTAAGCACCAGCGCCTCGATCTGCTGGTCGTTCATCGCCAGGATGTCGGCGGCGGCGAAGCCACGATAGATCTCGGCGGCGGCCTGCATGCAGCGCGCGGCAAAAGCGCGATAGCGTTCGGCCAGTTGCTCGTCGGTCTCCAGCAGGTGCTCCAGGTCGCGATGGAGGAAACGATAGTGCCACATGGCCGCCAGCAGGGCTTCCAGATAGAAGGTCTTGTCCGCCACGGTCAGCGCGCGTCCCTCGGGGCGGCGCAGGAAGGCGTCGACGCGGCTTTCGTACTGGGCGAACAGCTCGGCGATGATCGCCTGCTTGTTGCGGAAGTGGTAATACAGGTTACCCGGCGACATCCCCAGGTGCGCGGCGATGTGATTGGTGGTGACGCTGCGTTCGCCCTGGGCATTGAACAGCTCCAGGCTGGCTTCGACGATGCGGTCGCGGGTCTTGTTCTTCGGGGCCATGGTTCGGCTCGGCGCTCGGAAAGGGCTAAAAGTACAGGGAAGCGCCCGATCTGACGACCGGCGCAGGCCTCGATTGACAGTTTAGAGCAATTACTCTAAAAGTCATTCCACTCCATTCCGCCGCTCCCCGAGAGGACGCCACCATGGTCGCCGACGTTGCCTATCTCCAACAAAACCAACAACAGATAGAGGCTCTGGAGCCGCTGCTGGCCGCCCAGCGCGCCGCCTACCGCGCCAACCCCATGCCCTCCGCCGAGCAGCGCCGCGCCTGGCTCAAGGCCCTGCGTGAGCTGATCCTGGGCGAGAAACAGGCACTGATCGAGGCGGTATCCCGCGACTTCAGCAACCGCGCTGCCGAGGAAACCCTGCTCGCCGAGATCATGCCCAGCCTGCATGGCATCGACTACGCCAGCAAACGCCTGGGCAAGTGGATGAAACCGTCACGGCGCAGCGTCGGCCTGGCCTTCCAGCCGGCCGCGGCCAAGGTGGTGTACCAGCCGCTTGGCGTGGTCGGCGTGATCGTGCCGTGGAACTACCCGCTGTACCTGGCCTTCGGCCCGCTGATCGGCGCCCTGGCCGCCGGCAACCGGGTGATGATCAAGATGAGCGAATCGACCCCGGCCACCTCGCAACTGGTCAAGGAGCTGCTGGCGCGCATCTTCCCCGAAGACATGGTCGCCGTGGTGCTGGGCGAGGCCGAGGTTGGCCAGGCCTTCTCCCGCCTGCCGTTCGACCACCTGCTATTCACCGGCGCCACCAGCATCGGCAAGCATGTGATGCGCGCCGCCGCCGAGAACCTGGTGCCGGTAACCCTGGAGCTGGGCGGCAAGTCGCCGGCCATCGTTTCCGCCGATGTGCCGCTGGCAGACGCCGCCGAGCGCATCGCCTTCGGCAAGACCATGAACGCCGGGCAGACCTGCGTGGCGCCGGACTATGTGCTGGTGCCGCAGGATCGCCTGGAAGGCTTCGTCGCCGCCTACCGTGCCGCCGTGCAGCGCTTCTACCCCAAGCTGGAAAACAACCCGGACTACACCGCCATCATCAACGAGCGCCAGCTCGGCCGACTCAAGGGCTACATCGCAGATGCCGAAGCCAAGGGCGGACAACTGGTGCCACTGTTCCCCGGCGACCAGGGCCGGCGCCTGGCGCACAGCCTGGTGCTCAACGTCAGCGACGAGATGAAGCTGATGCAGGAAGAAATCTTCGGTCCGCTGCTGCCGGTCGTGCCCTACCAGCGCCTGGACGAGGCCTTCGCCTACATCAACGACCGCCC
The DNA here is from genome assembly GCF_000467105.1 of Aquipseudomonas alcaligenes NBRC 14159. GTDB lineage: Bacteria > Pseudomonadota > Gammaproteobacteria > Pseudomonadales > Pseudomonadaceae > Aquipseudomonas > Aquipseudomonas alcaligenes. The sequence goes on from NZ_BATI01000008.1 coordinate 102,590, forward strand.
GCGCCCACTGGCCCTTTACTACTTCGGCTATGACAAGGGCGAGCAGCAGCGCGTGCTGCACGAGACCCACTCCGGCGGCGTGTGCCTCAACGACACCCTGCTGCACGTGGCCCAGGACGACATGCCGTTCGGCGGCGTCGGCCCCTCCGGCATGGGCCACTACCATGGCCACGAGGGTTTCCTGACCTTCAGCAAGGCCAAGGGCGTGCTGATCAAGCAGCGCTTCAATGCCGCGCGGCTGATCTACCCACCCTACGGCACGACGATCCAGAAGCTGATCCAGAAACTGTTTATCCGCTGAGGGCTGCCGATGAACGATATCGCCAACGCCGCGCCGCAGCTGTCGCGCCGCGGCCTGCTCAAGGTCGGCCTGCTCGGTGGCGCCTTCCTCGCCACCGCCGGGGTCACCGCCAGCCTAAGCGGCTGCTCTGCCAGCGTCCCGGCGGCTGGCTACCAGGTGCTGCGCGCCAGTGATCTGCCCAGCCTGCGTGCAATCATCCCGGTAATGCTGGAAGGCGCGGTACGCCCAGAAGCCCTGCAGGCGGCGGTGGACGCGACCTTGCTGGGCGTCGACAACAACCTGCAGCACCTCTCGCCGGAGCTGCTCAAGCTGACCCAGCAGCTGTTCGACGTGCTGGCCATGGCCGTCACCCGCGGGCCGCTGACCGGTATCTGGGGCAGCTGGGAGAATGCTTCCCAGGCCGACATCCAGCAGTTCCTCAAGCGCTGGGAACACAGCTCGCTGGATCTGCTGCGCATGGGCCATGCCTCGCTGCTGCAGCTGATCCTGATGGCCTGGTACGCCCGGCCACAGTCCTGGGCCCATTGCGGCTACCCCGGTCCGCCGCAGTTCTGATCAACGGCCAGCGGCCAACACGCTCGCCCCTGACGCCGGGCAGAATGACAAGAATGAGAGCCTGAACATGCCTGTACCCGATATCTTCCGCGACGGCCTGGCCCGCGGCTGGACCACCTACAACGGCGCGCGCCTGGACAAGGATCTGCTGCTGGAGGCCGACGTGGCCATCATCGGCAGCGGTGCCGGGGGTGGTACCACGGCGGAAATCCTCAGCGCCGCCGGGCTGAAGGTGTTGCTGATCGAGGAAGGTCCGCTGAAGACCAGCAGCGACTTCAAGATGCAGGAGTCCGATGCCTACCCGCAGCTGTACCAGGAAGGCATCGGCCGCATGAGCAAGGACGGCGCCATCACCATCATGCAGGGCCGCGCCGTGGGCGGTACCACGCTGATCAACTGGACCTCCAGCTTCCGCACGCCGGAGCCGACCCTGCAGCACTGGGCCGACGCGCATGGCGTGAAGGGGCACAGCGCCGCCGACATGGCGCCCTGGTTCGAGAAGATGGAGCAGCGCCTGGGTGTCGCCCCCTGGGCCATGCCGCCGAACGCCAACAACCAGGTGATCAAGGACGGCTGCGAGCAGCTCGGCTACGCCTGGAAGATCATCCCGCGCAACGTGCGCGGCTGCTGGAACCTGGGCTACTGCGGCATGGGCTGCCCGGTCAACGCCAAGCAGTCGATGCTGGTCACAACCATTCCGGCCACCCTCGACAAGGGCGGCGCCCTGCTCTACCTGGCCCGTGCCGAGCGCCTCATCCATGACGGCGATCGCGTGACCGGCCTGGAATGCCTGGGCATGGATGAACGCGCGGTTGCCCCCAACGGCCGGCGCATCATGGTCAAGGCCCGCCACTACGTGCTGGCCGGCGGCGGCATCAACTCGCCGGCGCTGCTGCTGCGCTCGCAGGCGCCGGACCCGCATGGCCGGGTCGGCAAGCGCACCTTCCTGCACCTGGTGAACTTCTCGGCGGCGCAGTTCGAGCAGGTCATCAACCCCTTCTACGGCGCGCCGCAGTCGGTCTATTCCGACCACTTCCAGTGGGATGACGGCACCGCCGGACGCATGTCCTACAAGCTCGAGGTGCCGCCGATGCAGCCGGCCCTGGCCGCCACCCTGCTCGGCCGCTTCGGTGTCGACAACGCCTTGCGCATGGAGCAGCTGCCGCATACCAACGTGATGCTGGCGCTGATGCGTGACGGCTTCCACCCGGACAGCGCCGAAGGCCGCGTGGAACTGCGCGGCGATGGCACGCCGGTGCTCGACTACCGTATGACCGATTACACCTGGGACGGCCTGCGCCGGGCCTTCCACAGCATGGCCGAGATCCAGTTCGCCGCCGGCGCCAAGGCCGTGCTGCCCATCCATGCCGCGGCCGAGTACGTGAAGAGCCCGGCCGAGGCCAGGGCCCTGATCGATCGACTGGAGCTGCGCCTGTTCCAGACCCGCCTGGGCAGTGCCCACGTGATGGGCGGCTGTGCCATGGGCGAGGACGCGAAGAGCGCGGTGACCGACAGCCTCGGCCGTCATCACCAGCTGGAGAACCTGTCGATCCACGACGGCTCGCTGTTCCCCACCAGCATCGGAGCCAACCCGCAGCTGTCGATCTACGGCCTCACCGCCAAGCTCGCGACCCTGCTGGCGGAACGCCTGAAGGCCTGACGTGCGCCGCCTCGCGGCGCTCTAGAACGGGGCCTGAGGTGCCGACCGAGGCCCCGTCTGGGCGGCAGCGTACTGCCTGAGGGTTTTCCCCGGGGGAAACGCTGCGCTACCATCCGCGCACCCCAACCGCTCCGAGCAGGACGATGCGATGAATCGAGTGTTGTACCCAGGCACCTTCGACCCCATCACCAAGGGCCATGGCGACCTGGTGGAGCGCGCCTCGCGCCTGTTCGACCATGTCATCATCGCCGTGGCCGCCAGCCCGAAGAAGAACCCGCTGTTCCCGCTGGAGCAACGGGTGGCACTGGCTCAGGAAGTCACCGCGCACCTGCCCAACGTAGAAGTGGTCGGGTTCTCCACCCTGCTGGCGCATTTCGTCAAGGAACAGAACGCCAACATCCTGCTGCGCGGCCTGCGCGCGGTGTCGGACTTCGAGTACGAGTTCCAGCTGGCCAACATGAACCGCCAGCTGGCGCCGGACGTGGAGAGCATGTTCCTCACCCCGTCGGAGAAGTACTCCTTCATCTCCTCGACCCTGGTGCGCGAGATCGCCGCACTGGGTGGCGACATCAGCAAGTTCGTTCACCCGGCAGTCGCCGACGCCCTGGCCGAGCGCTTCAAGCGCTGAATGCCACACCCCGGCACGGGCGCCCCAGTCGCCCGTGCATGGCGTGATGTCCGGCAATCCGGCACAATTCGCCCATTGAATGCCTGGAAGTGCCATGCCCGTCGGGCCTGGCAGGAGTTGCCCGATGTCCCTGAAAATCACCGACGACTGCATCAACTGCGACGTTTGCGAGCCCGAGTGCCCGAATGGCGCCATCTCCCAGGGTGAGGAGATCTACGTGATCGACCCCAACCTGTGCACCGAATGCGTCGGCCACTACGACGAGCCGCAATGCCAGCAGGTCTGCCCGGTCGACTGCATCCCCCTCGATGACGCCAATGTCGAGAGCAAGGATCAGCTGATGGAGAAGTACCGGCGCATCACCGGCAAGGCCTGAGTCGCCCGCCACACCGCAAGGCTTCGATCTTCGCTAGGCTATGCACCTGCCCAGCACGGAACGAGCTCATGCCCTACAAGACGCTTCTCGCCTGCCTGCTGCTGACCTGCACGCTCGCCACCCAGGCAGCAGCGCCCAAACCGCAGCAGGCCGCCGTCGCCACCGCCCATCCGGCGGCCACCGTTGCCGGCCTGGAAACCCTGGCCCACGGCGGTAACGCCTTCGATGCCGCCGTCGCCATCGCGGCCGCGCTGGCCGTGGCCGAACCCTATGGCTCGGGCCTGGGCGGGGGTGGCTTTTTCCTGCTGCGCCAGGCCGGCGAGAAACCCGCGTACCGCTTCGTCGATGCCCGCGAGCGCGCGCCCCTGGCGGCCGGCCCGGACCTCTATCGGCGTAACGGGACGGTACAGCGCGAGCTGTCGCTGAACGGCCCGCTGGCTGCGGCCATCCCCGGCCTGCCGGCGGCCCTGGCACATCTGGCCGAGCGCTATGGCAAGCTGCCGCTGAACGATTCGCTGACCCCCGCAATCCGCCTGGCGCGCGATGGCGTGGGGATCGATCAGGTCTACCGCGAGCGGGCCGAATGGCGCCTGCAGGCACTGCAGCAGGACCCGGCCAGCGCGGCCATCTTCCTTGATCAGGGGCAAGTTCCTCCCCTGCACGGCCTGCTGCGCCAGCCGGCGCTGGCGCGCACCCTGGAACGCCTGGCGCGTGATGGCCATGCCGGCTTCTATGCCGGGGAGACAGCCCGCTTGCTGCTTGAGGGTGTCAAAACCGCCGGTGGCGTATGGAGTGCGCGCGACTTGCGCGACTACCGGGTGGTCGAGCGTCAGCCGCTGCGCATCAGCCTGAAGAGCGGCCGCGAGCTGATCACTGCACCGCCCCCTTCGGCCGGCGGCGTAGCCCTAGCGCAAAGCCTGCTGATGCTGCAGGAGCTGCCCTGGCAAAAAGCCGGCGCCGTGCAGCGCAGCCACTATGTGGTGGAGGTCCTGCGCCGCGCCTATCGCGACCGTGGCCTGCTGGGCGACCCGGACCAGGTGCGCAACCCGCTGCCCAGGCTGCTCGCCCCCGACTATCTGGAGAACCTGGCCAAGGGCATTGCCCTGCAGCATGCCACGCCCAGCACCAGCCTGCCGCCGGCACCAGGCTGGCGCGAGGGCGATCACACCACCCACTTCACCGTGCTCGACACCGAGGGCAATGCGGTGGCGGCCACCCTGTCGATCAACCTGCCATTCGGCGCAGCCTTCACCGCGCCCGGTACCGGCGTGCTGCTGAACAACGAGATGGACGACTTCGCCGCCGACCCCGGTGGCAGCAATGCCTACGGCCTGACGGGCAGCCAGGCCAACCTCATCGCCCCGGGCAAGCGGCCGCTGTCGTCGATGAGTCCGACCTTCATCGAAAGCAAGACCGAGCTGGCATCCTTCGGCACTCCCGGCGGCAGCCGCATTCCCAGCATGGTGCTGCTGGCCGCGCTCGACTACCTGGATGGCAAGCCGGTGCAGCAATGGCCGGCCACGCCGCGCTATCACCACCAGTATCTGCCGGATGTGGTCGAGTACGAGCCCGACGCCTTCAGCGCCAGCCAGCTGCGCAGTCTGGAGATGCGCGGCCACCGGCTCAAGCGGGTGGAGCGCCGCTATGGTAACCAGCAGGTGCTGCTGTGGCGCAAGGACAGCGGCCGGGTAGAGGCCGCCAGCGACCCCCGTGGCTTGGGGCGAGCCGAACTGTGGAAATAACCGCCGCAGAAACACAGAAGCCGGTCATCAGACCGGCTTCTGTGTTTCTGCGAGGAAGGATCAGTCCTTCTTGTAGCCGCTTTCGGTGCAGCCCAGGCAACGCACGAAGGCAGCCATGCCCGGCTCGACCACCAGCGCCTGACCAGCTTCCTTGACGTTGCCACCGGCAGCGGTGAACGGCAGGCTGACCAGGAACATACCGGCACCAATCACGGTACCCGCAATCAGCAGCGGACGCGCGATGAGCAGGTCACCCGCCATGGCGTAGCCTTTGGGAGCATTGGCGGTATAGATGGGGTCGCCGCTAGCATTCTGCTGAACCACTTCCGCCTGCGCCGGCAGTGCCAGCAGGCCAGTGGTCAGAGCCAACACAGCGGCGGTAGTGCGAAACAGGTTCATGGCGCGGTCCTTCATTTATGTAGTTATGGCAGAGCGTTGCAGCTAACTATAACAGCGCTCACGCAATTGTCAGCGTGAACCCTGTCAATCGCCGTAGAACGCATATTCCGGCTTCTTCGGCACATAGGGGCGGAAGAATGCCAGCAGCGCCTGCAAATCCGCCTCGGCATCACCGGTCGGCTGGAACGGCGCGCCGATCACCACGCGGCGGTTGGCGAAGTCCAGCGCCCCGGGCACGATCGGCACGCCGGCGCCCAGGGCGATATGGTAGAAGCCCATCTTCCAGCGCTCGACCTTCTTGCGCGTACCTTCCGGCGACAGCACCAGAATGAACTCGCGGTTGTCGCGAAAGCCCTGGATCGCCTGCTCCACCATGTTCAAGCTGAGGTGGCGCTGGATCGGAATGCCGCCCCAGCTGCGCATCAGCCCGCCGAAGGGCCAGCGGAAAATGCTGTGCTTGCCGAACCAGCGGGCGTTCAGGCGCAGCACGAACTTCAGGGCGATGAAGATCACGAAGTCCCAGTTGGAGGTGTGGTGGGCGCCGATGGCGACGAACTTGTCGAGCCGTGGCAGCTCGCCCTCGATGCGCCAGCCCATCAGCTTCAGCGCGGTGCGCCCGATCCACTCGGCGAGCGGGTTGGGCGGCAGGTAATTGCCGTACATCCTGGTTCCTACTGCTTGTTCTTATTCTGGGTGAAGCGTTAGCGCTGGCATTTCGGGCAGTACACGCTGGCGCGCTGGCCCAGTTTCACCTCGCGCAGGGTCGTGCCGCAAACCTTGCAGAACTCCCCGCCACGACCATAGGCAAACAGCTCCTGCTGGAAATAACCCGGCTGACCGTCACCACCGATGAAGTCGCGCAGGGTCGTGCCGCCGCGCTCGATGGCATAGGCGAGGATGCGCTTGATCTCTTCAGCCAGTTTCACATAGCGCGCCCGCGAGATGGAGCCGGCCTCGCGGCGCGGATCGATGCCGGCCGCGAACAGCGCTTCCGTCGCATAGATATTGCCGACGCCGACCACCACCGCGTTGTCCATGATGAAGGGCTTGACTGCCATGCTGCGCCCGCGCGACTGCTGGAACAGGCGCTCACCGTCGAAAGCCGCGGTCAGCGGCTCAGGCCCCAGTTTCGCCAGCAGCTCGTGACGCAGCGGATCGCTGCTCCACAGCAGCGCGCCAAAACGCCGCGGGTCGGTGTAGCGCAACGCCAGGCCCGACTCCAGCTCGATGTCGACATGCTCGTGCTTGGCCGCCGGCGTACCCACCGGCACCAGGCGCAGGTTGCCGGACATGCCCAGGTGGCCGATCAGCGTGCCGCTCTCGGCCTGGATCAGCAGGTACTTGGCGCGCCGCTCGACGCACTGGATGCGCTGGCCGGACAGGCGCACATCGAGTTCCTCGGGGATCGGCCAGCGCAGGCGGCGCTCGCGCACCACCACACGGGTGACGCGCTGCCCCTCCAGATGGGGGGCAATGCCACGGCGGGTGGTTTCGACTTCGGGTAGTTCGGGCATGCAGCGACTCGGTACGACGGTGAGCAGGCCGACAACCCTAGCAGGAAGGCGGCGGACGGGGAATCAGCCCGGCCCCAGCTCGCGAATCGACTCGCGCAGGTTCTCGAAGTCGTATTCGGACAGGCCCACATACTCCAGCACCAGGGTCTGGATACTTTCCCACTCATGGTCGCTTTCCTGGTTGCCCAGCACCCGGTAGGTCGAACAGATGTGCTCGGCCATCTTGAGGATCGCCATCAGCGTCTTCAGCGGTGCATCACGGCCGGTATCGTCCTCGAACAGCGACAGCGCATTGTGGTGATTGGCGATGGCCTCGCACAGGTGCAGTGGCAGGTTCCATGACTTGGCGGTGAAGTAGCCGACCACCGCATGGTTGGTATTGAGCAGGCGGTTCTCGGTGTCCACCACGCGACGCTCATGGCTGGCGTTGTAGTAAGCCTCCTCCAGCACCGTCATGTAGTTGGGGAAGCGCTTGACCATCAGCGGGATGCCGCAGTTGTGGAACAGGCCCAGGGTATAGGCCTCGTCCGGCGACTTGTAGCCGATGCGCTTGGCCAGCGTCAGGCAGGTCATGGCCACGTCCTGGGCGGTGTCCCAGAAGCGGTTCAAGGTGACGATCGCCTCGTCGGTCAGCTCGCCTTTGATCGACTGGGCATTGATCAGGTTGATCACCGAATTGCAGCCCAGCAGGTTGACCGCCTGCTGGATCGAGGCAATGCGGTTGGACAGGCCGAAATAGGGCGAGTTGACGATCTTCAGCAGCGCGCCGGAGAGGCCCGGGTCCTGGCTGATCAGCTTGGCGATGGTTTTCAGGTCCGGATTGGGCAGGAACTGCTCCATCTGCAGATCCACCATGATCTGTGGCTGCGGCGGCACGCTGATGCCCTGCAGCACCTGTTGGATCTGTTCGGCGGAGAGTTCTTGGGTCATGGCACGGGACTGAAGTGTGAGAATCGACACAGTTTAGCCAAAGCTTTCCCGACGCCACAGCCAACTTTTGTAAACGCCGTGAGCCGGGCGAAACGGCTATAATTCCGCTCTTTTTCGCGGAGTAGCCCCATGTCCCTGCCCAGCCTGCACCTCAAAGCCAACGCCGATCGTCGCCTGCGGGCCGGCCACCTGTGGGTCTACAGCAACGAGATCGATGTGGCCGCCACGCCGCTGAACCTGTTCCAGCCCGGCGACCAGGCCGTGCTCGAAGCCGCCGGCGGCAAGGCCCTGGGTATCGTCGCGATGAGCCCGAACAACCTGATCTGCGCCCGCCTGCTGTCGCGCGACGTCAAGCACGTGCTGGACAAGTCGCTGCTGGTGCACCGCCTCAACGTCGCCCTGAGCCTGCGCGAGCGCCTGTTCGACACCCCGCACTACCGCCTGGTGTACGGCGATTCCGACCTGCTGCCGGGCCTGGTGGTGGACCGCTTCGGCGACCACCTGGTGGTGCAGCTGGCCTCCGCCACCATGGAGCAGGCCAAGGACGCCGTCATCGACGCCCTGGTCCAGGTGCTCAAACCGCGCGGCATCCTGTTCAAGAACGACTCCGCCGCGCGTGACGCCGAGGGCCTCACCCGCTACGTCGAGACCGCCTTCGGCCTGGTGCCGGAGTGGGTGGCGCTGGAAGAGAACGGCGTGAAGTTCGAGGCGCCGGTGCAGGGCGGGCAGAAGACCGGCTGGTTCTACGACCACCGCATGAACCGCGCGCGCCTGGCCCCCTACGTCAAGGGCAAGCGCGTGCTCGACCTGTTCAGCTACGTCGGCGGCTGGGGCGTGCAGGCCGCCGCCTTCGGCGCCAGCGAAGTGTTCTGCGTCGACGGCTCGGCCCTGGCGCTGGACGGCGTGGAGCGCAACGCCACGCTCAACGGCGTGGCCGAGAAGGTCACCTGCATCGAGGGCGATGTGTTCGAGGCACTCAAGGAGCTGAAGGCCGCCGAGGAGCGCTTCGACGTGGTGGTCGCCGACCCGCCCGCCTTCATCAAGCGCAAGAAGGACCTGAAGAACGGCGAGGCTGCCTACCGCCGCCTCAACGAGCAGGCCATGCGCTTGCTCAACAAGGACGGCATCCTGGTCAGCGCCAGCTGCTCCATGCACCTGCCCGAGGACGACCTGCAGAACATCCTGCTGACCAGCGCCCGCCACCTCGACCGCAACATCCAATTGCTGGAACGCGGCGGCCAGGGCCCGGACCACCCGGTGCACCCGGCGATCCCGGAAACCCGCTACATCAAGAGCCTGACCGTGCGCCTGCTGCCCAACAGCTGAGTGCCGACCGCCTGCGGCCCGCCAACCTTCCCCCGGCGGCCGCGGCCGGCGTAGAATCGGGGCATTCCTCGCCAGGCATCCTCCGGCGGGCTTGTGAGCCCGGGCCGAGCGGACGGAGATCCCGTCCCGCTGCACGCCCTCCCTCGACGCGGCCATCTGCCGCCGACCCGCTCACCACACACCACTGCTTCCCTGATTAGCCGCAGGAATCCGTCATGCCCGATTACCGCTCGAAGACCTCCACCCACGGCCGCAACATGGCCGGCGCCCGCGCCCTGTGGCGCGCCACCGGGATGAAGGACGAAGACTTCAAGAAACCGATCATCGCCATCGCCAACTCCTTTACCCAGTTCGTCCCGGGCCATGTGCACCTGAAGGACCTAGGCCAGCTGGTCGCCCGCGAGATCGAGAAAGCCGGCGGCGTGGCCAAGGAATTCAACACCATCGCCGTCGACGACGGCATCGCCATGGGCCATGACGGCATGCTCTATTCGCTGCCGAGCCGCGAGATCATCGCCGACTCCGTAGAGTACATGGTCAACGCCCACTGCGCCGACGCCATCGTCTGCATCAGCAATTGCGACAAGATCACCCCCGGCATGCTGATGGCCGCGCTGCGCCTGAACATCCCGGTGGTGTTCGTCTCCGGCGGCCCGATGGAAGCCGGCAAGACCAAGCTGGCCAGCCACGGCCTCGATCTGGTCGACGCTATGGTGGTGGCCGCCGACGACTCCTGCTCCGACGAGAAGGTCGCCGAGTACGAGCGCAGCGCCTGCCCGACCTGCGGCAGCTGCTCCGGCATGTTCACCGCCAACTCGATGAACTGCCTGACCGAGGCCCTCGGCCTGTCGCTGCCGGGCAACGGCTCGACCCTGGCCACCCACAGTGATCGCGAGCAGCTGTTCCTGCGGGCCGGCCGCCTGATCGTCGACCTGTGCCGTCAGTACTACAACGAAGGCAACGACAACGTCCTGCCGCGCAACATCGCCAGCTTCAAGGCGTTCGAGAACGCCATGACCCTGGACATCGCCATGGGCGGCTCGACCAACACCATCCTGCACCTGCTGGCCGCCGCCCAGGAGGCCGAGCTGGCCTTCGACCTGCGCGACATCGACCGGCTGTCGCGCAAGGTGCCGCAGCTGTGCAAGGTGGCGCCGAACATCCAGAAGTACCATATGGAAGACGTGCACCGCGCCGGCGGCATCTTCTCCATCCTCGGCGAGCTGGCCCGTGGCGGCCTGCTGCACACCGACGTGCCGACCGTGCACAGCCCGAGCATGGCCGAGGCCATCGCCCAGTGGGACATCACCCAGACCAACGACGAGAAGGTCCACACCTTCTTCAAGGCCGGCCCGGCCGGCATCCCGACCCAGGTGGCGTTCAGCCAGAGCACCCGCTGGGACAGCCTGGACGACGACCGCGAGCACGGCTGCATCCGCTCGGTCGAGCACGCCTACTCGCAGGAAGGCGGCCTGGCCGTGCTGTACGGCAACATTGCCCTGGACGGCTGCGTGGTGAAGACCGCCGGCGTGGACGAATCCATCCACGTGTTCGAAGGCAACGCGAAGATCTTCGAGAGCCAGGACAGCGCTGTGAAGGGCATCCTCGCCGATGAAGTGAAGCCGGGCGACATCGTCATCATCCGCTACGAAGGCCCGAAAGGCGGCCCGGGCATGCAGGAAATGCTGTATCCGACCAGCTACCTGAAGTCCAAGGGCCTGGGCAAGCAGTGCGCCCTGCTCACCGATGGCCGCTTCTCCGGCGGCACCTCGGGCCTGTCCATCGGCCACGCCTCGCCGGAAGCCGCTGCCGGCGGCGCCATCGGCCTGGTCCAGGACGGCGACAAGGTGCTGATCGACATCCCCAGCCGCAGCATCAACCTGCTGGTATCGGATGAGGAGCTGGCCAAACGCCGCGCCGAGCAGGACAAAAAAGGCTGGAAGCCGGTCGCCCCGCGTGCACGCAAGGTGTCCACCGCACTGAAAGCCTACGCCCTGCTGGCCACCAGCGCCGACAAGGGTGCGGTACGCGACAAGGCACTGCTGGAAGGCTAAGCCACCTCTGCGCCAGCGCAGTCATAAAAAACCCGGCATATAGCCGGGTTTTTTATTCATACGGGCAGAGCGCCTCAGGTTTCCTGCAGCTTTTCCGCCACCACAGCCTCGCCCTCCTGCTGGCGCAGAAGACCGGCGGCCTGTTCCTGCTCCAACGCGCCCCCCGGCGCCTGGCTGCGAGCACGGGTTTGCTCGTTCATCTGGAAAATCTGACTGGCCGACTTCAGATCCACTTCGTTGACCCCGGCGATTGCCTCGCGACTGTCGAAGAACTCGTCCAACTCACCGAGCACCGCCGCCAGGGTTTCGTCGCTCTTCTCGAACGACAGCACATGACGCTGCTGCTCCAGGTTCATATTGCCGGAACGGGCGAAGGTGCTGGTCAGCAGGGTGCTGAGCAGGAACCAGGGGGTGATGGTCGAGCGCACCACGATGTTTTCCGAACGGGTACTGTCGTAGATGCTCTGACCGGTGGAGAGCCTGGACTCGGTGTAGGTGCCCTCGATGGACAGGTCCAGCAACAGCGAACGGAACTGCAGTTCGGCCCAGAACAGGTTGCTCATGCGGCTGATGACCAGGCCGAACAGCAAGAACAGCAGCGGATAGCCCAGCAGCATCAGGTTCTCCGGCCGGTACGCCACCCGCGCCAGGTCATCCAGCAGCCCCACCAGCCAGAATGCGCCCGCCGCCAAGAGCAATTGCCCGACGGCACTGCTGACCATACGCACCAGGCGGTAGGCCGGCGAATGCTCGATTTCCTGGTACACAGGCTGGGTTTCCACCAGAGTGCGTCCCTTGAAGGAACCCTTGTCGCGCCCACCCTCCTCGATCATCTCCGGGCTGAACTTCTGATAGACCCGGTTGGGAATCTCCTGGTAACGGCGATTGGCCAGGATGTGCGCCTCCAGGCGGATGAACAGCTCGCGCGGCACCAGGTTGCGCTGCCAGTTGTCGCGGTGCTCGGACACCTCGGTATGCGGGTCGACACTGCGCAGGCGCTGCAGCAACAGGAACAGCCCCAGGCCACAGGCAAGCAGGGCCAGCGCCAGGGTGGTCAGCAGCAGCGGCGCCGGGTTGATCGGAAGGGTGGGAATGGCCTGCACCTGGCGATGCACGTAGACCAGAGCCACCGGCAGCAGAATCGCCAGAGCGATGATCAGACCGATGCGCGGCAGGCCGATATCCAGACCGCCACGGCTGTAGTGGCGCAGCGGGTTGCGCATGCCGAACCACAGCTTGAACAGGTACAGCGCCAGCAGGCTGCCCAGCCAGGCCATCACCGGCGTGCCCTCCAGGCGCGCCAGGCCGGTGGCACCGGCAAACCAGACCAGGCCGAAGGTCAGCAGCATAAACAGGGTCATGCTCAGGCCGAACAGCAGGTTCTCCGCTAGCCCGCGGTAGGTCGGCGGCAGGAAGATCAGACGCGGGATCAGCGTATGCACCAGCCGCGCAAACAGGCTCTGCGGCTCCTTGAAAGTGGTGTTCTTGCGCCCCATCAGCATGCCGTGCAACTCATCAGCGGCGTAGCTCAGCTGATGCCGAGCATCCGCGTCGGCCTGGTTCTTCGCCAGGCTGGCCGGAACATTGCGCCCCACATAAAAGCGGAACACCTTGAGCAGGCCATTGCCCAGGGCGACCAGCCCCCAGACCAGCAGCGCCAGGCCCAAGCCGGCATGCAGCCAGCCCTCCACCTCGCGCCGGCCATCCACCAGGCCGGCGACCTGGAACAGGCAGTAGATGCCCAGTGCCAGAATCAGGCCACCACGCAGCGCGACCAGCGCGCCCTCGATACGGAAGGGATTACGAATCCCCAGGGACTGCGAGCCAAAATCGTAAGCCATAGATACATCCATTACAGGCGTTATACCGGCAGGGAGCTTGCCGGCAGATCACTGCGCCCGGGGCGAGATCCTGCGATCTCACCCCCGCGCATGCTGGCTCAGAGGCTGCTCAGCTGAGGATTCAGACGCTCAACCAAACGTTTGGCCGCCCGTGGGCTGTCCAGCTTGGCGAGATCCAGCAGGCGTACTGGCTCGTCTGGTGCGATGTTCAGCTCAACACCATCGACCTTACCTAACAGAACCTGCTCCAGCAGCTCGCACACGTTATCCAGACCGCGCCCCAGCTCATCACTCTCACACTGCTTCACGCCACGTTCCACCTGGCGCTCGTAATGCTTCTGACGCTGACCTTCGGCATCACCGGCGGTCGGATCGAGTGGGGTGTTGTAGCGCTGCTGTAGAGCGATGCTGCGCGCCAGCATGCCGCGATCCTGGATAGAAAGAGTGATGCGACCGATTTCTGCGCGCTTCAGACTCTCGTCCAGCGCCTCCAGTTGCGCCAACACCTGGTAGAGGCCCTCGGCCTCGGCCAGATCGTCCGGCAGACGCCGCAGCGTGCGATTGAGGTCGCGCTGATTGTCCAGGCGATAGCTTATGCGACTGTCGAACATCTCAGGCAGGCCGATGAACACCTCGCTTTCGAGGCTACCGTCTTCGTCGTCGACATTGACGAACAGTTCCGCGTCGAAAGGCTTGAGGGTCATCAGACCACTGTTGAGAGCTGGCGCAAAGCTGTGGGCAGCACGCCCCAGGTTGCCACCAGCCATGCGGCTTAGACTGCTCAGCCCGGACAGTGCCTCCCGCCCCGCCTCAATACCCTGGAAGCGCAGACGTGCCTGACTCCGTTCATCGCTGTCAACCAACTCGCTGAGCGTAACCTTGGCAATCCGCAGCGCCGGCTCATCAGCCCCCGAGTCCAGCTCCAGTCCAGCGATGCTGACGCTGCCACCGAACGGGCTGGCGGAGACCGAGCTCCAGCTGAGCTTGTCATCCAGCTCCATGTCGTACACCCAGTCCTCGAGCCGCTTCTCAGCCTGCTTGCTGCTGTAGGCACTGAGGCCGAAGTAGGTGGCAGCCAGCACTACGGCAGCGCCGCCACCAATCAAAGCAAGGCGCTTCATTGGTCATCTCCTTGGTCAACGGCCCGATCCGGCCAGGCTTGCTTGATCAGCTCCTTGGCGGACTCAGGGGTCCAGTTCGGATCGCCGAGCTCATGCCGCAGCAGTTTGAGCGGGTCACGCAGATCGGCACATTCGCTCTCCTCGCAGGCCTGCAAGCTGCTTGCAGTCACCAGGGTCAGTGGTAGCTTCTGCTCGTCTAGGCGCTCGTCGTCGAGACGCGCCTTGCCCTTGACCAGGAACCAGCCCTTGTCGGCATCCTGCTCACTGTCATCAGTGCTCAGCACGGCCTGGTAGGGATATTCGATTTCCCAGCCACCGTCGGTCTTGCCGCCGATGTAGACGATCTGGCTATAGTTCACCGCATCGCCCTTGAGCATCCTCGCGTAGCTACCGCCGCCTAGCGGCGAGTAACTGGCATCGCTGCTGATGCGCTGGTACAGCTCTTCGGGCTTCCGGGTTTCGCGACGTAGCTGACGATAAAGCTGCAACTGCTGCTCGGCCTGCTGGCCCAGTAGCTCGCGCTGGCGCTGTTCCTCGCGCTGACGCTGCAGCTCGGCCTGGCGAAGCTGCTCGGCTTCCTTGCGTTCGAAGGCGAACAGGTAGTTGTCTGCATGCTGCGGGTTGTAGTCCCACACGCGACTGCGATACTGGCGGCCCAGGCTGACCTCGTACATCCAGAAATCGCGATCACCTTTGAACAAGCCATTGTCCAGATCACGCATGGCATAGAAGCGCAGGCTGTCGATACCTGGAGCACTCTGGTCAATACGATTGGTGGCGATATCGATGGTCCGGCGGATGCTCTCCACATCGCGGAACAACTCGCGATTCTCGGTAAGAGCAATCAGGCTCGCGCTATTGGAGCTCCAGTGCCCACCATAATTGCGCCCCAGCCGCAGCAGATAATGCACCTTGCTGGCCGGCTCGCTGTGAAGCAACAACAGTAGGTTCTTGTTGTTGTCGAAACCGACCACCGGCAAGTTTGGCACGTCGCCCGTCAACTCCAGGCCGGCGAGGAAGCCACCGTGAGTGAAGCTATGCAGCAGCACGCCATCACTACGGTTGATTGTCAGTTGTCCCTTGCCCTGGGCGTAACCATCAGGACCGCAGGCGACGCCCTTGGACTCGGCGCGGACATTCTGCACCCCATCCTCCAGTTTGACGCTGAGGCGGAAGCGGCAGCCATTCTGATCAGCGACCTCGGTCAGGAAGTCGGCCTTGGCCAGAACGTCCCGCTGCAGCGACGGTTGCCAGCCACCCACGGCGAAATCGGGGCTGGCCGGCGCCGCAGCGGGCGCCTGTTCGGTCACCGCCGGAGCAGTTGCTTCGGAAACTGGCACAGGCGATGGAGCGACAGGGGCCACAGCGGGCGCGCTGGATACCGCAGAGGTAGACGTGTTGGCAGGCTCTGCTGCAGGGGCGGGCGAGGGAACAGCCGGCGCCGCAACGGGTGCGGGTACGGGAGCAGGCACGGAAGCCTCTGCAGCAGGAGCAGGAGCAGGAGCAGGAGCAGGAGCAGGGGATGTTGCTAGCTGCGCCTGCCAGCCGCCAGCCTGAGATGCCGTGCCGCTGGCCAGGCGCTGGCCGGCATTGTTGGTGCTGTACCAACCAAGTTGGGTGGCGCTGGCGCACTGATTGCCGATCAGGCCACCCAGCTTGGGCAGCAGACGGCCAACAGCGGCAGCGTCTGGCGTGGCGCTACCGAAGGCAAAGCGCAGCTGCAGAGTGGGGCTGCACCAAGGCTGACCGTCGGCATACTCGGCGAAAACTTCAACATTTTCCGCCTTCGAATAGGCCAGGCGATGGGTGCCCGCCTCGGCCGAGACGGCAATGGCTAGCAGGCTCAGGGTAAGGATACGTTTCATCTGGGACTCCGTCAGATCAGTTCCCAGGCGCCATCGGCGGCCTGGCAAGCCTGAACGCTCTGGGACTCCTGGCTACCCTGGGCGCTGACGTTGTAGTTCAGGGTGCGGCAGGTGGTCTGCGCAGCCACCTGCTGCTCGACGGGGGCGGCGTCGAGGTCGATGGCGTCAAGGTCGATACCCTTGCTGGCAGCGCTGGCCACGTCGAGGCTGTCGAGGTCGGTGGCGCTGTCGGCCACGACCTGGCCTGTGCTGCTCGGCGCCGGAGTGGCGTTCACCTGCTCGACCAGTGGGGCGTAGACGTAGCCAATGGTCACTCCGCGGCGGCCGACCATGATCCAGTCGTTATCGGTGCGCCCGATGGCGGTGAAGGTGGTATCGACTGGCAGGCCGGCAACCTTCTCGGCATTCAGGTCGGGAGCATTGCGCACGTTGGCCGACTTGACCGCCCGGTAGGGCTTGTTGATCAGCGTCATGTTGGCCACAGGCTGGACTTTGGGTGTGCGCTTAACCGCTACCTGACGCTGCACGGTTTCCGTCTTGACCGGGGTGATGGTAGCCGTAGCGCCGCTATGCGAAGAGGTCCACTGGCTGCTCTGACCATCTTGGCTATGCTGCAGGGCCTGCTGCGTCTGCAAAGCCAGAGCCTGGCGATCACGGTCATCCAGCTTGGCACCAATGGTTTTGCCCAGATACCCCCCTGCCAGAGCACCAGCAATCATGGCAGCAGTTCGACCGTTTCCATCACCAATCTGGCTGCCGATGAGCACACCAGCAGTAACCCCCACCAAGGTACCGATGTTTTCCTTGTTGACCCATTGATTGTCGGAGAGATTGGCGCAACCGGAAGCGATAGCAATGGAGGAGCCGAGCAGAAAAGCGCCGGCCTTTTTGGCGAAGTCCATGGTGTATCCCTGTGTGCAATGGCTAGATAAATGCGATGAACAGGGAACCAAAGCAGCAGACAGCAATGCACTACGTCCCTGTACGCAGGTGTAGATTTATCCACAAAGCATAGTGGCAATACAATAGCGCCAGAAATAAAACCTACATCTTGCGATGCGGCATACTCGTAACTTTGCGGGAAATGAGGCGAGTTCAGCTAACCCCAACATAGCGGTCGCTGCGGTGATTGAGCGCCAGCACCAGGTTGAGCATCACCGCACCGAGCACCGACAGGGCCACCTTGTCCGGCGTTACCACGAAGATCGCGCCCAGCACGATGATCGCGTCGATGCCCATCTGCACCGCGCCGGCCCGCAGGCCGAAGCGTTCCTGGAGGAACAGCGCGAGGATGTTCACCCCGCCCAGGCTGGCCTTGTGGCGGAACAGCATCAGCAGCCCCAGGCCCATGGCCGCGCCGCCGAACAGTGCTGCGTACAGCACGTTGAGGTGGGTAAAGGCAACCCAGTCCGGGGTCAGCTCGGCCAGCAGGGAGACCAGCAGCACGGCGCAGCCGGTGCGCAGGGTGAAGCCCCAGCCCAGACGCCAGATGCCGAGCAGGTAGAACGGCAGGTTGACCAAGCAGAACACCAGGCCGAACGGCCAGCCGGCCAGATACTTAGCCAGAAAGGCGATGCCCACGGTGCCGCCGGTGAGCAAACCGGCATGGCTGTAGAAGGCGATGCCCAGGGCCACCAGCGCCGTGCCAAAGAGCAGCGCCAGGGCATCCTCCCACAGTGGATGGCGGACGAAAATGGCAGCGACCGTATCCGTCGGTGTGGGCTCGGCGGTGTTGTCAGTCATCGGAGTAGAGCCTGTAAGCAGAAGGCACAAGCATAGGATGTCGCCCACTCGCGCAGGCGACTTCGATCAATGCCGTGGAAGAAAAGTCCTAGCGGCGTTGCCAGGTCTCGAAACGATGGGCCGGCGTACTCTCGCCGGCCTCGTGCTCCTCACACTCGCAGCAACGCCAGGCTTCCTCGGCGAAGGCCGGGAACCAGGCATCGCCCTCGGGCTGCAGCGCCACGCGGGTCAGGTAAAGCCGTTCGGCCAGGGCCAGGCCCTGTTCGTAGAGCTGGGCACCACCGATCAGCATCAGCTCGTCCACGCCCTGCTCGCGCGCCCACGCATCGGCGCGCACGATGGCGGCATCCAGCGACGGGAAGACTTCCGCGCCCTCCAGTTGCAGCCCGGCCTGGCGGCTGACCACCAGGTTGAGCCGATCCGGCAGGGGTCGCCCGAGCGAATCCCAGGTCTTGCGCCCCATGATGATCGGCTTGCCGAGGGTCTTGGCCTTGAAGTGCTTGAGGTCCGCCGGCAGGTGCCAGGGCAGCTGGTTGTCGCGGCCGATCACACGGTTCTGCGCGAGGGCGGCGATCAGGCAGAGGGGAAGAGTCGTTTTCATGGGCGCGAGGATACCGGCTGGCGCCGGCTCAGGCCACCTGACCGCTGCCCGGCCGCTTGCTGACCACCCGGTTGCGCCCCTGTTCCTTGGCCAGGTACAGCGCCACATCGGCCAGGCGCAGGGCATCGGCCAGGCCCTGATGCGGCTGTGGCACCAGCCAGGCCAGGCCGATGCTGAGCGTGACCACCGGCGCCACCAACGACTCGGCATGTGCCAGCCCCAGCCCCTCCACCTCCGCCCGCAACTGCTCCAGCAAGCGCAGCACGGCCGGCTCATCGAGGCCGTACCAGAGGGCGACGAACTCCTCGCCGCCATAGCGTGCGGCCACATCCAGCGGGCGCCGCGCATGGCTGCCCAGCACCTGGGCAACGGCGCGCAACGCCTCGTCGCCGGCGCTGTGGCCATAGTGATCGTTGTAACGCTTGAAGAAATCCACATCCATCATCGCCACGGCGATCGGCTGGCGCTCGCGCTGGGCATGGCGCCAGCCGGCCTCGGCGCGTTCGCCGAAGGCGCGGCGGTTGAGCAGGCCGGTGAGCGGATCCTTCTCCGCCAGGTCCTGCAGCAAGCCCAGGGCGAGGAAGTTCTGCCGGGTGGCGTATTCGAGGAAATAGCAACCGACCGAGCCGATGACATTGGCGGTAGCCAGGAAGAACAGGTTGTACAGCAGCACCGCCGAATTGAGGTCGCTGATCAGCTCCACGGCCAGGTAGGCGAGGAAGGTCAGCCAGCCGCACAGCGATGCCACGGCGAAACGCAGGCCGGTAAGGAAGTAGAAGAACACCGTGGCCAGGATGATGCCCTCGTAGGGCAACGGAAACGCGTGGGCCCTGGCAATCCAGATGATGCCGGCGATGCCCAGTCCACAGACCGCGGCGCAGACCCCGCCAAGCCGCTGCAGATAGGGGTGCAGGCGCTTGCGGTAGGTCGCCAGCCAGGTCAGCAGCAACATCGGCCCGATCAGCCCCAGGCGGATACCCAGCACGCCGTCACGCACTTCGGGAGGCAAGCTGATGGAGTCCAGCACGGCGAATGCCAGGAACAGCACCATGGCCACCAGTAGCGACCAGCGCATGCGCAGCAGGAACACCCCAGCGTGGTAGCGCTTGTAGGCGGCTTCCAGCTCATCGTCGAAACGCAGGGTGCGGAAACCCTCGCGCATCTGGCGCAGGTAGGGCGAGTCGCGATTGACCCAATCCAGGGGGGGCAGCTTCATGGCAGCGCTCTTGTCTTTGTTATCGTCGAAGCCTAGCCGCAGCCGGCAGCACCTCACAACTCGGGTTTGCCCCCAGCCGTGGCGCAGCGGTTATGCTTGGGCCTTGATCCGCAAACGGAATGCCGCGTGACTGAAAGCTCCCCGCATCCCCGCTCGCGCCTGCAGCGGCTCTGGCTGTGCGAAGCCATCCGCCTGCGCGAAGAGCACAGCGGCCCGCTGGAGGACAGCGAGGCCAACCGCCTGGCGCGCCAGGCCGGCGGCCACCTGGCCGCGCGCATCGAAACGCGCACCCTGTTCCTCGCCTCGCGCGACGGCCAGGCCCGTGCCTTGCTGCACTGGCTGCAGGGCGCGCGTCTGGCGCTGCTGGCACTGCTCCTGCTGGCCCTGACCGGCGGCAGCGGTCTGGCCTTTGCCGCCCTGGGCGAAGGCGACACCATCAACCTGTTCTGGGCCCTGGGCAGCCTGCTCGGCCTGCACCTGCTGAGCCTGCTTGGCTGGCTGCTGGGCATGCTCGCCGCCGGCGAACACCAGAGTGCCCTCGGCCGCCTGTGGCTGTGGCTCAGCGAGAAGCTGGCGCGTGACGCCGCCGCGGCGCAGCTGGGGCCGGCGCTGGTTCTGCTGCTGCAGCGCCAGCGGCTCAACCGCTGGCTGCTCGGCGCGCTGGTGCATGGCCTGTGGCTGCTGGCGCTGGGCACGGCCCTGGTGATGCTGCTGCTCCTGCTCAGCACCCGCCGCTATGGCTTTGTCTGGGAGACCACCCTGCTCTCGGCCGACACCTTCGTCGCCCTCACCCACCTGCTCGGCGCCCTGCCCGCCCTGCTCGGCTTTCCCCTGCCGGACGTCGATACCATCCGCGCCAGCGGTGCCGCCGCACTGGCCGACGAGGCTGCCCGCCATGCCTGGGCCGGCTGGCTGCTCGGCGTACTGCTGGTGTTCGGCCTGCTGCCGCGCGCCCTGTGCCTGCTGCTGTGCCTGGGCTGCTGGCAACGCGGCCGGGCACGTCTGGCGCTGAACCTGAACGATCCGGCCTACCGCCTACTGGCCGAGCGCCTGCAGCCGCCGAGCGAGCACCTCGGGGTGATCGATTCCGCCCCTGCCGCCCTGCCGCAAAGCCATGCCGGCAGCCAACTGCAGGCCAGCAGCGGTGCCGTGCTGGTGGCTGTGGAGCTGGATGGCGCGCGGCCCTGGCCGCCAAAACTGCCGGCCTCGGTGGCCAACGCCGGCGTGCTGGACAGCCGCGAGCAGCGCCAGCAGCTGCTCGACCAGCTCGGCCGCTTCCCGCCGGCGCGCCTGGCGGTGGCCATCGACCCGCGCCGCTCACCGGACCGTGGCACCCTGGCCCTGCTCGGCGAGCTGTCGCGCACGGCCGGCGCCACGCGCATCTGGCTGCTGCCGCCCGCCCCAGGCGAAGCGCTGGACAGCCAGCGCCTGGGCGACTGGCACGAGGCCCTGCAGCGCCTGGGCCTGCGCTTCGCCGATAGCGCGCCGCTGGCCTGGCTGGAGCGTGGTCATGACTGATTGCACCCTCTCCCCAGCCCTCTCCCATAAATGGGAGAGGGGGCAGTCCGTGCATTTTGTGCCCCACTGGAACCGCCCCTTGCCCGCGAGTGGGAGAGAGGGCCGCCGATGACCAAGCCGCTGAAACTGGCCGTGGTCGGCCATACCAATGTCGGCAAGACCTCGCTGCTGCGCACCCTGCTGCGCGATGTCGGCTTCGGCGAGGTCTCGCACCGGCCCAGCACCACCCGCCATGTCGAGGGCGCGCGCCTGTCGGTGGATGGCGAGGCGCTGCTGGAGCTGTACGACACCCCCGGCCTGGAAGACGCCATTGCCCTGCTTGAGCACCTGGAGCGCCTGGAACGGCCCGGCGAGCGACTGGACGGCCCGGCACGCATAGGCCGCTTCCTCGACAGCACCGAGGCGCGCCAGCGCTTCGAGCAGGAGGCCAAGGTGCTGCGCCAGCTGCTGGCCAGCGACGCCGGCCTGTACGTGATCGACGCCCGCGAGCCGGTGCTAGCCAAGTACAAGGATGAGCTGGCGGTGCTGGCGGGCTGCGGCAAACCGCTGCTGCCGGTACTCAACTTCATCCACGCCGCCAACCAGCGCGAGGGCGAATGGCGCGAGGCGCTGGCCCGCCTGGGCCTGCACGCGCGGGTGGCGTTCGACACGGTGGCGCCGCCGCTGGACGGCGAGCGGCGTCTGTACGAAAGCCTGGCCCTGCTCATCGAGTCTGCCCGGCCGCAGCTGGAACGGCTGATTGCCGACCACGAGGCGCAGGCCGAGGCGCGCCGCCAGGCCGGGGCGCGGCTGATCGCCGAGCTGCTGCTCGATTGCGCCGCCTGCCGGCGCAGCGTGGCCACGCAGCCACAGATCGAACAGGGCGAGATCGCCGCCCTGCACCAGGCCGTACGCCAGCGCGAACAGCAGTGCGTGGACGCGCTGCTGCGCCTGTATGCCTTCCGCCGCAACGACGCCCGTGCCGCCGACCTGCCGCTCACCGATGGGCGCTGGGGCGACGACCTGTTCAACCCGGAAACCCTGCGCCAGCTGGGGGTGAAGGTCGGTGGCGGCATGGCGGCCGGCGCCGCCACCGGGGTGGGCATCGACCTGCTGGTAGGTGGCGTCACCCTGGGCGCCGCCGCGCTGCTCGGCGCCCTGGCCGGCGGCGGCCTGCAGACCGCACGCAACTACGGCGGGCGCCTGCTCGGCAAGCTCAAGGGCCAGCGCGAGCTGACCCTGAATGACAACCTGCTGCGCCTGCTCGCCCTGCGCCAGCGCCAGCTGCTCGGCGCACTGAACGCCCGCGGCCACGCGGCGACCAGCACCATCCAGCTCGACACCCCCGGCGACGACAGCTGGCGCGAGGGCAAGCTGCCCGAGGCCCTGCGCCGCGCTCGCGCCCACCCGGACTGGTCCTCGCTCAACCCCGGCGCGCGCCTGGAGCAGATGGAGCGACGCCAGCAGGTCGACGCGCTGGCCAGCGAACTGCAGCGCTAGCGCGGGATAAACCCGTTACACCGCGACCGGCGCGGGAATGTGCGGGTGGGCCTGGTAGTTCTGCAGTTCGAAATCCTCGAACTTGAAAGCGAACAGGTCCTTCACTTCGGGGTTGAGCTTCATGGTCGGCAGCGGCAGCGGCTCGCGGGTCAGCTGCAGGTCGGTCTGCTCGATATGGTTGGCATATAGGTGGCAGTCGCCGCCGGTCCAGACGAAGTCGCCCGGTTCGAGGTCGCAGACCTGGGCGATCATCATCGTCAGCAGGGCGTAGCTGGCGATGTTGAAGGGCACGCCGAGGAAGATGTCGGCCGAGCGCTGGTACAGCTGGCAGCTCAGGCGGCCGTCGGCGACGTAGAACTGGAACATGGTGTGGCACGGCGGCAGGGCCATCTGGTCGACCAGCGCCGGGTTCCAGGCGGAGACGATCAAGCGGCGCGAGTCCGGGTTCTTTTTGATCATCTCGATCAGCTTGCTGATCTGGTCGATCGACTCGCCGTTCGGCGCCGGCCAGCTGCGCCACTGGTAGCCATACACCGGGCCGAGGTCGCCGTTCTCGTCGGCCCACTCGTCCCAGATGCGTACGCCGTTGTCCTTCAGGTACTTGATGTTGGTGTCGCCCTGGAGGAACCACAGCAGCTCGTGAATGATGGATTTCAGGTGGCACTTCTTGGTGGTCACCAGCGGGAAGCCGTCGGCCAGGTTGAAGCGCATCTGGTGGCCGAACACCGAGTAGGTACCGGTGCCGGTGCGGTCGCTCTTGAAGGTGCCGGTCTCGCGCACCAGGCGCATCAGGTCGAGGTACTGTTTCATCTCAGCTCCGCTGAAGGATCACGGGCGCCGTGGCGCCCGGGCAAAACGCAAATTCTAACGAAATCGGGCTCGGTTCAGGCCGCCGCCTGGCGGCGATACGCCCAGACCATCAGGCCGATACCGCCGAGGATCATCGGCAGGCACAGCACCTGGCCCATGGTCAGCCAGTTCCACGCCAGGTAGCCGAGCTGGGCATCCGGCACGCGGACGAACTCGACGATGAAGCGGAAGATGCCGTAACAGATGGCGAACAGGCCGGACACCGCCATGGTCGGGCGCGGCTTGCGCGAGTACAGCCAGAGGATGACGAACAGGGCCACGCCTTCGAGGGCGAACTGGTACAGCTGCGACGGGTGACGCGGGTCCGGGCCGCCATTGGGGAAGACCATGGCCCAGGGCACGTCGGTGACCTTGCCCCACAGCTCGGCGTTGATGAAGTTGCCGATGCGCCCGGCACCCAGGCCGATCGGCACCAGGGGGGCGATGAAGTCCATCAGCTGGAAGAAGCTCTTGCCGTTGCGCCGGCCGAACAGCCAGGTGGCCAGCATCACGCCGATCAGGCCGCCGTGGAACGACATGCCGCCTTCCCACACGCGCAGGATCTTCAGCGGCTCGGCCAGGTAGGCGGACAGATCGTAGAACAGCGCATAGCCCAGGCGGCCGCCAAGGATCACGCCCATGGCCACCCAGAACACCAGGTCGGAGAGTTTCTCCTTGCTCCAGGTCGGGTCGAAGTCTTTCAGCCGGCGGCTGGCCAGCAGCCAGGCGCCGCCAATGCCGACCAGGTACATCAGGCCGTACCAGTGGATCTTGATGACGCCGAGGTCCAGCGCCACCGGGTTTATCTGCGGGTAAGACAGCATCGAGCAATCCTCAGATCAGGAAATTCACGCCCACACAGAGCAACAGCAGGGCGAACAGGCGCTTGAGCAGGCGTGGCGACAGCTTGTGCGCCAGGCGCGCGCCGAAGCGGGCGAAGAACATACTGGTGATGGCGATACCGGCCATGGCCGGCAGGTAGACGAAACCGGCGCTCCACGGCGGCAGCTGCGGCTCGCCCCAACCGATCAGCATGAAACTCAGGGCGCTGGCAGCGGCAATCGGCAGGCCGCAGGCGGCGGAAGTGGCCACCGCCTGCTGCATGGATACGCTGCGCCAGGTCAGGAACGGCACGGTCAGCGAGCCGCCGCCGATGCCGAAGATCGCCGAAGCCCAGCCGATCACCCCGCCAGCGGCCGTCAGCCCCAGCTTGCCTGGGACCGCGCGACCGGCCTTGGGTTTCAACTCCAGACCCATCTGGATGGCGATGACGATAGCGAACACGCCAATGATCTTCTGCAGCAGCGGTCCCTGAATGGCCGCGGCAGTGAGCGAACCGAGACCGGCGCCGAGCAGGATACCGAGGGTCATCCAGGCGAAGACCGGCCACAGCACCGCGCCCTTGCGCTGGTGTTCGAGCACCGAATTGATCGAGGTGAAGACGATGGTGGCCAGCGAGGTGCCCACGGCCAGGTGGGTCAGCACGGCCGGATCGATGCCCTGGGCGGTGAAGCTCAGCACCAGGACCGGCACGATGATGATGCCGCCGCCGACGCCGAACAGCCCGGCCAGCACGCCGGCCGCCGCGCCCAACAGCAGATAGAGCAGGAATTCCATGCACACCCCCGGAAACGAAGCGGCATGGTAACGGATGGCGTGCGACGCCTCCACTTGCCCCGGCGGATGCAGTAGGCTCGGCGCATACCCGACCCGGACTCCGACATGTGCCTGATCGTCTTTGCCTGGCGCCCCGAGCACCCGCAACCGCTGGTGCTGGCGGCCAACCGCGACGAGTTCTACGACCGCGCCTGCCTGCCCCTGGCCGAATGGCCGGAGGTGCCCGGCCTGTATGCCGGGCGTGACCTGCTGGCCGGCGGTACCTGGCTGGGGGTGACGGCTAGCGGCCGCTTCGCCGCGCTGACCAATATCCGCGACCCGCGCCAACCCAAGGGCGAGCGCTCGCGCGGCGAACTGCCGGTGCAGTTCCTGCGTGGCGATGCGAACGCCGCCGACTTCCTCGCCGGGCTACTGCCGTGCGTGGAGCAGTACAGCGGCTTCAACCTGCTGCTGGGCGATCGCCACGGGCTGTTCTTCCTCAACTCCGAGCGGGGCGAGGTAGAGCGTCTGCAGCCCGGTCTCTACGGCTTGTCCAATGCCGACCTGGACACGCCCTGGCCCAAGGTGCTGCGCGCCAGCTCCAGCCTGGCGGCGGCGCTCGACTCGGCTGAGCCCGCGCAGCTGCTGGAGCTGCTGGCCGACCGCCAGCAACCGCCCCGGGTGCTGCTGCCGGATACCGGAGTGGGCCTGGACTGGGAAATGCTGCTGGCCACCATCTTCATCGTCGGCCCCGGCTATGGCACCCGAGCCAGCACCGCCCTGGTGCTGCAGCGCGATGGCGGCCTGCAGCTGCTGGAGCGCAGCTTCGGCCGCAGCGGCGAGCCAATCGGCGAAGTCCGTCTGGTGCTGCCCTGAACCTCAGCGCGGCGGCCGGCCGACCGTGAAGCGGGCACTGAGAACCCCCAGGCGCCGCGCCAGTTCGCGCAGCCGCAGGCTGTCGCCATCGAGCACGCCGGCGTCCTCGGCATTCTGCTCGGCCACCCGCTGCACCTCGCTCAGGTGTTCGCTGACTTCCGCACTGGCCTTGGCCTGCTCATGGGTGGCGGCGGCAA
Organism: Aquipseudomonas alcaligenes NBRC 14159; assembly: GCF_000467105.1. Lineage (GTDB taxonomy): Bacteria > Pseudomonadota > Gammaproteobacteria > Pseudomonadales > Pseudomonadaceae > Aquipseudomonas > Aquipseudomonas alcaligenes. Next base: position 128,977 of record NZ_BATI01000008.1, read on the forward strand.
TCAGCGCACTCATCTGGCTGATCGCCTCGATCTCCGCGACGATGGCCAGCAGCAGCTCGCCGGCCTGACGGCTGTCGTCGACGCAACGTACCACGCCGGCCTGACTCTCCTGCATGGCGCTGGCGGCCTGGCGGCTGCTGTGCTGCAGGCGGGCGATGATGTCCTGGATTTCCGCGGTCGAGACGGCCGTCTTCTGCGCCAGGTTGCGCACCTCGTCGGCCACCACGGCAAAGCCGCGCCCCTGCTCGCCGGCACGTGCAGCCTCGATCGCCGCGTTCAGCGCCAGCAGGTTGGTCTGCTCGGCGATGGCGCGAATCACTTCCAGTACCCGGCCGATCTGCTGGGACTGCTCCGCCAGGGCATTCACCTCGACGCCGGTGCCCTCGATGCGCGTGGCCAGGCGGCCGATTTCCTCGGCACTCTGCTTCACCGCGGCGCGGCCCTCGGCCGCCTTGGTCGTCGCTGCCTCGGTGGCCTGCGCGGCCTGCTGGGCATGTCCGGCGACATCGTCGATGGCCACACTCATTTCATGCATGGCGCTGGACATCTGCGAGATTTCGCCCAGCTGGCGCCCGGAGCCCTCGCGCAGCTGGCGGGTAGCGCGCGCCAGGCTGTCGCCGGTCGCCGTCAGCCCCTGAGTGTCCTCGACTACCTCGCCCACCATCGCCTCCAGCTGGGCGAGGAAATGGTTGAAGCGCAGGATCACCGGGCCAGCTTCAGTTCCACGCAAGCGCAGATCGATATGCTCCTCCTCGGCCGTCAGCCCCTCCACCACCTGCAGCAGGGCCTCGCCCTCGCGCGCTTCGGCATAGGCCTGGCGCGCCAGGTAGATGAGGATCGCGCTCTCCAGCACCACGTAGAAGGCATGCAGCAGGATCACGCCCCAACTGCCCTGGGGTACCACGTACACGCCCACGCCCTGCTGCTGCAGGGCGAAGAAGGCCAGGTGGTGGGCGGCAATCAGGCCGGCAGCCAGCACGATCGGCAGCCAGTCGCGGTAATAGACGAGAAAGGCCAGCAGCACGAAGATGCCGAAGTGCATCTCCAGCACACCGCCGCTCTGGTTGATGTGCAGGGCGGACATGACCATGAAGGCCAGCCCCACGCAGCAGCGCATCAGGCGACTGCCGGGCACCAGCGCATACAGGCTGCTCAGCGCCGCAGCGGTACCGCCACCGACCAGCAGCGCCTGCCCCCAGGTGCCGTGCCAGGCAGCCAGCCCGAGGGAATAGAGAAACATCAGCCACAGCACCGCCAGCATGATGCGGTCGGCACGGCGGTAGTGGGCATGGAGGCTGAAAGCGGACGAATTCATGAGCTCACCGGAGGCAGAGGCTCATCCTGAGCGCAATGAAAACCTATACAAATTTGAAATATTGTACAGGAATTATAGCGCAGTATCCCATCTCCTCCTTGCCACGGATCAATCGACCTTCCAGTCGCAGAAGCAACCCACCGCCAGGTTGCTGTCGGCACGCACCGGACGCCCCGCCACCAGCGCCTCGAGGATCGGCTCGATGAAGCTGTTACTGGAGGTGCACAGGGCACCCTCGCTGTAGGGGCCGAAGTAGGCGAGCCGGCCCTGCTGGTCCCAGATCGCCACCGCCGGGCTGGCTGCCAGGCTCTCGCTGCCGGGCAGCGCCGGCAGGGGCTGCAGCTGCTGCAGGTTGTCCGGCAGGCGGCCCTCGCTGCCGGCCTTCTGTACCGCGTAGAACTGCACGCCACGCGGCGCGAACTGCTCGACCAGCTCGCCGAGGTGCTGCTGGTTGCCGACATTGCACGGGCAGGCCGGGTCCCAGAAGTGCACCAGGCGGATCGCCCCGGGTCCGGCCAGCTCCGCCGGCAGGCGCAGCTGGCTGCCGATGAACAGCTCGGTGCGCTCGTCGAACGGGCGGATATAGCGGGCCTGGAACCACCAGAAGGCGGCCAGCATGGCGGCCAGCCAGAGCAGTGCGAGGAGGCTGGCGATGATGATGCGGCGACGGGAATGCATGAGCGACGACACGAGGGAAAGGGGCCTAGCTTGCCACGCCGCGCCCGACAGCTGAATATCGGCTGCCATCCACCCCCAGCGAAGATGCCATGACCGCCATGCCCCAGAACCTGCCAGAGCCCTTCCAGCCCGAGCGCCTGCGTGCCGGCCTGCGACCCTTGGCCGCGGCCCTGGCGGCGCCGACGGACGAGGTCCTGGCCTACCAGCGCTATTACGGCCTGGACCTGCCGCAGCATGGCCGCGTGCACAGTCGCCTCGGCCGCTTCCAGAGCGACGGGCTGGACCTGGTGGCACAGCTGTGGCTGCCGCCGGAGCCGAAGGCGACGCTGATCCTGCTGCACGGCTACTACGACCACATGGGCCTGTACCGCCACGTGATCGACTGGGCCCTGGGCGAAAACCTCGCCGTGCTGGCCTGCGACCTGCCGGGCCACGGCCTGTCCGCCGGGCCGCGCGCCAGCATCGACGATTTCTCCGCCTACCAGCGCGCCCTGCAGGGCCTGTTCGCCGAGGCCGCCAGCCTCGACCTGCCGCAACCCTGGCACCTGTGCGGGCAAAGCACCGGCGGCGCCATCCTGCTGGACTTCCTCCTGCTCGGCGAGAAGCGCCCCGAGCCCGGCGCCACCATTCTCCTGGCGCCGCTGGTGCGGCCGCGCGCCTGGGGCCTGTCCAAGCTCAGCTATCACCTGATCGGCCCGTTCCGCCGCGAGATTCCTCGGCGTTTCTCGGAGAACTCCACCGATGCCGCGTTCCTCGACTTCCTGCGCCACCGCGACCCATTGCAGCCGCGCCACCTGCCGACCGCCTGGGTCGGCGCCCTGGCCCGCTGGATTCCGTGCCTGGAGCGTGCGCCGCGCAGCCCGCTGAACCCGCTGGTGGTGCAGGGCGAGGACGACATGACGGTGGACTGGCGGCATAACCTGCAGGTACTGCAGGACAAGTTCGACCAGCCGCAGATCCTGCGCCTGCCCGGCGCACGCCACCACCTGGTCAACGAGCACGAGGACATCCGCCGGCGCTACTTCGCCTTCCTCAGCGAACGCCTGCGCTGATCACCTGGTCGCCCGGATACCATCCGGGGGCGGCGCGGCCCATGCCCCGGATCGCCTCACCGCCCACGCGGCTAGATGCCCTGCTGAGCCGGCTGCAGGTCGCTACCGCTCTCGCCCGCCGCCAGCCCGGCGCGCAGCGCGGCCAGGGCAGCCTGGTAGTAGGCCTTGCCGCCAGCGGACTGGGCGAAGCTGACGAACTCGTCCAGCTCCGGGTCGGACAGGTCGCGGTAGACATACAGCAGGGTGTTGTCGATATCGCCCTCGATCTGCTGCATCAGGCGCTCGCGCTGGCTCTGCACCAGCATCTGCGCCTGCTCGCCACCGAACAGGCCGGGCACCATCGAACTCAGGCTGTCGGCCGCCACCGAGGCCAGCGCCAGGCTGACCTCGGCGCCGGCTGCGGTGGCCGGTAGGGCCTGGGCCAGGTGGCGAATCAACAGGCGCCGGGTGGCGTCGGCCTCGACCCGGGGCAGTCCATTGGCATGCGCGGCCAGTTGGTCGCGCGCGGTGGCGCGGGTTTCGGCGGCGATGATGCGGCGCCCCAGCGGCGACTCGAAGAACTGCAGCGCCGGCTGCGGGTCGGCCAGGCTCATGCGCAGGGCCGCCAGGGCGCGCTGCTCCATGGCCGCCGGCGCGAAGCGCTGGTCGCTGTTGTTCACCAGCGCCTGGTAAACCGCTGGCGGCAGGCTGGCCTGGTAACGCTGCTGGGCCGCCTTGAGGGCCTCGCCGAAATGCGCACGCTGCTCCGGCCAGCCGGCGCTCTGATAGAGCCGGGCATGATCGTCGGCAAGGACGGTGGCGCTGCACAGCAGCAGGAACAGAGCAAAGACGACGCGCATGGGGCACTCCTGTAGGGCGCGGCTATTGTAGGGGCGTGCGAGCGACGCTGGTAGAATCCCGCCATGCACGAGCAACTTCTCCAGCGGCACTTGCCGCAGATCATCGACGACCTGGCCGCACGCGGCTGGTCACGACTGGACAACGTCCTGCCTGCCACTCTGACCCTCGAACTGGCTGAAGAGTGCCGCAAGCGTGCGCGCGCCGGTGCCCTCACCCCGGCCGGGGTCGGCCGCGGCCAGGGCCTGGCGGTGCGCGAGGGCATCCGCGGCGACAGCATCCAGTGGCTGGAACAGGGTCAGAGCGCGCCGAGCGACGGCTACCTGCAGGCCATGGACGAATTGCGCAGCGCCCTCAACCAGGCCTTCTATCTCGGCCTGGAAGATTTCGAGTGCCACTTTGCCTGCTACCCGCCGGGTGCCTTCTACCAGAAACACCTCGACCGCTTCCGCGACGATGACCGCCGCACTGTCAGTGCCGTGTACTACCTCAACGAGGCCTGGCAGGGCGAGCAGGGTGGCGCGTTGCGCCTGTACCTGGCGGACGATACCGAGCTGGACGTGCTGCCCAGCGCCGGTACCCTGGTGCTGTTCATCTCCGCCGAGCTGCCCCACGAAGTGCTGCCGGCCACCCGCGAACGTCTGTCGCTGACCGGCTGGTTCAGGCGGCGCTGAAGCATGCTCCCCGCTTTCCCCGGGAGAGGGCGGCACTGTCACATGCGCTTTCGGTGGGTGAAACCCGCTTGCACCTGACCTGCGCGAACCTTGGAGGAATGATGGAAAAGCTGCTGGTCAGCCGTTGCCTGCTCGGCCACAAGGTTCGCTACGACGGCGGCGCCCACGGGCCCTATGATCTGCTGCAACGCTGGCAGGACGAGGGCCGCATCGTGCCACTGTGTCCCGAAGTGGCGGGCGGCCTGCCGACGCCACGCCTGCCGGCGGAAATTCCCGGCGGCCAGGGCGGCGCGGTGCTCGACGGCCGCCTGCCGGTGCTGACCGACGACGGCGCCGATGTCACGGCGGCCTTCGTCGCCGGTGCCGAAATCGCACTGCGCCTGGCCCAGCAGCACGGTTTGCGGGTCGCCGTACTCAAGGCGCGCAGCCCGTCCTGCGGCAACACGCACAATTACGACGGCCACTTCAACGGCACCCTGGTGGCCGGCGAGGGCGTCACGGCAGCCCTGCTCAAGCGCCACGGCGTCATGGTGTTCAACGAGACCCAGCTGGCCGAGGCGGCTGCCGAACTGGCCCGCCTGGAACAAGGCGACGACTGACCCGGCGCCAGGCGCCGCAGCGCCTAAGGTCAGAGCAGGACCCTCTACGCACAGGAGCCTGCCATGCGTCCATTGCTACTGCCCCTGGGGCTGACCGCCCTGCTCTGCTTGCTACCCGCCCTGGCCCCGGCCGATAACTCGATGCCCCAGCTCCCCGCGCCGGAAGGCGCCCAGGTGTACTTCATCGCGCCGCAGGATGGCGCCAGCGTCGGCCAGACCTTTACCGTGAGATTTGGCCTGAAAGGCATGGGCGTGGCGCCGGCCGGGGTTGATGTGCCCGCGACCGGCCATCATCACCTGCTGGTGGATGTCGCCACGCTGCCGCTGCTGGATGCGCCCCTGCCGGCAAGCGAACAGATTATGCATTTCGGCAAGGGCCAGACGGAAACCGAACTGACCCTGCCGCCGGGCAAACACACGCTGCAACTGCTGATCGGTGACAAGCACCATGTGCCGATGGAACCGCCGGTGATCTCCGAGAAGATCAGCATCACGGTGCAGTAGCTGCCGCGGCTCGGACATTCCCTCTCCCCGCCGGGGAGAGGGCTAGGGAGAGGGGCCGCATAAACAGCCCTCTCCCCTGCCCCTCTCCCGTCAACGGGAGAGGGAAGCCAACCTGCCAGAGGGCTTGGAAGTCAACGCACCTGCGGTGCGGTCAGCTTCTCCAGCAGCGCCGCCTGGGCGTTGCGCGGGTTGGCGTTGCCGAACGGCGTGATGCGCTGGTAGCGACCATCCGGCTGCAGCAGCCAGGCCTGGGTGTTGTCGGTGAGGTAGCTTTCCAGCTCCTTCTTGACCCGGGTGATGAGCTTCTTGCCCTCCACCGGGAAGCAGGTCTCCACGCGCTTGTCGAGGTTGCGCTCCATCCAGTCGGCACTTGAGAGGAACAGCTGCTCGTCGCCGCCATTGCCGAAGTAGTAGATGCGGCTGTGCTCGAGGAAGCGGCCGACGATGGAGCGCACCTGGATGTTGTGCGACACCCCCGGAACCCCCGGACGCAGGCAGCACATGCCGCGCACCACCAGGTCGATGCGCACGCCCATCTGGCTGGCCTTGTACAGCGCGCGGATGATCTTCGGATCGGTCAGCGAGTTGACCTTGGCCATGATATGCGCCGGCTTGCCCTCGCTGGCGAACTGCGCCTCGCGGGCGATCATGTCGAGCAGGGTCTTCTTCAGGGTGAAGGGCGCGTGCAGCAGCTTCTTCATGCGCAGGGTCTTGCCCATGCCGATCAGCTGGTTGAACAGCTTGGACACGTCCTCGCCAAGCGCCTCGTCGGCGGTCAGCAGGCTGTAGTCGGTGTACAGACGGGCATTGCCGGCGTGGTAGTTGCCGGTGCCGAGGTGCGCGTAGCGGCGCAGCTCGCCGTTCTCGCGGCGCAGTATCAGCATCATCTTGGCGTGGGTCTTGAAGCCGACCACGCCGTAGATCACCACCGCACCGGCGGCCTGCAGGCGGCTGGCCAGCTGCAGGTTGGACTCCTCGTCGAAGCGCGCGCGCAGCTCGATCACCGCGGTGACTTCCTTGCCGTTACGCGCCGCATCCACCAGCGCATCGACGATCTCCGAGTTGGCGCCGGAACGATACAGGGTCTGCTTGATCGCCAGCACGCTGGGGTCCTTGGCGGCCTGGCGCAGCAGGTCGATCACCGGGGTGAACGACTCGAAGGGGTGCAGCAGCAGGATGTCCTGCTTGCCGACCACGTTGAAGATGTTCTCGGCGTTCTGCAGCAGCTTGGGGATCACCGGGGTGAACGGCGCGTGCTGCAGCTCCGGGTGGCTCTCCAGCCCGGTGATGCTGAACAGGCGGGTCAGGTTGACCGGGCCGTTGACCCGGTACAGCTCGTTCTCGGAGAGGTTGAACTGCTTGAGCAGGAAGTCCGCCAGGCTCTTGGGGCAGGTGTCCGCCACTTCCAGGCGCACCGCGTCGCCGTAGCGGCGGCTGAACAGCTCGCCACGCAGGGCGCGCGCCAGGTCTTCGACATCCTCGGCATCCACCGACAGGTCGGCGTTGCGGGTCAGGCGGAACTGGTAGCAGCCCTTCACGCTCATGCCGTGGAACAGGTCGTCGGCGTGGGCGTGGATCATCGAGGAGAGGAACACGTAGTTGTCGCCAGGGCCGCCGACTTCTTCCGGCACGCGGATGATGCGCGGCAGCAGGCGCGGCGCCGGGATGATGGCCAGACCGGAGTCGCGACCGAAGGCGTCGACGCCTTCCAGCTCGACGATGAAGTTGAGGCTCTTGTTCACCAGCAACGGGAAGGGGTGCGTCGGGTCGAGGCCGATCGGGGTGATGATCGGCGCGATCTCGTCGCGGAAGTAGCGTCGCACCCAGGTCTTCAGCTTGGTGGTCCAGTAGCGGCGGCGGATGAAGTTGATCTGGTGCTTGGCCAGTTCCGGCAGCAGCACGTCGTTGAGCACCGCGTACTGGCGCTCGACCTGCTCGTGGGCGATCTCGGAGATGCGCGCCAGCACCTGGCTCGGCAGCAGGCCGTCGGCGCCGGCCTGTTCGCGGGCGAAGTTGATCTGCTTCTTCAGGCCGGCGACACGGATCTCGAAGAACTCGTCGAGGTTGCTGGAGAAGATCAGCAGGAACTTCAGCCGCTCCAGCAGCGGGTAGGACTCGTCCAGCGCCTGCTCCAGCACGCGGATGTTGAACTTCAGCTGCGACAGCTCGCGGTGGATGTACAAGCTGCTGTCATCCAGGCCGGGAATCGGCGCGGGCGCAGGGGCCGGCTCCGGCTCGACGACGGGCGCCACCTCGGCGACGACCTCCGCCGGCACCGGCGGTTCGGCCTCGAGCTGGGCGTCGACGATCTGCTTGTTGCTGAGTCCCTCGGTGTTCATGTCCTGCTTCCCTGGAGCGCTTCAGCGCCCCGCTTTCAAGAGTTCTGCCGCACGCACGGCGAAGTAGGTGAGGATGCCATCAGCGCCGGCGCGTTTGAAGGCCGTCAGCGATTCGAGAATCACCGCCTCGCCCAGCCAGCCGTTCTGGATGGCCGCCATGTGCATGGCGTACTCGCCGCTGACCTGGTAGGCGAAGGTCGGCACCTTGAAGGCGTCCTTCACCCGCCAGACGATGTCCAGGTAGGGCATGCCCGGCTTGACCATGACCATGTCGGCGCCTTCGGCGAGGTCGGCGCCCACTTCGTGCAGAGCCTCGTCGCCGTTGGCCGGGTCCATCTGGTAGCTGGCCTTGTTGGCCTTGCCCAGGTTGGCGGCGGAGCCGACCGCGTCGCGGAACGGGCCGTAGTAGGCGCTGGCGTACTTGGCCGAGTAGGCCATGATGCGCACGTTGGTGTGCTCGGCCACTTCCAGCGCCTCGCGGATCGCCTGGATGCGCCCGTCCATCATGTCCGACGGCGCCACCACCTGGGCACCGGCCTCGGCATGCGACAGGGCCTGCCGGACCAGCGCATCGACGGTCACGTCGTTCATCACGTAACCCTCGTCATCGAGGATGCCGTCCTGGCCGTGGGTGGTGAAGGGGTCCAGGGCCACGTCGCTGATCACCCCCAGCTCGGGGAATTTCGCCCGCAGCGCGCGGATGGCGCGCTGAGCAATGCCGTCCGGGTTCCAGGCTTCGGCGCCGTCGAGGGATTTCTTCTCCAGCGGCGTCACCGGAAACAGTGCCAGCGCCGGAATGCCCAGCGCCACCCAGTGCTCGGCTTCCTTGAGCAGCAGGTCGATGGACAGGCGCTCGACGCCGGGCATCGAGGGAATCGACTCACGGCGGCCTTCGCCATCGAGGACGAACACCGGCAGGATCAGATCATCGACACTCAGGCGATGCTCACGCACCAGGCGGCGGGAGAAATCGTCACGACGGTTGCGGCGCAGGCGGGTAGCGGGGAACAGGCGATTGGCGGGGGTAAAGCTCACGACGGACTCCAGAACCCGCACGGCGGGCGAGTGTGACAGGTATATCCGACCATTATGACCAAATAATGACTGTCACACCCAGACTGCGACGGGCAGCCGCAGTTCCCTTCAGGCCGGCTGGGTCTGCGCCTGCCGTGGCCACAGCAGCCAGCTCAGGCTGGCCAGGCTCCAGGCCGCCAGCAGCCACCACACCAGCATGCCGCCCGCCACCAGCCCCACCTGCTGGGCCCAGAGCAGCGCGGGCAGGTTCAGCGCCAGGCGCAGCAGCTCCAGGCCGCGGGCGAAGGGCCGGTTCTCCAGCCAGGCACCGATGCAGTACAGACCGAAAGCCACCCACAGCCAGGCCCCGGCGAGCACACCCAGGCCGTGCTGTGCCGCCACCGCCAGCAGCCAGCTGACGCCCAGCACGTAGGCGCTGAACTGCAGCGCGGCATAGACCTTCGGCCCGCGCGCCAGCGGCACCTCGAACTTGCGGAAGCTGGCCAGATCCGGCTTGTCCAGCGGATAGCGTGCCGCCACATCGGCCGGGCGCCAACCGGTGGGCATGAACCAGATGCGCAGCCTGTCCCACCAGGAGCCAGCACGCACCGCGTCGCACCACAGCTGCACGTAGAACTGCAGGTTGGCCCACAGCGGGTTCCAGCTGCGCAGCGGCGTGGTCACGCCGAACACCACCGGCTGCTCGTCCAGCTCCTCCTGGAAGGTGCCGAACAGGCGGTCCCAGAGAATGAACACGCCGCCGTAGTTGCGATCCATGTACACCGGGTTCTGCGCGTGGTGCACCCGATGATTGGACGGCGTGACGAAGAACCACTCGTACCAGCCCAGCTTGGGTACATGGCGGGTATGCACCCAGAACTGGTAGAGCAGGTTGAGCGCGGCGACCGTGACGAACACCAGCGGCGGCACGCCGGCCACGGCCATCGGCAGGTAGAAGATCCAGCTCAGCAGAAAACCGGTGCTGGTCTGGCGCAGGGCGGTGGACAGGTTGTAGTCCTCGCTCTGGTGGTGCACCACGTGCGAGGCCCAGAAAATGTTGCGCTCGTGGCCGATGCGATGGTTCCAGTAGTAGCAGAAGTCATAGAAGACGAAGGCCAGCACCCAGACCCAGGGCTCGTCCGGCAGCGCCGTGAGGTGCAGGTGCTCGTAGGCGAAGGCATAGCCGAGCACGGCAATCGCCTTGCTCAGCAGACCGCTGGTCTGTGACAGCACCCCGGCGCTGAGGCTGTTCAGCGAGTCCGCCAGGCGGTAGGTGCTGACCCCGCGCACGCGGTCGGCGACCAGCTCGATGGCGATCAGCAGGAAGAAGAAGGGAACGGCGAGCAGGATCAGGTTCATGGTTCGGCACTGCGCAGGTTGACCTAAGCTGATCCTATGCCTGCCCCGCCGGATGCTCGCGGCGGCGAATGCCAGCCCAAGTGGCATTTGGCGACATGCCACTGCTCGACGCTCGCCCCGGCAATCGGCGAAACTGGCGCGCAGTCCCTTTGCCTGGCTACTGGAGAACAGCATGCACAAACGAGTCGCGGTCATCCTTTCCGGCTGTGGCGTCTACGACGGCGCGGAGATCCACGAGAGCGTGATCACCCTGCTGCGCCTCGACCAGCGCGGCGCCCAGGTGCAGTGCTTCGCCCCCAACATCGCGCAGATGCACGTGATCGACCACCTCACCGGCGCCGAGATGCCGGAGAGCCGCAACGTGCTCACCGAGGCCGCGCGCATCGCCCGTGGCGACGTGATGGACGTGCGCGAACTGAAGGCCGAGCAGTTCGACGCGCTGATCCTGCCGGGCGGTTTCGGCGTGGCCAAGAACCTCTCCAACTTCGCCGTGGAAGGTGCCGCCTGCAGCGTGCAGCCCGATGTACTGGCCGCTGCCCAGGCCTTCGCCCAGGCCGGTAAGCCGATCGGCCTGATCTGCATCGCCCCGGCCCTGGCGGCGAAGATCTATGGCGAGGGTGTTTCCTGCACCCTGGGCGCTGCCGACGATCCTGCCGTAGCAGGCCTCACCGCCATGGGCGGCCAGCACGTCGAGTGCACGGTCGAGGACATCGTCGAAGACAGCGCGCGCAAGCTGGTTACCACCCCCGCCTACATGCTGGCCGAGTCCATTGCCCAGGCCGCCGCCGGCATCAACAAGCTGGTCGACCGCGTGCTGGAGCTGGCCCAGGCTCACTGACAGGCCGTTCCGGCCATTGTGCGCGGCGTCCCCGCCGCGCCCCTGGCCAGTAGCAGCGTCCTGCGGCAGCGTGTGCGCCACAGTCGAGCCGCAGGAGCGCAGCATGAGCAAACCGGTCTTCCAGCTATCCGAGGAACAGCGCCAGGGCGTGGAGGCCTTCTTCCAGCGCATCCCCTTCAATCAGGTGCTGGGCATCCGCATCGACGAGCTGAGTGGCGACCGGGTAGTGATGAGCCTGCCGATGAAGCCCGAGCTGATCGGCAACTTCGTCCACGGCATTCTCCACGGCGGGGTGATCTCCTCGCTGCTGGACGTCGCCGGCGGCGCCATGGCGTTGATCGGCGCCTTCGACAAGCACCAGCACCTGAGCCAGCAGGAACGCATGCAGCGCCTGTCCAAACTGGGCACCATCGACCTGCGCGTGGACTACCTGCGCCCCGGTCGTGGCCAGCTGTTCACTGCCACCGCCGTGCTGCTGCGCTCCGGCAACAAGGTGGCCGTGGTGCGCAGCGAACTGCACAGCGACGACGGCACCCTGGTGGCGGTGGGTACCGGCACCTATCTGTGCGGGTAGACCGTCATGTTTGCTGAGATCCACGCCCCCTCTCCCAAAGGGAGAGGGGAGCAGTAGCTACCTCATCAGGCGGGTCAGAATACGGTCCAGCGAATTGGCGAAGGCCTGCCGGTCCTTGTCCGAGTAAGCCGCCTGGCCGCCGCCCATCTGCCCCTGCTCGCGTAGGTCGGTAAACAGGTTACGTATCGCCAGACGCTCACCCATGTTGCGCTCGTCGAACTCGCGGCCGCGCGGATCGAGAGCTGCCACGCCCTTCTTCACCAGGCGATCGGCCAGCGGGATGTCGCTGCAGATCACCAACTCGCCGGGCACGGCATGCTCCACCAGATGATCATCCGCCGCGTCCGGACCGCTCGGCACCACCACCAGCTTCACACAGGCGAAGTTCGGCCGGGCCACGGCCTGGCCAGCCACCAGCACCACCTCGAAGCCGCGCTTCAGGGCGAACTTCACCACCTGGTCACGAGCCAGGCGGGGGCAGGCATCGGCGTCGATCCACACACGCATCTTCGGCACTCTCAGTCGGACGAGGCCGCCATGTTAGCCGCTGCCGCACGGCGCCGCTCGCCGAGCCAGCTGCGCCCATAGAGCGTGGCGATGCCGGCCAGGGCCAGCGCCTGGGCGGACAGGCTCCAGGCGTCGGCGTGGATGCCGAGCCAGTCGAAGTCGAAGAACGCCACCGGGCGAGTGCCGAGCATGCCGGCCTCTTGCAGAGCCGCGACGCCATGACCGGCGAACACCACCGAGAGCACGCACAGCAGCACCGCGTTGGCGCTGAAGAAAGCGGCCAGCGGCAGCTTGCGCGAACCACGCAGGATCACCCAGGCCAGGCCAAGCAACAGCAGAAGCGCGGCGGCAGCACCGGCCAGGACCATGCCGTGACCGGCCGGGCCGGCCTGCAGCCAGAGGGTCTCGTAAAACAGGATGACCTCGAACAGCTCGCGATACACCGAGAAGAATGCCAGCACGGCGAAACCGAAACGGCCGCCACCGCCGACCAGGCTGCTCTTGATGTAGTCCTGCCAGGCCGCAGCATGTCGGCGGTCGTGCATCCACACGCCGACCCACAGCAGTACCACGCTGGCGAACAGCGCGGTGGCGCCTTCCAGCAGTTCGCGCTGGGCGCCGCTGATGTCGATCAGGTAGGCCGCCACCGCCCAGGTGGCAACGCCCGCCAGCAAAGCCAGGCCCCAGCCGATGTGGACGCTGCGCGCCGCTGCCTGCTGGCCGGTATTGCGCAGGAAGGCGAGGATCGCCGCCAGCACCAGAATCGCCTCAAGGCCCTCGCGCAGCAGGATCAGCAGGCTGGAGAAGAAGCTCAGCGAGGCATTCATGGCGCCGTCCGCCAGCAGCGCGGCCGACTTGCCCAACTCGGCCTTGGCCAGCTCCAGCGCGTGCGCGGCCTGGGCTACACCGGCACCGTCCTGCAGCGCCTGGCGGTAGGCCATCAGGGCGCGCTCGGTGGTCTTGCGTTGCGCCGCGTCGAGGTTGTCCAGGGCGCTCTCGACCAGCTCGAAGCCTTCCAGGTAGGCGGCCACCGACAGGTCATAGGCCTGCTCGTGGTCGCCCTGACGATAGGTCGCCAGGCTCTGCTCCAGGGTGGCACGGGTGTGCTCGATCAGCTCGGCCGGGCCGCGCTGCACCTGCGGCGGTTGCGCGCGCTGGGCGCGGAAGGCCGCCACGTCGCCACCGGAGGCGGCAATCTCGGCCGGCGTCTTGCCGGCCAGCTCGGCCAGGGCGAAAGGCTTGCCGGTGTCGGCCTGGCCAGCACTGAGGGACGCCAGGTAGCTGGCCAGATCCCAGCGCTCGCGCTCGTCCAGCTGGTCGGCGAAGGCCGGCATGTCGGTGCCTTCGATACCCAGGCCGATGGTGTTGAACAGGTCGTACAGGCTCAGCCGGTCCATGCGCGCGGTATCGCGCAGATTGGCCGGCGGCGGCTCCAGGCCGAGCCCGGCCGGGCCGTCTCCCAGCCCGCTGTCACCGTGGCAGACGGCGCAATGCTGGGCATACAGCGGGGCACCACGGGCGGCATCCGGGGTGATCGCCGGAGCCTGGCGCACCTGATACAGCTCCGCGAGCCGCACCGCCAGCTGGCGCGCCTGCGCCGCCACGGCCTCGCCTGCGGCGCGCGCCTCGATGGCACCACGCAGGCGCTGCACGCCCTGCTCCAGCTCATCGCGCCCGGCGTTGGCCGGCAGCGCGACGATCAGTCCCTGCAGCACACCGGCAAATTCGAGCTGTTCGCGGTACTCACTCGGATCGACCACCTGGCCGGCGTTCACCGTGGCGGGATAGTCGGCACCCAGGTAGCCCAGCAGGTGCAGGGCCTGGGCGGCGCCCTCACTCGGCTCGGCGAGGGCAAACAGACTGAAGCAGGCCAGCAGCGGCAGCATCAGCCAGGCGAAAGGAGAACGATTGGAGAACATCAATGCGTTCCAAATGCGAATGGATGGCATTAGATTGTTGCCGAGCTAACGATTTCGCTCAAGCGGAATCTGAAATATCTGGCAACACCCGGACGAACAGTCTGTTCGAAAAGGCGCCGGGAACTTTCAGGCCGTGCGCCGTACCGTGGCCAGCAGTGCGGCGGCGGCCACGAACAGGCCACCGAAGGTGCGGTTGAGGATGCGCTGCTGACGCGGCGAACGCAGCGCGCGCAGCACCCGCGCGGCGAGGCCGGTGTAGCCGGCCATCACCACCAGATCGACCGCCACCATGGTGGCGGCCATCAGCAGGTACTGGACCAGCAGCGGCGCCTTGGGATCGAGGAACTGCGGCAGCACGGCGAGGATGAAGATGATCGCCTTGGGGTTGCTGGCGTTGACCAGAAAACCGCGCAGCACCAGGGTCAACGGGCGCCCCAGCGGGCGTTCGCCCTCGCCGGCGGCGATCTCGCCAGGCGCGGCGACCCACTGTTTCCAGCCGAGGTAGACCAGGTAGGCCACGCCGAACCACTTGATCAGGTTGAAGGCCAGCTCCGAGGTGGCCAGCACGGCACCGAGGCCGGCGGCGACCACGGCGATCTGCATCAGCAGCGCCAGCTGCAGGCCCAGCGCATTCCAGTAACCGCGCAAGAACCCGTAACGCAGCCCGGCGCTCATCGAGGCCACCGCACCGGCACCCGGCGACAGGCTGATCACCCAACAGGCGACGAAGAAGGCGAGCCAGGTTTCCAGGGTCATGGACAGTTACCTCGACAGCAAAAGGCGGGCATCCAGCCTACTCCCGCCCTCCGTTCAGCGCCAGCGACGCACCGACTTCTGGAAGAACAGACTGTTCGGCACCTGGATCAGCGCATTGGCTGCCTCCGGGTCCTCCAGGGTGGTGTAGAACAGGTTGATCGCCATCACCCGTCCCTTGACTCCGGGCTTGTCGGCGCTGTCGATCACCTCGACGATGTCGCCGATGCGAAACGGCCCCATGCTGAAGATCAGCAGGGCGCAGAACATGTTGGAGAGCACGCTCCAGATGGCGAAGAAGGCCACCGCGGCGACTGCGACGAAGCCGGTCAGCGCCGTCCACAGCACTTCGGCGGACACGCCCAGGCGCTCCAGCACCAGCATCAGCGCGCTGCCCATGATCAGCCAGCGCAGCAGCCCGCGCAGCGGCAGCCACAGCTCGGTCGGCAGCGCCGCGTAGCGCTCGCCAAGGCGGGTGATGCCGCGTCCGACCAGGCGCTGGACGGCCCAGGCCAGGAGCAGGATCAGCAGCACCTGCCCGGCCAGAATCAGCGGTTCGCGCCAGTCGCTGAGCACTGCCAGCTGCTCCATCACTCGCTCTCCTCCAGTTGCTGCTGCAGCGCCTCCAGGGTTTCCAGGGCCTCCAGCCAGGTCTCTTCCAGCTCGGCCTCGCGGGTCTTGAGCGCAGCCTGCTCGGCCAGCAGCTCACGCAGCTCGTCCTTGCGCGCGGCCTCGTACAGGCCGCTGTCGCCGAGCTTGTCTTCGACGGCGGCGAGCTTTTCCTGCAGCTTGCCCAGCTCCTGCTCCAGCTTGTCGGCCTGTTTCTTGTGCGGCGCCAGTTGCTGGCGCAGGGCGGCGGCGGCCTGACGCTGGGCGCGTTTGTCGGTCTTGTCCGCGGCCGGCGCGGCGCTGCTTTGCGGTTGCTGACGGGCGCGGTAGTCGACCAGCCAGCGCGCGTAGTCATCGAGGTCGCCCTCGAATGGCTGGATGCGCCCGTCGGCCACCAGCAGGAACTCGTCGGTGGTGCTCTTGAGCAGGTGACGGTCGTGCGAGACCACCAGCACGGCACCGGCGAAGTCCTGCAGGGCCATGGTCAGGGCCAGGCGCATTTCCAGGTCGAGGTGGTTGGTCGGTTCGTCGAGCAGCAGCAGGTTGGGCTTCTGCCAGGCGATCAGCGCCAGGGCCAGGCGCGCCTTCTCACCACCGGAGAAATTCACCACCACTTCGTCGCAGCGCGGGCCGCGGAAATCGAAGCCGCCGAGGAAGTCGCGCAAGGTCTGCTCACGCTCGCTCGGGGCAATACGCTGCAGGTGCAGCAGCGGGCTGGCCTTGGCATCGAGCGAATCGAGCTGGTGCTGGGCGAAGTAGCCAATCGCCAGGTTCTCGCCGCGTGCGAGGGTGCCACCGAACACGGCGAGGTCGCCGGCCAGGGTCTTGATCAGGGTCGACTTGCCGGCGCCGTTGGGCCCGAGCAGACCGATGCGCGCGCCGGGGGCGAGGCTCAGCTTGACCTTGTCCAGCACCGTCTTGTCGCCATAGCCGAGACGCGCCTCGGACAGGTTGAGCAGGGGGCTGGAGACCTTGTCCGCCTCGCGGAAGACGAAGTCGAAAGGCGAATCCACATGCGCCGGGGCCAGCTCTTCCAGGCGCTCCAGGGCCTTGATCCGGCTCTGCGCCTGACGGGCCTTAGTCGCCTGGGCCTTGAAGCGGGCGATGTACTTTTCCATGTGTGCGCGCTGCGCCTGCTGCTTCTCGTACGCCTGCTGCTGCTGCGCCAGGCGCTCGGCACGGGTGCGCTCGAAGGCCGAGTAGCCGCCGCGGTAGAGGGTCAGCTTCTGCTGTTCGAGGTGCGCGACGTGATCGACCACGGCGTCGAGGAAGTCGCGGTCGTGGGAGATCAGCAGCAGGGTGCCGGGGTAGCCCTTGAGCCAGTCCTCCAGCCAGAGGATCGCATCGAGATCGAGGTGGTTGGTCGGTTCGTCGAGCAACAGCAGTTCGGACGGGCACATCAGCGCCTGGGCCAGGTTCAGGCGCATGCGCCAGCCACCGGAGAAGTCGCCGACACGGCGGTCCATCTGTTCGCTGGTGAAGCCCAGGCCGGCCAGCAGCTTGCGCGCACGGGCATCGGCCGTGTAGCCCTGGGCATTGTCCAGCTCGGTGTGCAGGCGGGCGATGGCGGCGCCGTCGTGGGCGGCCTCAGCCTTGGCCAGCTCGGCCTGGATCGCGCGCAGGTGCAGATCGCCATCGAGGACATAGTCCACCGCCAGGCGTTCGAGGTTGTCGACCTCCTGGCGCATGTGCGCGATGCGCCAGTCCGCCGGCAGCAGGCAATCGCCGGCGTCGGGGCCGAGCTCACCGCGCAGCAGGGCGAACAGGCTGGATTTGCCGGCGCCATTGGCGCCGATGAGACCGACCTTCTGGCCGGCGTGCAGGGTCAGTTCGGCGCCTTCGAGCAGGCGCTGCGGACCACGCTGTAGAGTGAGATTCTGGAGTCGGATCATAATGGCCGCGGAGTCTACCAGCTTCGCTCGGAGCACCCTATGCCAGCTGACCTGTGGAATTTCGCCCTGGCCTGCTACGCCCGCCCCGGCGTGGAGCAGGTCTTTCTGCGCCTGCAGGACGGTGGCGCGGACGTCTGCCTGGTGCTCTGCGCGCTGTGGCTGGAGCGCCGGCAGGTGCCCTGCGAGGCGCAGCGCCTGGCGCAGCTGCGCGCCATCGCCGAGCCCTGGCAACGCCAGGTGGTGCAGCCGCTGCGCGAACTACGCCAGGGCTGGAAGGCAGCGGCGCTGCTCGATCCGCAACAGGCGCGGCTGCGCGAACAGGTCAAGGCACTGGAGCTGGAGGCCGAACGGGAGCTGCTCGGCAGACTGGAGCAACTGGCCCAGAAATGGCAGGCCACGGACGAAGCCGTGGCCTGGTTGGAAAAGCTGCTGGAGGACCGCGACGCGCGCGAACTGCTGCGCGTCGCGGCCACTCAGACTTAAGCGCTGGGCGGCGTGCTGCCGTTGCTGGCGGCAGGTGCGGCCGCCGCTGCCGGTGCAGCGCTGGCCGGTGCTGCCGGCTTGGCGGCGGCAGGCGTGCTGGCCGGTTTCGCGGTGGGCTTGGCCGCTGCCGGTTTGGCCGCCGCAGGCTTCTTGGCTGCCGGCTTCGCCGCAGGCTTGGCAGCGGCTTTGGCCGCGGGTTTTGCCGCCGGCTTCGCTACCGGCTTGGCCGCTACGGCTTTGGCCGGGGCCTTGGCAGCAGCCGGTTTGGCCGCGGGCTTAGAGGCTGGCTTGGCGGCAGGCTTCGCGGCTGCCTTGGTCGCAGGCTTGGCTGCCGGTTTCGCTGCGGGCTTGGCAGCGGCTGCTTTGGCCGGAGCCTTGGCGGCGGCAGGCTTGGCCGCGGGCTTAGAGGCTGGTTTGGCGGCGGGCTTCGCGGCTGCCTTGGCCGCAGGCTTGGCTGCCGGTTTCACTGCGGACTTGGCAGCGGCTGCTTTGGCCGGGGCCTTGGCGGCGGCGGGTTTGGCAGCACTCTTCGCGGCAGGCTTGGCGGCAGGTTTTGCGGCTACCTTGGCTGCGGGCTTGGCAGTCGCCTTCTTCGCGGCCGGCTTCGCCGCGGTTTTGGCCGCAGGCTTCGCAGCCGGCTTGGCGACAGCACGGCTGTCCAGCGCCTTGGCGGCAGCCTCACGGACCTTGCCCACGCCCTGCGCCAGCTTCAGGCTTTCCTGAGCATCACGCTTGAGCTGGGCAATGTAGCTGCGGGTTTCGGCCTGACGGGTCTTGAGCGCGGCGAGCAGCTCTTCCAGCTCAGCGGCGGCGGCCTTGGCTTTTTCCTGCGCCTTGGCCTTGCCGGCCTTGGCCGCATCCTGCAGTTTGCTGCGGGCGTCGTGGAGTTTTTCCTGCGCCTTGACGCGCTGCTTCTCCAGCTTGGTCAGCAGCTCTTCGGCATCGACCAGCGCCTGGGTGCAGGCCTTTTCCAGATGTTCGAGCAGGCTGTGGGACAGTTGCTGCAGCAGGTGCAAAGGAGTGCTAACGGACTTCTTATTGTTGGTCGGCATGGCGTGCCTCCTAACGGACGTTGGTGACCCCATACTAGACGGCTGACTCGCCGGTCGCTAGCGCCTGCGCCGGCAACCTGCATAATCGCCGGCAAATTTTGCGGAGATATCGACCATGTTGCGCTTCTGGCTGGTACTGCTGTGCCTCTGTTCATCGCTGGCGTGCGCCACACCGCAGGATGAGGATCTGGCCTACAGCCTCGGCGCCAAGCTCGGTGAGCGCCTGCGCGGCGAGGTGCCCGACCTGCCGCTGGATGCATTGCTCGCGGGCCTGCGCCAGGCCTATCGCGGCGAGGCGCTGCGCCTGCCGCCGGAGCGCATCGAGGCGCTGCTGGCAGAGCACGAACAACGCAGCGCCGAGTCCCGTGAAACACAGGCGCGCCTGGCCGAGGGACGCTTCCTGGCTACGGAGAAATCCCGCTACGGCGTACGCGAACTGGCCGGTGGCGTACTGGTGCGCGAGCTACGCGCGGGCAGCGGTGCCAAGCCTCGCAGCAATGGCAGAGTGCGGGTCAGCTACCGTGGCGAACTGGCCGACGGCAGCCTGTTCGACCAGAGCGAAGGTCCGCAGTGGTTCCGCCTCGGCGCGCTGATTCCCGGCTGGCAGACCGCCCTGCGCGAGATGCCGGCAGGTGCGCGCTGGCGCGTGGTGATTCCGGCCGAGCAGGCCTACGGTGCGGAGGGCGCAGGCGACCTGATCCCGCCGAACGCGCCCCTGGTGTTCGAAGTGGAACTGCTCGAAGTCGCCGACTGACCGCCAAGAAAAAGCCGCCTCGTAGGGCGGCTTTTTCTTGAGTGATCGACCGGCTCAGAGCGGGGTCGCAGTGGCCTGTTGCCGATGAGCGTTGTGCAACACCTCGATCAGGCAGTCTTCCAGTTCGAAACGCTCATGCAGCAATTGGCCCAGCCGTTTGAGTTCGGCATTGAGCGAGGCGGCATCGCGGCAGTCGCCGTTGTCGCAGCGGTCATTGAAGGACAGGGCCACCTCGGTGATGGCCTCGATCCGCGGGTAGATCTGCTTGGCCAGGTCCAGGCCGCGCTGATCACCGAAGGCCTTGGCCTCGCTGGTCAGCTGCTCGTAGACCTCGAAGTGACCGGCCGAGACGTAGTCGACCAGAATCTCGCAGAAGCGCTGCACGCCCTGCCCGGACGCCGCACCCTGAAGGTTGTCGCTGAGCGCGCCGAAGGCGCTCACCAGTTCATGGCGTTCCTGCAACCAGCGATCGATCAGCTGGTGTACGCCACCCCAGCGTTCCTGGGCGTTCTGGCAGCTCTCGAGCATGATGTCCTCACTTCCCTACTGGTGAATGCGAATACGCCAGCCCCGAGACATTTTATTGTCAGCTCGCGGGTTCTCGGGGGACGCCTCGGCAAAAACGGCGGTTTACTGACAAGGCGTAGGGCCAGAGTATGCCCACTCGGCGCGGGCATCAAGTCATGCCGTTCGGGAATCGTCAGGTACGTCGAAACAGCTGGAACAGGGCGAACAGTGCCATGCCGACGAAGGCCAGCAGGCTCCACTCCGGCACGCTGAGGCCAAACAGGGTCCAGGTCACTTCGGCGCAGTCGGCGGTGCCGTGGAACACCAGGCGCGCGATTTCCTGCAGGGGCAGCGCCTGGACCATGAACTCCAGGCTGGGCAGGCAGGCTTCCAGCTGGTCAGCCGGCACGCCCTGCAACCACACCTGGCGCGCAGCCGTGGCGCCACCACCGGCGGCAAACAGCAGGGCCAGCATGGCATATCCGCGGCGCCCGCCACGGGCCGGGCCATGGATGGCTGCGATCAGGCAGACCAGTGCGAAGAGAATGACGAAGACGCGCTGGACGACGCACAGCGGGCAGGGGTTGAGGCCGACCACATGCTCCAGATAGAGCGCACCGGCCATCAGGGCCAGGCAGCCGATAAAAGCCAGCAGGAACAGGGTACGCGGGGTGGCCAGCGCCATGGGAACTCCGATGCGGGGGCGAGAAAGGCGCCTACGGTAGAGGAAAGCCGAGCGGCCTTTCAAGGTAATGGCAGACGCCCCGTCAGCGACAGGGCGCCATACGTCAGACCGATGGCTGTGGCAGCTCGGGCAGGCGCTGGCCTTGCAGCACCAGCAGCTCCTGCAGCAGACGGTTGCTCTGCTCGGCCTCGCCCTGGCTGGCCAGCAGGCGCGCCAGCTCGGCGCAGGCCTCGGGGCTGCGGGCAAACTCCAGGCTGATCTCGAAGTATTCGCGCGCCTTGCCCCACAAGCCGTTCTGCAGACTCAGACGCCCCAGGGCGAGGAGCAGTTGTGGCGCTTGCGGATGCTGCTTGAGCAGCGCCTCGGCGCTCTGCAGCTGGCGCGCCGGGTCGCGCCCGCGCAGCTGGCCGTAGAGGCGCACCAGACGTTCGTCGTAACCCTGCTTGAGCGCCTTGCGCAGCACCTCCTCGGCCTCCTCCTGGGCGCCCAAGGCGCGCAGCTGGCGGGCATAGGCCAGCAGCAGCTCGGCATCCTGGCGCTGCGCCGAGGACAGCTGCTGCCAGGCCGCCGTCAGGGGTTGCAGGGCCAACTCGCCCTGCTCCAGCCCCTGCTCGCCGGCACGTTGCAGGCGGTCGATCCAGGCCTTGCGCTCGAGTTCGGCGAGCGCCTCGCCCTCAACCACACGGCTCTTGCGCAGCTCCGGCAGAAGGTCGAGCAAGGCCGCCCAGTCGCCGCGTTCGACCAGCGTGCGCTGCAGTTGCTCAAGCACCGCATGATGCCGCGGATGACGCTCGCGCATGGCCTGCAGGGTTTCCAGGGCACCGTCGAGATCGCCGCGCTCGCGTTGCAGCTCGGCATGGGTCAGGGCCACGGCCAGCTCGGCCTGCGGCTGGCTGCGCAGGGCCTTTTCCAGGAGCGCCTCGCCCTCCTCCACCCGCCCCAGCTTGTAGGCGGCACGGGCCGCGCCCAGGTAATACATCAGCGGCTGACGCTCGCCCTCGGCGGCCAGCGACAGGTGACGCACGGCACGCTCCCAGCGCCCCTCGATCAGGTCCAGCAGGCCCTTGTCGGCAGCCAGCTGCTGGCGCTTGCCACGGTTGCGCCGGGACCAGGGATTGACCACACCACCGGAGGCCAGCAACACCCGCACCAGCCAGCGCACGCCGACGAACAGGCCCCAGGCCAGCGCCAGCAGAAGCAGGAACACCCACAGGCTGGATTCGTAGCGCAGACCCTTCCAGGCGATCAGCACGTAGCCGCTGTGCTCGGCGACGGCCAACCCCAGCAGGGTGGCCGCGCTGACCACCAGCAGCAGAAGCAGGACGGCGCGGATCATTGCCCGTCCTCCTCGATGGCTTCGATATCCGGCTCCAGCGCCGGCTCGGCCTGCGCATCGGGCATCAGCTCGGCGGCCTCGCGGCGCTTGAGATAGGCCTGCAGCACGTCGAGCGCGTTATCCAGCTTCGGCAGCTGAGCCACCACCGGCTGCTCGGCCAGCTCGCCGATGCGCTGGCGCAGGGCCTGCACAGCCTGGTTGTCGCGGTCGAAGTAGCTGTCCAGCACGTCACCGGCGGCGGCCAGCGCCTGACGGTAGACTTCCGGCTCGCCATTCAGCGCGCCCCATTGCGCCTGCTCCAGGGCCAGCACCAGGGTCAGGCGCACCTGCGCCAGGCTCTGCCCGGCCAGCTGCGGACGCACGTCCTGATCGGCGTGCAGGTCGATACGCACATAGCGTGACACCTGCTGCCACAGCTCTTCCCAGCGGCTGGCGTCGCTGGCGTTGTTGGCGCCGGCCGGAGCTTCGGCCGGCACCAGGTATTCGGGCGTCAGCGTCTGCAGCTGGGCGGCCTGGCCGCGCAGGGCGGCCAACTGCAGGAACAGGCCGCTGCGATCCAGTTGCGGCAAGCTGCGCAGGGCCTCCAGCACCTTGATCAACTCGCCACGGGCGGCGAAGGCCTGCGGATCGTTCTGCGCCCGCAGGATGTCATCGGCGCCCTGCACCAGGGCGATCGCGCTGTCGACGTCCTGCAGCGCCGAGAGGCGCAGCATGGCCAGGCGCAGCAGGTGCTCGGCCTCAGCCAGGCGCCAGTCCTCGCGGCTCTTGCCGAGCAGGCCGGAGAGGCTTTGCGCCAGGCGTTGCTGCTCGCCCTGCAGGCTCACCAGCAGGTCGCGCTGGGTGGCCAGCTGGTCCGCCGAGGGCAGACCGGCCAGCTTCTTGGCCACGCTATCCTCGCTGCCCTGCAGCCGGGTCTCGGTCGCCGCGCCGATTTCGCGTAGCCGCTCCAGCTGCTCCGCCGCCTGCCCCTGCTGCTGATGCAGCTGCCAGGCGCTCCAGGCGCCGACACCGAGGCCGGCCAGGCCGACCAGCAGGGCCAACCAGGCCGGGCCGCGCCCACTGGCCTTGGCGGCTGCCTGCGGGGCCGGCTCCGCGGCGAGTGGCGGGGTCTGTTCACTGATCTGCGGGGTGGTTTCGCTCACGAGTCCTTCCTTATGCATCAGAGGCCGGCGCCGGATGGGCGCGCAGGGCCGCCAGAACAGCCGCAGCACTGGCGCCGCGACAATCGATGACCTGCCGGGCGCCCGCCGCGCGGGCCAGTTCGGCCACCCGCGGGCTGGGCACCAGCAAGGGTAGCCGAGCCAGCTCCGCCCAGGCACTGGCAGCGAGCTGCAGCAGGTTTTCCAGACCCTGGGCGCTGCTCACCAGCAGTGCGTTGAGACGCTGCGCCGCCACCAGCTGCGGCAAGGTGCCGCTGGGGTATTGAGGACACAGACGCCGGTAGAGTTCCAGATAGTCGACCACGGCGCCACGCGCGCGCAGGGTCTCGGCGATCAGCTCGCGCCCGCCCTCGCCGCGCATCAGCAGCACCCGTGGGTTTGCCACGCACAGCGCCTGGTCAAGCTCGGGCAGGGCCAGCAGCGCCTCGCTGTCGTC
Organism: Aquipseudomonas alcaligenes NBRC 14159; assembly: GCF_000467105.1. GTDB lineage: Bacteria > Pseudomonadota > Gammaproteobacteria > Pseudomonadales > Pseudomonadaceae > Aquipseudomonas > Aquipseudomonas alcaligenes. The sequence goes on from NZ_BATI01000008.1 coordinate 152,853, forward strand.
GCCCAGGCTCGGACAGCAGGCCTGCAGGCCATGCGGCTGCAGGTACTGGTCGAGAATCTGCGCAGTGGCGGCGCCCACGCTGAACCAGCGCGGGCCGCACGGTGGCTGCGCCCAGTGGCGCTGGAGCAGGGCTAGGCCCAGGCGCGCGGCCGGCTTGCTGACCACGATGACGGCGCTGTAACGCTCTAGATCGCGGAGGATGGCGCACTGCTCGGGCGTTTCCGCCAGCGCCTCGGTTTCCAGCAGCGGCAGACTGCAGCTGTAGACGCCAGCCTCGGCCAGGGTGGCGGCCAACGCCTCGCACTCGGCAGCCGGGCGGGTCAGCAGCAGGCGCCAGCCCGTCACTCGGCCGCGGCCTCGCCGTACACCGCCTTGAGAATGGCCTCGGCGCCCTGCGCCAGCAGCTGCTCGGCCACCTGCACGCCAAGCGCCTCGGCATCGCTGCCACGGCCTTCGGCGCGCAGCAGCAGGCCGCCATCGGGCTGGCCGACCAGGCCGCGCAGCCACAGCTGCTCGCCCTCGCGCAGGGCGTAGCAGGCGATCGGCACCTGGCAGCCGCCGTTGAGGCGCTTGTTCAGCGCGCGCTCGGCGGTCACCCGCGCGGCCGTCTCGGCATGGTGCAGCGGCGCCAGCAGCGCGTGGATCTCGGCATCGGCGGTGCGGCACTCGATGCCCACCGCGCCCTGACCACCGGCCGGCAGGCTGTCGTCGACGCTGATCGAGGCACGGATGCGCGCCTCGAAACCCAGGCGGATCAGGCCGGCGGCGGCGAGGATGATGGCGTCGTACTCGCCGGCATCCAGCTTGGCCAGGCGGGTGTTCACGTTGCCGCGCAGGAAGTGGATCTTCAGGTCCGGGCGGCGCGCCAGCAGCTGGGCCTGACGGCGCAGGCTGGAGGTCCCGACCACGCTGCCGGGCGGCAGTGCGTCGAGGCTGTCGTAGGTATTGGAGACGAAGGCGTCGCGCGGGTCTTCACGCTCGCAGATGCAGAACAGGCCGAGCCCCTCGGGGAAGTCCATCGGCACGTCCTTCATGGAGTGCACGGCGATATCGGCCTCGTTCTCCAGCAGGGCGGTTTCCAGTTCCTTGACGAACAGGCCCTTGCCGCCGATCTTCGCCAGCGGCGCGTCGAGCAGCTTGTCGCCACGACTGACCATGGGCACCAGGCTGACCTTCAGCCCGGGGTGAGCCTGCTCCAGGCGGGCCTTGACGTACTCGGCCTGCCACAGGGCCAGGGCGCTCTTACGGGTGGCGATGCGGATTTCGCGGGACATGGGCAATTCCAGAAGACGAACTGCCGGGGATGATAACAGGATGACCGGCGCACGCCCGCAGGCACGATCGCCGCAGGCTGCATCCGGGGGGCTTACAGGCTGTGCATCAGCTTGCGCACACCGGCCACATGGCGCCGGCTGACGGTCAGGGCGTCCGGCCCCAGACCCTTGAGATAGAGCTGGAAGTGCCCCAGCGGCGTGCGCTGCAGACGCTCGATGCGTTCGCGGGCGACCAGCGCATTGCGATGGATGCGCACGAAGCGTTCGCCGAACTCATCCTCCAGCGCCTTCAACGGCTCGTCCAGCAGCACCTCGCCGCCTTCATGGCGCAGGGTCACATACTTGTGGTCGGCGATGAAGAAGATCACCTGCTCCAGCGGAATCAGCTCGATACCCTTGCGGGTACGCGCGCTGATATGGCTGCGCGGGCCGGCGCCATTGCCGGGCATGGCCGGGCGCGTCAGCGCCGCCAGCTGCACGCGGTTGGGCCGCTCGGCCTTCTTCAGCGCGGCAGCCAGGGCCTCAGGGCGCACCGGTTTGACCAGGTAGCCGACGGCACTGACGTCGAAGGCCTCCAGGGCGAACTCGTCATGCGCGGTGCAGAAGATCACCGCCGGCGGCGCCTCGCGTTCGCACAGTTTGGCTGCCACCTGCAGGCCATCGAGGCCGGGCATGCGGATGTCCAGCAGGACTACGTCCGGCCGCAGGCTGTCGATCAGCGCCAGCGCTTCTTCGCCGTTGCTGGCCGAGGGCTCGAGGACACGATAACCCTCGAGTTCGCCGACCATGCGGATCAGGCGCTCGCGGGCAAGGGGTTCGTCATCGACGATCAGCACATTCATATTGCTCGGGCTTCCTGCATGAGTCTCGAACAAGGATAGCGTAGACAGGTGAAGTGGCGCCCGTCACGGCGATCCACGCTGAGACTCGCGCCGGGGCCGAAAAGTGCCGCCAGGCGCGCATCGATATTCACCAGGGCCTGGTGGGTTCCGCGCGACGGCTGCTGATCGGCGACTTCCTGGAAGGGGTTGCTCACGCAGAGCTGGAACACCCCATCACGGTAGTCCGCCTCGATCCGTACCAGTCCGCCCTCGATGCGCGGCTGGATGCCGTAGATCAGGGCATTCTCCAGCAGCGGCTGCAAGGTCAGCTGGGGGATCGGCAGATCCGCCGGCACATTTTCCACCTGCCAATCCAACTGTAGCCGGTCGCCGAGCCGATAGTGCTCGATCGACAGATATCGTTTGCCCAATTCCAGTTCCTCGGCCCAGGACACCAGGGTACCGGGCTTGGCCAGGCTGGCGCGGAACAGATCGGACAGATCAAGCACCGCCTGCTCGGCCTTGACCGGGTCGACCACCACCAGGCTGGCGATGCTGTTCAGGCTGTTGAACAGGAAGTGCGGACGGATACGCGCCTGCAGCGATTCGATGCGCGCCTTCAGCTCGGCCTGCTGCTGCTTGCGCCACTGACTCTGCAGGTAGAAGTAGCGCAGCATCAGGCCGGACATGATCAGGCTGATCAGCGCATGGCGCAGGTACAGGTTAACCTCGCCCTCACGCGGCAACACGCCGCCCAGGTTGAAGTAGTCAGCCACCGTGGTGCAGGCCAGCGTCAGCGCTACCACCAGCGTGCAGCACAGTGCCCCGGCCAGGGCCGCTCGCAGGCGCGCCAGCAGCGGCCGCAGGCGGCACAGCAGCGCCGCCGAGAGCAGCACGATCCACTGCACGAACAGTGAGGTCAGCGCCAGGCGCTCCCAGTTGAACGCGGGCAGCATGGGTTCGGCCAGCACCAGCACCAGCACCAGCAGCTCGGCCAGCAGCACCAGGCCAAGCAGCGCCTCGGGCTCGCACAGCTCCGGCAGGAAGAAATCGTCGTCCGGGGCGAGGGTGCGCCCCTTGTTGAACCATTGGATTTTCATCCCTGCAGTTTCCTTGTGTGCGCCACCGGGCGGCAAGCCAGAGCGGCCCGGCCGGGCCAAAACGGTGACCCAAATGCCGCCGAACCACGCAAACTGTGACGGCGGCAACAGATCGGCGCGGCCTCGGTTTTCCCGGCAAGGCTGTTATTATCGACACACTTTGTCCGTTTCGCAGGCGCCCGCCGCGTCTGCCCTGCCACGAGTCCAGCCATGAGCAGCGAAAAAACCAACCAGTCCTGGGGCGGCCGCTTCAGCGAGCCCGTCGACGCCTTCGTCGCCCGCTTCACCGCCTCGGTCGACTTCGACAAGCGCCTGTACCGCCACGACATCATGGGCTCGATCGCCCACGCGACCATGCTGGCCAAGGTCGGCGTGCTGACCGCGGACGAGCGCGACGCCATCGAGGCTGGCCTCAAGCAGATCCAGGCCGAGATCGAAGCGGGCCAGTTCGACTGGCGCGTCGACCTGGAAGACGTGCACATGAACATCGAGGCGCGCCTGACCGACCGCATCGGCGTCACCGGCAAGAAGCTGCACACCGGCCGCTCGCGCAACGACCAGGTGGCCACCGACATCCGCCTGTGGCTGCGCGACGAGATCGACCTCATCCTCGCCGAAATCACCCGCCTGCAGCAGGGCCTGCTGGGCCTGGCCGAAGCCGAAGCGGACACCATCATGCCCGGCTTCACCCACCTGCAGACCGCCCAGCCGGTGACCTTCGGGCATCACCTGCTGGCCTGGTTCGAGATGCTGTCGCGCGATTACGAGCGCCTGGTAGACTGCCGCAAACGGGTCAACCGCATGCCGCTGGGCTCGGCCGCGCTGGCCGGCACCACCTACCCGATTGCCCGCGAGATCACCGCTGAACTGCTGGGTTTCGACGCCGTTGGCGGCAACTCGCTGGACGGCGTGTCGGATCGTGACTTCGCCATCGAATTCTGCGCGGCCGCCTCGCTGGCGATGATGCACCTTTCGCGCTTCTCCGAAGAGCTGGTGCTGTGGACCAGCGCCCAGTTCCAGTTCATCGACCTGCCCGACCGCTTCTGCACCGGCTCCTCGATCATGCCGCAGAAGAAGAACCCGGACGTGCCGGAGCTGGTGCGTGGCAAATCCGGCCGGGTGTTCGGCGCCCTGACCGGCCTGCTGACCCTGATGAAGGGCCAGCCGCTGGCCTACAACAAGGACAACCAGGAAGACAAGGAACCGCTGTTCGACGCCGCCGACACCCTGCGCGACAGCCTGCGCGCCTTCGCCGACATGGTTCCGGCGATCAAGCCGAAGAAGGACATCATGCGTGAGGCGGCCCGCCGTGGCTTCTCCACCGCCACGGACCTCGCCGACTACCTGGTGCGCAAGGGTCTTCCCTTCCGCGACTGCCACGAGATCGTCGGCCACGCGGTGAAGTACGGCGTGCAAACCGGCAAGGACCTGGCCGAGATGAGCCTGGACGAGCTGCGCCAGTTCAGCGAGCAGATCGGCGACGACGTGTTCGCCGTGCTGACCCTGGAAGGCTCGGTCAACGCCCGCGACCATATCGGCGGCACCGCGCCGAACCAGGTACGTGCCGCCGTGGCGCGCGGCTGGGAACTGCTGGCGACGCGCTGATCGCCCGCCAAGGGAAAAGGACTTCCCATGCTTGAGCTGTTGCTACGTGGCCTGCTGTTCCTCGGCGAGGCCATTCTGGGGCTGATCTTCGGCTACTTCTTCTACAGCGCCGGCTGGCTGCTGTTGCGCCTGCTGACGCTGGGCCGCTATCCGCGCCTGCCACTGCGCCAGATCGATCCGGACAGCCCACGCGGCAACTGGATCGCCTCCTTCGGCGTCCTCTGTCTGGTTGCCCTGCCACTGGCTGTACTGGTTCTCCTCTACGGCTAAACACTTCGAGAATATTCGCATGAGCCTGCATATCCGCACCGCCACAGCCGATGATGCCGCACTGATCCTGCGCTTCATCACCGACCTGGCCATTTACGAGAAGGCCGAACACGAGGTGCAGACCGACGTCGCTGGCATTCGCGACAGCCTGTTTGGCGCGGGCTCGACCACCCATGCGCTGATCTGCGAGCAGGATGGCGTGGCGATCGGCTTTGCCGTGTATTTCTTCAGCTACTCGACCTGGCTGGGCAAGCACGGCATCTACCTGGAAGACCTGTACGTCGCGCCGGAATACCGCAAGCTCGGCGCCGGCAAGGCGCTGCTGCAGCATCTGGCACAACTGGCCGTGGCCAAGGGCTGCGGGCGCATGGAGTGGGCCGTGCTGGACTGGAACACACCGGCCATGGAGTTCTACGAGTCCTTCGGCGCCCGCCCCAAGGACGACTGGATCTCCTACCGCCTGACCGGCCAGGCGCTGCTCGACTTCGCTGCCGGCTGAGTACCGCCCGGCGCCCTGTGCTTGGGGCGCCCCAGCCGCTCACGTATCTTGCCCAAACGTCCAGCCCCACCAAGGCCGCCCCATGCGCTCATTCCTGGCTCTGCTCCCGCTTTTCCTGGCTACGCTCGCCAATGCTTCGCCCCTGGCCATCCCGGCCAATGCCAGCTGGCACCTGCAACTCAACGGCCCCCTGCAGACGCCCAACCGGCAGGTCTACGACATCGACCTGTATGACACGCCCAAGCAGACCATCACCAACCTCAAGGGCCAGGGCCGCATCGTCATCTGCTACTTCAGCGCCGGCACCTGGGAAGACTGGCGCAGCGACGCCAAGCTCTATCCCAAGGCCGCCATCGGCAAGCCGCTGCCGGAGTGGCCCGGCGAGCGCTGGCTGGACTATCGCCGCAGCGATGTGCGCAAGCTGCTGGCCAAGCGCCTGGACCTGGCCCGCAGCAAGGGTTGCGACGGCGTCGACCCGGACAACGTGGACGGCTACAGCAATGACAACGGCCTCAAGCTGACCCGCGCCCAGCAGATCGACTTCAACCGCTGGCTGGCCAGCGAAGCACACAAGCGCAACCTCAGCGTCGGCCTGAAGAACGCCGTCGAGCTGCTGCCGCAGCTGGCAGCCTACTTCGACTTCGCGGTCAACGAGAGCTGCTACCAGTACGAGGAGTGCGGCGGTTACGTGCCCATGCGCCGCCAAGGCAAGCCGATCTTCATCGCCGACTACCGCGCCTACAACGCCAAGCTGTGCAGCCGCGCCAAGACCTCGGGCTTCCGCCTGCAATTCTTCAAGCTCGACCTCAAGGGTACCGGCAAGCCCTGCCCCTGAGCCTCAGGCCCTGCTGCGCAGATGCGCCAGGAAGGCCTCGTCCTGGCTGCCGTAGACGCTGACGGTGTCGAACGCCAGGCCCTTTTCCAGCAGGGCCAGGCGGACCATGTTGTAGTAGTTGCTGACGGCGAATCCGTGGAGTCTGAGCATGGCGGCTTACCGATCCGGAAAACTCCAGTTATCGCTGGCCAGCTGCGTGCGGGAAGCTCCATCAGCCGGCTGAATGATGGCTGTGGCAGACTACAGCGCCGCCCACGAGGAAAAGCCATGAGCGAACATGACCACGACGACGATGAAGCCTTCGCCGAAGAAACCCTGATCCAGGCCATCGAGAACCAGCTGGAAGCGGACAACCCGCCGGCGGCCAAGGCCGTGTACAACAAGCTGACCCTGGTCGGCTACGAGCGCGAGGAAATCCTCGAGCTGATGGCCCTGGTCCTGGCCCACGAGATCGATGCCATGCTGCGCGACGACCGGCCCTTCGACGGCGCCTGGTATGAGCAGGCCCTGCGCGCCCTGCCGGAGCTGCCCGGGGAAGAATGAGCCGGCCTTGACCAAGGTCTATTTCCGCCACGACCTGGTGTTGCTAAGGTGCAATGGCCCCGTTGCGGAAAGGTCACTTCATGGCCGCGCGCTGTCTCCGGCTCTGCCTCGCCATACTTCTGCCCCTGCTGTGCGCTCCGGCGGCCACGGCCGACGAGGTTTATCGCATCGGCGCCGAGGACGACTGGTACCCCTTTACCGCGCTGCGCGAGGGCAAGGTGCAGGGCATGTCCGCCGATCTGGTGCGCGCCGCCTTCGCCGCCAGCAATACCCGTGTCGAACTGGTGCCCTACCCCTACTCGCGCTGTATGGAGCTGACTCGAACGGGCCATCTGGCTGCCTGCTTCAACACCTCGCCGGATGCCGACATCGCCAGCGAATTCCGCCTGCCGCAGGAGCCGCTGTTCAGCGATGACATCCTGCTCTGGGCGCGGCACGACAACGCTCGGCCGGTGACCGATCTGCAGCAGCTGGCCGGGCGCAAGGTGGCGGTGACCATCGGCTACGAGTACGGCACCCCCTTCGACAGCCTGGCCGACGTGGAGCGCGTGGAAGTGCGCCGCGATCTCAATGGATTCCGCATGCTGGCGCACCAGCGGGTGGCCTACACCGCCGCCTATCGCGGCATCGCCGCGGCCCTGTTTGCCGAGCATCCGGAGCTGGCCGGCCAGTTCGTGCCGGTCGCCACCCTGCACCGCCCGCAGCTGTTCGTCTCCTTCTCGCGCTACCACCCGCAGGCCGAGCTGCTGCTGAGTCGCTTCGACAGCGGCATGCGCGCCCTGCATCGTGACGGGCGCTACCAGCAGATCATCGAGCGCTGGCATCTCCCGGATGCGACGCCCTCAGGCGACGCCTCTACACTCAAACCAATCCTCACAACAACAAGAGCGCAACGACCATGGCCTACACCCCCGAACTGATCGCCGAGCTGGAAATTCTCGCCCTGTACAACCTGGACAATCATCAGGAAGGACTCAAGGTGCACAACAACGCCTCCAACCGTGCCCAGATGGCCATCACCCGTCTGCACGAGAAGGGGCTGGTGACCCAGGCCGACGGCGGCTACCTGACCAGCCTGGGGCTGGATGCCGCCGAGCATGCCCAGGCGCTGCTGACCATTCTGCGCACCGAGCCCGCACGCGCCTGACCGAACGGGGCGGAGCGGCCCCGGATTTTCCCCTGCAGCGGCGGCCAGGTGCCGCCGATACACTGGGCAGAGATGGCTGCCAGATGCCCCGCGGCACTGGTAGTCTTGCTGCCACCACCGCTCCGAGCCGTACATGACGCGCACCCTGGAAATCCGCACGGATATCAACGAAGGCATCGACCGCAAGGTCCTGGGGCAGCTGCGCGCGCGCTTTCTCAAGGTCAACGATGGGCGCCTGGGGCGCGCCATGCAGGCGCTGTCGACGCGCCAGCAACTGGTGCTCAAGCTGTTGCCCCTGCTGTTCCACGTCAATCATCCGCTGCTGCCGGGCTATGTCTCGGCCAGCACACCGGCCGGGCTGTCCGGCTACGAGCCGGATGACAACACCCTGGCCGAGGCCCAGCGCCTGACCCGCTCGTTCGCCTACAAGGCACGCCGGGGCACGCCCGGCAGCAAGCCGCCAACACCGATCCAGGGCCTGTTCCTGATGGGCAGCCTGGGCACCGTGGCGCAGGCCGAGCAGAGCGACATGGACCTGTGGGTATGCCATGACCCGGCTCTCGACGCCCGCGCCCTGGCCGAACTGCGCAAGAAATGCGATCTGCTGGAGGCCTGGGCCGCCACTCAGGGCGCCGAGGCGCACTGCTTCCTGATCGACCCAGCGCGCTACACCTTGGGCGACCGCGAAGCGCAGCTGACCTCCGACGACTGCGGCACCACCCAGCACTACCTGCTGCTCGACGAGTTCTACCGCACGGCCATCTGGCTCGGCGGCCGCACCCCGCTGTGGTGGCTGGTGCCGGTGTACGAAGAGGCCAACTACCGCACCTACACCCACGCCCTGCTGAGCAAGCGTTTCGTCCGCGCCGAGGAGGTGCTGGACCTCGGCCACCTGGCGCGCATCCCGCCCGGCGAATTCATCGGCGCCGGCATGTGGCAGCTGTTCAAGGGCATCGAGTCGCCCTACAAATCGGTGCTCAAGCTGCTGCTCACCGAGGTCTATGCCAGCGAGCATCCGCGCGTGGAATGCCTGAGCCTGAGGTTCAAGCAGGCGGTGTACGAGGGCCGTCTGGACCTGGACGAGCTCGACCCCTACATCGTGGTGTACCGCCGCCTGGAGGAGTACCTCACCGCGCGCGGCGAGCTGGAGCGCCTGGAGCTGATCCGCCGCTGCCTGTACCTGAAGATCGGCAAGCGCCTCAGCGTACCGCCGCGGCAGCGCGCCAAGAGCTGGCAGCGCCTGCTGTTCGAGCGCCTGACCGGCGAGTGGCGCTGGAGCCAGCGCGAACTGGCCATGCTCGACAGCCGCAGCCAGTGGAAGGTGCGCCAGGTCAGCGCCGAGCGGCGCGCGCTGGTCAACGAGCTGACCTACAGCTACCGCTTCCTGTCGCAGTTCGCCCGCAGCGAACAGACCGCCATCCCGCTCAACAGCCGCGACCTTGGCGTGCTCGGTCGGCGCCTGTACGCCGCCTTCGAGCGCAAGGCCGGCAAGATCGAGTTCATCAACCCCGGCATCGCCCCGGACCTGGCCGAGGACACCCTGACCCTGGTGCAGAGCCCCAGCCAGGAAACCGAAGGCGAAACCCAGTGGGCGCTCTACCAGGGCAACCTGAACGGCCAGGAATGGCCGGACTTCGCCCCGCTCAAGCGGGCGCGCCAGTTGATCGAGCTGCTCGCCTGGTGCCACCGCAACGGCGTGATCGACACCAGCACCCGCCTGTCGCTGCACCCCGGCAGCAGCGACCTCAGCGAGTTCGAGCTGTCCAGCCTGCTCGGCAGCCTGCAGCAGGTGGCACCGCTACCCCTGGCGCCGGTCAGCGAGGAAGCCCTGCTGCACGCCGCCGAACCGGCCGAGACGCTGCTGCTGGTCAACGTCGGCGTCGACCCGCTGAAGGCGCACAGCCAGCTGAATGTACACCTGACCACCGGCCGCACCGACTCGCTGGGCTATTCCGGCGTGCGCGAGAACCTGGTGCTGACCCTCGACCAGGTCAGCCTGAACAGCTGGAACGAGTTGATGGTCAGCCGCTACGAAGGCCCCAACGCCCTGCTCGACTGCCTGCGCGACTACCTCAACGCGCTGCCGGCCGACGGCCGCCGGCCACGCCTGGAGGTACGCTGCTTCTGCCGCAACCGCGCCCAGGCCATCGCCCAGCGCGTCGAGGAACTGTTCCGCGACACCCTGACCAGCCTCGCCGGCGCCGCGAACAGCCGCTACCTGCTGCAGGTCCAGCAGCACTATCACGTACTGGAGCTGTTGCCCGGCCAGGTCAGCCACGCCGCCCTGCACGACCTGCCAAGCCTGCTCGAGCACCTCGGCGAGGAACAGCCCAGCTACAGCCCGCTGCACCTGGACCGCTACGCCCTGGAAGGCGAGGACCTGGCCCTGATCCTGCCGCTGGGGCGCCCCGACTGCATCCAGGTGTTCTACCGCATCGATGGCGCCCAGGCCGAGCTGACGGTGCTCGACGAGCACAACGCACTGTGGCGCCAGCGCCTGCCCTATCGCGACGAACAGAGCCTGCTGACGCCGCTGCAACGCTTCCTGCAATCGGTGCTGTACCGCCGCAACGCCCTGCTGCCACTGGACAGCCCGTTGCCACCGGCCGCCCTGGACATCCTCTATTACGAGGTGCTGCCGGCCCCACCGCAGCGCGCCAGGCACCTGGAGCGCCGTGCACCGCCACAGGCCCAGGCCGCCCACTCCTTCTACGACGTACAGGCCATCATCGAGCCCGCCGACAGTGGCCGTGTGCATGTCACCCTGTACTGCAACCACCGCGAGTTCTCCGAACTGGAGTACGGCGCCGAGCTGTTCGCCGCGGTGGCGCGGCACATCCTCAACCAGCGCCGCGGCGCCGAGCGCTACCCCTGCTACATCACCGACCTTGATCTGTCGCGCATTCTCGGCGACGGCCAGGCGCAGACCACCCACTATCTGCGCTATAAGGCCCAGCTGGAAGGCGCGCTCAACAGCGCCCTGCAAAACGCCTGAACGGCAAAGGACTGCCCGATGATCTTCACCACCCTACTGAGCGCGGCGTTGCTGGGCGGCGTTGTCTACCAGCGGCGGGCGGCACTGCAGCGCAAGCGTGCCCGCTTCATCGACAGCTACTGGTTTCCCGAACGGCTGCGCGACAAGCTGCTGGAGCGTTATCCGCATCTGACGGGCGAACAGATCCAGTGGGTGCTGCTGGGGTTGCGCGAGTACTTCCAGCTGTGCCGCCTGGCCAGGGGCGCGATGGTTGCCATGCCGTCGCGCGCGGTCGATGTGGCCTGGCACGAGTTCATCCTCTACACCCGCCAGTATCAGGCATTCTGCACCTCCGCCCTCGGCCACTTCCTGCACCACACGCCAAACGACGCCATGCCCGATCCGCAGGCCCCCAGCGACGGCATCCAGCGCGCCTGGCAGCTGGCCTGCCAGCGCCTCGGTCTGTCGCCGCAGCGCACCGAGCGCCTGCCCTGGCTGTTTACCCTGGACGCCGACCTGGCCATCGACGACGGCTTCCGCTACAGCCGCCAATGCGACGCCAAGCCCGGCGCCATCGGCAGTGACAGCGGCTTCTGCATCAGCCACTTCGGCTGCAGCTCCGCCGGTGGTTGCGGCGGCGACTCCGGTTCCGCCGGTGGCGGGGGCGGCGGCGGTGATGGTGATGGGGGTGGCTGCGGCGGCGGTTGTGGCGGCGGGGGCGGCGACTAGTCAGCCACGCATCGGCGCCTGCGGGTGCTGCAAGGCGTAGAGGTAGCAGTCGGTCATGCTGTGGTTGGCGGCCACGCCGGCGTAGCTGGCGGTGAAGGTCACGGCCTGACCGAGGTGCTGGTACAGCAGCTCGCCACTGACCGCCGCCGGAATCTGCGGTACCAGATCGCTGTCATTGACCAGGCGGAAGGTCGGCACCCCCAGGCTGTTGTAGGCCGCGGCAAAGTCTGTAGCCGCCAGGCGCGGGCTGGCGAAGTTGTAGTGCTGCAGCGCCTGGTCCGGCCAGCGCTCATGCAGGTCGAGCACGGCCAGGCTGGACAGCGCACTGCCCAGGCTGTGTCCGCAGACCCACAGCGGGCCGCTTGGCTGCAGGCTGTCCAGGGCGGCCAGGGCCAGGTCGCGCAGCGAGGTGTAGAGCTTGAGAAAGCCGGCGTGCACGCTACCCGTAACGCCGTCCTGCCACGGCCACCGGGCCTGCTGCAGGTCCAGATCGTCGAGCCAGTCCTGAGCCGACTCAGTGCCGCGCAGCACCAGGTAGGTTTCGCCCTGATCGTTGGCGGCGGCGAAACCGAAGGGCTCGGACTCGTTGATGAAGCGCAGGTCGCTGAGGATGCTCCAGATCGGCGCGGAGAAGCGCCAGCCGTCAAGCTGTGGCGCGTTCCAGTGGAAGTCCTGCGGGCGCCGCGGCCGGCCCTGCACCTGCCATTGCTGATACTGGGCATAGGCCTGCTCGACCAGCTGGGCGCAGCGCAGCGCGCGGTCGAGGGAGAAGTTCTGCGGGAAGTACAGGGGCAGACTGGACATGGCGGCCTCCTTGCCGGCGACGGGACTATCAGACTCTAGCCGAGTGACAGGCACGTGGCAGCGGAGTTCCTGGCACGGCATAAAGTATCGATTTCACTGATACCTGATACGAGCAAGGACCATTATTCAATCGAATGAGCCTGAGAGAAGCTGCCACCTCCAGCAACCTCCCGGGAACCCGCAGCATGCCCAGGCTCATTCACCCACACGCAAACAATGGCACCCTCGCCGGCTTCGGCCTGCTGTCAGTCATCGCCAGCGTGCTGCTGGCCCTGAGCCTGGCCGCTACCGAGGTATCCGGGTCGAAGCCCGTCGGCCCCGCACTGCAGCCAGTATTGCAGGCCCTGCTTGGCGCCATCCGAGTGGGAAGCTAGCCATGCAGCTCTCCCCGCCACGCGCACTGCTGCTGTTCCTGTTGCTGGCACTGATCAACGGCCCGGCGCTGGCCGGCAAGGGCCAGGTCGCCGGAGGCGGCATCGCCCGCACCATCGAGTGCAACCAGAACATTGCGCGCTATCTGGAACTGGACGAGCGGCTCAGGCGCGGCAGCGATGCACCGCCCTGCCGCGAGCCGCAGGCACTGGCGCGGCGCTTCCTGCTGGCCTAGCGCTGGTAGGCGCCCGCCGCCTCCGGCTGATATTCCACGGCCAGCAGGGTGAGCTTCAGCGGCTTGCCGGCCGGGCCCGGCCAGTCGATCTGCTGGCCGACGGAGAGGCCGAGCAGGGCCGAGCCGACCGGGGCGAGAATCGACACCTTGCCTTCGCCGCCGGCATCCTCGGGGAACACCAGGGTCAGGTGATAGTCCTTGCCGCTGCTTTCCTCGCGGCAGTGCACGCGCGAGTTCATGGTCACCACCCCGGCCGGCACTTCGTCGTGGCCCACTACCTGGGCACGCGCCAGCTCCCTTTCCAGCGCCTCGGCGGTCGGGCCGAAGTCCTCCAGGCTGTCGAGCAGGCGCTCCAGGCGCTGTAGGTCGAGACGAGTGATGGTAATGGCGGGGGTGTTGCTCATGGCGGCGGGTTCTCTCCTTGGGCCAGATAAAGCAAAACCCCGCCCGAAGGCGGGGTTTTGATCAGTGAGTCAGCTTCGAGTGAAGCTACCACAAGCCCGGCAATAAGCAAGACCAGGGGGTCATCGGCAAAAGGGCGTGGGCCGCAGGCGCTGTTGTGCGGCCTGGCAGATCGCCCGGCGCCGCTCGCTGTCGGCCTTGCCCCACTCGAGGATCTCGCTCAGGCTGCGGCCACAGCCCAGACACACGTCATGCTCGTCCAGGCAGCACTGGCGGCGACAGGGCGAGTCGACAGCCTCAGAGTTCGTCGAACTCGAGTTCTTCACCGGCCTGCTCGCGGGTCACCCGGGTCAGCAGCTCGCCCAGCGGTTCCTCGCTGGTGTCGCAGATCCACAGGCCCTGCTCCTCGTCGTAGTCGAAGTGAAAGCCGCCGGAGCGCGCCGCCACCCACAGCTGGCGCAGCGCCTCCTGGCGGCTGAGGATCACCTGGCTGCCATTCTCGAAGCGCACGGTGAGCACGCCGGCGGAGTTTTCCAGATCGAGGTCCAGGTCGCTGTCATCGAAAATGTCTTCCACGGCCTGCTGGGCGGCATCGACCAGGTCATGGAAACGGGCTTCGCTCAAACTCATTACAACGTCCTCTGAGCCTTTCTGGGATTTAGCGAGCTAGAGCCAGACAAGGCGAAAATGGGCAAGGAAGCGCAGTTTACAGACAGTAAATGAGCATTCCGAGAACGTTTTCAACGCCGACTGGCCGACGCGCAGCAAATCCCGGGAAGGCTCAGGATTGGGAGGCGGAATCTAGCAGACTCTGTCGGTAGGCGCCGGGGCTCTGCCCGGTCCAGCGGCGGAACGCGCGGGCCAGCGAGCCGGCCTCGCTGAAGCCGACCAGGAAGGCGATCTCCGCCAGCTCCAGCGCCGGGTCGCGCAGGTAGTGCAGCACCAGCTGCTGGCGGGTCTCGTCGAGCAGCTCGCTGAACGACAGCCCAGCCTCGCGCAGGCGCCGTTGCAGGGTGCGCGCACTGAGCTGCAGGCTGTGCGCCAGCAGCTCGAGGTCGACGCCCTGCTCCGGCAGCTGGCGCGCCAGTTCGCGGCGGGCGCGGTCGAGCACGCTGTGGCCTTGGTTGAGCTGGCCGAGCAGACGGTCGGCGTGGGCGTCGAGCAGCTGGCGCAGCTGGGCGTCGGCCTGGCCCAGCGGGGTGCTCAGCAGGCGCTTGGGAAACACCAGGGCGTTGTCGGCCTGACCGAACAGCACCGGGCAGCCGAAGATGCGCCGGTGCTCGGCGGTATCGGCCGGCGCCGGGTGCTGGAAGCGCACTTCGGTAGGCGAGATCTGCAGACCGGTGATCCAGCGCCCGAAAGTCAGCCAGCCGGCCAGCGTCTCCTCGCTGTGCTGGCGCTGCTGCTGGTGCACCAACGGCTCCCAGCTGTGCGCCACCTGCGGCTCCAGCCCCGTGCGCGGCGGCTCCTCGTCGAGGTCGACGCGACCCAGGTTGCCCACCAGCGCGGCATAGCGGGCCTGGCGATGCAGGGCATCGGCCAGGGTCGCGCAGCTCATGATCAGGTAGCCGAGCACGCCGTAGTAGCCGGGGCGCATGGCCTCGCCCAGGTGCAGGCCGAGGTTGGCGTCGCCGGTCAGGCGCACGCCCTCGCCAAGCAGCTCCAGGTAGGTGCTGACGGCGATGCGCTGGTCGCGCTGAGCGAGGATCGCCGGGTTCAGCTGCACCTTGGCCAGCAGCTCGGCGCTGGCGAAGCCCTGGCGCTCCAGGTAATCGAGCAGGCCCTGCAGGTAGGCGACCGAGACCGAGCTGGCGGCGGGAACGGGGGCTTCCATCGCGACTCCGTGATTTTTTAGCCGCCATGCTAGCCGCAAACCCGCCGTCGCGGGCAAGCCGAACGCGCCACGACAAGGGGCGCAGCCCCCGCCAGGCGTGCATAGGCAAGGGGCCGGGGGGTGGGTATACTCCGGGCCATTCACGATTTCGCAAAGGACACCACCATGAAGCGCCTGCTGCTGCCCTTCATCGCGCTCGCCGTATTCACCGCCGCCCTCGCCGGCTGTGGCCAGAAAGGCCCGCTGTACCTGCCCGACGACGACAAGACCGTCAAAGAACGCGACAAAGACGTCTTCCTCTAAGGGGGTTCCATGCAAGCCTTTACCAGCCGCGACGGGCAACTGTTCGCGGAGGGCGTGGCCCTGTCCGCCATTGCCGAACGCTTCGGCACGCCCACCTACGTCTATTCCCGCGCCCACATCGAGGCGCAGTACCGCGCCTATGCCGATGCCCTGGCCGGCATGCCGCACCTGGTGTGCTTCGCGGTCAAGGCCAACTCCAACCTGGGCGTGCTGAACGTCCTGGCGCGCCTCGGCGCCGGCTTCGACATCGTCTCCCGTGGCGAGCTGGAGCGCGTCCTGGCCGCCGGTGGCGAACCTGCCAAGATCGTCTTCTCCGGTGTCGGCAAGACCCGCGACGACATGCGCCGCGCCCTCGAAGTGGGCGTGCACTGCTTCAACGTCGAATCGGTGGACGAGCTGGAGCGCCTGCAGCTGGTGGCCGCTGAATTGGGCAAGACCGCCAGCATCTCGCTGCGGGTCAATCCGGACGTGGATGCCGGCACCCACCCGTACATCTCCACCGGCCTGAAAGAAAACAAGTTCGGCATCGACATCGAGCAGGCCCCGGCCGTGTATGCCCGCGCCGCCGAACTGGCGAACCTGCGCATCGTCGGCGTGGACTGCCACATCGGCTCGCAGCTGACCAGCCTGCCGCCCTTCCTCGATGCCCTGGAGCGCCTGCTGGCGCTGGTCGACCAGCTGGCCGCGCAGGGCATCCAGATCCAGCACCTGGACCTCGGTGGTGGCCTCGGCGTGCAGTACCGCGACGAGCAGCCGCCGCTGGCCGGCGACTACATCGCCGCCGTACGCGAGCGCCTCAAGGGCCGCGAGCTGGCCCTGGTGTTCGAGCCGGGCCGCTCCATCGTGGCCAACGCCGGCGTGCTGCTGACCCGCGTGGAATACCTCAAGCACACCGCGCACAAGGACTTCGCCATCGTCGACGCGGCGATGAACGACCTGATCCGCCCGGCCCTGTACCAGGCCTGGATGGACGTCACCCCGGTGCAGCCGCGTGACGGCCAGGCGCGCCAGTACGACCTGGTCGGGCCGATCTGCGAGACCGGTGACTTCCTGGCCAAGGGCCGCGAGCTGGTGCTGGCCGAAGGCGACCTGCTGGCCGTGCGCTCGGCCGGCGCCTACGGCTTCGTCATGAGCTCCAACTACAACACCCGCGGCCGCGCCGCCGAGGTGCTGGTGGACGGTGAGCAGGCCTTCGAGGTGCGTCGCCGCGAGACCCTCGCCGAACTCTACGCCGGCGAAAGCCTGCTGCCGCAGTGAGGGCGCGATCATGCTATTGCGCTTCACCAAGATGCACGGCCTCGGCAACGACTTCATGGTCCTCGACCTGATCAGCCAGCACGCGCATATCCAGCCCAAGCACGCCAAGGCCTGGGGCGACCGCCACACCGGCGTCGGCTTCGACCAGCTGTTGCTGGTGGAGGCGCCGACCAACCCGGACGTGGACTTCCGCTACCGCATCTTCAACTCCGACGGTTCGGAAGTGGAACAGTGCGGCAACGGCGCGCGCTGCTTCGCCCGCTTCGTGGTGGACAAGCGCCTGACCGTGAAGAAGCAGATCCGCGTCGAGACCAAGGGCGGCATCATCGAGCTCAACCTGCGTCCGGACGGCCAGGTCACCGTGGACATGGGCGCGCCGCGCCTGGTCCCCGAGCAGATCCCCTTCCAGGCCGACGCCGAGGCGCTCAGCTACGCGGTGGAGGTGGACGGTCAGTCCGTGCAGCTGGCCGCCGTGTCCATGGGCAACCCGCACGCCGTGCTGCGCGTCGACAACGTCGACAGCGCGCCGGTGCACAGCCTGGGGCCGAAGCTGGAACACCACCCGCGCTTCCCCAAGCGGGTCAACGTCGGCTTCCTGCAGGTCATCGACCGCAAGCAGGCGCGCCTGCGCGTGTGGGAACGTGGCGCTGGCGAAACCCAGGCCTGCGGCACCGGCGCCTGCGCCGCGGCCGTGGCCGCCATCCGCCAGGGCTGGATGGACTCGCCACTGCAGCTGGAGCTGCCGGGCGGCAAGTTGTCCATCGAGTGGGCAGGGCCCGGCCAGCCGGTTATGATGACCGGACCCGCCGTTCGCGTGTACGAAGGACAGGTTCGTCTATGAGTGACCAGGATCAGCCCGTGAAACTCGACTCCGAGAGCGTCGCCGCCTACCTGCGGCAGCACCCGGAATTCTTCGTCGACCATGAGGAGCTGATCCCCGAGCTGCGCATTCCGCATCAGCCCGGCGAGGCCGTGTCGCTGGTGGAGCGCCAGGTCAAGCTGCTGCGCGAGCGCAACATCGAGATGCGCCATCGCCTGTCGCAGCTGATGGACGTAGCCCGCGACAACGACCGCCTGTTCGACAAGACCCGCCGCCTGGTGCTCGACCTGCTCGACGCCGGCAGCCTGGAAGAAGTCATCGGCGCGGTGGAAGACAGCCTGCGTCACGAGTTCCAGGTGCCCTTCGTCAGCCTCATCCTGTTCAGCGAAACGCCGCTCGGCGTGGGCCGTTCGGTCAGCTCGGCCGAGGCCCACCAGGCCATCGGCGGCCTGCTCGGTGGCGGCAAGACCACCTGCGGCGTGCTGCGCCCGGCCGAGCTGGAATTCATCTTCGGCGCGGACGAATGCACCCAGGTCGGCTCGGCCGCCGTGGTCAGCCTGACCCACCAGGGCCTGCATGGCGTGCTGGCCATCGGCAGTCCGGACCCGCAGCACTACAAGAGCAGCCTCGGCACCCTGTTCCTCGGCTACGTCGCCGAAGTCCTGGCCCGCGTCCTACCACGCTTCGCCGCGCCGCTGCGCTCGGTGCGCTGAACCCCGGGCCGCGCGCGGCCCATCGTCGTCTGCCGGAGTCGCCATGCAGAGCAGCCTCGACGCCTTCCTCGAACACCTGCGCAGCGAACGCCAGGTGTCCAGCCACACCCTGGACGGCTATCGCCGCGACCTGCACAAGATCCTCGCCCTGTGCGAGAAGCAGGCCGTCGCCAGCTGGGACGCCCTGGATACCCGCACCCTGCGCGCCATGGTCGCGCGCCTGCACGCCCAGGGGCAGTCCAGCCGTTCGCTGGCGCGCCTGCTCTCGGCCGTGCGCGGCTTCTACCAGTACCTCAATCGCGAGGGTCAGTGCCGGCATGACCCGGCGGGCGGCCTGTCCGCGCCCAAGGGCGAGCGCCGCCTGCCGCGTGCCCTGGATGCCGACCGCACGGCGCAGCTGCTGGACGGCGGCGTGGAGGACGACTTCATCGCCCGCCGCGACCAGGCCATGCTCGAACTGTTCTATTCCTCCGGTCTGCGCCTGTCCGAACTGGTCGGCCTGGATCTCGACGGCCTCGACCTGCCCGCCGGCCTGGTCCGGGTACGCGGCAAGGGCAACAAGGCGCGCGAGCTGCCGGTCGGGCGCAAGGCCTGCGAGGCCATGCAGGCCTGGCTGCCGCTGCGCGCCCTGAGCAACCCGCAGGATGGTGCGGTGTTCGTCGGCCGCCAGGGCAAGCGCCTGACCCCGCGCGCCATCCAGCTGCGGGTGCGCCAGGCTGGTGTGCGCGAGCTGGGCCAGCACCTGCATCCGCACATGCTGCGACACTCCTTCGCCAGCCACATGCTGGAATCCAGCCAGGACCTGCGCGCCGTGCAGGAGCTGCTCGGCCACGCCGACATTGCCACCACGCAGATCTACACCCACCTGGACTTCCAGCACCTGGCCAAGGTCTACGACGGCGCCCACCCGCGCGCCAAACGCAAGAGCGAGACCCCATGAGCCTGCGCCTGATCACCTTCGACCTCGACGACACCCTGTGGGACGTGGCCCCGGTGATGCATGGCGCCGAAGCCGCGTTGCGTGACTGGCTGGCTGCCGAAGCGCCGCGCCTGGGGCCGGTACCCATCGAGCACCTGTGGGCGATTCGCGCGCGTCTGCTGGCCGCCGATCCCATGCTCAGGCATCGCCTCAGCGAGCTGCGCCGGCGCATCCTGTTTCACGCGCTGGAGGAGGCCGGCTATCCACAGGACGAAGCGCAGGTGCTGGCTGAACAGGGCTTCCAGGTGTTCCTCGAGGCCCGCCACCGGGTCGAGTTCTTCCCCGACGTGCACCGCATCCTCGAACACCTGGCCGAGCGCTACATCCTCGGCGTGATCACCAACGGCAACGCCGAGGTGGCCCGCCTGGGCCTGGCCGACTACTTCCGCTTCGCCATCAGCGCCGAGCAGATGGGCATCGGCAAGCCTGATCCCAAGCCGTTCCATAGCGCCCTGCAACGCGCCGGGGTGGAGGCGCCGCAGGCTGCGCACATCGGCGACCATCCCGGCGACGACATCGCCGGCGCCAAGGCGGCCGGCCTGCGCGCCATCTGGTTCAACCCACAAGGCAAGGACTGGCAGGGCGAGGCCGCCCCCGACGCACAGATCCGCCGCCTGGCCGAGCTGCCGGCGCTGCTGGCCGGCTGGACCGCCGGGCGTTAGACCCGGCCATGAAAAAGCCCGCCGGATGGCGGGCTTTTTCATGGCGGCAACACCCCTCAGATGGGGCGACTGCCGTACTTGCTATCCGGCTTCTTGGGCGGATCGGCGACCACGTTGGGCTCGATCTCCTGCACCGCGCCACCGCGCGCCAGGAACTCCTCCATGGCCTTGGCCAGGGCATCGCGCTCCTTCTGCTTGGCTTCTACGCTGGGCAGTTCCTCGACTTCCTCGGCTGCCTTGGCCTTCTTGCTCGGCTTGCTGCCAGGCTCTACGGCATCGCTGCCGTCGTCCTCGCCATCATCACCGGCATCGGCCGCTTCCAGCTCCTCGCCGTCATCCTCGTCGGCGCCTTCCAGGTCGTCCTGTTCCAGTTCTTCGTCGCTCATGTTCTACCTCATGACTTGCGCAAAGCAGGTTACTTATAGCCCAGTGGCACGCATTGCAAACATGCCACCGGAAAAAATTCTTCGGCCTTCAATGCCATTCGCCCTGCAGGGTCGCCAGTACCCGGCGCGAACCACCATGGTCGCGGTGCTCGCCGAGATAGATACCCTGCCAGGTGCCGAGCGCCAGACGCCCCTCGCTGACCGGCAGGCTCAGTTGGCAACCGAGCAGGCTCGACTTGAAGTGCGCCGGCAGATCGTCCGGCCCCTCGTAGTCGTGCTCGTAGCCCTCTTCACCCTGGGGCACAAGACGGTTGAAGAAGCGCTCGAAGTCACGTCGCACCGCACCATCGGCATTCTCGTTGATGGTCAGCGAGGCGGACGTGTGCTGCAGCCACAGGTGCAGCAGACCGACCCGGCACCGGGCCAGTTCCGGCAGCGCCGCGACCAGTTCGTCGGTCACCAGGTGAAACCCACGCGCCCGGGCGCGCAGACTGATCAGCCGTTGTTGCCACATAGCAGGCATCCGCAGCCTCCGATGGCGGCGCATTTTAGAGCCTGTCGCTGACCATTTCACCTGGCCAGTGAGGGAATTTTCCAAGCAATCGTTGCCCAACAAAAAGGGCGCCGAAGCGCCCTGGTATTCACTTGCGGGTGAACTCCGGGTAGGCCTCCAGACCACACTCGGCGATATCCACCCCCTCGTACTCGTCTTCCTCGCTGACGCGCAGGCCCATCAGCAGCTGGATCAGCCCCCACACCACCAGGCTGGCGACGAACACCCAGGCGAAGATGCAGGCGGCGCCGAGCATCTGCACGCTGAGGCTGGCGCTGGTGTTGGTCAGCGGTACGGCCAGCAGGCCCCAGATACCGGCAGCGCCATGCACCGAGATGGCACCGACCGGATCGTCGATGCGCAGCCGCTCCAGCATGAGGATGCTGAACACCACCAGCACACCGCCCACCGCACCGACCAGCACGGCCTGCACGGCACTCGGCGTGGCCGGCTCGGCGGTGATCGATACCAGGCCGGCCAGGGCGCCGTTGAGGATCATGGTCAGGTCGGCCTTGCCGAACAGCAGACGCGCCACCACCAGGGCCGCCAGCAGGCCACCGGCGGCCGCCAGGTTGGTATTGACGAACACCGCCGCCACCGCGTTGGCGTCGGCGATGCCGCTGATCTTCAGCTGCGAGCCGCCATTGAAGCCGAACCAGCCGAGCCAGAGGATGAAGGTACCGAGGGTGGCCAGCGGCAGGTTGGCGCCGGGAATGGCGTTGATCTGCCCGCGGCTGCCGTACTTGCCCTTGCGCGCACCGAGCAGGATGACCCCGGCCAGAGCCGCCGAGGCACCGGCCAGATGGACGATGCCGGAGCCGGCGAAGTCCTTGAAGCCGAGCTGCTTGAGGAAGCCGCCGCCCCAGGTCCAGTAGCCTTCGATCGGGTAGATCAGGCCGCACATGACCAGGGCGAAGGCGAGGAAGGCCCACAGCTTCATGCGCTCGGCCACCGCGCCGGAGACGATCGACATGCAGGTGGCGACGAACACCACCTGGAAGAAGAAGTCGGCACGCTTGGAGTAGGCCGGAGCTCCCTCGCCACCGGCCGCCACCACGTCCGCCGCGTGCTCATTGCCGATCAGGAAGCCGAAGTTGGGCAGCACACCGCCCTGGGCGCCGCCATACATCAGGTAGTAGCCGACCAGCAGGTACATCACGCAGGCCAGGGCATAGAGGACGATGTTCTTGGTCAGGATCTCGGCGGTGTTCTTGGCCCGCACCAGCCCGGACTCGAGCATGGCGAAGCCTGCCGCCATCCACATCACCAGGGCACCGCAGACCAGCAGATAGAAGGTGTCCAGCGCATACTGCAGAGGAATCAGAGCCGTGCTTTCCATCTAGTACTCCGTTGTACCGTTGCACAAGGGTGCGCCGCCGTTGGCGCGGAAAGAAAAACGCCCGGCGAACCGGGCGTTGGGTACAGCTGCGGGGCTTACAGGTTGTAGCCGCGCTCGTTGTGCTCGGAGAGGTCGAGGCCAACGGTCTCGGACTCTTCGCTGACACGCAGGCCCATGACCAGGTCCAGCACCTTGAGGATCACGAAGGTGACGATACCGGTGTAGACCACGGTGACCAGCACGCCGACGATCTGGATCCAGACCTGGGCGCCGATGTCTTCCACGGTACCGAAGCCGCCCAGAACCGGTGCAGCGAACACGCCGGTGAGGATGGCGCCGACAATACCGCCGATGCCGTGCACGCCGAAGGCGTCCAGGGAGTCGTCGTAGCCCAGCTTGCGCTTGAGGCTGGTGGCGCAGAAGAAGCAGATCACGCCGGAAGCCAGGCCGATCACCAGGGCGCCCATCGGGCCTGCGGTGCCGGCGGCCGGGGTGATGGCGACCAGACCAGCGACCACGCCGGAAGCGATGCCCAGGGCGCTCGGCTTACCGTGGGTGATCCACTCGGCGAACATCCAGCCCAGTGCGGCAGCGGCGGTGGCGATCTGGGTCACCAGCATGGCCATGCCGGCGGTGCCGTTGGCGGCGATGGCGGAGCCGGCGTTGAAGCCGAACCAGCCGATCCACAGCATGGCGGCACCAACCAGGGTGTAGCCGAGGTTGTGCGGCGCCATCGGGGTGGTCGGGTAGCCCTTGCGCTTGCCCAGCACCAGGCAGGCCACCAGACCGGCGATACCGGCGTTGATGTGCACTACGGTGCCGCCCGCGAAGTCCAGTACACCCTCATCCCACAGGAAGGCGCCGTCGCCGGACCAGACCATGTGGCACATCGGGGCGTAGACCAGGGTGAACCACACGGCCATGAAGATCAGCATCGCGGAGAACTTCATGCGCTCGGCGAAGGCACCGACGATCAGGGCCGGGGTGATGATGGCGAAGGTCATCTGGAAGACGATGAACACGCTTTCCGGGAAGGCGCCGATCAGGCTGTCCGGCGTCAGGCCGCTGAGGAAGGCCTTGTTCAGACCGCCGACGAAGGAGTTGAGGTTGGTGACGCCCTTCTCCATGCCGGTGGTGTCGAAGGCCAGGCTGTAGCCGTAGACCACCCAGAGAATGCTGATCAGGCCGGTGATGGCGAAGCACTGCATCATCACCGAAAGAACGTTCTTGGAGCGCACCATGCCGCTATAGAACAGCGCCAGGCCCGGGATGGTCATGAACAGCACCAGCGCGGTCGCGGTAAGCATCCAGGCGGTGTCGCCGGAGTTGAGAACAACCTCGTCAGCCATGGCCAGGCCAGGGGTTACGAGGGACAGCAGGGCTCCAAGCCCTGCGATCTTACGCAGAGTCATGTGTTTTTCTCCTGGGGCGTGTGGGGTTCTGAGGCTTAAACTGCGTCGGTGCCGGTTTCGCCGGTACGGATGCGGATGGCCTGTTCCAGATTGACGACGAAGATCTTGCCGTCACCGATCTTGCCGGTGTTGGCCGCCTTGGTGATCGCCTCGATGACCCGATCCAGCTGGTCGTCGGCGATGGCCACGTCGATCTTCACCTTGGGCAGGAAATCGACCACGTACTCCGCGCCGCGATACAGCTCGGTGTGGCCCTTCTGCCGACCGAAGCCTTTGACTTCGGTCACGGTGATGCCCTGCACGCCGATCTCCGACAGCGACTCGCGCACGTCGTCCAGCTTGAACGGCTTGATGATGGCAGTGACTAGCTTCATGAAACTCTCTCCCGTTTGGATGGACTCGCCCCAGGAAAACGAACCCGGCTCAAGTCTAAGCGCAGTGTCTGGCTTTTGAAACGCATCGATCGCCGTGATCAGCCGCCGATTCGATGCTCACCAACCGCATCCGGTGAGGCACTCCCCCGCCTCAGCCTGCGCACCGGTACTGCATCGGTGCACGCGTCACAGGGTGTTAAGCAGAAAGCTTGCCAGCTATGCCAAAAGGCCACTGTTTCATGCAGTTAGGCCCTATTCGGGAAAACTCCCGCGCAGCGACCGGACAGTCATTGCACAGCATTGGTGCAATGCCGGCGCCGACCATGGGCAAAAACCGTGCATTGCCCGCGCACGCCCTGAGCGCCGCAGCCTGCGTGCTACACTGCCGCGGTTGATCAACGAAAAGACCCCGCCATGCTGCCGCCCAAAGCCATTCTCGATACCCTCGCCAGCCACGCCTCGCGCCTGTTCAGCGGTGACAACCCGCTGCCGCGCAGCGAGATCGAAGCCCAGCTCAAGGCCCTGTTGCAGAGCGCCTTCGGCAAGCTGGACCTGGTCAGCCGCGAAGAATTCGACAGCCAGATGGCCGTGCTGGCGCGCACCCGTGCGCGCCTGGAAGCCCTAGAAGCCAAGCTGGCAGAGCTGGAAGCCAGGCAGAACCCACCCGCCGAATAAAGCTCGGCGGGCATGTGATCAAGGAGTGATCCATGTCCCTCGCCATCGTCCACAGCCGTGCCCAAGTCGGCGTCGAAGCGCCGCCCGTCACCGTCGAGGCGCACCTGGCCAACGGCCTGCCGGCCCTGACCTTGGTCGGCCTGCCGGAAACCGCGGTCAAGGAAAGCAAGGATCGCGTGCGCAGTGCGATCCAGAACGCCGGTTTCGATTTCCCGCCACGGCGCATCAAATGTCGTCAAGCATTTTCTTCTGAAATGAGCAGAGTACCGATTTCATAGTTTTCGCTAAGCAATCCTAGAAACCACTAGCCCCCTGATTGGCGAGAACTGCGCCCGGGTTGGTTACCTAGGGAAAGCGCAGTAACGAGTACTGGCAAGCATGAACAGGTTTTAGGCGCGCTGGAATCTCCGAGGACGGGTAACCCTACAGATCGGTGTACGTCTTAGCCTCGTTGGCGTACCCTCTGCGCTTACATATCTAGAGACTAGGAGCGTAAGAGGCCCTCACATACCTCTGGCTACCCACACTCACTTGAGATTAATGGCAGTATTAATGGCCATTTTTGCATCACTACCGATACGCCATTCCGGTGACAAGTGAAGTGAATCGTCTTAACCAAAAGAATTTTTGAGTACGGTGTAGAATGAACCAGACCGCTAATAATTTAGACGTTGTATATGGCGAATATACAGACCTAACACAGGTTCGAGAATTTGTTTCTGGCGTCAAAGACTCTAACTGTAGCGGAACTCTCTACATCGGCTATCCCGTCCTATCTATTGATGACGGAAAAATTGAATTCGATGCACTTTTGGTGTCGCCAAGCAAGGGCGTTATCATATTCGATCTGTATTCTGCAGGAGAATTAGCCGATTACACGCCCGCAATGATCTCTACTGCATCGACAGGACGACAAGAGCAACTATATGCAGCCTTATTTAACAGACTTAACTCCTTCAAAGAGCTAAGAAAAGGCCGCTCACTTGTAGTTGACATATCAACAGTAACTATCAACCCTCTCGCAGATGACATCAAGACGGAAGATGACTTCAATGAGATATCAATTGATCTGCTAGGCGACTTCTACGAATCAATAGATGAGTCTGCTCTGACACCAGAGCAAGAGCAACATCTGAATGCTGCAATCCAACGAATTTCTAACCTCAAGCCCCAAAAGAAACGTTTAAATATCACTCGAGCAGACTCTCGCGGCGCAGTAATTAAACGAATTGAGGAGCAAATCGCCAACTTGGATCTTTGGCAAAAGCGGGGCTCAATCGAATATGTCAACGGCCCACAGCGTATTCGAGGGCTTGCAGGCTCAGGGAAAACCGTTGTTCTCGCTCTTAAGGCTGCATACCTGCACGTCAAGCGACCTGACTGGGACATTGCAATAACTTTCAACTCTCGGGCGCTTTATCAGCAGTTTGAAAGCTTGCTAACTAGATTTGTTTATTCGCAAGTCAACGACGAGCCGGATTGGACTAAGCTTCATATTATGCACTCCTGGGGAGACTCATCCAAACCGGGCATCTACTCTAGAATAGTTCATGAAATAGGCTCTCCCTACCGCGATTTCTCTTCAGCCTCCAGAAAGTGGACATATGCAACAGCTTTTACCGGTGCCTGCCAAGAAGCTCTTGATGCTTTAGGCGATCGCGAACTCGACCTATTTGACATGGTTTTAATTGACGAAGCTCAGGATCTTCCGTCGCCCTTTTTCAAGCTCGTCTACCAAATTACAAAGGATCCAAAACGAATAATTTGGGCATATGACGACCTGCAAAACCTTGGCGACACTCAACTCCCATCCCCTAAAGATTTATTTGGGGTAGATAAGAAAGGCGATGCTCTTGTCACTCTTAAGAACAAAGAGGATTACCCTCAAGAAGACATAGTACTTCCTCGCTGCTATCGCACACCTCCAGAATCCCTTGTCGTGGCTCACGGCTTAGGCTTCGGGATATATAGAGAACCTGTAGTGCAGATGTTCCCACAACCTAAGATCTGGGAACGCTTAGGATACAAAGTAAAGGATGGCTCTCTGGAGTTTGGCGAAGACGTAGATTTAATTCGCGATCCAGAAAGTGTACCTGAGTTCTTTGCGAGACTGCTAAAGCAGGACGAGATAATACAGTTCAAAAAGTTTTCCGACACGAGCGAGCAGTACAACTGGGTTGCATTCGAAATAAATAGACTTATTGCCGAAGAAGATCTGCAATGCTCTGATTTTTTGATAGTCATTCCAGACACGTATCGAAGCAAGTCAATTTCCGCAAAAATGTTGATGGCATTGCAAAAGCAAGGGCTCGCAGGGCGCATACCTGGAGTGAACTCATCAAGAGACTCGTTGTTCTCCGAAGAGATGATCTCCATCACCCATATTTACAGAGCAAAAGGGAATGAAGCCCCGGTTGTCTTTGTTATTGATGCAGACTATTGCAATCAAGGCAAAGAGCTAAAGCAAAAGCGAAATATTCTATTCACCGCAATAACACGGTCCCGAGCTTGGGCTTATGTTTGCGGAACAACTATTGCTTTCGATGGCATTGTTGCCGAATACGACAACATAGTGGACAACGGGTATTCGTTGAACTTCGAATACCCGAATGAAGTAGACATACCACAGCTTTCATCCGCCGCTGACGCTCAGAGCCTCGTACTTGAAGACAGTGACTCTTTCGCCAAAGTCAGAGACGTACTGGAAGAAGTCAAGAATGTTCCCTGGGAACAAATACCCATCGACATTCAAGAGGTGTTAAAAGGATTAGGGCCGCAATGAATCCCATTTCAGCCACCCAAGTCTTAAACAGCTTTCTATACAACGGCTATGAGCAAGGTATTTTCAGGCATGTTAACACGCACCTTGCCACTCAAGGAGGGGCGCGACTATTTAGTGTCGCGCCCGCCGTTGAAATAGGAATGATCGACACTCAAAATCTAAGCATTGATGAATATATAAGAATAATCTCGGAAGAGAGATACTCAGCAATCCTGTCTGATTACTCGCTATTGTCATTAGAATGGGAAATAAAAGACTCCGAGATTAATCGTCATCGATACATGTATATCCCATGCCCCATAAGGACAGGCATAATACATGAGCGACCTCCAGAAATTGAAATTGCAGACTTTTTCGCCCAATTAGACAGAACCAACCTCAACAACAACTTAATCAGCCAAGGCTATCTACGATTTGACTACACCAAGGACCTAGTCAAAAAAGATATAATTCACCCAATTGCACACATGACAATGATCTCACCTGATTGCAGAGTAGCCCTTCGCGCACCACTTTCAGCGGCAGATTTTCTAAACTTTATTTTTGACAATTTTTACCCGAGTTACTGTAGCACCTGGCTAGATTACCAACCCCATCTCCGGGTACTTTGCGAGGATACAATCCGCCCAGAAGAAATCGGCAGAATGCATTTGTACTGGGCAGATGAATTCTAATGCGGGGCATCGCTGTCACTGAGAAACGTTGCTTGCGCATAGACGAGAGGTAACCGGCTGCGATCCTACTTTTAAGCTACCAACTGGAGCCTGGATAAAAGCTTCAAGAAGTCACTTGGCATTGTGGCAATTATTGCCGCCACCTAGTCGCTTGGTAGCTCTGTATTCAACAGCGCTTCAAGTTTCTCAATTTTGCCCCTTATGCAGGAATTACGATCCCACTGCACACTGAACTTCTTACTCTAAACCTTCTGTTCCACCAACATCAGGTAACGGTTGCGGTTATAGGTTTACCGCATCGTGACTCTCCTCGAGCATCCTCATCAAGCTTTTCAAAAGTAATTTCGAAAATGGCGCCGGTTGTCGTTTTGCGCGATACGGATTCGACGTACGAATCTTCGAAGATATTGTCTGCAAGGTCACCAGGCTGCACGCCTGGGGTGACATAGAGGGCGGTCAGCTCGTCAACAAGCGCTTTGATGATTTCTAGGCTCATTTCAACAGTGCCCTCAGCTCCGCCATTATCACTGCCACATGCTCGATGGCGCTCATTCGCACCCACCGCCAGCCTTTGGCTAAGAACAAAGGCTGGCTCTCCTCCACGGGGTGCACTACTTTCTACGCATCGGCCAGGACGGCCATTTTCAGAAGGGACGCCCAATGCGTTACATCAACTACCTGCTTATCGCCTTCACCTCGGCCCTTTGCGCCACTTACTCGGTGCTTTGGCTGACGAAGCCTTCCCCACTCGAGAGCACAACAATTCCTCCATTGATCTTCAATGAGACAAAAGGGGAAATTGTGATATGGGGTGGATGGAAAGCAGTCGAGGGCTATCAGAGCCCAGGAAAAAATGCGGTCGAGGTTCGCTGCTATCGCGAGCTAGGAACCTGTAACGAGGCTCTCGCCACGATTCTGCATCACACGGAGGGCGAAGATCTGGAGGCTCAGATATTCACCTACCAGATCACTCGCTGGGATGAAGCTGGCGTTGATGCTGTCGCCGAGCGCTCCATGGGACTGTGCTTGGAGAGACGTCTGATGATTCACCTACAGGATAAAACTGCGGCGCTAAGATGGTCGCCTCCCGCTGGATGCGACGCTGACAAGGGGCGAGCGGTATTAGTGGGCGACCCGACGTCTCCCCGTCTTCAGTAGCAGCTGGCTTTAGAGTCCTGAGTCAATGTAACGGCTTTCGAGGCCAGTTGCTCGGCATAGGCCGATGGCGTTAACCCACCAAGCCCTTTCTTCGGTCTCTCTTCGTTGTATTCCCTGCGCCAGGACTCAATCACTACCTTGGCGTGCGGTAGGCTGGTGAACCAGTGCTCGTTCAGGCATTCATCACGAAAGCGCCCGTTAAACGATTCGATGTAGGCGTTCTGATTGGGCTTTCCTGGCTCAATCAGGAACAGCTGCACACCTCGCTGATGAGCCCAGGTCAGCATGGCCCGACCACAGAACTCCTTGCCATTGTCCGTGCGGATGGCTTTGGGCAGACCGCGTGACATGGCCAGACGATCCAGGATGCGCGTCAACGAGTGCCCGCCAATCGCTCGTTCCGGCACGATGGCGACAGCCTCATGGGTGGCATCATCCACCACGGTCAGGCTCTTGATGACACGCCCTTCAGCCGTGCGATCAAACACGAAGTCCATCGACCAGACCTGATTGGCTGCCCGTGGACGCCCCAGCGGCTGTCGATCTGCAATCGGGATCTTCTTGCGCTTACGCCTTTTCACCTGCAAGCGGGCCTCGGCATACAGACGCTCCACCCGCTTGTGGTTGATCACCTCGCCAGCCTGGCGCAGCTTCAAATAGATCATCGCGGCGCCATAGCGGCGCCATAGCGGCGATGCCGATGTGCCAGGGCCACAATGCGCTCGCGCAGGCTCTGGTTGCGATCCGGCCTCGGTTGGTAGCGCAGCGCACTGGCGCTCATGCGGATTACCTGAAGCGCCCGGCGCTCACTCAAGCCGCGGGCCGTCATGTGGCGCACCAGCTCGCGACGGGAGGGTGCGCTCACCACTTTTTTCGCAAAGCCTCGCGGGTGACCTCGATTTCCAGCATCGACTCAGCGAGCATTTTCTTCAGCCGGGCATTTTCGCTTTCCAGCTCCTTCAGGCGCTTGGCATCCGACACGCTCATCCCGCCAAACTTGCTACGCCAGAGGTAGTAACTGGCCTCTGAAAAGCCGTGCCGACGACACAGCTCCTTGATCGGCAGTCCGGCCTCGGCTTCGCGCAGAAAGCCAATGATTTGCTCTTCAGTGAAACGCTTCTTCATGTCCAATCTCCTGGTTACTGGGATTGGACTCTAAACCTGAGCGCTACTCAATTCGGGGGAGACGTCGGACCCGTTATAAAACGACCGAGACCCAAGAGCCAGAACTATGAGTTTGTATAAAGCCTCGCCTCCTCAACTTTGTTTGGTTGTTTCAGCAGTGTTGGCGCTATCCAATACAGCTATGGCTGCGAACACTCCGTGTTCAGGAAGCAAAGGAGGCATCGCTGGGTGTGATGGAGATCTGCTCCAACGATGGGTCTATCAGTGGCTGAAAGAAAAAGCTGCTCTGCCTATTTTGGCACCCTTCGTCAGCGTCTAATCCTCAGCAGATGTTGGATAGCTCTGGCGATTGCCTGTGCGGAATCAGCATTTTTTTTGCACCAGCCTACGCGGAGGGGTGTACTGTCTGAGACCCCTGCCGGAAAGAAGAGCTATCGCAGGGCTGATACTTTGAATTCTCGTGTGCTTGCCCGTGGTGAGTATCCGCTGCTAGCCCGCAACTTGGGGGGACTCAATCTGGCTTGGGCAGCGAAGGTCTTCTCGATCGGTGCCAATCGGTCAAGCAAAAGATCTACTGGTTTTCCCTGGTACCCAAAGGCAGCCGGGCAGCCCTAGAGCGGTCTTTATAGTCAATTATAGAGTGATTATAGAATCTGCTCTGACCGCCTAATTTTGCTCGCTCCGTTTACGGCCAAAAGCAGTAGCTCGGATACGCCTACAAGACGAAGAATGAGTATTCGCATCGACTCCGACAGTAATTCGCATGCCTGATCGACACCGATTCGCACGCAAAATCGCCACTACACTGATTTCCAAAATCGCCAGCCAATCGCACAGCGTGGACAGTTAATTGCATCCTCCGGCACCTATTTGCATCACTTAGACAGCCATGCGCATGCTCCAATACCTATTCACATCCTCCGGCAGTGAGCCACCTTCGCAGGTTCAAGGGTTGCAGTAGAGAATACTGTCGCCCGACATTCAAGCGGGCTAATTCTCGTCATGTCGGGCGTGCATGATGTCCCAGAACTGATGGGCCTAAATGATTCACATGTAAAAGCTATAGCTGACCTGTGGCTTCTCCGAGGTATCCACGTATTTCATGATGTCCCCAACCTTGTTGGCGCACTCCAAAGTAATGGGTAGGCGTCCATCAAGTTGGGTGTTGTTCCAGTTCATCTTGGTCAACCCAAGGATCTCCTTGCACAGGTCTTCCAGGGATGAGTCGCTTTCAAACGCTTCCACGCGCAACGGGCTTGGGATGTACATGCCTGGGTAGGTCTTGTAGAAGTCGACAATCCCCTTCGTGTAGAGCACGCCTTGAGTTTCCGACAGGCTCAGCAGCGTTCCCCGGGTTGGCGGGTAGTTCTTGTCGCTGAACAGCCGGATATCGGTGGACGTGATCGACACCAAGTCTTTTGTCCTGATCCCCTTGGCATCCAGTACCCTGGAAAACCCTGATACTTCGGTAGGCCTGAACCTGCTGGACTTGTGGATCACGACGCGAGCCGGCTTCTGCATCAACGCTTTTTCATACTCAGCCAACGCGCTGTCGAGCAGCTCATACGCCTGAGATTCGTCCATGTAAGGGCGCTTGTCCCGCTTGTCCAGAGACACTGGTGCACCGCGCAGAATGACCCCATGTCCGAACTCGTCGAACACTTGAGCCAGGCTGGTCGAGACGGTTTCGCCATCCCGGCTCTTGTAGAACCCTATCCCGATGTAGCAGGTCTTGGGCTTGAACTTGTCCTCGACCAACCGCCACGGCACAGTGCGGTTGCCCTTGTAGTAGAGGGCGGTACAGAAATTCCAAGCCTTGGTAGCGAGATCTTGCTGATCGATCGAGGGTTTGACTGACAGGATGGTCTTCTCGCGAACGAGTTGCAGCGGAATGCCCAGGTGCATGCAACGCGCTTTGAGAAGCCGACGGAAGTTGTGTTCCAGGTAGGCTTCCAGCGACTCGGTGTCTTTGTCCCCAGTCGCCTTGGTTAGAGAGTCGAAGATGTCATTTGGGACGACGCAAACGATGACGTCGATGGAGCGGTTCTCGGACAGAAATCGAATCTGCTCATAGTAGAGCTCAACGCATTTTACGACCCGGTCTTCACGGGCCGTGATCTTCGATATGTTGTTGATTTCTGACTTCTGCAGGGTTCGTGTGTACTGGGGAGAGGACAGAATTTTGGTGTAAAACCCATGGTATTCATCCACGCCACCAAACCCCCGGAACAGATTGGGGAACTTGGTTTCTTCCTTTCCGACGATTCCGCGTTTGCATTTGTCCAGCCATTCGTCCAGGAGATCAACACCTTCACCGCGCCCGACGATGCCAATGCGTAGTTCACTACGCCTCAGCTCATCGCGCTTGTCATAAACTCCCAGGGTTTCGATGCCAGTCCTAGGGCATATGTGCGCGCCGTTTCCGAACTCCAGCAGTGGCTCTTTGAGGATTTTAATCTTCAAGGGCTAACTCCTCATCAGGCTCAGCGCCAATCTGTTCGCCTTCTACCAGTTTTTCTTCGCAAGTAATCTCTAATAGCTCGCCGAAGAATTCTACTTCATTCGCAGGGCTGTCCAGGGCAGGAGTCGAGGCAGAGTTATTAGGTAAAGCTTTAGTAATCGGGTTGTTGATTGAACGCAAGTAGTAGGCTAGGAATCGAACTATGTTTCGTACGCTCTGGTTAAACTCAAGTCTTTTTTGCTTTGATAGCAAATCCTCATGGAATCGAGACTTGCGATTTCCATCATAAGTATAAAGCCAACTAGGCACAATGAGTGCGTACCACTGCTGCGCAATGCTGGTAAAGCTCAGTTCGAATGATAAATGAACATGGTGGGCGAGACGCGTGGGTTCTCGCTTGGACATCACCTTTTCGTAAACTCGACGAGTTGATTTCTTTTTCCCTACCCAGTCTTCTTTGCGGCCTTCGTCGTCTGGGTTGTGAGGTTTGAAGAAAAAGAACTTCTCTCGGCGGTCATACACAATGTTGTGAGGCTTGACGGTCTCACGCACATGGTTATTCAAAAGCAGCTTGAAAATATTGATATTGTCGTCGATCTC
Source organism: Aquipseudomonas alcaligenes NBRC 14159 (assembly GCF_000467105.1). Lineage (GTDB taxonomy): Bacteria > Pseudomonadota > Gammaproteobacteria > Pseudomonadales > Pseudomonadaceae > Aquipseudomonas > Aquipseudomonas alcaligenes. The sequence continues at coordinate 186,570 of NZ_BATI01000008.1, forward strand.
AGATTCGGAGAGGTCGCGGGACTCAAGTGCTTCAATGGTGCCTACATCAACGATATGTCGAATACTGGAGTTGTTGATGTCCTCGAAGGTGAAGATTCGATTTTCGAAAACCACCCAGTCATCCGTGCCAGATCCATTGAGCAGCAGGGCCATTTTCACAAGGCTGTGCCTAGAGCAACTATTTTTTCGAAAGTTCAGGTGTTCGCGGGCTTGCTCAAGGATTGAGGCCTCATTCAGCAGCAGTTCGGCGACGTATACTTTTTCAGGCGGTGTTACCGTAATTAGGTTGGAAGTCAGTGTATGAGATTGAAGGTTTCCCTCAGCATTGAAGTCCAGATATGCCTTGATGTCCCCCAAGATAATTTTGAAGTCATTCAACACCCGCTCCTGAGCGGGGATTCGAAGCCCGGACACCTTGGCTAGGATGTCGCCAAGATCAATGATGTGATTCTTCGTTGAAAACTCGAATGCGCCATTTGTGATGGCGTCAATCGCGGACTGGCTGTAGGAAGCCTGCTTGTTGGTCAGCATCAAAACGTACAGTTCATCAAACGTGTTGTAGAACTGCTTGTCGACGAAGTGGGTCAAGGTCTTTTTGACCTTTTCCAGAGAAGTGGTGGCGGTAACCTGGAAGGCGACACGGTCATGGTCATCACCCAGATCGATGCCGGGGAAGTTTTTCTGCCGCCTATTGAGGTTAATCAGATTGGGTAGGTTGTAGGCTGCTTTCAGAATCGGAATCAGCGCGTCTTCCAGCGACAGGTTGATGTCAAGCCTGCCTTGTTTAGTCGATAGGTCAACCTGGTTAATGATTCTGCTGACGACATCCCTTAGTTCATTCTCAATCTCTAACTGTCTCAATGCTAGACACTTCCCTATTGACCGAATCGATAGTGGCGCTGATACGGGAGCTGAGGCCGCTGGGAGTGGCATCGTACCACCATGGAATGGACAACTGTTCTGGGTTGATTGCCAGCCCCATTCTGCAAGGCTGCTGCGCTTGGCAGGCAATACGATGCTGGTCAGGTGAGCTGGATGCGCTCGCATCGGGTGCACAAGCGCTGGACACCTCAATCAAGGCTCTCCTTCGATTGTGCACGACCGGTGATTCCTTAGCTGCCTTCAGCAGTGGGGCTCTCGGCGGGCTCGGCCAAACCCAAGAGACGCTTTCTCACGTCGGGCTCACATTTGTGGCAGGCAAAGTATTTGATTCTTTCCATGTCACCTGTGACGAATTCATCGCATCTCTCACACGCGACTGCTCCCCAGCCACGGTCGAAGCACGATACGCAACTCCACATGCCCTCGATGAAAAATACCGAGGGTTGAGGGTGCTGACACTTGTGGCAGGATGCGATGTGGACGTGGCCTTTCTCGCACCAGTCGTCGCCCTCGGGAAATTGTTTGGTGCAGAGGTCTATCAGGATGTCGGTGGTGATTTGATGGCCGCAGGCAGGACAGGCATGCAAACCCTTTTGAAAGAATTTAAACGGAGCATTGCAGCCGGGGCAGGGTAATTCTGCGTTGCACTCTTCCACTGCAGTGTCATCAACCCCGCAAACCATGCAGGTGTAGTCGGTCCCCCATGAATGGGTTTCGCCGACAATTGCGGCAGACATGTGGCAATGACCGCAGGGAACGATCTTGTTGCCTTTCTTTTCCTGGATTTCGATCTGAGGCTTGAGGATCTCGAATCGGGCTTTGATGAAGTCGCCCTGACGCATCATGCGTTGGTTAAGCACCTGGAGTTCCACTGAGTAGGGCTGGAATACCGCCTCCCAAGGGCCGGTCAATAATGCATGGAGGTAGTGCCAGGATGCCCACGTTTCCACAATCACGCCGGCTTGTGTCTTACTCGGATTATTCATGCCTGAGTGGGCAAAATGGACGATCTGATTGCGGTGCTCGCCAAGGGCCTTGAAGTTGTCGGAAGCATCCTGGTCGATTTTCTCGCCAAGAATCGATTGGATTCGCTTCAGCGCGTCATCCAGGTAGACCGACAGAAAATCTCCCACGGCAAGGTTTTGTAGGTCACCGGTTTCGGGCTTCGCGAGCATGAGTGTCCAATGCTCTTTCATCAGTCGGGCTTTCAGGAACAGCTCGATCGCCGTGTACATATCGACAATGGCATTCTTGGGTTTTTGCTGTAGGTGGTCGATGGATGTATTGACGAAACCTAAAGCGTTTCGCACCAAGGCATCGAAAAGCTCTTCCTTTGTCCGCCGCTCCTGCTTCAGCCACTTCCGTGCCATAGTCCCTCACTGTGCCCGTTCTGACGTTGTTGGGCTGGATGCATGCTGATTAAGCAGTCCTATTCGCGGGCTCAATCTATCGTATCGGGAATCCATAACGCTCATTAGCAGTACTTGAAATGGCTATTGACCCGCTTCTCATGTCCTCTGGAACCAGAGTTCTCTTCAGCATGCGAAATTGCACTTATCTGACCAGGCAATTGCATTGATGCTGACCACCCGCTTGCATCCGACTTGACCAGCGGGCGGCAGAGACGCGAAGGCAGAGACTGCCCCATTGCTGCCGGTAGCGATAGGCAGCAACCGGCCAGGAGCGGACGTTTAGAGTAGGGAAATAAATCTGTCCCCATTTCGGTCTATTACTTGCCCTGTTTTTTGCTAAAAGCAGAGATAATTTTCTCCCATACAGACAGGTCAAAATCTTCGGACAGCATGAGAGAGGCGGCTGACGGGTTTATGTTAACAATCTCACGATACTTGCTCTGAATTTTGTACCCATCCTCGCGGTAGGACTTCAACGACTCCGCAAGAGAAATTATTTGGTCGGTTTTAATCACAAGCCTAACCGCTGTCGCTGAATAGGAACAAGAAAAGTAACGCTTACCCTCTGTGGCTTTGGTGAGTAACATTCCGGTGTCGCCGCTAGCAATAAAAAAATTTCCACCGTTCCTACAAATTCTGCTTGTCATGTACAGGCCAAACCCAGAGTTTGCCCATGGTCCACGTTGGCGTGTTCTGGATCCTTTGAATGCCCGACCAGATACTGCTGGCATAAGTGCATAATTTATTGCGGATTTATCGCTACTCACATCTAAGTGCGGGTTTCGAGAGAGCGTTGTCCTAAGGCCAACCCCTCGATCAATTATTGCAACCTCGACTTTGTGCTGAGTAGGCCAGTACTGTGCGCATATCCCAATTTGACTGGCTTCGCTGTGCTCCACTACATTTCTCATTATCTCTCTAAGAGAGTATGAAAGTGTGTCATGGATATCTCCTGATGCTCCATTGCAAAGCATGCTAGCAAGGTGCTTGCTCTTTTCCTCGATTATGTTTCCGACTTCTGTTCCTTCTGTCAGGGCTTGGTGCCTGAGTTCATCACATTTGAGAATGGTTAGAGGAAGGTAGCGTGAGCTTCCTTTTGCCTGGCCCGGATTATTACCAAAATCTATTCCGAAGGCCTTAAAGAAGCCCATGTGTGCTGCATAGGTCATCTTCTCGTGGTTTCGGCACTCGAATTTTGCGGGTCTATTTCTTGCGACGGCACGTTGAATTTCGCTTGATGCAACAAGCATTGCAAAGGGTTCAACATGGCCGACGCCAGAAAAATCAACAGCAATGTTTTCAACGTCAGAGATCGATGCTAGGTCGATTGACATCTTAAGAGAGCTTTGAAGATCGAGAATGCTTGGTATTTTTATGACAATATTTTTTGACATTGTTTCTGTTCTTCTGCGTGCGCCTAACAGTGCTTTCCTTATCAAGTACAGCGGTACTATCAAGCCAGCCGACGAGCCACCACTCGCACTTCGGCCTTTTTCATCGACATTGTTTTCGCAATTTCTGCCTGGCGTTGCTTACGTGCCTGACTCCGCCTAGCGGACTGTTCACGGTTTGGAATGATGCGCTTGAACCCAGGCCCAACCCTGCTTGACTCTTGGAGTAATTGTTCATTAAAGCCGCGAACGATAAGCCACCACCACTCCAGCACTAGGACAGGCGTCATGCAGATGCTGAAGTACGTGAGCTGTTCTTTGAATGCCATTTGGCGCGAAAGCAGCATTAGCGCTCCGAGCATTATGACAGTGATAGTGAGGAAGGCATTGAAAAGTGCCCCCTCTTTAGCAATTTGGCGCTGAATTGCGAATGGGCATCTACGGATGCTTCTGATTTTTCTGAGATCACTTATAACCCATCTCTTCCCTACCTTGTGGAGCTTGTCGGACACGACAGGAAGAACCTTCCTAGCCAACCACAACGCTGCACCAATGATCGCCGGAACAATCAGATCCTTCATCGTGGGGAGGAGATTGGATAGTTCAGCTTCTGACATTGCCGCTCCTTGGCGTGGTGATTCTGACTGTATTCATGGTTATCAGCACAGCTCCTGTGCAAGAGGCTAGGCTGCCTAGAAGGCAGTTTGCCATCTATCTTCGCAAGGATCACGTCATGAAGACGTCTGAATAGTACCTAGCTCCGTAGATGCCACTGATTGCCTGCTTTTGGCCGATTTCAGCCGGTGACGATGGGCTGCTACCGGCCAGAAGCAGCCGCTCAACATTGAGGCTAGATGATCGGAGATCAGTGCTAAAAACTCAGGCCTATTGGAAGAAGGCCTGAGTTCAATGCTCCGAAAGTTACTGCCAGTTGGCCGCAATCACCGACGCCAGTGACGCCTGGTAGTTTTCTGGCAGCGAAGTCTGCCCTGCAGCGGGCGGAGCAAACGCAGCCATCGCATTGACCAAATTTTGTACCTGGCTATCTAGCAAGGTCTTACCATCGGCGGTCTTGAACTGCTCGACGTGATAAGCATTGCCTAGATACCAGTCCTTGACCGTTAGCTTGTCAGAAGTCCCAATGATGCTCACTTCAAGGTTGTTCGACAGCTTGCGGAACCAGAGTTGGTCAGTAGCGATACCTCCCAAGAACTGCGCTAGGTCGGCATTCCCGGCAGTTGCATCATTCTCCACAGCCGTATCAGCGCCATACCCGCGACCCAGTACATAGGCGTCGTTGCCTGTCCCACCGGTCAGAGTATCCGCGCCGCCTTGGCCATCTAGGGTGTCGTTACCCGCTGCACCACTCAGACTGTTGGCACCGCTGTTTCCGATCAGGATGTTGTTCAGCGTGTTGCCGGTGCCGTTGAGAGCCGCGCTGCCAGTGAGGGTCAAGTTCTCGACGTTATTGCCCAGGGTTAGGGTGACGCTGGACTCCACCGTATCGATCCCTTCGTTGGCGTTCTCGGTCACCGTCTCGGTAGCGCCGTCCACCACATAGGTGTCGTTACCGGTACCGCCTTGGTACTTGTCGATGCCCCCCTTGCCATCCAGCCGGTCGTTGCCGGCGCCGCCGACCAGCGTGTTCACCGCGCTGTTGCCCGTAAGCACGTTGTCCAGTGCATTACCGGCGCCGTTGAGGGCACTGGTACCGAGTAACGTCAGGTTCTCGACGTTGTTGCCCAGGGTCAGGGTGACACTGGACTCCACAGTGTCGATCCCTTCGTTGGCGTTCTCGGTCACCGTCTCACTGGCATTGTCCACGACATAGGTATCGTTACCCGTACCACCCTGATACTTGTCGACGCCGCCCTTACCGTCCAGCCGATCATTGCCAGCACCGCCGACCAGAGTGTTCACACCGGTATTGCCGGTAAGCACATTGTCCAGCGCATTGCCGGTGCCGTTGAGGGCGCTACTTCCGGTGAGCAGCAAATTTTCGACGTGAGTGGCGAGGGTCAGGGAAATGCTGCTTTCGACTGTGTCTACCCCACTATCCAAGCTCTCGTTGATTACATCGCCTGCGTTATCTACCACATAGGTATCATTACCCAAGCCGCCGGAAAGGGTGTCTGCACCGGTGCCGCCATTGAGGCGGTCGTTGCCTTTGCTCCCCAGTAGGATGTCATTGCCGCCCGAGCCGCTGAGGGTGTCGTTGCCGAAGCTGCCTTCGAGCGTATCTGCACCGCTGGTGCCGTTCACGGTCAGATTCTGCAACGCGCCTACCAGCACGTAGGCTTTCTCGCGACGGGTGTTCATCCCGTCGGAGACGTCATACTCAAACCAGGCTTGCCCCCGGAATCCCGCACTAGGCACGAAGGTGATTTGCCCAGTTTGGGCGTTAAACTCGATACTGCCGGTTGAGGCGTCACCAACACCAACAATTTGGTGGCTATCGTTGCTGGGATCCACGTCTTCAGTCAGGAGCTGAGAAGTCGAGAGGGCCAGGGAAGAACCTTCGACAACTTCATAGTTCTTGTTGACTCTGACATTCACCAGCCCCTCAGAAGTTTTGATCCGATCCGAGAGCGTATAGGTGAACGAAGCGATGCCGGTGAACCCTGCATCGGGTATAAAGGTGATCACCCCTGTGTTGACGTCATACGCTACCTGACCGTGCAGCGCACCACCCACGGCGGTCACCTGCAGATTGTCAGTCCACGAGGTTTCCGGGTCCCAGTCGTTCAGTTTCAGGTCATTGGCAGCAATGCTCAGCGGCCGGCCTTCCACTGTCGATACGGTGTCCAGCATTGCTTGCGGTGGCGCTTCGTTCAGTTTCACTGCGTCTAGGATTTGTTGCGCAGTCAGTGTCTCCCCACCGGGAACTTGGATGTAAGTGTTAGCGAATGCTGTATTGAAGCCACCGCTATACAGGTCGATGAAGTCCTTGAGTACGATACCGTCCGAACCGGAGAAGTTCAGATAAGCATCCGTGTTCAAGCGGCTGTACGTGAGCGAGCTTAACGAGTAGCCCTCGATCAAAATATCGGCGGATGCACCCGGGGTCCCGTTATAGCGAAAGCTGTCGCGGCCATCGCCAGACGAATAAAGTACGGTTATGGTGCCGCCAGCACGTATATCAATGGAGTCGTCTCCACGACCACCGGCCACGGTGTCGTTCCCTCCGTAGAGTGTGATCGAGTCGTTTCCTTCTAGGCCATAGACCACGTCGCTGCCCTCACGCACCACGAAAGTGTCCGCCATGTTGGAGCCAATCAGAATGTCGTTGCCGACCTTACTGTCCCCCAAGAAGAATCCACCTCCAACCAGGCGTGTGTATTGACCATAAGTGTCTGCATTAGGGCTATAGTTAGTACTATTATAGCGAACACTGATCCACTCACTGTCATTTACAATTTTGCGCGCATCTAGGAGTACCCCATTGAGCTGACCTGCTGCGATGTCATTAATTTGAGTTCCATCAGAAAACTTCAGGCCGAAGTAAGTAGCCTTACTTCCCGCAGCACCGGCCAAAAAGAAATTTTCTTGCCAGATACGATCTCCGTAATTATTTATGTTCACCATGTTCAAATGATTGCCTGAGCGCAGATAATTAAAATCGCGCTGGAGCATATCTATGAACTCAATATTCGCAAAGTCGTAGTAAGTATCGCCACCATCTCCTTCGGCGTACCTGATAGTGAGCTGCACGTTGCTGCCGCTGACGGTGTCTTCACCCTTCCCGGCTGTGATAGTGGCTGCCCCTTGAGCCTTCACCACGTCGTTCCCATCGCCACCGTAAACTACATCCAGCCCACCCCGGGTTAGGATGTAGTCATTGCCATCACCACCGTAAATCACATCGTCTCCAGCACCAGCATCGATGAAATCATCGCCTGCGCCACCAAAGAGCTGATCTTTGCCATCCCCCCCTTCTAGAGTGTCGTTGCCTTGATCACCATTCAGGATGTCATCACCACCTAGTCCTGAAAGCTGATCATTTCCGCCGCCACCCGAAATTGTGTCTGCAAAAAGTGCAACACCGCCTAATATGTCGTCGATGCCAGTACCTTGTTGAGCTAGGCCCCAAAGGGTCAATTGGTTAGCATTCCAAACTGCACCATTGGCAAAGCGAACCTCTTCGACCCAGCTTCGCCCATCGGTATAGCTATACCAGTTTTTGACTGAGATCCGATCAATGCCATTGGCATGAGCGAGTACTAGGTCATTGCCCACATGATGGATCGTAATGTCGCCAGAACTGATGCTATCCGCATAGATAATTGCATCAACACCGGCAGTGTCAGAAATGATGTCCGCACTATCACCATCCGCAATCGAGTAATGGTCATCACCGGCACCACCGTTTAACTGATCATTACCCTTACCACCCACCAGAAGATCGGCGCCTGTATTACCATTAAGCGTGTCATTACCAGCGAGGCCGTACAGCATCCCTCCCTGATCGGGCAGGGCCCCCAATACATCGTTAACCTCAGTGCCGATCTGCACCCGTAAGTTCTGCCGTATCCAGTTATCGGTCCAGACTGTACCGTCAGCGAATTCGATACGCTGTATCAGAGCCACCCCAGAGGCTAGCCAGTTGGCTAACACTAAGGTGTGTCCGGTACTGATGTTGATCAGCAAATTTTGTGAAGAGTCGGCGACAAGCTCCACATCGGAAGGATCTAGACCGGGGGAAAAGCGTAAGGTGTTAGTACTGCCATCGGCAGTCTCGAAAAGAATGTCGTTGCCCTGCCCACTGGCGTAGAGATAAATATCAGCACCGTTGCCACCCTCTAACAAGTCGTCCCCGGTGCCACCATCCAATGTGTCGTCGCCGCCACCGGCTGTAAGAGTGTCGTTTCCCGATAACCCTGATAGTTGATCGGACAAATTTCCACCGAGCAATCGGTCCCCCCATGTATCTCCCATGAGAGAAAAACCATTACTCAATAGTTCAGATGTGCTCAAGATAGTGCCGTCACTGAACTCCAAATACCCAACAGAAACACTACTTACCACATCATCTAAATTGAAATTATGGAGAATAAGTCGACCCGAAAAAGCACCATCAATATGAACTACTAAAGCCCCCTCCCCCTCAGGGAAAATACTGACATCTTGTACCGCTATGCCCTCGCCGAAGACAATGCGATTATGTAGAGGAGTGCCTTCTGGTGAAATATGTCCAGTAGTATCATAGATATGATCTGCACCACCGCCTCGCTCATACAGATAGATATTCCCGCCCCCGGCGCCCGTAAGCGTGTCATCGCCACGCCCACCTCCAAACACCGAACTCCCTCCAGTAGCAGTCAACTGATTGCCCATGGCGCTGCCATTCAGCCTCGTGCCACTTTCTATTGTTGTCACATCTACTTGATCATGGGAGTTCCGGCCATACAAATACTCTAGGCTAAAAGCTTGGCCATTAGAAAACTTAACCGTCTTGATGCCGCCAAACCCATCAACAAGAATAAAAGAATCATTGCTGCTGTACTTGATACTAATTGCGCCGCCAATATTCTGTATAATTAGGCTCTCGGAGCTTATTCCTGCTCCGAATTCGAGAATATTTTGTCCCTGCCTATCTTGAATAGACTCGGAGTAGCCTGTTGCAATCTGCTGACTGTCGCCCAAGCCAAAGAAGTATGTGTCATTTCCTTCCCCGCCGGAGACATAATCCATCCCCGAACCGCCATTTATAAAATCATCTCCCCCACCACCAATTAACGAATCATCTCCCGTGCCCCCAAAAAGAGAATCGTCTCCTTGTGCTAGTGCTGATATGCCACTTCCATCACCAATAAGTACGTCATTACCCTCTGCACCATAGAGCGCATCATCTCCACCGTCACCAAACAATGAATCATTACCCACGCCACCATCTAAGAAATCGTCACCATGATGGGCAGCGTCCAAAGAATTCAAATCACCTGATAGCTGATCGTTTCCAGCCGCACCATAAATGATGTCGTTGCCTCCAGCACCAAATAAGCTGTCATCACCTTGCCCACCATCAAGCAGATCTTGGCCATGGAATTCTCCAGCTAGAATTCCATTGTCCCCCACAACCTGATCATTGCCGCTCCCACCATATAGCGAGTCATTGCCGCCATCTCCCCACATGCTGTCATTACCATCCTCTCCGTTTAGGTAATCATCACCATGAAGGCTGGAATCTATGGCAGAGTTATCACCGGAAAGCTGATCGTTATCAGCTCCGCCGTAAAGAGCATCAGCCCCTCCATCACCAGACAAAGTATCATTCCCAGAACCACCGGACAGATAGTCGGAGCCATCTTGGCCTGATGGGTTAATACCATTATCGCCAGCGAGAACGTCATCCCCCGCCTCACCTAGGAGTACATCACTACCTCGACCTCCGAAAGCCACATCATTATCTGCCCCGCTATTTATATAATCCTGGCCATGTTCACCAAATATCCAATCCTCCCCAAAGCCGCCATAGATATGATCATCATCGTTAGTGCTCTCCATGATGGAGATCCCCATTGATACGAGATCAACAATGTAATTATTAACCTCTAAGCCTGTGCTGTGCGTTTCGCGCTCTATGCGGCGTGTTACGCTCCAGTCAGTAGCACTCCAAACTATTTGAGAGTCGCCATATATAACATCATCCCCAGCGGCTCCGAATATTTGGTCCTCTCCGCTGCCGCCAAGTAGTATGTCTTTCTGCTCGGCACCTACAGCAATGTCTTTGCCTGCGCCACCGGATAAAGCATCTCCTCGACCTGATCCACTGTTAGTTTGAGAATTTGTTCCGGTCAGCCCCTCTCTACTAATGTATTCAGCAGCATATATATGATCATTACCACCTAGGCCTATGAGCCTATCTGAGTCATCACCACCTATTAGGAGAGAACCTGTAGAACCTGCAGCTATTCTATCTAGGCCCGCCCCTCCCAATAGAGTGTCCTTGCCTTCATCGCCATATAGATAATCATCATCGTCCCCCCCATCTAGCCAATCATTTCCTCCATCACCAGTTAACGTGTCTCTACCAATGCCACCATCAAGTGTGTCGTTACCAGAGCCCCCCCATAAGTGGTCGTCCCCGGCTCCACCTACAAGCCGGTCATGCCCACCATGAGAGCTCATTAGCTGATCACCACCGCCATGCCCAAATATCTCATCACTGCCATCGGTATCGTGAAGATAATCTATTCGATCAGATTCGATGACATTGGGCTCTACAATAATATTGCCCCATTGATCCCTGCTAACTTGAATTCCAGGAGTCTCTGGATCCTGATCAACCGGTTTCCTATCACCATTTATTACATTTAGACTAGGCGTTTCCGGAATTTCAGTTTCAGGATCTTCCTCTCCAGAATAGCCCTCTAGAGATATGCCAAAAGAGCCACTAACATAGCCTTCAATTACAATGTAATCCGTTTCGCCATAAGCAATAACGAGATTTTTGCTTCCTCCACCATTATCTTGGAGCGTGAAGCTTATTTCTTTCGACTCACTTACCCAGACATTACCTTCCGGAGTTGTCCGCTTCCCTACCGGACAAGGCTGTCCATTTATATAAATTACCCCTAAATTATCTTCATCTGAGATGCGATCAAAACCATCCCCGCTACTAAATTCATATCGATCATCCCCTTCGCCCCCTGCAAGATGATCAGCTCCTTTTCCTCCAAACAGCTGATCGCTACCTTTACCACCCTCAAGATAGTCACCGCCGTCGTCTCCTTTCAGGGTGTCGTTCCCACCCATGCCATAAAGGCTGTCATTTAAGTCACCCGCATTAATTAAATCACCTTCTTTCCCACCATAAATGCGGTCACTTTTAATGGAGCCATCCAGCGAATTGTCGCCTGAGTTGGCCTTAGTTAAACTGCCAAAAATTATTGCTCCGTTATCAGTTGACCAACTCTCAGGGCTGGTTACGGTCCGCCGGCCCGTGTGTTTATCATCGAAAGCAAATGGAGTCTGCGGTGCTACATCGCCGAACCCCACATCGATTAAGGCCTTCAACATTACAGCGCGATCAGACAGCCAGCTTTCACTTAATAGATCCAACTCCAGATTCGCATGCCCAGCGTAGATTGCGCTATTCCCAACGAGGGCTAGTGGGGATAGTTCAACTAGAGCGTATCTATAAGCAAGACTATCCGCGCCACTAGCAGTGGCAAGCTCTGTGAGTTCTGACGGGGAGTACGTTGTCAAGTCTACAAATCGAGCAATCTGGCCAACATTGGCCATACCCTCCAAGTGCCTTACAACTGCCAACGACCTAGAGGCATATTCATCTACACTTCCCACCGGCGAGCGATCACGTTTAAGGAACAGCCCTTCTACATATTGAAGAAAACTCTCAACCCCTTTAGTTCCAGGATCATTTGAGTACAAACTCACCAAAAACTCACGCTTTAAAATATCAAGAACGCCTCCTGAATCCAAAGCCTGGATCTTGTTCATTATCTCTTGGTGCCACAGTTCTTTAGTGTCTATGAAGTCGCCGTTATTTAACTCATGCTCGAAGAACACATTTGGCGGAACCTGATTAGGTATAAAACTTGTCCCAGGCGGCTGATCTGACTGCAGATATGCTTTTAGAGACTCTCTAGCAACATACGCTTTCGAATCAGGATCCAATGCCGACCTATAGTCTTCCTCCTCCCATGTAATACCTACAGGAGATGGAATTCTTGCCAGTGGTATCCCAGGTACCTCAGTGGCTAACCATTGATTAAACGGAATTGGAGGGTTGGTATCCTGCATGAAAACTGTATGGCCAGTCAGCCTATCTATAACTCGCAGAAAGCGACCATCTGAATCAGCATGACCAGTTAGATCAATTTTTTCGTATCGCTCACCAACAAACTCATCAAATCGATTACCTAGTTCCTCAGGTGTGTAATCCGTGTCATAGTAAAAAAAGTCCAGACTCATCAAGCCAAGCTTTGAGGCATTAAATGCCCCGCTCGTAAATATTATATCTCTATATGAGGACCAGCCTTCTGCAGACATGGCAAACTGCAGATTTCCAGGGAATAGCTCTCCCAGCCCTTTTGATGCCCAAGTCTCATAGTCCGCACGTTGCATTTGCGTCTTAGTGAGAACTCCATCTCCCCCCAAGCTGGAAGTAGCCAAGTCCCCTACAATAGCGCTCAAAGTTCCCGCAATAATGTCAGCGCTAAACTTATCCAGCGTGAGCTCGTAACTCTCCTGATTCATCAATTTTGCGAGATAATTACCACTCATAGCAAGGCCACCCCACGCCCCGCTGTAAGTTGTTATTTGCCCTTGAATGAGAGCTTGGTACTCGCCGGTAAGCTTATAATATTCCCAGTAAAAGCCACCTCGGTCCCCCTCAGAAAGCATTTGCGAAAGGCGCGCAACATCATTTTGAGTCAAAGAAACTTCCATATTTCAATCCTCACCATTATTTATTGCAAATTTGTTTTTCTAGAAAAAATTTAACCCGACTTTCAAGGTCAACCAGGTGGCTCACATGCCGCTCATCAAAGCTTAGTTCGTAAAAGATGTCTTTATCTAACTGAGACTCCAGCCTACACCGCGCCCCTGAAACACACCCTAACACCCAGGAGAAATCTGCTTTATCTTGAGGTATTAAATAATAATCTAGATTTACAAGTGGATTGCCGGCCCCCTCGTAACGATAATATCCATTAGAAAGGGTCGCTCTAGGTGATGCCTTAAGCAATTGCGACCACCTTTTCTGCCGCGAAGCCAAGGTCTGATCTAACACTTTGACACCAACTTCGCGCTCGCCCCCCTCCGAAAATCCATTTTTTTCTACATATAAAGACCAAGCCTCAAGTGAAGAAATGTCAAGGCTCAAATCCAAGCCAATGCCTTCCCCTTCATTAAATGAGTTGCTCCAGCGATAATATGCCTTGGGAACGCAATAGCTATTACCCCCAAGATCAACACGATATATGGCTAAATTTGTTGATTCATTTCTCCGCAGTTCACCATCAAAAAACATTATCCGGGATGCCGCAGCTAGAGCTAGGAAAACAGCTATTGCTGCGACCCCAAAATAGGCCTTCCTATATTTCACAGGCTTCTCCTCGCATACAAAATGAAAAATCAGCTCTATTATTCTCTTTTAGCAGAATTTCATATTTCTCAATTCCAGACCTAACCCCATAATGGGCGACGCTTAACAACACTGGCGCCGCTTTATAGGCCCGCCTCAGGACGACCTCTCGCAAATGCTGCCCTATTGCTATAGAGATATTTGGTGGTGATAGGAAATCAACTAAGAATCCGTTCTCGCCATGCGAAACTACTTCCCGCACTGGTGCTGTATCTGATCCAACAATCAGGCACCCACTCGCCATTGCCTCCAACAACGACCACGACAGCACAAACGGATACGTCAGATAGACATGCACCGCCGACACCTGCAGCACTTTGCGGTAGGTGTCGTAAGGCACCTTGCCAAGGAAGTGCACCCGCTCCAGATCGACCGGGTTCTCGCGCAGCATCTTGGTCCGCCAGTTCGGCGCATCCTTGGGTTTGCTGCCGTAGCTCACCCCGTCGCCACCGACTATCACTACCTGGCAGGTCGGGTGTTCTTTCAGCACTTGAGGTAGCGCACGCATGAAGGTGTGAAAGCCCCGATAGGGCTCCAGATTGCGCGCCACGTAGGTGATGATCGGCTCGCCGGCCTTGAGCACCCGCCCGCTGGGCAGTGTCAGGGTGGCGTTTGGATCAGGGCCGAGCAGATCGGTGTCGATGCCCTCGTGGATGACCTGGATCTTGTCGCGATATGCCGCCGGATGCAGGCTGTGCTGCCAGTGCGTCGGGGTGATGCCCTGGTCGCAGTTCTCCAGATTGAGCAGGTGCAAGGCGTTGCGGCTGCGAATGCGCGCGAAGTCGTCCACCGTTGGCGGAAACTCGGGGTCGAAGCCTAGGTCCGCGCCCTGCGCGTGGTAGTAGTACTCGCAGAAGTGGATCAGCCGGGCGTTGGGGAAGGCGTCCTTGGCATAGAGGGTCTCGCCCCAACCCGGATGGGCGACTATCACGTCAGGCCGGTAGCCCTTGGCCTTCATGTCCAGCAGCAGGCGCAGCACCTGCTGGCCATGCAGCACGGCGTCCTCGAAGGAGCGCACGTAGGGGTGGGCCTGCGGGCTCGCCGTACGGTGTGGCTTGTAGCGCAGCAGCTTGACGCCCGGCAGGCCGGGCGCCGTGTCCCGTCCGATGGCCAGGACCTGGTAGTCGGGTTGCTGGGCCAGGTGCGCCGCGATATGGCGAAATTGGCCCGGAAAATTCTGGTGTATGAACAGCACTTTCATCCGGATGCGCTCTCCCTGGCATCGGTACCACTAGCGTTCGTTCAGGCTCTCGTTCTGGTACTCCCTGAGCGGACTCAGGAAGTAATCAATCACCTTTCTCTTGTCAGTCTTCACTTCCGCACGCACTGCCATGCCTGGCGATAGTTCAATGCGGCTCTCGCCGACCTGGATACTGTTTTCCTTCAGCTGAATCCGAGTGCTGTAAACCAGCCCCAGCTTCTCGTCCTCGATCGCGTCGTTAGAGATGTTCAGCACGGTGCCGTGCACCACGCCGTACTTGGTGAAGGTGAAGGTCTCGACCTTGACCTCGACTTCCTGGCCCGCGCGCACAAAGCCGATGTCCTTGTTCTCCAGCATGGCTTCCACTTCCACCGGCTGATCCTTGGGCACGATGACCATCAGCGGTTGGGCTTCGGTAACCACGCCGCCAGGGGTATGGATGGCCAGCTGTTGCACGGTGCCGTCCACCGGGGCAGTGAGGCGGGTCAGGCGGTCGCGCTGTTCGGCCTTGGCCAGCTCCTGTTGCAGGGCGGCGCTGCGCTGTTCCGATTCATGCTGTAGGTCGAGCATGGTGCGGCGGGTCTGGGCGATCACGCCCTGGCGACGGCGCTCGGCCTCCAGCTTGGCGGCCTGGAGCTCGACGACGTGGGCCTGCTGAATGGCCAACTCACGCTCCTGATCCATGCGCCGCTGTTCTCTTTCAAGAAAGGCGTGCTTGCCGAGGATGCCTTTGTCCAGCAGGCGCTTGTAGTCGGCAGCCAGCTGGCGGGTGATGGGCAGGGACT